>NZ_CP011273.1:3253551-3904261 GCF_001610895.1 Planctomyces sp. SH-PL62 | reverse complement strand
GAGGACCTCGTCCTTCAAGAACGCGAGGTGTCCCCCAAGGGCGTCGACCACCTTCGCGGCGGGACCGGCGAACCCCCCCTCCCCCGGCTCGTCGCCGGCGAGCCGAAACACATCCGTCTTGTAGAAGGCCACCGCCCCCTCGGTCTGGCGGATCGCGGTCTCGACCTTGACCCGAGGTGAGGGGCCGATCGTCACGCGGGCCGTCTCCAGGACGCGCGGAATCTGATCCATCCGTTTGAGGGCGTTCCGCCGATTCACCTCGCGCGGCAGGGACGACTGCGTCAGCAGCAGATAGACGCTCTCGGCGACGTAATCGCCGTAGATTCGCGGATCGTCCCGGAACGGATCGAACGTCTCACGGCTCCAGATCGCCCCTTCAAGGTGCCTCCGGAAGACGTCGTAATCGACCTTTCCCGCGTCGGAGAGCTTGTCAGGCCGGACCTCGCTCGACAGCTTTCGGAGCGTCTCGCGGAGGAACTCCAGGTTCGACCGCCTCGCCTCGGGCGAAACGTCGTCGAGCCGATCGTCGTAGGCATGCTCGCCCAGCCTCGTCGCGGACAGAGGCTCGCGACGAAACGACTCCTTCAGATGGGCGTCGAAGACAGCGGCCAGAGTGTCGTCTTCCTCCGCAGGTTGGCCCGCGAGGACTGCAGGTCCCAGCATCAGGACGAGGCACGTCGCATAGAGCCGATTCATGGCGCTCTCCCCTCCCGACGGCCGACCGACGCGCTTCGCCGCTCTGGCGATTCGAAATCTTGTCAGGCCCGTTCAAAAATGGTAGAACGAGACCATACGATGCGGCCTGATCCTCCGTCAACCAAGGCGCATCCCCCGATCGCATCGGTTCGATTTCCGAATCGTTCGACCAATCGGATCCACCGCCCAAGCTCCCGACCGTCCTGCCTCTTCCTTCTTCGCGAAATCAAGCGACGCCGATTCGAGAATCAAGCGACGCCGATTCGAGAAGGGGATCGCCCCTCCGCCTCGGCCTGTCGCGGCGAGCCAAGATCGTGACCCTGGGGTGGAAATCCGGCTCAACTGAAAGGTGCAAGGAGGGATCGACCTGGGCGAGACGCCGCCGCAACGGGGCGGTGCTCGAATACGCCGAGGCCGATCTCGACGAGAAACGATGGCCGTGTCGATGTCATCGCAGGTTCTACTGATCCGCCCCGGCGCCACGCTCTACGACGAGCAGAACCGGGTGCAAGGCGTGCTCGACATCCCGCTGAGCGACCAGGGACGCACCGAAGTCGTCGAGCTGGCGGAACGTCTGGCCGTGCGCGAGGATCAGACCCGCCTCTCCGCGCTCTACTGTGGGCCCGGCGAGAGTGTGGTGCGCACCGCCGAAATCGTCGGCAAGGCGCTGGGACTGCGTCCCAAGCGGATCGACGACTTCCGGAACCTCGATCAAGGGCTCTGGCAGGGCCTCCAGATCGAGGAGATCCGACGACGCAACATCAAACTCTTCCGCCAGTGGATCGACGACCCCAGGACCATCCGCCCCCCTCAGGGCGAAACGATCGAGGAGGCCATGGAACGGATTCGAGGAGCCTTCCGCCCCCTCTTCCGTCGCCACCCCGACGAGGCCTTCGGACTCGTCGCCGGCGAGCCGATCGGACGGCTGATCGCCGGATACCTGAAACGCGTGCCCCGGCTCCAGCTCGATGAATTCCTCCCCTGCTGCGGATTTGAATGCATCGAGGTCCCCGCCGACTTCCTCGGCGGCCCCGGCTCCTCTTGACAAGATCGCCCCGCCCGGAAAGTGTGGGACGTCCCGCGCGACAAGGCGCATGGCGGGTGCGCGGTAAGACCTTCAGATCCACTCAGGAGTCAGATCGCCCATGGCCGCCAAAGGAGGACCCCTTCACGCCTGGCATGGCCACTTCGAAGCGAAGCGCGTCCCGGAAGGCGTCTGGATGCGCTGCGACGGCTGCGGCGCGACGCTCTTCCGCAAGCAGGTTGAGCAGAACCTGAGCGTCTGCCCGGAATGCAACCACCATATGGCCCTGACGGCCGTCGAGCGGATCCGTCAGCTCCTCGACCAGGACACGTTCGAGAACTGGTTCCCCGACCTCCAGCCCGCCGACCCCCTGGAGTTCGACGACCGCCGCCCCTACCCCGAACGCGTCCGGGCCGAGCAGGCCCGCACCGGGCTCAACGAGGCCGCTCTCGTGGGCCAGGGCTTCATCAAGGGCCGCCGCATCGTCTTCGGCATCACCGACAGCGGCTTCATCATGGGGAGCATGGGCTCGGTCGTCGGCGAGAAGCTGACTCGAGCCGTCGAGGAAGCCACCCGCCAGAAGCTCCCGCTCGTGATCGTCTCCGGTTCCGGCGGCGGCGCCCGAATGCACGAAGGGATCTACTCCCTGATGCAGATGGCCAAGGTCTCCACCGCCCTGGGCCGCTATCGATCGGCCGGCGGCCTGTTCATCAGCGTCCTGACCCATCCGACGATGGGGGGCGTCGCCGCGAGCTTCGCCTCGCTCGGCGACATCATCATCGCCGAGCCCAAGGCCCTCATCGGCTTTGCCGGGCCCCGCGTCATCGAGCAGACGGTCCGCGTCCAGCTCCCCGAGGGATTCCAGACCAGCGAGTTCCATCTCAAGCACGGCTTCATCGACCGGATCGTCCACCGGCGCGACCTCAAGAGCCTGATCGCGCAGCTGATCGACTACACCACCCCCTGACCCGTGGCGGCCGGCTCACGGCTTCGCGACCGCCCGGCCGCCCCGCCCGTCCTGCCCGAGCAGCTCCAGCAGCAGATTGTCGTGCGGGTAAGGATGCCCCTGGTACTGCCGGAAAGCCTCGGCCTTCGCGACCCCGATCTCCTTCCCCCGAACCTCACCCCAGCGCTTCTGGCTCTCCAGATACTCGTCGATTCCATGCTGCCGCAGCAACCAGTCGCGCTGGCTGGCGTGGCAGGCGAGCATCTTCCGCTTGACCTCGAAGACCTCGGTCACGTCCACGTGGAAGTCCACCGGCGCGGGACGGCCGTCGCGATCGATCCCCTCCAGCGCATCGACGAAGTAGAGGTGGGGGATCCGATCCAGGGCTTTCGCCGGCTCCCATTGCCGGGTGGCGTAATTCGGGCACCCCGCCGCGAAGCAGGCGTCGCGCACCAGCAGGCTCGTCATCTCGTGATCGCAGAGGTAGTCGACCGGGGGCGCCGTCAGGATCACGTCGGGACGGATCCTCCGGAGAGCCTCCGTCACCCGTCGCCGGGACTCGTCGTCGTTGAAGATCGACAGGTCCCGGAACTCCAGGCACACGTAGTCGGCCTCGATCAGATCGGCCGCCGCCTTGGCCTCGCCGCGACGGATCGCGGCGATGGTCTCGCAATCGTGCTCGGCGCTGCCGCAGTCCCCCGGGGTCATCGTCGCGATCGTGACCGAATAGCCCGCCTGCTTCAGAAGAGCGAGCGTCCCGGCGCACTGGAACTCGACGTCGTCAGGATGAGCGTGGATGGCGAGGACGTGCTTTTGCGTGTGCATCGATGATCGATCCGAATACGCCTGCGGTGGGAAAAAACGACGGCCCTCGAAATTAACCGACATCCAGCTCTAAGGCAATTCCTTCCTTGATCTTGCGTGGCGATGAAAGGATCTTGTGCAGGGCTGCGGGACACGGCTGGAAAAATGTTCTGGCGTGCGCTAGACGACCGCTGTACATTAGCCACAAAGGGTCAGTTACTGATCGTCCGTGTGCTATGACTGTCCCATAACGCATGCGGGCTCCCAGTCCCAAGCCGGACATCACTTGAACGGAGCCTTCGATGGCCGATGTTGACTCCCTCACCGCGCGTCAGCGCGAAATCTACAATTTCATCCGAAGCAAGATTCAGGGACGTGGATACGGCCCCACGGTCCGAGAGATCGGGCTCCATTTCCAGATCAAGAGCCCCAACGGCGTGATGTGCCACCTCAAGGCCCTTCAGAAGAAAGGCCTGATCCATCGCGAGCCGAATATGTCTCGGGCGATCCAGCTCCTGGAAGACCCGGCGACGCTCCCGCAGGCGGCGGGCCTGAAGCTGGTGGGGCGGATCGCCGCGGGCCAGCCGATCGAGGCGATCGAGCAGGACGACGAATTGACCTTCTCCGACTGGGTCGAGGATGGTTCGAAATTCGCGCTCCGGGTCACGGGAGACTCGATGATCGAGGAGCATATCGCCGACGGCGACTTCGTCATCATCAAGCAGCAGGATCAGGCCCGCGACGGCCAGATCGTCGCCGTCCGCGACGAGGACGGCGAGGCGACGCTCAAGCGAATCTTCCGCGATCGCAGCCGGGTGCGGCTGGAGCCGGCCAACCGGGCCATGAAGCCCATCTTCCGTGATCACGTCGACATCCTGGGCGTCCTGGTCGGCGTCGTCCGCAAATACTGATCGACGGGTCGACTTGACGGCGTCCGGCGTTGTTCCGATCATCAAGGACCGGCCGGGAGGGGTCTCCCGAGCCCGCTCACGTCGATCCGCTCACCCGCGAGCGGCCCTTGAAGGATCGAACAGCGATTATGGAACCGGACGCCTCGGCCCCCGCCGACCTCGTTAAGCTCTTCACGGACGGTGCCTGCAGCGGCAACCCGGGGCCCGGAGGATGGGCCTACATCCTCCAGCACCCCGCCAGCGGCCAGGTGCGCGAGGCCTCAGGGGCCGAGTGGGAGACGACGAACAACCGGATGGAGCTGATGGGCCCCATCGAGGGCCTCGCCTCGCTCAAGCGACGATGCCAGGTCGAACTGGTGACCGACAGCCAGTATGTGGCCAAGGGCATCAAGGAGTGGATGCCCAACTGGAAGCGTCGAGGCTGGCAGCGGAAGGACGGCAACGTCCTCAAGCCGGTGATGAACGTGGACCTCTGGAAGCGGCTCGACGAGTTGCTCGCCGGTCACCAGATTCGCGTCACCCACGTCCTGGGCCATCGCGGGCATGCCGAGAACGAGGCCTGCGACCGCATGGCCGTCGAGGCTTACAAGGAACTGAAGCGGAACGGCCGATCCGCCTGACGGACGGTCGGCGGTCCCGCATTTTCGAGTTCGGCGTCAGCCCAGAACGTTCGCGACCGCCTCACGGGCGCGAATCATGAGCGGGCTGTCGGGCCGACTCGCACCCGGCAGGTGGTACATGGCCGCAGCGGCGAGGCGAGGCCGCCATTTCGGGTCGGTCGTGTGCAGGGCCTCTTCCCACACGGCCGCTCCGTACTTGTAGTCGTGGCTGTCCGTCCCCTTGAGGAAGATCATCCGCGAGGCCGCGTCGAACAGCTCACGGGGGGAACCACCTCGCGACAGGAAGCTGACCGTCTCGGCTGCGGCCCGCTCGCGGTCCTTGCCGACGGCCTCGAAGATTCCCTGGACGGCCTCCAGGTCGGTCGACACCGGCGCGTCTTCCGGGATCGCGTCGATGGCGATCGGATTGGGCGACTTGATCCGCTCGCGGTAGAGCGGCTGCCAACCGACGGCCTGGAGCAAGGCGAGCTTGCGCGTGGTGTCGTCGCCGCTCGCCCCGTAGATGTAGTGCAGCGAATTGGCGGCCGTCGTGGCGTGGATCGCGATGATCCCGGGGTTCCGCATCATCAATTCGCTGGAGAACAGGAGCACGGCGTCCCAGATCGACCCGGGGTCGATCCCGCTTTTCAGCAGCTTGACGACCTCCGCCGACGCGGCCTCCGGCGTGGCCTCCCGAAGCATCGTCAGGAGCGCGACGGTGGCGTCGGGGTCCGGGCGGCCGACCTGCCAGTCGGCCCCGATCTCGCCGGCGTTCCTGAGGTTCTCCTCATAGGGGCCGATGGGTCCGGGACGATCGCCGCGCAGGTCGAGCAAGCCGTAGGCCAGCGACCGGAGCACGGGCTCGGCGTGTTCCCAGCCGATCGCCTGGAGGGTCCGCCAGCTCTGGGCGGCGAAGATCGGCTTGTGTCCGATGTCGCGCTGATCGCGCACGGCCATCCGCCAGAAGGGTTCCATCGCCTCGGCGGCCCCGGAGCCTCGGCAGAGGCCCGCGACGGCCACGTCGGCCCCGTCGACGTCCCAGGCCTCCATCGCCCGAACGAAGTCCTCCTTCGCCCGGTGCGGCTTCGGCACGCGGCCCTCGTCCACAGACCCGAGGGTCCAGTCCCCCTCCTCGACGTCCTTCGCCTGGGACGACTTGAAGTTGTCGAGCGCCCAGAACATCGGCAGCAGCCGCTGGGACGTCGGAGCCGACTGGCCTAGCAAGTGGGCCGAGTTGATCACCATCACCGCATGGAACTTGAACCCGACCGGACGGGGCTGGATATTCCGAACTCCGGCCAGGAATAGTCCGCCGAGCAGCGATCGATACGAGAGCCCGGACTTCAGCTCGGCGACGGCCTTCTCGAAAACCGCCTCGCGAGGGGTCTCCTCGATCCAGCGGACGACAGGCTCGATCTCGGGTCGGAGCCGCACGGCGTCGGGTCGGACCTTCGCGTCCTCGGCCGCCGGCGTGATCCCCCGCAACAGCTCCCAGCTCCCCAGCGACGCGCCCGCGACGGACGCCGAACGCAAGAAATCCCGACGAAGCCAGTCACGACCCACGGTACACCCCCTTCGCTCGTGCCCGACAGATGCGTCAACCCTCATCGTAGGCGGGGGGCGAGCGGAAGGGAACGACCAATCGGGGGCCGCGACGCTCCGGATCACATTTGCTGGAGCTGATTGATCTTGTTGTACAGCGTCTTGAGGCTGATCCCCAACTCCTTGGAGGCGGCCGGTTTGTTGCCGTTATGCTTTTCCAGGACGACCTGGATGTAGCTCATCTCGATGTCGCGGAGGGTGGGGTTGCCGTCCGGGATGGCGAAATGGGGAGCGGCGATCGGCTGGGCCGAACCGTGCTGGACGCGGTTCCGGGCGGGAAACTGGGTCGGCAGGTGTTCGGCCCGGATCGGGCCGTTGCCGGCGAGGATCAGGGCTCGCTCGACGGCGTTGGCCAGCTCGCGGATGTTGCCGGGCCAGTCGTGCGCCGTGAGGACTTCCACCGCCTCGGGCGAGATCGAGGTCTCGGTCAGCCCTCGCCGGGCCGCGTAGCGCGAGAGCATGTGGCGGGCCAGTTCGGGGATGTCGTAGCGACGCTCTCGGAGCGGCGGCAGGATGATCTCGAAGGTGTTGAGCCGGAAGAAGAGGTCCTCGCGGAACAGGTCGTTCGAGACCATCTCGCGAAGGTCGCGGTTGGTCGCGCAGACGACCCGAACGTCCACGCGAAACGGCTCGTTCTCGCCGACCCGGCGGATCTCGCCCGATTCGAGGAACCGGAGGAGCTTGACCTGGACGCTCTTGTCCAGTTCGCCCACCTCGTCGAGGAACAGCGTGCCGCCGTTGGCGACCTCGAACAGGCCCTTGCGGTTGGACTCCGCGCCCGTGAAGGCCCCCTTGCGATGCCCGAACAGCTCGCTCTCGACGAGGCTCTCGGGCAGAGCGCCGCAGTTGACGGGGATGAAGACTCGCTGCGAGCGGTCGCTCCGCTCGTGGAGGTTCCGGGCGACCAGTTCCTTGCCGGTGCCGGTGTCGCCCAGGATCATGACCGTGGCGTCGGTGGGTGCGATGGTCTCGATCAGGCGGCGGACCTGCTGCATCGCCGGAGTCTCGCCGATGATCAGCGGGGCCCCCTCGGCCGCCTTGAGTCGGCTCTCCAGGGCGACCGCCTTGTTCGACAGGTCGCGGCGCTCGGCGACGCGATTGAGCAGCACCTCAAGCTCGGCCCATTTGCAAGGCTTGGTCAGGTAGTCGAACGCGCCCAGCCGGAGCGCCTGTACGGCGGTGTCTACGGTGGCGTGGCCGGTCAGCAGGATGACCTGCGTGTCGGGGCTGATCTGCTTGATCTGCGTGAGGACCTCGATGCCGGTGATCCCGGGCATGCGGATGTCGAGCAGGGCTGCGTCATAGCTGCCGCGATCGAGGGCCTTCAGGGCGGCGGTGCCGTCGGGACAGACGGTGACCTCGTGGCCGAGGCGGGGCAGTTCCATCTGCATCAGGTCGCGGAGGTGCGCCTCATCGTCGGCGAACAGGATCCGCAAACCTCCGCGATGCGACTTGTCGATCATGGCTTCCTCCCTGACCTCTTCCCGAGCGTTGATTTCGATGTCTGCGAGCGTCCGCGACCGGGTCGCGAGGGCCCGCTCAGGCGAACTGGACCGGCGCGGCGAGTTCGCGAGGAGCGTCCTCGACCTTCTCGGACGGGTGGATCGGCAGGCGGACGCGGAACGTCGACCCCCGGCCCTCTCCGGGGCTCGTCGCCGTGATCTCGCCGTGATGCTGGTTGACGATCCTGTGGGTGATGGAAAGCCCCAGCCCGGTCCCCTTGCCGTCGCGTCGCCGCGTGAAGAACGGCTCGAAGATGTTCTCAAGCACGTCGGGCGACATGCCGCAGCCGTTGTCGGCGAGGACGATCTCGGCCATCCCCCGGTCGTAGCGGACGTCGATCCGCAGTACGCCTCCGGCGTCCATCGATTCGAGGGCGTTGACGGCCAGGTTCAGGATGACCTGCTTGATCTCCTGGCTGTCTACATGGGCGAGGACCGCTTCCTTCGGCTGAAACTGGATGGTCTTGCCGCGATACTTCCCGATGTGCCTGATCATGTCGACCACCCCCTGAATCAGACTGGGGAGGTCGGCCCGCTCGCGTTTGATGTCGCCGCAACGGGCGAAGTCGAGCAGCTTCTCGGTGATGTTCTTACACCGGAACGCCTCTTCCTGGATCATCTTGAGGTAGTTGCCGATGACCCGGTGCTCCGGGTCGTCGGCCGATCCGGCAAGGGCCCCCAGGCGGTTTTCCAGGGCTTCGGAGCAGAAGGCGATCGAGGCGAGCGGGTTGTTGATCTCGTGGGCGACGCCGGCCGCCAGGAACCCGACTCCCGCCAGCCGCTCGGAGCGGACGAGTTCGCGGCTCCGCTCCTGGACCTGCTGTTCCAGTTCCGCGTATGTCATGCTGATCCGCGCCGTCATGTCATTGAAGGCGGCGGCCAGGTCTTCCATCTCGTCGCCGGAGTTCAGGTCGATCTTGTAGTCGAAGGAGCCCCTCGCAACCCGACGCACACCGCGCTGGAGGAGCCGAACCGGGTTGAGCACCCAACGATGGAACAGGGCCATCAGGCCGCAGAGCATGCCGAGGACCATCAAGGCCGACGTCCAGACGATGACCCGGCTCGCCTGGTACTGCGTTTTGGACATCGACAAAATCTCGAAAAAGTCCTCGTGCAACTCTTTTGGGAGCAGCATGACGATGTGCTTCAGCCGCTCGATCCGCGAGGCCAGGTCGGTGGCCGGTTCGAGCTGCGGGAGCATCTCCGGGTGCTGCGTGACGTAGTAGCTTGTGCCGTGGAGCGCCGGACCGACCGGCGGGTCGGTCGGCCTCAGATCCTGGAGGACCGCCGCCAACCCGTCGTCCATCAGGAACGACAGCCCCAGCTCGTCCAGGCCGCTGTTGGCCCGATTCCCGCGCATGGTGTTCTGCTTCAGCTCCTGGAAGTACCCCGCCAGGGCCTCGCGGGCGGACTCGGCCGATGCGATCAGGTTGGCCCGTTCCTGGGCGGTATGCTCCCGAGGCGCATGCAGGCGGAAGACCGATTCGATGAGGTCCTTCGACGCCCCCAACTCGCGAAGCTGGTCGGTGAGCGAGAGGTTGCTGACGTGGAAGGAATGCAGCCCGAAGATCGAGCCGCCCATCAGGATGAGCATCATCCCGACGACCACGCAGAGGCCGACCATGAGCTTGATGCGAATCGGCCACCGGACCATGACGACCTCCTTGTCGTGCTGGTGGGCTCGGGCAATCCAGGCCGTCCCCCGTCGCCAATCCGGGGATGAGCCGAGACCTTATACCAGAAGTCGCGAGATCGCTCAAATCCGACTCAAGCGACATCGCGAAGAAACCGAGGCCCGGCGCCGGATCAGCGAAGGACGCCGAACCAGTGCGCCGCGCCAGCGAGGCCGACCGAGGCGGCCAGGCCGGCCGCAAGCCCGTACCTCACGTTGCGCACCTGACGCTGGAACGCCGCTTCGCGTTCCGGGGCGACGGCCAGCTTCTGGAGGAAGGCGATTCGACTGGCGATGCTCCCATGACGCCACGAGCGGGCCTCGGCGTCGATCCCGTTCTGATGGGCGACCGACGCCAGCGCGTCGGCGAAGATCCGCACCCCGGTGGGGCAGACGTTCCGGATGGGCGTGTCGCCGCTCTCGGGGAACTCGTCGAAGTCGAAGTGGTGCGGACAGTCGGCCGAGCCGCACGAGACGACCTTGCAGCCGTAAACGTCGGCCTGGCGTTCGAATCGCCGGGAGAGGTGGCCGAAGACCGTCCCAAAAGCCAGGCCGACCGCGACCAGGACGACGAGCCCCTCGATCACGTCGCGAAACGCGGACGGGGCCGCGGGATCGGCCGTCGTCAGGGTCGCGATCCAGGCTTCCAGGCCGGCGAAGACCTCCGACCCCATCGTCAGGACGGCGAGGCAGCCCACGAAGAAGAACAGGAAATATTGCAGGTGACGATGTGCGACGTGGCCGATCTCATGGCCGAAAACGGCCGCGATCTCCAGTGGGGTCAGGGCGTCGATCAAGGCGTCCGACAGCAGCACGTAGCGGAATCGGGGCAAGATGCCGGTCACGCAAGCGTTGATCATCGTGTGATCGGTGTCCCAGACCAGCACGTCCGCGAAACGGAACCCCGATCGTCGCGCGACCGCCTCCAGTCGTCGTCGCAGCGGACCGTCGGGGAGCGAACGGGTCGGCCAGGCCAGTCGGATGAAGGCCGGAGAGACCGCCAGGACGAGGACGCCCAGCACGGCGAGTTCCGCCGTCTCGGCGTACGGGTTCTGCTGCCAGGACGGCCAGAGTCGGCCGAGGAGGTCGTTCCGGATGACGAAGATCGTGACGATGGGCAGGACCAGGGCTAGCGACTGCCGCTCCCGAAGGTAGAGGTGACGGCCCACCCGATACCCCACGTGCGAGGGGGGAAGCCCATGAATCGCGCGTTCGCCGTAGAACGTCCCCCACCAGGAGAGGAGTTGCATCGCAAGGAACGGGGCGATGAGAAGCGCATCGTCGACGAGGATCGAACCCCGCCACCCCCAGGTCCCCAGCACGAGCCCCGGCCACCCCCCGAAGTGGATCATCCAGCCGAAGGCGGCCACCGTCGCCAGGCTCAGCAGTCGGGAGCCGGCGACGAAGGACCGCCGCACCCGAACGGTGGCGAATCCCCGGCGGCGCACGCGGAAGGCCGTCCACAACCCGAGGGCGAACGAGACCGCGGCGACCCCGAGCGCCGCCCCGACGGCTCCGGCGATCGTCCCTCGAACGTCGTCAGGAGGCGAGGAGGGGGACTCGATGCCGAAGGCCAGCAAGAGCGCGATCAGAAGCGGGATCGGTATCATGGGCGCCTGGGGGCGAGGTCGACCGCCGCCGGCCGAAAGGCGGACGGCCCCCGGGCCGGAGCGGACGGCTGGGGCGGTTCTCGGACGTCCCCAAGGGATCACGCCCGACGTCCGCGGAATTATCCAAGCCGGATCCCGGTCACGTCAAGGGGACGGATCGAGGCTCGGCTCGTCGCGCCGGGGTGGCGACGACGCGGGGCCCCACTCGCCTCGGGGCCGTTCGGTCGCCTCATGCTCGGTCGCGACGGGCTTCCTGCGCTCCTGACGTGGGGCGGCCACCGGCGTCGGGGGCGTGACGTCGCTCACCTCCGAGGCTCGGTCGGTATCCAGGGCGACGCGGGCTCCAGACTCGGACATGGCGGACCGCACGGCCGAGGGCAGGCTGTCACGCAGCTCTCGGAAGGCGGTCTTCAACTCGTCGTGCTCGGCCTGGTAGGCGTGCACGCTGCGGCGAAGCCCCTCGATGGTGTCGCTCTGGACGGCGAGGCGGCGAGCGTCGTCGACCGACCGCTCCGAGAAGTCCTGGTTCTGGTTCCGGAAGGCCAGGATCTGATCCTTGAGCTGGTCGTTCTCCGAGCGCAGGGCCTGGATGTAACGACGGCTCTCCTCGACCCGCTGACGCGAGCTGAACTGGCTGCACCCCGATCCGGCCGCGGCGCACGCCAGGGCGAGGATCGTCCAGGCTCGTCGACGAGG
This sequence comes from Planctomyces sp. SH-PL62, assembly GCF_001610895.1. Taxonomy (NCBI): domain Bacteria; kingdom Pseudomonadati; phylum Planctomycetota; class Planctomycetia; order Planctomycetales; family Planctomycetaceae; genus Planctomyces; species Planctomyces sp. SH-PL62. The sequence goes on along the minus strand of NZ_CP011273.1, from coordinate 3,892,199 downwards.
CGCGGGGATCATTCGTCCCGATTCCCTCCAGGAACAGACCGAAGCGGGAGAAGCCGAAAGATGCGACGCGACGCGACCCGCCGCCGCACGAGAGATTCGGCGGGGACGGGTCGTCGTGGGTGTCTCGCGAAGGCTTCGCGACGTCGTCTTAGCGGATTCCGGCGGATCGGGCAAGCCCGACCCGGCCGGACTCCCCGGGGATCATTGGAAGACCAGCCCGGAGATCGACTTGACGAGCCCGGACGCGGGGCCGCCTTCGTTGAAGTCGTAGAGGTTCCGGACGAGGTCGTACGCGAGGAACGAGGACAGGAGGATGAAGACGCTGGCGACGGCCAGGAGCCCGACGGAGAGGCCGTCCCAGTCGGCGGCCGGCTCGCGGGAGATGACCACGCCGGGCGCCGAGGCGGAGCTGGACGGGGAGTCGTCGGAGGCCCAGGCGGTCGCCATCTCGCTGGAGACCGCGTCGTCGAAGCCGTCGTCCTCGTCGTCGTCGTCGTCGCTGAACGAGGCGGGCGCCATGGCGGTGGCGGCGTTGATGTCGACGTCCTCCTCGTCGATCGCGAAGACCTCCGAGGCGCTGTCGCTGTCTTCCAGGTCGAAGTCGCTGCCGGCGTTGAGCTGGACGGTCTTGTCGTCCGACTCGTCGTCGAGCGCGGCGTCGACCTCGAAGTCGGTGTCGTCGAAGATGTCCTTCTCCCCCTTGCCCACGGCCGGCGGCGGGGTGGCGGAGAGCGACGCCTTGGGCTTGGCCGGAGCCGCGGCGGCGGGCCTGGGCCTGTTCGTCGGCAGGTCCTCGTCACTCAGAGGGGCCAGTTCGATCGACTCGCCGCCCCCTCCGGAGTTGAACGAGCCGAGCAGGTTGATGCCCGAGTCGCTGGGGCGCGAGAGGTTGATGCCGGAGAGGTTCGGGTCGGCGGCGGTGACGTCCGAGTCGCTCGGCTTCAGCGGAGTGGCCTCGAACTCGTCGCTGGCGTCGAGGGCGCTGAGCTCGAAGTCGCTGCCGGACTCGGGCTGGAGGGCGTCGACGAGCTCGCTCGACGGATTGAGTTCGAAGTCGCTGTCGGACGAGCCGACGGCGGGGACCTCGGCCGAGGAGCCGATCATCGGGCCGGGCCGCATCCCGCTGTCCGACGCGCTCGAGGCGGCGAACAGGCCGTGCTCCGAGGTGTCGTCCTTGATGAGGGTGACGTCCGAGTCGCTCGGGCCCCGATAGATCGGCGAGCCCAGGCGGACGTCGGAGTCGCTGGCGCCCTTCACATTGTCGGGGACCAGTCGGACGTCGGAGTCGGTGGGAAGCTTGCCGCTGGAGGACATGCCGATGATGACCGAGCTCGACCCGGTGACCGGGTTGGGGGGGACCGAGAGGTCGTCGATCATCAGGTCGTGGTCGGAGACGGCCTCATCGTCCTGGCCGGTGCTGCCGAACTGCATCGTCTCGGAGCCTAGGTCCGCCTTGGCGACGCCGAGCTGGAACTCGGAGAGGTCGAGCTCGTCGAGGTCGCCGGCGGAGGGGGTGGGGACTTCCAGGTCGGAGAGCCGCAACTCGGCGTCGCTCCCCAGGCCGTGGCGACGGGCCAGCTCGTCGATGTCGACGACGCGAAACCGCCAGGTCCCGCCGTCGAGGAACGCCCGGACCTCGCGCTGCTGGGCCTTCGCCTTGAGTTCCTCAGGACTCATCCCCAGGACGCGGGCGGCTTCTTCAAGCGTGTAAAACTGAGCCATGGACAGGGTCCTCGCGGTCGATATCGGCCCGGCGGGCCGTGGGTGGGTCGATTTTCAGTGTGCCGAGGACCGAGGCCGACTCGCGCGCCCGCCTTAGCGGTCCCTCGTGGTTCGTCCGGGCTGCGACAGCGCCTTCACCGTCGCCTCGATGGCGCTGGGCTCCGGCGCCATGTTGTTGTAGTGTTCCAGCTTCAGGTCCCACTCGTATTGCCGGGCGGCTTCCAGCTTGAGCGACCCCTTCGGATTCGAGGGGTCGAACCGGTAAACCGCCAGGGCCTGAGCTTTCGGGTCGATCAAGTAGAGCCACTGTCCCGGCATTCCCTGTGAGGTCGTCACGAAGGCCAACGTCCCTCCGGCCTCGCCGGCGACCACCGGTCGATTCGGCTGGGCCCGGCCCGCCTCGATCGCCCGCGGCGGCGGAGAAGCCTGTCCCGGGACCTCCCCCCCCGCCGTCTGGGCCGCGAGGTCCGGACCTCGCGCGCCGCCGATCCAGGAAACGGCGACCCCCAGGATCAGGCCGGGAAGTCCGAATCGCGCCACCCCGTTCCAGTCGCGAACCTTCATCACGCCCCCTCCTTGAGATCCTCGGCAGGCTTTCGTCCCGATCGCCGGCCCCACGGACGTGCGGGATGCGGCGGGGCCGCCCGCGCACGCCGAGTGGGCTTTTCGACTTCAGTCTATCACACGGTTTCCGAGAGATTCGACGGAACGAACCCCAGAATCCCGCGGAGGTCGACGGCGAGACGAGACGTGCGGATTCTCGGACGACCTTTTCATCTCATATTTTAGGGCTTAGGCCCCTGCGAACAAGCCCGTCCCCCCGGGCGTCATTCTCGCTTTCCGAGTCGCCGAGGCGAGCGGTTCTCGTCCCCGTGGTCCGGACGGCCCGCCCGGACGTCGAAGACACGGAAATTCCGATCGTCCGGCCGGGTGCCCGCCCCGCCCCCGCCGACCAGTCCGCTTCAATCACCTTGCGAGACGCTCCGCGATCCAGGGCCCCACCCGCCCCTCGAAAACACCGATTGCACAATTGCTTGAAAAATGCTCCGCTTCCGGGTAGCTTGTTAAACAATTGCCGTAAGGATCGCGCCGAAACGGCGTGGGTCCAGGCCGGCGCCGGGTGGGGAGTTCCCCGGCCGGACGCCGAAGTGACCGGGCATGGCCCCGTTTTCCCGCTCCGATCCCAAGGAACGCCGCCATGATTGGAAACCGAGGCCGAACCTCCCGCCGGACGTGGACCTTACTGACCGGAATTCTGATCGCGTCGGCGATCTCGACCGCACACGCCGACGAGGCGGCCGACGCCCTGATCGGCTCCCCGGCGTCGCTCGAGATCGGCCCGGCGGACACGGTCCTGACGGGCCGACGCGCCACGGCGCGGCTGATCGCGACGGGCACCTACGCGGACGGCAACGTCCGCGATCTGACCCGGGCGCTCGAGTGGTCGAGCGGGAACGAAGACGTGGCGATCGTCTCGAAGACCGGCCTGGTCACGCCCAAGGCCGACGGCGAGGCCGTGATCACGGCCCGGAAGGGGAGCGTCGAGGTCTCGACGAAGGTGCGGGTCGAAGGGATGACCAAGCCCGCCCCGGTCAGCTTCCGTCGGGACGTGATGCCCGTCCTCAGCCAGGCAGGCTGCAACATGGGCGCCTGCCACGGCACGCCGACCGGCAAGGGAGGGCTCAAGCTCAGCCTTCGCGGCTACCTGCCGGATGAGGATTTCGTCACCCTCAGCCGCGAGTCGGGCGGCCGTCGCGTCAACACCTTCGACGCCGACGCCAGCGTGATCCTCCGCAAGCCCCTGGGCGAAGCCCCTCACGAGGGAGGCATCCGGCTCAAGCGCGATTCCAAGAGCTTCGAGTATCTGCACGACTGGATCGCCGAGGGCGCCCACGACGACCCCGCCGCCGTCGAGCCCGTGAAGCTCGAGATCGTCCCCGGGTCCCGCGTCCTCAACGCCCCCGCCAAGACTCAGCAGGTCGCCGTCCTCCTCACCATGGCCGACGGCTCCCGACGAGACGTCACCTCCATCTGCTATTACGACTCGTCGAGCCCGGACGTGGCCGAGGTCGACGCCGACGGCTACGTCACCTTCAAGAACCGGGGCGAGGCGGCGATCATCGCCCACTACCTCAGCCTGGTCGCCATCGTCCGGCTGACCCACCTGGTCGAGGTCCCCGACTTCCAGGTCGCCGAGGTCCCGCAGGACAACGTGGTCGACCGCGCGGTGGTCGCCAAGCTCAACCGCATGAGGATCGCCCCGTCCGAGTCCTGCACCGACGCCGAGTTCATCCGCCGCGCCTATCTCGACGTGATCGGCGTCCTGCCCCGACCGGAAGAGGTCGACGCCTTCCTCAAGGACAGCCCGGCCGACCGCCGCGCCCACCTCATCGACGCCCTGCTTGAGCGTCCCGAATTCTACGACTTCTGGGCGCTCAAGTTCGCGGACGTCCTCCGCTCGAACGGTCGTCTGATCGAGCCCAAGGGGGCCTACGTCTTCCATCGCTGGATCCGCTCGGCGCTCGAATCGGGCATGCCGATGGACCGATTCGTCCACGCCCTGCTCTCCTCCGACGGCTCCACCTACGCCAACCCGGCGACCAACTACTACCGGATCAGCCGCGACCCCGAGACCTCGGTCGAGACCACGGCCCAGCTCTTCCTGGGGGTGCGGATCCAGTGCGCCAAGTGTCACAACCATCCGTTCGAGAAGTGGACGCAGGACGACTACTACGGCTTCGCCGCGTTCTTCTCGCAGGTCGGCCGCAAGCCGGGCGCCCTGCCCGGCGAGGAGGTCGTCTATCCGACCGGCTCGGGCGACGTGAAGCAGCCCCGGACCGGCCAGGTGATGCCCCCCAAGGCCCTCGGCGGACCCGTCCTCGACGACGCCGCCGTGGATCGCCGCGAACGACTCGCCGACTGGCTGACCTCCAAGGACAACCCATTCTTCGGCAAGAGCCTCGTGAACCGGATCTGGTATCACCTGATGGGCCGCGGGATCGTCGAGCCGGTGGATGACTTCCGCGACTCGAACCCCGCGTCGAACGACGAGCTGATCGACGGCCTGACGCAGGAGTTCGCCGCGAGCGGCTACAACCTCAAGTCGTTGATCCGGACGATCCTCCAGAGCCGGACGTATCAGCTCTCGGCGGCGACGACCCCGCTGAACGTCGACGACTCGATCTACTTCTCGCACGCGGCGACCAAGCTCCTCCCCGCCGAGGTCCTCCTCGACGCCATCGCCGACGTCACCGGGACGCCCAACGCCTTCCCCGGCCTCCCCGCGGCGGCCCGGGCCACCCAGATCCCGGACGGCAAGATGGACGATCCGTTCCTCAAGACGTTCGGCCGACCGGCGCGCGAGCTGGCCTGCGAATGCGAACGCGAGAGCGACTCCAACCTCTCGCAGGCCTTGCAGCTCATCGGCGGGGCCACCGTCAACAACAAGCTCCGCAACGACGCCGGCCGCATCGCCGTCCTGGCCAAGAGCGGCAAAACCCCCGAGGCGATCACCGACGAGCTATACCTGGTCGCCTTCAGCCGCGCCCCCAACCCGTCCGAGATGGACGCGGCGGTCAAGCACCTGAAGGACGCCAAGGACCAGCGCGCGGCGATCGAAGACCTGGCCTGGGTGCTGATCAACTCCAAGGAGTTCCTGTTCCGCCATTGACGCCGGGCGGCCCGCCTCGGTCGCCGGGCCTCGGAAAATGCTAGAGTAGCCTCGGTTTTGGTCCGCACCGACGTCCCGATCACGAGGCTTCCGAGAGTGACTGCGAAATCCAGCGAGCGCGTCCTGGTCGTCCCCGCCGCCGAGTTCGACCGGCTGGGGCGGTTCCAGGGCTTCGAGGCCGACGCCCAGCGTTATCTCGACGCCCTGCTCCGCCCCGAGTCGACGTCGTTCCGGCCTCGAGCCGACGTCGAGGACGACCCCAGTCTGAAGCAGATCATCCCCTACGTCGTCCTCCGCTCCCAGGGGAAGGTCTTCTGCTACACGCGGGGGAACTCGCAGGGCGAGGCCAGGCTCCACAGCCTCCGCTCGCTGGGTGTCGGCGGACACGTCGACGAGGCCGACGCCGAAGGTTGCTGCGGCTTCGAAGCCTACGACACGGCCATGAGGCGCGAGCTGGACGAGGAGGTCGACATCCGTAGTCGGGGCGTCCTCAAGCTCGCCGGCCTCATCAACGACGACTCCACCCCGGTCGGCTCGGTCCACCTCGGCGTGGTCCACATCTACGAGCTGGAGAACCCCTTCGTCGCTCCTCGCGAGCGCGGTCTGGTCGACTCCCGCTTCATCCCGATCGCCGAGCTGGCGCCGTCGCGAGAAAGCTTCGAGACCTGGTCCCGGTTCTGCATCGACGAACTCCTGAGCGGACGCTGATCGCGCTCAGCCGGCCGCCACGGCCTGCGGGCTCGCGTGGGATTGCGAGCTCGGTCGCGGGACCGGCTGTCGCTCGTCGAGCCAGCGGATGACCTCTGGGAAAATCTCGCGGGGCGCGTACTTGCTCCAGACGAGGTCGCAATGCCCATAGCGGCCGAGGCTCCCCTCGGATTCGCCGAAGATCAAGAGGGTCTTGTCCGGGCTCCCGAGTCGGTCGAACGTCATCCGGGTGGAGGGGACGTCCGAGATCAGGTCGGTCTCGCCGGCCACCATGAGGGTCGGCACGACCACCTCCGGCAGGTGATCGACGTAATCGATCCGCTGGTCCGCCGACAGCAGATGGCCGAACCGCAGATAGGGAGCGAACTGGCGAAGCGCGCCCGACCCGGGATCTTCCAGGGTGTAGCCGTAGAACCGTGAAACCGTCCGTGAGTCGACGTTCTCGGCCGTATAGTAGAAGCGGTCGATCTTGTCCATCCCCGGCATGCGGAAGTAGGTCAACGGCCGCCCCAGCCGCCCCGCGCTCGCGACGTTCAGCAGGAGTCGGATTCCGGCGTTGGCCTGGATCATCGGCTTCTGAGGCGTCGTGGCCTGGATGATTGTGCTCCCCATCCCCACGAAATTGGCGATCCGATAGGGCTCCGGGCTGAGCTGCTGGAAGGGGAACATGACCATCCCCCCCAGGCTGTGGCCGATCCAGTTGACCTGCCGTCGCCCGGTCGCGCGTTCGACGTGGGCGAGGATCGCGGGCATGTCGTGACGGACCACGTCGTCCACCGTCCAGTTCGACTCGCCGCGCTCGCGCAAGGGCGTCTCGCGAAGGAAGCGATTGAATCGCTCGCAAGAGCCGAGGCGCGAATTCTCCCCCGACCCCCGGAGATCGAACAGGAACACCTCGTACCCGTGGGCCGCGAGCTGCGAGGGGAGATGGTCGTCGGTGATCGTCCAGAACGTCGCGTTGAGGCCCAACCCATGGCAAAGGATCACAGGGAGCTTGCCCGGGTCCGGGTGCTCGGGACGGTAGCGACGCACCCCCAGCCGCCAGCCGTCCGCCGTCTCCACGAACTCGTCGGTGCAGGGACGAAGGTCGGGAGAGGGGGCGTTGCGTCGCATCGCCGCGCAGCCGGACAGACCCGACAGGCCGAGACCCAAGACGGCGGCCGCCCACTCCCTGCGGGACAGTCGATTCATACGGTTCGGAGTCCTTCCACCAACGACGAGCCCCGGTCCTCCTGACCACGAGCGGGGCGATTCTAATCGAGTCGCCCACGCATGGGAACGCGACCCTGACCGGGACCCGTCGTCCCTGAATAACCCCAGCGCGATTCGCGCACGTCGGAGGGGTTCCGACTTGAACGGAGCCCCCCTGCACCGCAAGATCAGTAACGACTCGAGACATCCGAATCGTCCATCGCCACCCTCTCCGCTCAAGCCGGGAATGAACAAGGGAACGCAGCCATGTTTTCAGGGATCTCGGGCGTCCTCGTGGTGGTGGGGATCGTCGTTTTGGCCGTGATGGGCTGGATCGCCATGGCCTACAACGGCCTGGTGGCGCTCCGCAATCGCTTCAAAACGGCGTTCAGCCAGATCGACGTGCAGCTCAAGCGGCGGTACGACCTGATCCCCAACCTGATCGAAACGGCCAAGGGCTACCTGAACCACGAACGGCAGACGCTCGAAGCCGTCGTCCAGGCTCGCAACACCGCACTCTCGGCCAGCCGGACGGCCTCGGCCAACCCCGGCGATCCCTCGTCGATGGCCGGACTGGCCGCCGCCGAGACCCAGCTCAACGGCGTACTCGGCCGCCTCTTCGCGGTCGCCGAGGCCTATCCCGACCTGAAGGCCAACCAGAACATGATGGCGCTTCAGCAAGAGTTGAGCACGACCGAGGGCCTGATCGCCTCCGCGCGTCAGGTCTTCAACAACAGCGTCCAGCAATACAACACCGCCCGGGAGAGCTTTCCGACCAACCTCGTGGCCAATGCGATGGGATTCGCCCCCGCACAGCTCTTCGAACTCGGCTCAGAAAAGGAACGTGAGACCCCCGGCGTCTCCTTCTAACCCAGCGGCCGGCGCCCCGTCTTCAATTCCTTGGCCAAGCCGGTCTTGCAAGTTCGGCTCCGGGTCTTTATCATGCCTCCAGACGCGTCGAGACCAACCCGACGCCCGAGTAAATGGGGATTGGTGTAACGGTAGCACGGCTGACTCTGGATCAGTTAGTCTAGGTTCGAATCCTAGATCCCCAGCTTGCAGGAAACCCGGCCCAAGGCCGGGTTTTTTGTTGCGCCGAACTCCCCTGCGAGGCTGAGCCGGATCGGCTCGCTCCGGATGGCTGACGTGCTCGTCGGTCAGGCCGGGCGGGGTGCGAGCGCTGACTTTCGGGCGGAGTGGGCGTCGGCGCCCAGGTTGCGACGGGCGATCAACTCGGCGACGATGCTCACCGCGATCTCGTCGACGCTCTCGGAGCCGATGTCCAGCCCCACCGGGGCCGCGACGCGGGCCAGGGCTTCCTCGGAGATCCCTTCGTCGAGCAGCGTATCGAAGATCAGTCGAATCTTCCGCTTGCTGCCGATCAGGCCCACGTAGGGGGCGACCGTGGGCGCCATGTGCTGGAGCGCTTCCTGGTCGTGCCCGTGGCCCCGCGTGACGATCACGACGTAGGTGTGCGGCGTGACGTCAAGGTCGCGAAGGACGATCCCCATCGGGCCGACGATCAGCCGCCGAGCGTTCGGGAGGCGTTCGCGGTTGGCGTACTGGGGGCGGTCGTCGACGACCCAGACGTCGAAATCGACCCGGGCCGCCAGCTCGGCCACCGCCTGCCCGACGTGCCCCGCTCCGATGACGATCAAGCGGATACGCGGCATCGTCGGGAGATAGGCCACGCCGCCGGACTCCGAGGGCCGTGGCCGTTGATCAAGCGGCGCCACTCTGCCGGCGATCTCGGCGGCAGGCTCCCGGCCGTCGAGTGAGGCGACGAAGGCCCCCTCGTGGTCGAAAAGGAACCGAGCGCCGAGCGTCGAAGCCCCCGACTTCTCCGGGTCGAGCGCCACGGCCTCGGTGAAGCCGAGCCCGGCCTCGAGCAATCCAAGATGGGCCTGATGGTAGGCGAGCTGGCCCGGACCTCGCGGGCACTCGGCCAGGATGACCATTTTGCCGCCGCAGATCAGGCCGTCGGCCCAGGCGTAGTCATGGTTGAGGACGTAGCTGTAGAGCTCGGCGCCGTCTCGACCGATGCGGCCGGCCGCCTTGCGTCGGACCTCGTCCTCGACGCACCCCCCGCCGAGCGTGCCGATCTGGCCGCCGTCGGGGGTCAGGAGCATTGCGGCCCCGGCCTTCTGAGGGGTCGAGCCTCGGGTCGCCACGACCCGGCAGAGCAGGACCTCGCGGCCCGACGTCAGGGAATCGGTCAGGTGCCGCATCAGGTTCCGCATGGACCGGGAGCCTCTCGAAATTCGACTTCGGCCTCGTCGCGAATCGACGAGCCTCCGGGTTCAATCGGTCTTCGCCCCGACGACGGTGAGCTGCAAGGGCAAGGGCGCGGGTTCCGATCGCCCCTCGACCTGGAGCGGGAGCGTCAGGATCGCCCCCCAGGTGTTGAGCGTCTGGTCGTTGATCATGGTCGGGGCGTCGGGAAGCTTCTCCGGGGCCGCCAGCAGCAGGAGCACGCCGGGATGGGTGGTCCCGACCGACGCGGGGCTTTCCTTCTCCAGCGTCTTGCGCGGCAGATCGGCTACATCGACGTCCTTGGCCGCGGGGACCAGCAGGGCGTAGTCGCGGTTGACGCTCACGCCCAGGTGATCGCCGTCGACCGGCTGGAGGCCGTAGCGCAGGGTGAAGACGCCCGGCTCGATGGTCTGATCGCGGTAGTCATATCCCTCGGCGACGTACTTGACCGCGCCGATCAACTCGCCCTCCGTGAGGACAGGGTAGAGGATCGCGCCCTTGGGGCCGGAGGGCGCGGCCGTCGCCGGGGTCGCCTTGCGCAACCAGATGTCGACCAGCGGCGAGCCCTGCGCGTCGAGGACGCGATGGCCGGTGGTTTCGAGCGTCTCCTTGACGGCGGCGGCCAGTTCCGACGGCGGTGCTTCGTCGAGCTTCTCGAGCTTATACGAATCTTGCGCGGCTGCCGTCGAGGCCGCCCCCAGGAGGAGGACGGCCAGGAATTTCAGGGACATTCACGACCCCCATCGAAAAAGGACGAGCGATAGGCGACGACGGCCCTTCGGCGCGGGCGGTCGTCGCCGCGGATAGACGGCGGGACCGGGCCCGCTCAGTACGAGAAGCGGCCGACGAAGCTGCTGCGGCAGTTCGGGTCGTTCCACAGGGTGTCGAGCTCATCCCCCGAGTATCGGTGGCGGAGCGTGTAGGCCGGCAGGGCCTGGACCCCACTCGAGAGCGGCTCATAGGCGACGGCCTCGTTGCCGCAGACATGGTCGTCGGCCCCCAGCGGGCGGGTCAGGATCTCGGCCAATCCGGCCGCCGAGAACAGGGCCTGGGGCGCGCGGGGCATGCCGTGGGCCTTGTGGGAGTCGGCTTCCTCCGATTCCGAAGAGCCCTTGTGGTCCTCGACGGTGACGATGAGGCTGGCGGTCCGCACGGCGACGACGTGCTTGAGCCGATCGCCGCCGAGGGCCTTGGCCATCTCGATCAAGGCGTCGTGCTGGGCGGGGGTGGCCTTCTGGTCGACCACGAGGACCGCCTTGGCCGCGCTCATGTCGTCCTGCGAGAACGTCGTCGTGCCGACGACGGCGGCGGCGACCGAAAGGCCGTTCAGCTCCACGCCCTTCCACGATCCCTCGGTCACCTTCCAGGCGAGGACCGCCTGGTGGCCGGTGATGAAGATCTCGGCGTTGGAGAAGCAGGGGCCGGTATAGACGTCGGCGGTGCGGGCCTCGATGTAATCCCCCGCGACTCGCGTCGCGGCGGACGAAACGGGCGAGGCCGCGGGGAGCAAAGATGCGAGGACGGCCAGGGCGCTAGCGAGCATGGGTGAACCTCTCCAGTTCTCCGGCGGAACCGCCGGGCGGCGCCGGGCGACCCGGCGGGGCGTCATCCCGACACGTGAAGGCGTGATTCGACTTCGTCTGATTATACCGGGATGGGAAACCCGGCGTCGACGCCGGTCGCCGCGAGGCTGTGACGGCCGGTGGCGCGGCGATCACGGAGTCGAGCAGGCGAGCCCCTCGGGGTTCCTCGGCGTGAGGGGCTCGCTCGTTTCCCGGAGAGATCGCCGGTCAGTCCGTTTCGTAGCAGCTTCGCCAGGTCTCCCGACAGTCTTCCCGGCCGACGAACCCCTGGTCCGGGCCGACATCTTTGAGCGTCTTCTGGCACCAGAAGATGGTGTTGTCGTGGTCGCCCGGCTCGGTCGAGGCGGAGACGTCCGTGTAGACGTACATCCCCTTGAACCGCAGGTGCCGGCACGGGGGGCCGACGGGCGGCGGGGCGGCTTCGGGCGTCGCGTCCGGTCGGACTTCCATGATCAGCCCTCCTCCCAGTAGCGGTCGCCGATCGCGGCGAGCAGCGCCCGCTTGACGGTCGTTCGGACCAGAGCCACCTTGTAACCGTTCATCGAGAGAGGTTTGGCCCCCTCGGCGGCGGCGGCGGCGACGGTCTCGGCAGTCTGCCGGGTGACGGCCTGGCCTCGGATCGCGCGTTCGGCCGCCTCACTCCGCCAGGGGATCGGCGCGACCCCGTACAGGACGACCCGGCAGTCGCCGACCGAGCCGCCGTCCATCTTCAGGTTGACGGCCGTCGCGACCAGCGGCCAGTCGTGGGCCTGCTTCTGGCGGACCTCGTAGAACCCGTTCTTGCCCGCCCCGGCCGGGATCGTGATCCTGGTCAGCAACTCCCCGGGGGCGAGGGTCAGCTCCCGCTCGTCGTTCGATTTGGGCGCCCGGTAGAGCTTCTCGACCGGGATCGTCCGGGCGCCGTCGGCCCCGAGGATCGTCGCCTGGGCGCCCAGGGCGATCAGGGGGACCGCCAGGCTCGACGGGTTGACGAAGAGGGCGTCGCCCTCGGTCATGAAGATCGCGGAATAGCGGTTTTCGCCGTCGCGGACCAGACTCTTGCCGTCCTTCACGCCCAGCAGGCCGAAGCCGTTGCGGAAATACCAGCAGCGGGGACGCTGGAGGAGGTTGCCGCCGACGGTCGCCATGTTGCGGATCTGGAGCGTGCCGACTTCGAGCGTCGCCTGCCGAAGCGCCGGATAGCGCTCCTGGACGATCGGGTTCGAAGCCAGGTCGACCAGCCGGGCGCCGGCGCCGATCTCCAGGCCGCCGGACTTCTCGGCGATCCCGCCGAGTGCGCCGACGCCCTTGAGATAGACGACCCGGTCGGGGCTGCTGACGTAGTCCTTCATCCGGCCGATCAGGTCGGTGCCGCCGGAGAGCGCCTCCACGGTCCCGGGGCCGGCGAGATCCTCGACGGCGGCCTCGGGGGTCGCCGGGCTGGAGTAGTCGAAAGCCTTCATCGGATCACGCCTTCCCTTCTTTGGAGGCCAGGGCGTCGAGGACGTTCATGGGAGACATGGGCCACTTCGGAACCCGGACCCCGATCGCGTTGGCCACGGCGTTGCCGATCGCGGCGGCCGTGCTGATCGTCGGCGGCTCGCCGACGCCGATGACGCCGCGCTCGCGCATCTCCGGAGTGTCGTACGCCTCGATGACGATCTCGGGGATGTCGGTCGCCCCGGCGAGCTTGTACATCTCCATGTCGGGGTTGAGCATCACCCCGGTAGCCTCGTCCATGATCCGCTCCTCGAACAGCCCGTAGTTCAGGCCGCCGATGACGCCGCCGTAGATCTGGCTGCGCCAGGTGAGCATGTCGAGGATGAGCCCGGAATCCTGGACGGCCACGATCTTCTTGAGGCGCACCACCCCGGTCTCGACGTCGACGACGGCCTCGACGAACTGGCAGCCGCCGACTCCCGTCGAGGCGAGCCCCGGGGCGAACTGGCCGATCACGTTGATGGGCATCATGCCCAGCTTGCGGCAGGCCTGCTCCCAGGTCAGCTTCTCCTCCCCCTTGACCAGGACCTTGCCCCCCTTGAGGCTCAGGTCCTCGACGGCGGCCTCCAGGCCCGGGGCGATCCTCCGGAACAGCTCGTCGCGGGCCTTGGTCGCCGCGTCCAGGCAGGGCGGGGCCATCGAGGGCGTGGTGGTCGAGCCGCCCGAACTCTGCCCGGGGGGGAAGGTCGAGTTGCCGATGTTCGACTTGATCCGGCCGACTTCCAGGCCGAGGACCTCGGCGGCGATGATCGCCAGGATGGTCCGGGCGCCGGTGCCGATGTCCTGCGTGGCGCTCCGAAGTTCGACGGAGCCGTCGGGGTTGACGATGCAGGCGACCTGCTTGTCCTGGGCCCCGCCGCCGCCCCACTGGTGCAGGGCCAGGCCCATACCGCGCTTGATCGGGCCGTCGCCCCCCTGGCCGCGCGGCTTCCAACGGTCCCAGCCGATCAGCCTGGCGCCCCGTTCGAGCTGCTCCTTGTAGATGTCCGTCCGGTTGATCCCGCCGGCGACCATGTCGGCCTCGGCCAGGTTCTTGAGGCGGAACTCCAGGGGGTTCATGCCGAGCTTGTCGGCCAGGTCGTCCATCGCCGCTTCCATGACGGCGCAGCCCTGGGGATGCCCCGGCGCGCGCATGGCCCGGGCGCTCCCGCAGTTGACGAAGACCTCGGTGTGCGTCCGGGATCGGTTGTCGACCCGGTAGACGTACGGGAGCGGGAAGTTCGACCCGCCCCGGCCGCCGGTCCCGGAGGTCTCGGCGACCATCGCGACGAGCTGGCCGTCCTTCGTCGCCCCGAGCTTGACGTCGGCCCTGGCGCTGGGGCGGTTGCCGCCGATCAGGTGCTCCTGGGCGCGGTCGAGGAACATCCGAACCGGGAGGCCCGCCTCCTTGGCGAGCTTGGCCGCGGCGATCCCCCAGACGTCGGCGTTGAACTTGGAGCCGAAGCCCCCCCCCATCACCTCGGTCAGGACGGTGACGTTGGAGGCGTCCAGGCCCAGGTTCTCCACCATGTCGTTGGCGACGCCGGAGACCGACTGGGTGCTGGAGTAGACGGTGATCGCGTCCGTCCCCTTCCATTCGGCGGTCAGGCCGTGGGTCTCCAGGCAGAGGTGGGTGATGACGGGCAGCTCATAGGTCGCCTCGATGGTCACCTCGGCCTGCTGCATCGCCTCGTCGGGCTTGCCGGTGGTCTGGGCGCGGGCGGCCCGGGTGTTGCCGGCCGGGAAGACCTTCGGGGCGTCGGCGGACGCCGATCGGCCTTCGGTGACGACGTGCGGCAGGACCTCGTATTCCACACGGATCGCCCGAGCGGCGTCGCGGGCCTTCTCCTCGGTCTCGGCGGCGACCGCGGCGATCTCCTGCCCCTGATAGAAGACGGTCGACTCGCCGGCGGTCGCCAGGGCGAGCACGGCCTTGACCCCGGGCATCTTCCGCGCCGGCTCGACGTCGATCGCCTTGACCTTGGCGTGGGCGTGGGGGCTGGACAGGAGCACCCCGAAGAGCAAGCCCTTGGGATGGACGTCGGAGGGGTATTTCGCCCGGCCGGTGGCCTTGGCCAGGCCGTCGACCCGGGTGATGCTGGAGCCGATCAGTCGGGGGGATTCGGGCCAAGAGGGCATGGGTCAGGCTCCCTTCATCGTCTTGGCCGCGGCCAGGGCCGCTTCGAACACGCCGATGTAAGTCCCGCAGCGGCAGATGTTGCCGTCCAGGCCGCTCTTGATCTCCTCGAGGGTCGGCGTCCGGCCCGGGTTCTTGTCGAGGTAGGCCTTGCAGGCGGTGACGAAGCCGGGCGTGCAGTAGCCGCACATCAGGCCGTCGTGCTGATGGAAGGCGTGGGGGACGCCCCCCACGCCGTCGTCGAAGCCCTCGACGGTCTCGATGGCCTTGCCCTTGCAGGAGACGGCCAGGGTGGTGCAGGAGTAGACCGGGTCGCCGTCGAGGATGACCGTGCAGGCGCCGCAGCTGGCGCGGTCGCAGACGCGTTTCGGGCCGGTCACGTCGAGGCGGTCCCGCAGCGTGTCGAGCAGCGTGCTCCTCGGCTCGACGGTGCAAGCCATCTCCTTGCCGTTGACCTTCAGCGTCAGGGGGACGTCGCCGGAGAGGACCCGCGGCTCGGTCGCCGCGGCCTCGGCCTGCGCCTCCTCGATCGCGGCGGCGGCCTGGCTGGTCAGGACGGCGGAGGCGGCGGCGAGGCCCGACCCGCGCAGGAACTTGCGCCGGCTCTGCCCCCCCGGCCCCATCGGCGACCTGGAGTCGTGTTCTGCCATGGAGGCTCCTCCCTCTGGGAATGCGGCCCGGGACGTGATCGGTCGGCCAGGACGAGTGCGACGCCCTCGGCTCCGTGGCGGCCGTCGGACCGGCAGCCCCGTATTGTGCGGCCCGGTTTGATCGGAAGCAAGGATCGCGGTCCCAATTTCGTCCGATCTCGGACGCCCGCCCGACCGGTACGAAACCTGCAACGGCACGAACTCGTCGCATGAAGACATGGCGACGGCTCCCGAAGCCCGGGGCCTCGTTCGACCGGGCGACTTCCGACGAAAGGGACGATCCAGATGAGACACGCATGCGTCGCGCGGCTCAAATCGGCGGCGGCCGTCGGCTCGACGCTGTTCCTGCTCGGCCCGGACCTCGGTCCGGCGCAGGAGAGTAAGCCGGCCCCGGCGGACAAGCGCCCGGCCGGCAAGGAGATCGCCTCGGGGGTGATCCTGAAGGTCGAGAAGCTCGCGAAAGCAGACGCCAAGGACCAGGAAAAGTCGGCGGCCCCCCGGATGCGCCTGTCGATCAACTCCAACGCCGTCTGGCGCGACTGGGCCCGAGACCAGGCCCGGCTTCGCGACGAGAAATCGCCCAGGCGGGATGCCGCCGAGGGGGCGAAGTCCGTCGCCGCAACCGGCCAACCCGCCGACGAGAACAGCGTCGTCGTGGTCGAGATCACCGACGACACCCGAATCGAGACGCGGTTCCGCTCCCCGACCGACGAGACGAGCACGGGAGAGAGCAGTCCCGAGAAGGTCAAGACCGACGAGGGGACGGCTTCGAAAACGCCGACCAGGGGGAAACCCGTCAAGTTCCGCGCCGAGGATCTGCTCCCCGGCCTGTTCGTCGAGGCCCAGTTCGGGCCTTCCGGGGCGCGGAAAGGCGACGCGGCCTCGGTCGTCACCGTCATCCGGCCGATCGAGGTCCCCCAGACGCCCCCGGCGGACGCCCCCTCGCCGAAGTGAACGGGACGACGCCGACGAGCCTTCCTCCTCTTTTCAACCGACGCCCAGGAAGAAGGCCGCCGCCAGCGCGACGGCCCCGGCCAGGGCCGTCAAAAGTCCCAGCGCGCGGCGACGCTTGATGTAGAACAGCAGGAACAGGCCCGTCGCCGCGGCCAGGGCCGTCATCGCGGCCGAGACGTCGACCACCGCCGACCAGACCGGCCCGGTGTCGCGTCCCTTGTGAAGGTCGTTGATCACCGCGACGAGGCCGTGCCGCTCCTCGAACACGCGGTAGGTCCCCTCAGGCCGACGGATGAAGGCGTCGGCCGAGTAGCCCGGCCCCTTGAAGGTGACGACGCACTCGTCCTCCTCCGTCGTGAACGACGCCAGGGCGCCCCGGAGCCCGTGCTCGCGCCGGAGATGCTCGACGACTTCCAGCTTGTCTGTATCGCCCTGGATCAGGGCCGGATCGAGGCGGCCCTCGACCTCGACGCTCGTCGCCACCCCGTCGTAGAACCATCGGGGATGATTCAGGGTGATCCCCGTCAGGCTGAAGAACAGCACGGCGGCCAGGCCGAACATCGACAGATACGTATGAATCCATCGGATCGGACCGGCCAGCCGGACGCCCAGCGGCCGGACGGACGGGGAAGGACGCGGCCCGGCGGGCGCGGACGGGGAGTCATCGATCGGCCCCTCGGGACTTGTATTCGAGCTTGGCGGACTTGATCTCGTCATTCCCTTTCAATTCCTTCACGAACGGAGCGTCGCCCAGGGTGACCCGCTGACGGATCAGCCCATGCCCCCCCTGCTCCCGGACGGCCTCGATCAGGACCGTGTACTCGCCCGGCTTCACCGGACGGCCCTTGTCGTCCTTGCCGTCCCAGAGGGCCGAATACTCGCCGGGGGCCCGGGTCGGCTGGGCGATGACGAACGGGTCGAACTTGGTGGTCTTCACGCGGGTCATCACGTCGGCATACCAACGCTTCAGGTCGGGGAGCCATTGAAACGGCCCGGCCCCTCCCGTCGAGACCCAAAAAAGGAGGTTCCGAACCGGGGTCCCCTTCTCGTCCTCGACCCAGATCGCCACGTAGGGCCGGCGATAGCGCCCCGCTTCCTTCGGACGGTTAATCGCGAAGCTGACGAGCAATTCGTGGGTGTCGCCCCAGCCGCCCCCGGCCTCGACCTTGCCCTTGTCCTTGGCGGCGGCAGGCCGGGCGGGCGCCGGTTCCTCGTAGGCGAGCCATGCGGCGTTTCGCAGGATTCGGCCGTCGGCGGCGACGATCAGGCAGGCCACGCCCCGGAGGGAATCGACCAGGCGCAGGCCGTCTTCGGGGGGCAGGATGTTGAGGATCGTGGCCAGGACGTCGGCCTCGTCGGACCGCTCGGCGATCACCGAGGCGGCGGCCACCCGCTCGGCCGGCTCGCCGGTCCCCGGGTCGATGAGATGCGAGTACCAGCGTCCCTGAATCCGATGGCCCCGGTGCTTTCGGCCGCTGGTGGCGACGGCGCAGTCCTTCACGGAAACCCAGGCCAGCGGCTCGGTCGTCTCGGAGCCGAGCCGGGGGCCGGCGATGGCCACTTTCCGCTCGATTTCGCCCTGGATGCGAAGGTCGCCGCCGACGTTGAGAGCCACGCCGCGGATCGCCGGGTCGTCCGCCATCGCCGCGGCGCAGGCCCGTTCGACGATGTATCCCTTGGCGATCGCGTCGAGGGTCAACGGGGCGTCGGAGAGCCGCTCGGCGTGCCCGGCCGAGGGGGCGAGCCGCCAGGCCGGGTCGGCGGCGAGGTCTCTCGCGGCCTGGAGCTCGGCGAGGCTCGGCGCCCGGTCGCGACGGGCGGCCTCGGCCCAGAGGTTCGAGAAGACCTGGACCCGAGGGTCGAACGCCCCGCCGCTCCGCTCACGCCAGGCGTCGCTCGCCGCGAGCAGCTCGATCAGCTCGGGAGAGGCCGCACGCGGGCCTCTCGCGCCCGCTTGCCAGCGCCGGAACTCGCTGGACGGGTCGTGGTTGCTGAGGAGGGCCGCGAGGCGGTCGATCTCGCGGAGCGTCCGGGCCTCGGCCCGTCGGGCGGCCCCGGCGTCGTCCGCGCGGACGCTCAGCTCCAGCGAGGTCCCCATCACGTCGTCGTGGGCGAAGGAATAGTCCTCGCCGATCGCCGTACGAACGAGAAAGAAGCAGAAAACGAGGGCGAAGCTGGCGGCCAGGCGTAGCATGAGGGCGTTTCTCCCGTCGACGTCCTCCCCGGGGCGGACGGCCCGTTCCGGACGCTCGATCCGCCGAGCCTATTGGAGCCGGGATCGCGTCTGGCGGTCAAGGCTCCTACTCGGCTGTCGGCCCCGGACAAACGCCGAAATCCAGATTTGATGCGAAGCCGATCCGAAGCAGACGCCGCCACGAGGGACCGCAGCAAGGCCGAATCCCCCCCCGTTATCAGGGAACCCAGGCGATCCATCCAAGAATTCATCTATTATAGTGAAGCGGACGCACGGCGACGCTCGCGACGTGATTCCGTCCGACCGTGCGACGGCAGCCCGACCCGCGTGCGAACAAAATGAGACCGAACCGCAAACGCTCAGGGACCTTTCCCATGTCCGAAGCCTCGCCGCGCGGCTTTCGTACGTTCGATTCAGGTCGACGCCGGTTCCTGGCCGCGATGACCCTGTCGCCGATCCTCTCGACCATCGCCGGGGAATCCAGGGGCCTGGCGGCCGGCCGTGAAGCGGCCCGGCCGGCCCGGCTCGCATTCACGTCGCAGGGCAAGACGGGCCTCGTCGACGCCGACGGCGCAGGACTGCGTTACCTCGATTTCGACAAGCCCGGCCAGGCGACCTGGCAAGTCGGCGCGACGTTCCCGGACGGCCGCCGCATTCTCCTCCTGAGCATGGAGCCGCGACGCGACGGCCCCGGGCGACCCTTCGAGGAGTACTACACCCAGACCCCGACGCACCTCTGGATCCACGACCTCCAGACCGGCTCCCTGGAGGAAATCTGCACCAGGGAGCGACTGGCGCCGTTCACGACCCCGGCCCTCCTGCTGGGAGAGGATCGACTCCTCGTGCAGGTGGTTCGCGACAAGGTGGGCCAGATTTTCAGCGTACGCCTCGACGGGACCGACGCCCGCGAGTTCACCCGCGCCGGCGAGGGGCTCCCCTACGGCCTGAGCCTCAGCCCCGACGCCCGTCGGGTCGCTTACCATCTCGCGAGCCCGGAAGGCTATCAGGTCTGGACCAGCGACGTCGACGGGACCCACCGCGTTCGCATCGCAGCCCGGCCGGGGCACCTCTATTTCGGCACGAGCTGGTCGCCGGACGGGCGCTGGATCCTCTACGTCGACTGCCTGTCCGGCGAGGACCCGGGTCACGACTGGGCCGACGTCTGCATTGGACGCGCCGACGGCGGCGAATCTCGCGTGCTGACGACCGGCCAGGCCATGTGGTTCGCAGCGACCTACGGCGATCCGAAGACGCGGGGAGGCGGCTCCAACGTCCCCGCCTGGACCCGCGACGGATCGATCCTCTTCCCGAGACGCCTGCCGGACTCCAGGGTCGCCTGGGAGTACCAGCCGAGTCGTCCCGACGTCGACCACTTCAACCGCGACTACAAGCCCGAACTCGCGCGGGGAGGCGCCGAGATCGTCCGGATCGATCCTCGCGACGGTCGGGTCGTTGCGCTGACGAGCAGCCGGCCGCCCGTCTGGGACTTCCGCGCGAGCGAATCTCCAGACGGACGGCATGTGGCGTTCTGCCGGGCCAAGACCGGTGGCGTCCCCGAGATCTGGGTCATGAACGCCGATGGAAGCGACCCCCGCCCCATCACCCGAGGGATCAACGACCTCGGGGCCGATCACCCGCGCTGGCTTTGACGCGCGGGCGGGAGGCCCGTCGGCTCACTCCGACCGCTTCGCTTCGTCGGGCGTGAGGAGCGAGGTGATGACCTGGGCATAGACGCGATGGCCGAAGTCGTTGGGGTGGTTCACGCCGTTCCCCGTCTGGTCCCAGTCCTGCTTCAACTCCAGGAAGCGGGCCCAGATCGAGGTCAGGTCGGCCAGTGCGACGCCGGGGCCCTGGAGCGTCGCCAGGGCGTCGCGGTATTCGGCGAACGCCTCGTGGCGGAGCCGCGTCCACGCCGGGTTGCCGAGCATCGTGGCCACCAGGATGAATTCCGCGTCAGGGAGACGCTCGCGGACCCTGGCGACGACCGCCTCGGTGTTCGCCCGATAATCCGCCGCCGACCGGCCCGCGGAATCGTTCATCCCGAAGGCCACGACGACCAGGTCGGGATGGGGTTCGACGACCTTGTCGATCATCGTCAGCGCCCAGCCGGTGTCCATCCCGCCGACGGAGAGGTTGGTGAGATTGACCTCGCCCTGATAGCGTTCCTGGAGTTGGCGCCGCACCAGCTCGGGGTAGCCGGGCTGGAACGGGGCCGCGCCGGCCCATCCCGAAGCGTTGCAGCCGGTCGAGATGCTGTCGCCCAGCACCACGATCGAGACGGGCTCCCGACCGGCCAGCTTCTTCACCGTGCGCGGCAGCGCCTTGGGGTCGAACATCGGGACGGGCGCGGTCCACTGACCCTCGTCGTGGGCATAGGTGATGCAGGTCTGCAAGGCGTGGTATTCCAGCTTCGCGCCGAAGAAGATCTCGCCGTTTCCGTCGCGATGCGTCAGCTCGAACATCTGGGATTTCGGAGGCCGTCGCAGCTCGGCGGGCGTCGATGCGACGATCCGCGAGCCCGGCGGGAGGACGATCTCGCGGCTCCCCGGCTTCCAGAGGTAGTCGCGGCCCTCTTCATAGGTCACGGCGCCCGCCGAGTCGCGGACGGCCAGCACTTTCCGGATCGGGAAGAGGACCGAGGCCCGGGCCTCGCCGTCGCCGGCGTCCTTGATGAAGAGGACGGATTCCCCTTCCATGACGGGGCCCTTCCAGAAGGGCCGCATCAGTTCCGCCGAGTAATTCCAGGCCGGGGCCGGAGGCTCGTCGGCGGTCGCGACGCCCGAAACGACCAGGACGAAAACGGACGTGATCCGGGCGAAAGTCTTGATTCGTCGCGCGAGACGGTTCGACGGCATGTGGATGGGTCCGAAATCGAGGAGAGGTCTGCGGGACGACCGAAGGCGGCCCGACGGGGTGGTTCGAGGCCGTCAGCCGAACAGTTCGACGAGCGGCCGGCCGCCTTCCATGACGAGCGGGACGGGGCGGCCCAGGGGGTCCATGATGCGGGCGTCGGGATCGATGCCGAGCGCGTGGAAGATGGTGGCGGACAGGTCCTCGGGGGAGACCGGGCGATCCACGGGGTAGGCCGCATCCTTGTCGGAGCGGCCGTAGGCGACGCCGCCCTGGATCCCGGCCCCGGCGAGCACGGCGGGGAAGCAGTAGCTCCAGTGCCCTCGGCCCCAGGTCGCGGTGTCGGGCCGAGGCGTGCGGCCCATCTCGCCCAGACAGACGACGAGCGTCTCATCCAGGAGGCCGCGAGCGTTCATGTCGTCCAGGAGCGCGGAGAGGGTCTGGTCGAGACCCGGCAGCAGGTGCCGGCCGACGTCGTGCGAGCCGGCGTGGCTGTCCCAGCTGTATCCGTCGGGGGCGTCCCAGACCACCGTGACGAACCGGGCGCCGGCCTCGATCATCCGGCGTCCCATCAGCGCCGACTGGCCGAACAGGTGCCGCCCGTAGCGGTCGCGGACCCGCGCGGGCTCCTGGCGGATGTCGAACGCGGCCCGCATCGCCTCCGAGGTCATCAGGCGCGCGGCCCGCTCTTGCAGCCGGCCGAATTCCCGCGCCGCCTGCGAGCGGTCGAGCCTGCCCCGAGCCGCGTCGAACTGGTCGAGCAGGCCGATCCGGCTCCGGGTGCGTTCGAGGGTCAGCAGGGCGGGGCCGTCGAGGCCCTGGAGGCGGAAGTCCATCTCGTCGTCGTCGCAGTCGCGGAAGTAGGGGTTGTCGTCCGGGCCGCGCCTGGGGATCCGGGTCGCGAGGCCGTCGTAGGCGGAGCCCAGCCAGCCGGCGTAGCCCCCCGCGCGGTCGTAGCCCTGGATGTGGCCGAGCGGGTTCGGCAGGTAGACGTAGCTCGGGAAGTCGCGTCGCCGGTCGCCCGGGGCCGCGGACTCCGCGCGGCGGTCGAGGTATTCGACGATCGACCCCATCGCCGGCCAGTCCTGGGCGGTGGCGTCGACTCCCGCCGCCCCACGCTGGGCGGGCGGCAGGGGATAGCCGGTCTGGACGTAATGGCAGGCGTTGTGGTCGTTGTAGCGGTGCGACATCGTCCGGATGACGGCGAACCGATCCGAGATGTCGGCGAGTTTGGGGAGGTGCTCGCACATCAACAGCCCCGGCGTCCGTGAGGCGATCGGCCTGTACGGCCCGCGGATCCCTGAGGCGGCGTCGGGCTTCAGGTCGAAAGTTTCGAGCTGGCTGGGCCCGCCGAACAGGAACAGGAAGAGCACGGACCTCGCCCGGGGCCGCGCCGCGATCCCGGCCTCCTCGGCGGCCAGGAGCGAGGTCAGGCTCGTGCCGAGCAATCCCGCCCCCCCGGCCCGGAGGAGGTCGCGACGAGTGAGCCCGTTGCAGACGCGGCGCGAGCGGCCTTCGACGGCGAGCATGGTCACGACTCCGGTCCGGTGGGGAGGGCCTCGAACGCCGGCCGACGGCGATCAGATCAATCCGGGGATCGGCGAACCTTGATAGATCAGGTGGGGGCGGTCGAGGTCGTCCCGCCAGCTCGCCACGTCCGGGATCCCGAGCGCCTTGTAGATCGTGGCGGCCATGTTCTCGGGCGTCTGCGGGAGCGAGGTCGGGTACGCGCCGATCTTGTCGGACGAGCCGATCACCGTGCCGCCGCGGACGCCCCCCCCGGCGAACCAGACGCTCTGCAACGCTCCCCAGTGGTCGCGACCGACGCCCTGATAGGACTCCGGGAGGATCGAGAGTTTGGGGGTGCGGCCGAACTCGCTCGCCATGACGACGAGGGTGGAATCGAGCAACCCGCTCGCTTCCAGGTCGTCGAGCAGGGCGCTCAGGGCGCGATCCGTCGGGGGGAAGAGCTTGTCCTTGAGCCGGGGGAACATATCGCCGTGGGTGTCCCACGTCTCGTTGCTTCCCAGGTTGACCTGGATCAGCGGGACGCCGGCCTCGACGAGGCGGGAGGCCATCAGCAGCGACCAGCCGAAGCTGTTCTTGCCGTAACGCTCTTGGATCGGCTCGTCGGCCTTGGTCACGTCGAAGGCGTAGCGGACCTCGGGGGAGGCCAGGAGCGAGATGGCCGACTGGCGATGGCGATCGAACCGCTCGGCGACGGCGGTCGCTTCCAGAACCCCGCGCTGTCGGTCCAGCTCGTCCAGAAGTTCGGTCCGTTGGGCGAGCCTCCCCGCCGTCATGCCGGGGGAGAGGGTCAGGCTGGGAGCCTGGAACACGCGTTCGTCGGGGCTTTTCGGGGGCTTTTTGGTCTCGTTCGGGAAGCTGTATTCGGGATAGGCCCCCTTCCAGAAGGGATTTCCGTAGGGGGAGGCCTCGATGAAGAAGGGGTCGCGATGGGAGCCCATCTGACCGCCGTAGAGTCCCGCCAGTACGCCCCCGGACCAGTGGACCAGGCGATCGGGAAGCACGATGGCTGGGGGAAGGTGGTGCCCTCTTCCGGAGAAGGCGTCGCCGACCACCGAGGCCATGGACGGCCAGTCGGTCGGCCTGGGCTGGCGGTCGCCTCGGAATCCGGGGTCGGCCTTGCTCCGGCCCGTCAGCATCAGGTAATGCCCGAGCGTGTGGTCGTTCGTCCCATGCGTCAACGACCGGACGAGCGCCCAGTGGCGGCTTCGCTGGGCGAGGCCCGGGAGATGCTCGCAGACGTCGATCCCCGGGGTCGCGCTCGCGATCGGGCTGAACTCGCCCCGGACGCCGTCGGGGGCGTCGGGCTTCATGTCGAAGCTCTCATGCTGCGCCAGGCCGCCCGACAGGAAGATGTAGATGCAGGACTTCGCGGTCCCCCCGGCCGGGCCCGCTCCGGGCGTCGCGGCGCGCAGGGCGTCCAGATGGTTCATCCCCAGGCCGAGCAGCCCCAGGGCCCCGGCCTGGACGGCGGTCCGCCGGGTGACGCCGGGATGAGAGCCGCGATGCGTCGTCATCATCGATTCGCCTCCAGGACTCCCGGCCGAGACGACCCGGCGGCGGCGCCAGGCCGGAGCCCCACCCGTGCAACGATTGTTGAACAGGCGGTTCGGGCTCAAAGATACCGGCCGGCGTCGGCGTCGGCAACCGTTTGTTTGGTTCAGGCGTCGGTGGGGAGGCCGGAGGCTTCGAGCACAGCCGTCTGCACGGCGAGGTCGTGCCGAGGCGGGAAATCGATCTCCTTCTCGCCCCGGATGACGCGGGCCATGTCGGCGGCGTCGTCCACGTAGCGAGTGTATTTCGGCAATGTCACGTCCTGGTAGCCCTTGCGATACGAGCCGCGAGGGGCCGAGAAGGCAACGCGGACCGCCGGATCGTCGAGAGGCTGGATGTGAAAGGTCCCTTCGGAGCCGCAGACGGTCAGGTGGCGTCGCGCGAAGCCTTCCACCTCCAGGGCGGTCGAGCGCACCGTGGCGGTCGCGCTGGGGTACTCGAAGACGGCGAGCATGTTGTCGAGCAGCCCGTCGTCGAACCTCGAGGCACGCCGGGGGAACGGGGTGACCTTCGACGGCGCCCCCAGCACGCCGACGACCAGGTCGATGACGTGGCAGCCGAGCTCGAACATGGTCCCGCCGCGATACGCGGCGAACTCGGCCCGAGCGGCGGGCTCGACCACCTTGCTCATGACCGCGTGGACCTCGAAGACCTCGCCCAGCCACCCCCGTTCGAGCACCTCACGGAGCAGGACGACGGCCGGGTTGTATCGGTACATGTAGCCCATCTGGACCCAGAGCCGCTTCCCGGCCGCGGCGTCCAGAATGCGACGATACTGCGGGAGCGACTCCCCGGCCGGCTTGTCGAGATGGACGTGCTTCCCAGCGTCCACGACGGCCTCGGCCGTATCCAGCAGGTCGCGCACGCGGGTCTCGACGAGCACGGCCTGGAGCCCCGGCGCGGCGAGGAGCTGCTCGCGAGTCATCCAGGGGAGATCCCGGAAGGCCTCCTTCGACCCGGCCCGCTCCCGCAACCGATCGTCCGGCTCGACGACGCCGACGACCTCGTAATCCTCGGAATTCCGGTAGACCTCCAGCTTGTCGGCGTGCGCATGCCCCACGCCGATCTGGCCGATCTTGATGCGAGGCGGGCGAGTTCGGCCGGCATCTTGCCCGGCTCTCGCCCGGTCCCCGAGCATCGAGGCGGCGAGCAACCCGCCGGCCCGTCGAATCACGGTGCGTCGATCCATCCCTTCCATCGTCTCTCCCATCGTTCGCCGTTGATTCAAGCCCCGGGGGTTCGCCGTCGTCACTCGATGAACCTGACGACGACCTCGGGAATCTCCCGGACTCGCTGATCGTTCGCGTCCGCCGCCGCCACGTCGTCGAGGAGATCGTCCACGAAAACGGCCGGGACGAGCTGAGCCTGGTTGGTCAAGGAGGCGAGTACGTCGGGGCGCGTGGCTCCCGGATTTCTCAGAATTGCATCCCGCTTCGTTTGGTAGAACTCGTCAGTCCGTGCGGACAGGGTCCCGAGGAACGGCGGCCACGCTTCGAAGCGGGCGATCAGGTTCGCGAAGTTGTACGTGAACCAGCCGCCGAAGGGGAGGCTGAACCAACTGTACTGGCCTCGGGACGAGGCGCTCACGTCGAGCGACCCGCGATGGTTGAAGAGGAGCTTTTCCAGCGGCGTCAGGCCGACGATCCGGCGGAGGGCGACCTCGCTGACGGCGCGGGCCGGGGAGACGGGCGTCGCCTGGACGTTGCAGGTGTCGCTGAACAGGATCTTCAGCCGCCCGGGCTTGTCGCGGATCGCGTCCGCCAGCGTGATCCGGTAGAGGTCGCCGCCGGGCATCGAGAAGAAATGCCCCTGCGAGGGATCGCGCGGGTCGGCGGTCGGCGCGTGGGCGCCGTGGCCGAGGTAGTAGACGAGGAACGTATCGTCGGGGCCGCAAGGGACGTCCCGCACGCGGGCGAGCAGGTTGGCCGCGGTGCACTCGTCCCCCTGGATGACCGAGAGGCGGAGCCGCTCCTCGGCGACTTCGTTCTTGAAGATCGGCTCAAGGTATTCGAGGCTCGCCTTGATGCTCGCGCCGATGTTCGGGTCGTTCGTGAGTCCGACCAGGAGGACGTAGGCGCTCCGACGCGCCCCGGTCCCCTCCCTCGGCACGCGCACCGCCAGCGTCTGGCTGACCCAGTCGCCGACCTGGCCCGACGCGCCGTCGATGATGCGGAGCGTGACCGACCCCGGCGTGCTGTTCAACGCCCTCGAATAGCTATCCGGCGAGGCCACCGCCTGGTCGTTGACGTGGGTGATGACGTCGCCCGGGACGATGGCCGCCACGAAGTTCGGGTTCGATGCGGATCGCAGGACCCTCGCCGGACTCTCGGGGGTTACGCTCTGAACGAGGGCTCCCCCCTCGGGCCGGAACGTCACGAAGAGGCCGAGGCGTTGCTGGACGGGGACGGTCTCGGCGAGCCAGTCCTCGGTGGTGCCGGACGCCCGGTCGATGATCGTCAGCACGGCCCGGCCCGGCGTACGAGCGAGCGCGCGGGCGTAAGTGAACGGTGAATCGATCTCGACGCCGTTGACGTGGGTGATGACGTCGCCCGCGATCAGCATCGCGGTCTGGCTCGGATCTCGCGCCGGCTTGAGCTGGAGGGTCGGGCTCTGCGGATCGACCGCCACGACCTTCATCCCCCCCTCGGGGCGGTACTCCACTGAGATGAGCAGCCGTTCCTCGGTCGCGCCCGCGATCGACGCGGGCCCCGGCTCGGGCCCCTCCTGCCCCCTCGCCGAGAGGCCCCCGGAACCGAGGATCGTCGCGGCGAGAGCGAGAGGAACGATCCACCTGCCTGCGGCGTTTCGGCTGGCCATGACCTTGCCCCCGTGAGGGAAGACGATCGGTCGGATCCCATCGGTCCCGTGCATACTTATGAGGCTGAGACGTCTCGAAAATCAAGCGAAATCGTCTCAACCCGCCATCCAAGACCGCTCCGTCCGCCGCGGCCCTCGGCATCGAATCGCGGCGGGCTGCCCCCCCCGCTGGCGCTTCGAGCGACCGTCGGCGAGTCCGGAGGTACGGCCGAGCCGCCCGGCCCTTGCTTCGAGAATCGAGGCGCAAGACAATCCGGACCTCGACCGGATTGCGGGCGTGGTCAGACGCCCCTGACGCAACGCGAGGTTGGGACTGGCCGTGTCGGACGCTGCTCGTGACACGGGACGCCCCACCGTCCGGCCAGATGACATCAGGAGATCGACATGGATCCGAGAACGTCGGGCGAATCCGCGCCGTGTCGCCGGGAACGGTGGGGCCGCCGTCCCCGGTGGGTCTTGCTGGTCCTGCTCCTCGCGACCTCGGCGTCGCTCCGGCCCGCCCGGGCGGCGGGCGACGATCTCGTGGTCTCCGTCTATCAAGGGGTCTGCCGGGAGGGGGACTTCGCCGCGAACCTCGCCACGGCGCGAACGGTGGTCGAGGAGGCCCACGCCCGAGGCAGCCATTTCGTGGCCCTCCCGGAGTGCTTCCTGTCCGGGTACGAGAGCGTCGAGGCGGTGCAGCGCGGCGCGCGGCCGCTCGACGATCCGGAACTCGCCGGCTTCATCGAGGAGTCGGCTTCGCACGAGATGGTCGTGCTGGTCGGCCTGGCCCGGAAGGCGAAGGATGGGCTGTATAACAGCGTCCTCGTGATCGCTCGCGGCCGACTCCTGGGCGTCTACGACAAGGTGATGCTCACCGGCGGCGATCGCGAAGTCCTGGGCTTCAAGCCGGGGACCGCCGTCCCGGTCTTCTCGGCTCACGGGGTCCGATTCGCCGCGATCATCTGCCACGACAGCTCGTTCCCGCACGCCGCGATGGTCGCGAGGCTCCAGGGGGCGACGCTGCTCTTCTCCCCCCACAACAACGAGATCGGCGCGGAGGTCGCCGACGGCCACCGGCTCGCCGTCCGGAACTGTCACGTCGGCCTGGCTTCCCAGCTCAAAATGGTCGTCGCCCGGGCGAACATCGTGAAGTCCGATCGGGAGGGGCGGATCGGCTACGGCGACAGCTTCGTCCTCAGCCCGCAGGGGACGCCGATCGCCGAGGCCGGTCTCTTCAGGACCGAGCTGGTCACCGCCCGCGTCGCCCGTTCGCTGCTCGAAACGCCGTCGGCCTGGGCCGACGACGGCGAGGTCCCCGCGTGGCTGAGGACCCAGCTCGCGCAGATGCTCACCGAGTTTCGCAGACCGCCCGGCGACGCCGCCCTGAAGACCTGGCTGGAGAACATGATCGTCCACCATCGCTTCGCCCCTCGGGAGGTCTCCGCCGCCACCGGCCTTACGATCCAGGAAGTCCGCGACGCCTCGCGACGGCTGGGTCTCGAGGGCGCGAAGCCTGAGCCGCGAAGGCCCGAGGAGCCCTTGCTCGTCCTGCCGTATCCCGGGGGCCGACATCCTCGGATCGGCTTCCTGGACGGCGCCGTCATGCCCCAGCGCGAGACGAAGCTGAGCGTGTTCACCCCCTGGGACGACGCGAGCTACGTCGTCGTCGACGTCCCCGAAGCCGTCTTCTCGAACCTGGGCCTGATCTACCTCGCGCACACCCACGTCCCCATGATCTGGGACGCGAAGGGGGTCGCGCTCCCGCGCCTGGAGTGGCGGCGGGACGAGGACGGCTCGTTCCACGGCGAGCGGACGCTCCCCAACGGCATCGCCTTCGGCGCCGACGTCGCGCCCTCGCCGAGCGGCGTCCGAATGGGGCTCTGGCTCCGCAACGGGACCGACGAGCGTCTGACCGGCCTCCGCGTCCAGAACTGCGTCATGCTGGCCGGCGCCCGGGGCTTCGCCGCTCAGACGAACGCGAACAAGGTCTTCCGGGCCCCCTACGCCGCCGCCCGATCCCAGGACGGTCGCCGATGGGTCGTCACCGCCTGGGAGCCCAACCAGCGATGCTGGGGGAACCCGGATTGCCCCTGCCTGCATTCGGATCCCCAATTCCCGGACTGCGAGCCCGGCGAGACCGTCCGACTCCGGGGCTGGCTCTCCTTCTACGAGGGCGACGACCTCGACGGCGAGCTCGAACGCATCGACCAGTCCGGATGGCGGGAATAATCTCCGGGCGGCCCCAAGTCCCGGCGATCGATCCGGGCGGTCGATTCGCTGACCGGGCACCCGCCGGCTTCGCCACCCCCAGGAGTTCCGCATCGAGCCGACGCCCGGCGATGATCGGCTCACCCTGAAGCGGGGCGAGGAGTCGCTTCCGCCGCGCCGATGGGGGGGCGTCCGCCTCGCAACCGAGCTTGCCTCGCTTCCGGGGCCCTGTTAGCTTGACCTTCGGGGAGGGATCTCCGCCCCTCGGCGCGCCGGCGCCGGGCAGGACGCTTTGCGCGCACTCGAGAGCAGGAGCAGGCCGGATGGGTTGGACGGAGCCTTGAGCGGCGCGGCGATTCACAAGGTCATCGTGATCGGCCTGGACGGCCTGGAGCCGAGCCTCGTCGAACCGATGCTGGCGCGCGGCGAACTGCCCCACCTCGAGCGGCTGGCCGGGACGGCCGGGCTCGCGCGGGTGGCGACGACCGCCCCCGCCCAGACCCCCGTCGCCTGGTCGACGTTCGCCACGGGGGTCAACCCCGGCGGGCACGGCGTGTTCGACTTCCTCCGGCGCGACCCCGCCACCTACCGGATCGACAGCGGGCTGAACCACTACGAGCAGAAGAACGCCCTGCTCCCCCCGAAGGCCGTCAACCAGCGGCGCGGGACGACGGTCTGGGACCTCCTCACGGCGGCCGGCGTCCCCTCGACGGTCCTCCGGTGCCCCTGCTCCTATCCGCCCGACCGCCTCCGCGGCTCGCTGCTCGCCGGCATGGGCGTCCCCGACCTCCGAGGCGGGTTCGGCACCTCGACGTACTACACCGCCGAGCCCGACGCCGCGGCCCGCGAGAGCGAGAATCTCGTGGCCCTGGCGGACGACGGCCTCGGCCCGGTCACCACCCACGTGATCGGCCCCCGGAATCCCAAAACCCGCGCCGACCATCGCGTGGAGGTCCAGCTCGTCCGGGCCTCCGAGGCCGGCGTCCTGACGATCCGGTCGCCGGGCGAGCCCCGCGAGCTTCACGTCCGCGAGGGCGAGTGGAGCGGCTGGCTCAAGGTCAAGTTCAAGCTCGGCCCGCTCCAGTCGGCCCACGGCCTGGTCCGCTTCCTGCTCATCCGACGCGATCCGACGATCCTCCTGTACGCCTCCCCCGTCAACTTCGACCCTGCCGCCCCACTCTTCCCGATCAGCGCCCCGCCCGAGTTCGCTCGCAAGCTGGCTGACGGCGTGGGCAAGTTCCACACGGCCGGGTTCGTCGAGGACCACAACGGACTCATCAACGAACGCATCTCCGAGGAGCAGTTCCTGGCCCAGTGCGACGACGCCTGGCGAGAGCGCAGGGCGATGATGGAGCACGAGTTGGCGCGGTTCGATTCGGGCCTGTTCTACTGCCTGTTCGACACGCCCGACCGGGTCCAACATATGCTCTGGCGTTTCCGGGAGCCCGAGCACCCCGCGAACCGAGGCCGGCCCGAGACCCCCGCGCTGGCGACGGCGATCGAGGATCACTACCGCCGGAGCGACGAGGTCGTCGGCCAGGCGCTCGACCACGTCGATGACCGGACGCTCCTGGTCGTCCTCAGCGACCACGGCTTCAGCAGCTTCCAGCGCCAGTTCCACCTCAACTCCTGGCTCCATCGCGAGGGGCTCCTGGCCCTGAAGCCGGGCATCGCCCCGGGCCACGAGGCGGGCGAGTTCCTCCAGGGGATCGACTGGGAGAAGACGCGGGCGTACGCGATGGGCCTCAGCGGCGTGTTCCTCAACCTGCAAGGCCGCGAGGGCCGCGGGATCGTCGCCGCCGAGGACGCCGAGCCGCTCCGGCGCGCGATCGCCGAGAAGCTGACGGGCGTCCGCGACGACGAGCGGGGCCGCACGGCGGTGCGGTCGGCCCGGCCTCGCGATCGCGTCTACTCCGGCCCCCATGTGGACGAGGCCCCGGACGTGATCGTCGACTATGCGCCGGGGCATCGCGTCTCCTGGTCCTCCTCGATGGGGGGCGTGGCCGGCTCGCTGCACGAGGACAACGTCAAGAAGTGGTCCGGCGACCATTGCATCGACCCCGCCGCGACGCCGGGCGTCCTGCTGATGAACCGAACCTTCCGCCGCGAAGGCCCGAGCCTGGTCGACCTGGCGCCCACCATCCTCGACGCGTTCGGGGTCGAGAAGGGCCCGCTGATGGAAGGGAGCTCGCTGAAGCCATGAAGATCCTGGTCATCGGCCTCGACGCCGCCGCGCCCGAGATCCTGCTGGGCGACGACCGGCTGGCCACCATCCGGAGCCTGATGGAAGTCGGCTGCTACGGCCGCCTGGAGAGCGTCGTCCCGCCGGCCTCGGAGCCGGCCTGGATGTGCCTGGCGACCGGACAGGACCCCGGCTCGCTGGGCGTCTACGGCTCGCGGAACCGGACCGACCGCTCGTACAAGGCGCCCGGGAGCATCGATGCGCGGTCGATCCAGGCCCCCGCGATCTGGGACCGGGTGGCGGAAAGCGGAGGGCGTTCGATCCTCGTCGGCGTCCCTCCCGACCATCCCCCACGCCCCGTGAACGGCATCGCCGTCGGCGGCCTCTTCACGCCCGACGCGACCGAGGGAGCCTACACCCACCCCCCGGAACTCGCGGCGACGATCGAGAAGCTCGTCGGGACGTATCCGGTCGACGCCGGAGGCCTCCGCAGCGACGACGAGGCCGCCCTGCGCGACCAGATCCTCGACGCAAGCCGGAAGCAGTTCGCGCTCGTCCGGCACCTGATCGAGAACGAGCCCTGGGACTACTTCCAGCTTGTCGAGACCGGCCTGGACCGCATCCAGCGCGCCTTCTGGCGACACCACGACCCGGAGCACGTCCTTCACACGCCCGACAGCCCGTTCGCCGACGTGGTCCGGGATTACTACCTTCATCTGGACGGAGAGCTGGCGACGGTCCTGGACCTGCTGACCGAGGACACGCTCGTCCTGGTCGTCTCGGCCCACGGGGCCCGTCGGCCCGACGGCGGCTTCCGCCTCGACGAATGGCTCGTCCGCGAGGGCCTGCTCGCCCTCAAGCCCGATCCCGAGCAGGCGACGCCGGCGGCGGACCTAGACGTCGACTGGGGCCGGACCAGGGCCTGGAGCGAAGCGGGCGATTCCGCCGCCGTCTTCCTGAACGTGAAGGGCCGCGAGCCGGAGGGGACCATCGACCCGGCCGACTACGAGTCCTTTCACGACGAGTTGAAGGCCAGGCTTGAAGCCGTCGCGGGCCCCGACGGCGAGCCCCTTGGGGCGTTGGTCTTCAAGCCCGAGGAGGTCTATCAGACCGTCCGAAACGTGGCCCCCGACCTGATCGTCGACTTCGGCGGCCTCGACGGCTGCAACCCCGCCCAGCACGGCGCGTTCATCCTGGCGAGCCCCCAGCTTCCGCCGTTCGGCGAGATCGAGGGCGCCCGGCTGCTGGACGTCGCGCCGACCCTCCTGGAACTCGCCGGCCACCCCCCCCTGCCCGACGCGCCGGGCCGCAACCTGCTCCAGGGTCTCAAGCCGGCCGACTCCGACGACGCCCCCCCGATCGACGACGACGAACTGGTCCGCGACCGGCTCCGCGGCCTCGGCTATATCGGCTGAAGCTGGACCGTCGCACCACGTCGGGAGGGTCGAGACGCCTGATCCGCCGGCCGCTTCCACAGGGCCGAAATTAGCTTCCTTCCCGGCCGCCTGAAAACGAACCCATCGGACGCAAACCCTTACACGAATGGGTTTAACGCGGAAATTCCGGGAGTCGAATCGGCTTCGTTCGGTCAATTTCGACCTCTCAAATCGGGGAAACGCTCAGCAGCACCGGTTCAATCCCGTCGCCGGCTCCCTCCCTCGCGTTCGTGCGGTCGATTGGCTTCCTTCGCGGACCGACGAAAACGAACCCATCGAACGCAACACTTACAAATCCATAGAGTTACGCGAGAACTCTGTCGTCCGAATTGGCTTCGATCGGCCATTTTCTCTCCTCAACCAGGTCAAAACCCCCTCGGCGTCCCGGACGGTCGTCCAGTCGCCTTCCCGCAGGGATGCTCGACGCCCTCTCGGCGCGGCTTCCCATGGTGACAGTGCGATCCATTCGTCGATCTGGGAGACGGCGGGACGTTTTTCGATACAATCGGGGGGACCGTCGCCACGTCCCAAGGAGCTTCCGCGTGCCCCCCGAAACGACCGTCTTCAAGAACGTCTGCCCGCTCGACTGTCCGGACACGTGCAGCATGCTGGTCACGGTGCGGAACGGGGTCGCGGTCGAGTTGAAGGGGGACCCGGGCCATCCTTTCACGCGCGGGTTCCTCTGTCGGAAGATGGCCCGATATCTCGATCGGGTGTACAGCGACCATCGGCTGATGCACCCTATGAAGCGGATCGGCCGCAAGGGCGAGGGTCGGTTCGAACGGATCTCCTGGGACGAGGCCCTCGCGACCATCGCCGAGCGCTTCCGGGCCGTCGCCGACTCGCCCGAAGGCCCGCAGGCGATCCTGCCGTACAGCTACTACGGGACGATGGGGAAACTCCAGGCGAGCAGCCTCGATCGGCGGTTCTTCCACCGCCTGGGCGCGTCGAAGCTCGACCGGACGATCTGCGCCTCGGCCGGGTCGCTCGGCTATGAGTACACCCTGGGCCGGGGACGCCTGGGCGCCGATCCCCTCGCGGTCCCGGGCTGCAAGTTCCTTGTGAACTGGGGCTCGAACACGGTCAACACCAACTCGCATCTGTGGAGCCTGATGATCGAGGCCCGGAAGAAGAACGGCGCGACCATCGTCACCGTCGACCCCTACCGAAGCCCGACCGCCGAACGCTCCGACTGGCACATCCAGCCCCGCCCCGGCACCGACGCCGCGCTCGCCCTCGGCCTGATGCACGTCCTCTGGCGCGACGGCCTCGCCGACGAGGACTACCTCGCCCGCGCGACCGTCGGCGCGGACCTTCTCCGCGAGCGCGTGCTGAACGACTATCCTCCCGACCGCACGGCCGCGATCACCGGCCTGGACGTGGAGACGATCACGACGTTCGCGCATCGCCTGGCGCGGGAGCAGCCGTCGCTGATCCGGCTGAACTACGGCATGCAGCGCCACCACGGCGGCGGCATGGCCGTGCGGACGATCGCCTGCCTACCCGCTGTGGTCGGCTCGTGGCGACACGCCGGCGGCGGGGCCTTGCTCTCCACCAGCGGCGCGTACAACTTCGACGACGCCAGGCTCGCCCGCCCCGACCTGTCCCCCGCCGGGACTCGAACCGTCAACATGAACCAGCTCGGCGAGGCCCTGGCCGGCGAACTCCCCGGCCCCCGCGTCGACGCGCTCTACGTCTACAACAGCAACCCGGCGGCCGTCGCCCCCAACCAGGCGAAGGTGCTCCGGGGGCTCGCCCGCGAGGACCTGTTCACCGTCGTCCACGAACTGTTCGCGACCGACACCGTCGACTACGCGGACGTCGTCCTCCCCGCCACGTCGCAGCTCGAACACGTCGACGTCCACGGCTCGTACGGCCACCATGAAGTGATGTACAACCCGCGTTCCATCGAGCCTCGGGGCGAGTGCCGCTCGAACAACGACGTCTTCCGCGCCCTGGCCGCGCGGCTGGGCTTCGAGCCCGAGTCCTTCCCCGACGACGAGACGCTGATGCGCGAGGCTCTCGACGGCGGCCCCACGCTCCACGGCGTGACGCTCGAACGGCTGGAGGCCGAGGGCTCGGTCCGGCTGAACCTCCCCGAAGCCTTCGCGCCGTTCGCCGACGGCGTCTTCCCCACCCCGTCGGGCAAGTGCGAGCTGTATTCCGAACGGATGGCCCGCGACGGCCTCGACCCGCTGCCGACCTACATCCCGCCGCTCGAAGACCCGCAAACGCGGCCCGACCTGGCCGCCCGGTTCCCGATCCAGCTCCTGAGCCCGCCCCGCCCGCAGTTCCTCAACTCCACGTTCGCGAACTCCCCCCGCCACCGCGACGCCGCCGGCGAGCCGACCGTCGAGATGGCCGCCGAGGACGCCCAGGCGCGGGGCGTGGCCGACGGGGACCGAGTGGAGGTCTTCAACGCACGTGGCTCCTTCCAGGCCCGCGTCGCCCTCACCGGCGGCGTCCGCCCCGGCGTCGCCGTCGCCGCCGGGATCTACTGGAGCAAGCTCTCCCCCGGCCGTTCCAACGCCAACGCCACGACCTCCTCCGCCCTCTCCGACATGGGAGGCGGCGCCACCTTCTTCGACAACCTCGTCCAGATCCGCCCGATCGACGAGCCGACTCCCTAACCCGAATCCCCTCGCCCCGCCCGTCGATCCGTCGATTTCCAACCTTCGGCCGGCGGGATGTTGACATCCCCCCTCTGAACCTCTATTCTAAGCCTCTCGCCAACGCGTGCGGGCAGATAGCTCAGCTGGTAGAGCAACGGACTGAAAATCCGTGTGTCGGCGGTTCGATCCCGCCTCTGCCCACTCCCTTTTCCCCCCGAATCGAGCCGACGGGAACCGCCAAATCCCGTCCCCCACCGGCTTTAGGCGTTATGCTCGATCGCTCATCTGATCGAGTCATCACGACAGAATCCAACTGATCCCGCCCCATTCCGTCCCCTGCGGTGGGCAAATGGTGGGCAAGGACATTTTTGATGGGTTGAACGTCCGTTCCCGTCGCGGCCAGATTCGACGCCTCGGAGCGGCCGGAATCCGGTCGCAAGGTGGGCAGCGACAGCGCGGCCCGCTCCACGTCCACGGCGCGGGGCCGGGTGTAGCGGCCTGCCAATCCAGGCGTGCTGTGTCGCATGATGCGTTGGGCGACTCGCGGCGACACTCCGGCGGCGTCGAGCAACGTCGCGGTCTGGCATCGCAGGCTGTGGAAGTCGAACACCAGTCCCCCGGCGTCGCGATAGGGGATGCCCGCGCGTTCCAGGTCGATGCGGAGCATGGTCGCGCCGCGATCGTCCGTCAGGGGGAAGATGGGTTCGCCGGGCGCGGCGGTCGCGACGTAGGGCCGCAAGTCGTCCGCGAGGTCGCCGGGCAGGGGCAACGTCGCCTCATGCCCGTTCTTCGTATAGCCCGCCGCGACGGTGACGGTGGGCGGGTCGGCGCGCCAGTCGAAGGATTCGGGCCGGATGCTCCGAATCTCGCCGTACCGCAGGCCGGTGGCGACGGCCAGCCGATACAGCAGCGCCCGGCTGGGGCCGGACATCTTCCGCCAGGGGGGGCCGGTGCGGGCGGCTTCGACCAGTCGCATCAGTTCATCGAGTCCGATGGTTCGCCGGTCGTGGCGACGGTCTTCCTTCGCGTTGAACCCCGACAGCCCGGTGAGCGGATCGGAAGCCAGCCGGCCCGACTTCCACGCCCACTTCGCGAACGACCGAACCGCCGTCTTGTGATGGTTCACCGATCCGAGCGACATCCCCCCCGACCGCAGCGCGGCCAGGGCGGATTGCACGCGATCGGCCGTCAGGTGTCCGAGCCGTGCGGGGGCCAGCCAGTCCGCCAGCCTGGCTTCGTAGGTGGGCAGGTCGGATCGCTTCGCGGTGCGAGGGCGTTCGACTTCGGACGGCGTAGCGCCGAAGGTAATCGCCGCGAGGCGTCGGACGCGAGAGACGGAGAGGGCGACGTGCTGAGCCGTCGCCCCCTTGGACCGTAGGGAGTCGCCCCACGCCTCGATATGCTCGCCGATCGACCGGGCGGCGTGCTCTTTCCGTGCGAGGTCGCTAGGATCGACCAACCCAGCCCGCACCTTCGCGGCCTCGGACTCGGCGGCGCGGGCCAGGTCTTCGGTCGCCCGCTTGTCGGTGCATCCCTTGTGCTCGCGCTTCACCCCGTCAGCGTCGGTGAATCGGTAGTACCACGTCTTACCGCGTTTTCGTAGACTCGCCATCGGGTTCGCTCCTATCCAGGTAGGGTCGAATCAAGGGGGCGGGGCCGTCGCAAGCGGTCCCGTCCCCCGCCCTCCCCTTGTCTCGCCTGCATCAATCCGCGTCAAGGGCCTCGCGCCCGCCCGCCATCGCCGCAACGGTCGCTTTCACGTCGTATCGATCGCGGTACTTCTCGGGACGGACGGCTTTCAGCAGGAAGATCAGCAGTAGGTCCGAGTATTCACGGAAACTGATGCGTTCGTAGACGGGCCGTCCCGCGTCGTCGGTTCCGGTGCGGACGAATCGGGTCCGCTCGGTCCCTTCGACGGCGCGGCGACGGGCTTCCTGTTCCAGTTCGTCGGCGGCGTCATCGATCGCGTCATCCCAGGCTTCGGCGAACGCGGCGTCTTTCGCCCGGCGTTCGTAGGCGGTCGATCGGTGGATTCCGGCGTCGGCACAGGCGTCGCGGACGTTGCCGCATCGGGCCAGCGCGTCAAGGAATCCAGGTCGCCACTCGCGGAATCGCGTGCTCATTCAAAGCTCCTTTTTAGGAGGTCGGTCTTGTCGGGTTCGTCACCCTCGGCCTGGATCGCCAGTCGTTCGGCGGCTTCGTAGGCGTCGGTATCGGTCGACGCCGGTCCCCAGCGCAGCGGCTCTAGTTCCTCCCAGGGGACAGACATGGGCAGCCATCGCCCCCAGAGGTAGCGAATCCGGCTGAATCCGCCCGCGTGAACCTCGGTCCAATCGTTGCATCCCTCGGGGGGCCGAACCCGCACGGCTCGGGACGGCCAGCCGGTCGCGGCCTTGTCCCCCGCGTCGTCGGCGTCGGTGGCGATGAACCATCGCGGCGCGGCCAGCATCGCCCCGAGGATGCTCGAATCGGGCCGGGCCGACGCCGATCCCAGCGTGACCACGGACGCCACGTCGGGAAGCTGTTGGGCCATCAAGAGGGCGTCGAATTCGCCTTCGACCACGATCAGCGGACGGCCGGATTGAATCGCCTCGGGGCCGGGGTAGATCCTCGGACGGTCGCGGAAGGCTTCGACGTACTTCGGCTTCTCCCCCTCGGGTCGGCGGATCTTGACCAGCGCCAGACGCTCCCCGTCGAACCAGGGCAGGACGATCCCGGACGCTCGATAGGATCGGTCGCCCCCCTTGGTCGGGATCGCCACGGAATCGACGTATCCCAGCCGGGCGGCGCGGATCGCGTCGTCTTCCAGGCCGCGACGGTGCAGGTAGGCCAGCGCGGCGGCCCCCTCGGGCTCCCAGAGTCGACGGGCGGCGTCTTTCACCAGCGCCAGGGCGTCGGCCGGGGGAAGGCCGGACGGCCGCTCCGAGGGCCTCGCGGGGGCCTTGGCGGGCGTCGGTCGGAGCATCGGCCGATGACTCCCCCCCGAGGGCAAGAGTCCGGACAGCTCGGCCACGCGACGGACGGCCTCGGGGAACGTCGATCGGTTCAGCCGCATCGCCAGGGCGGCGGCGTCGCCATGCTCGCCGCATCCGAAGCACTTCCAGCGGCCCCAGTCGGGATCGACGACGAACGACGGGTTGCGGTCGTCGTGGAACGGGCAGGGCCACCACAGGCGGCCTCCTCCCTTCCGGCCGGGGGGGTCCCCGAGTAGATCGACGGCCACGGCCTCCAGGTCGATGCGGTCTTTGATGGCCTCCCAGTTGAGACGCGGCGTCGGAGCGCGGACGGTGAAAGCGGAAGGCATGGTTTCGCCTCCATTCTGGAGTT
This sequence comes from Planctomyces sp. SH-PL62, assembly GCF_001610895.1. Lineage (NCBI taxonomy): Bacteria > Pseudomonadati > Planctomycetota > Planctomycetia > Planctomycetales > Planctomycetaceae > Planctomyces > Planctomyces sp. SH-PL62. The sequence goes on along the minus strand of NZ_CP011273.1, from coordinate 3,853,184 downwards.
CCACGGCCTGACATAATTGACGGAATTGCCGAAACCCGGCCCTCAGGCTTCAAGCCGGGGGTTCTGTCAATTGCGTCGATTCCGTCAGGCCAGCAGGTCGGGATTCACGCTGTAGGCGGGGGACGACGGACGGCCGGGTCCGGCGGGGCCTTGCGGGGCCACCTGCGAGCGGATCGCGTTCGTTTTGGCGAGATTGGTCAAGGCTTTGACCAGCGATTCGGCCGTGATCCACGGCCGCGCCCGTCTCACGTCGCGTTCGGTGAACGTCGTGCGGCGGCCGTCGCGAAGCCATTCGATGATCGCATTGACTTCGGCGGCGTGGGGTCCGGCCCCGGTCGGGTCGCTCCCCGAGCGAACCCGCCGCGCGTGGCTCTTGAAGTAGGCCGTGAGTCGCCAGGCGTTCTCGACGTGGCGTTCGGCGATGTCGGGGACGGCCAGGGGATCGGCGGTCGGGTCGCTGGCGTGCTCCATGAGTCCGAGGACCAGGGCCAGCCGATCCGCGTAGGCGGACAGCTTCCCCCACGCGGCTTCCAATGAGGGATTGAAGCCGGGGTGGTTCATCTCGCGGGCGTGGGTCGTGCGAAGCCGCTTTCGGGCCTTCCTGGCGTCAGGCGTCAGGACGGCGACGTGCGGGTGTTCGCCGTTCATCGGGCGATCCCAGAGGCGCCCGACCAAGGCGGCCCACTCGGCAGTCGCGGCCTCGGACACACCGTCCTCGTCCTCGTCTTCCGGCACCCCGAACGGGTCGGGGTAGATGAACAAGAACCGCTCGATGAACCCGTCGCCGGGCCGGGATGGGTCGACGAACCCTGGCAGCGAGGCCGGGACCGTGCCGCCGACGATCGAGAGACAGGGATGGGGCGAACGGAGCGGAACGCCGTTGTCGTCGCCGACGCGATCCTTGATGATCCGCTTACCGGACCACGCCGACAGGATGTCCTCCTTGTCGGTCCCACGCCCCCCCTTGAATTGCCCGAACGATCCCATGAGGGCGGATAGTTCGTCGCGGACCATGAGCAGGCCGCGCGGATTGTCGCTCAAGAGGCCGGGCAGCTTCTCCAGCGTGAGGTTGTCGATGTCGACCCTTCGCGGACGCGGCCGGGGGGGGAGTTCCGACGCCTTGGGCTTCGGCCCCAACGCCTCGCATTCCCGCTTCCACCGAAGTTCGGCGGCGGCGTGCTCGGCGGTCAGCTCGCGGTCGATCGCGTAGATGGGGCTCGCGACGCATTCCACCGCCGGGGACTTGCCGGACGACGCCTTGCCGATGACAGCCACGAACAGGGACGACGACGCGAAGTAGCCCGGCTTCAAGAGCAGCGAGACGGATCGTCCGATCGCCCCGGCGGCGACGGCCAGCGTCGCCCCGGCGGCGAAGTCGACCGGGCAGCCGATCGACCGCGAAGCCTCTTCCGCGAGGTGTCGGGCGGGCGGCGGCAGCATGTCGAGCGGGAAGTCTTCCACGGCCGGCGTCTCGCCGATCCGCAGCGGCCCCCAAGAATCGGCGGCGGCCGGCTCGGGGGGCGGTTGATCTCCCATCGGATCGACGTTCATCAGGGCGGCGACGACGGCTTCCCTGCCGGGCAAGGCGGCCGACAGCAGCTCCCAGGCGGCGCCGCGTCCGTCGATGGGCAGTTCGGCGAGATGTTCGCCGATCGTCTTCCAGGGCTCGGCAAGCGCGGCCAACTCGCCGTTGATGGGTTGGTCGCTCAACAGGCGTCGGAGAAGCCAGGCGACGGAGGCGTCGGGGATGCTCAAGAGCCACCCCCTTCCGCGATCCAGCGCACGAGGGTGGACCGCTTCCAGCGCGGCATCTTGCCGACGCGCAGGTCCGGCGGGGGCATCTTGCCGGCGGCCCGCATGCGCTCCACCAGGCGGCGCGAGCACGCCAGGGCGGCGGCCAGGTCGTCGATCGACAGCGGCGGTTCCAGGCCGGTCGAGGCGGCGTCGGGACGGGGGATGGCGTTCATGAGCCACCTCCATGCCCATCGGCTTCCTGCGAATCGCTCCGGGGGCCTTCCTGATGGCGGTCGCGGGCGGCGGCTTCGGCCAGCCGCAAGAGGCGGCGCAGACGTGCGGCTTCTCGGCAGGTTTGCGCCAGACGCTCGCGGACGATGGGCGGTCGCGGGATCAAGTCGTCATGTTCAGGCATATCCACCTCAGAGTTCGAGCGGACTCGGTTCGACTCTGTAGGCAGTATGTCGGGGAGGCCGGACGCCAAATGGACATCTGGCGGACTTCCGACGGACATCTCGCGGACATCTCGGCTACTCGGGTGAAATCTCCCGGAACACCCGGTCCGACGCCACACGAAACGAAAGTCGAGAGCCGATTCCCACGAGGAAGCCGTTGGTGCGTGCCACATTCTTCCGAATGGCGTCGATGCTCACTCTGGTGTCGTGGACTCGTTCGGCGATGTCGGCGGCCGTCGCCTGCCTCTTGTCGGCCATGTATTCCACCAGCATGGCGGAAGTCCGCTTCCCCGCTTTCCGCAACCGCTCGACGATGTCGGCGCAGTCGATCGCGTTCGATCCGTTTGCAGGCGGGGCGGCGGCCTCGGGAGGAGTGGGAGCGGCGGGCGCGGCCGTGGGATGGGCGTGGGACCGGACCGGGATCGCGGGGGGCGTGAGATTGAAAGCCCGCTCGGTTTCCTCCAAGGCGTCTTTCATCTCGCGCCAGGCTTCGCGCGGCGGCTTCTCGGGGAACAGGCTCCCGAGTTCATTGAGGAATGCGTCATAGGCCGCGCGAAAAAACCGTCGCACGGTGGGAGTCAGATTCCGATCCTCGCATTCGATGTGAGCGATGTACGTCCAAACGGAGGCGTCAGGGGACCATCGCCACCGATTGTCGGTGATCGCGATAACACACTCCGCCATGGCATTATGAGCTAGGCGTTCCAAATTCTCTTCGAGGTCAGGCGAGTGATCCATGCGATTACGGACGATGGTCCCGTCCGGAAGCCTCACCGGCTCCCGGATCTGGGCGTTCCAGGTTCGCAGCCATGTCGCGGCGAGACGGCAGACCGTCCGCACCTGATCGTCTGAAACCCTCGCGGGCTCGCTCGGGACATGGTGTCCGCGCGGGGGGAAATCGGCGGCTCCGCCGTACGAAACGCAATGCGACATGGCGTGATCCCCTGATCGCGGGCCGAACCCGGCCGGGGCGTCAGGGGATGACCGCGCCCGGCCGGGTCCGCTTGGCTTCCCAGGTGGCCACCCGAGGAACCGTCCCGCGACATCACTTTACACGACGCTCACCGTATCTGGCCCCCCCGAGCAACCAATCGGCGTTCGGGCTCGATGGAGCATTCGTCGCAGTCGCGTTCTAAGGCACCCGTCAACATCGCCCGCGTGCGTGCTTCTTTGATGTCAGAGGCACAAAAATTCTAACTAGGCGTCGATTCCAGGCCCTTTATGGAGTCGCGTTCGGTTTCGCGTTTCCGCAGCCTTTCCGGTTCTGCGGAATGGCGGGGGAAGGGGATGCACCAGTTCCGCACCTGATCCTGTGGCTTCCCCGCCCGGTGTGGAGAGCCTTTTAGGGGCTTACAAAACTCTACTTTAGGGGATCGCAGCCCCCCTTTTTTGGGACTAAAGAAACTCACCCGACCGCCCTTTTAGGGGCTGCAAGAAATCAGCCGCGTTTCCACAGGGATCCCCGTTCTGTGGAACTGTTTCCTGCTTCTTTCCTGTTCTCAGGAAACGGTTGCGCGCCGACTCCTGATATCCCCCGCCACCAGGAAGCCAGGTGTGGGCAGACCGCGACCATTGCCCCGCGCGGCGCGGGGCCGTCGGTCCCATAGGGCGCACATACCGAGCGAACCCTTTCGGCCGCTCCCTATGCGCCCTATGATCCCGATCATGCCGGGATCGAGGACATCCCGCAGTTTCGAGCGGCCCAAAACCAGGTTTTGAATATTTCGTTTTTCGCGATGAGGGGGCCGTGGCGGTCGGCGTCGACGAGGACGCCAACATTGCGACCCCGTACGCCTCGCTCGGAATCCTACCGGGGTGGGAATCGCGGGTTCAGCCACGGTCGGAGGCTCATCCGGTCTGAGATGGTCGCCCCGTCGACACGCCTAGTCGGGCGCGAACGCGGCCGATGAATCGGCCCCGATAGTCTGAAGTCTCGGCCGCGTCGAGTACAATGGACGCCTCGCGGGCCGGGCTGGCTGGCCGGAGTTTCGCCGGAGACCTCCATGTCGTCGATCGCCGCCATCACCAACCCCATCCTCAACTCGCCGTACAGGGAGCCCACGAAGCACTTTCGGTTCACCGCCGACAATCAGATCACCAGCATCGTCGATTCCGGGCGGCGGGACAGCAGCTACTTCCTCCCGATCGCGAGCCCGAAGAAGAAAAGCGTGACGCCCCTTTTCGACGCGATCGAGGAGCAGAGGACCGAGAGCGGGCACGTCAACCGCATCCGACAGCTCCTGAAAAGCTGGCGCGACCTGGGACGGCCGGACATCACCCCAGTGACTCGCGCGCTGCTCGACCACTGGCACGCGGAGGATCGGTTCCGGGCGCTGTTCTTCTGCCAGCTCGAGGCGCTCGAGACGCTCATCTACATCACCGAGGTGGCCAAGCAGACGAAGTACGGCGACGTCTGGATCGAGAACTACCTGCGGGAGAAGGCCGAGGAGGCCGGGACGGACCTGTTCCGCGTCGCGTGCAAGATGGCGACGGGCAGCGGCAAGACGGTCGTCATGTCCATGCTCATCGCATGGCAGGTGCTCAACAAGCGCCGCTACCCGCGGGACAACCGGTTCACCGACGCCTTCCTCGTCGTCGCCCCCGGCATCACGATCCGCGACCGGCTCCGCGTGCTGCTGCCGTCCGACCCGAACAACTACTACCGCGAACTCGACGTCGTGCCGGCCGAGTACCGCGGCGACCTCGGTACGGCGCGGATCGTCGTCACGAACTATCACGCCTTCAAGCTCCGCGAGAAGGGCGACGCGGGCGGCCTGACGAAGCGCCTGCTGACCGTCAACACCCCCGGCGCCTTCACCGAGTCGCCCGACGAGATGGTGAACCGGGTCTGCAACGACCTGGGCAAGCACCGCGAGATCATGGTCATCAACGACGAGGCCCACCACTGCTACCGCGGCAGGCCGGTCGCGGTGAAGGAGAAGCTGACGAGGGAGGAGGCGAGCGAGGCCAGGGACCGCGCGGAGGAGGCCCGCTTGTGGATCACCGGGCTGGAGGCGATCCATCGCAAGATCGGCGTGAAGGCCGTGTACGACCTGTCGGCCACGCCGTTCTACCTCAAGGGGTCCGGCTACCCGGAGGGGACGTTGTTCCCCTGGGTGGTCAGCGACTTCTCGCTGATGGACGCGATCGAATCCGGTATCGTCAAGATCCCGCGCGTCCCCGTCGCCGACAACGCGATGACCGGCGACTACCCGAAATATCGCGACCTCTGGGTCTACATCCGCGACGGCCTGAAGGATGTGCGCCGCGGCCCCGCCGACGCGAACACGCCGCCGCTCCTCCCCGGCCTGCTCGAAGGCGCGCTCAAGAGCCTCTACGGACACTACGCGCGGAAGTTCGCGGATTGGGAGGCCGACGAAGAGTCGCGGGCGAACGGCGGCACCCCGCCCGTCTTCATCGTCGTCTGCAACAACACGAACGTCAGCAAGGCCGTGTTCGACTACGTCTCGGGATACGAGACCGGGCACAAGCACCCCGACGGCGAGCCCGTCGTCGCGGGGGGGGACGCCCTGCCCCTGTTCGGCAACGTGAAGGACCAGCGCTGGCTGCACCGGCCGAATACGATCCTGGTGGACAGCCGGCAGCTCGAGTCCGGCGACAGCATGTCCGACGAGTTCAAGCGGCTCGCGAAGCATCAGATCGAGGAATTCAAGGCCGAGTATCGGCGGCGGTTCCCCGGCCGGGACGCCGAAAGCCTGACCGACGAGGACCTGATGCGCGAGGTGCTGAACACCGTCGGGAAGCCGGGCAAGCTCGGAGAGCACGTCCGCTGCGTCGTCTCCGTCTCCATGCTCACCGAGGGGTGGGACTGCAACACCGTCACCCACATCCTCGGCGTCCGGGCGTTCGGCACCCGGCTCTTGTGCGAGCAGGTCATGGGCCGCGGCTTGCGGCGGCGGAGCTACGCCGTCGGCGACGACGGGATGATGGCCCCCGAATACGCCGACATCTTCGGCGTGCCGTTCACAGGGTTCCCGGTCGCCGGACTCCCCGAGGAACGCGCCCCGGCCGCGCCGAAGCCCGGCAAGGCCGTGCGAGCCGTCCCGGAGCGGCTGATCGACGCCCCCTGGCTCGAAGTGACCTTCCCCCGCGTCGTCGGCTACCGGTTCGACGTGCCGGCCGACCGCCTCGCGGCGCGGTTCGACGCGACGCACCGCGAGGTTCTGACCACCCAGGACATCCCGACGAACACCCTGAACGCGCCGATCGTCGGCGAGAAGGCCGAGCTGACGCTGGGCGACGCCAAGGTCCTGCGCCCCCAGGCGGTCACCTTCCGGCTCGCCACCCACCTGCAACAGCGACACTTCCCGGACAAGCCCTGGCTGTTCCCCCAGCTCGTCGGCATCGTCCGCGACTGGCTCGGCGATCCGGACGGCGAGTCGCCGAACGTCGAATACGGCGACGACACGTTCCCCGGCCTGCTGCTGCTCGGCGAGAAGAAGCACGCGGCCTGCGAGAAGATCAACCGGGCCATCATCGCGGCGTCCGGCGGGGCGCAGCGGCTCCGGGCCGAACTCCAGCGCGACGACGCCGTGGGCACCACGGCCGGCGTCTCCTTCGACACCGTGAAGACCTGCTGGACGACCGAGCCGACGAAGTGCCACGTCAACCTCGTCCCGCAAGACAGCGACTGGGAGACGATCGTCTGCCAGAAGCTCGAGGAGATGGACGAGGTGCGGGCCTACGCCAAGAACCAGGGGATCGGCTTCCGCATCCCCTACACCCTGGACGGCCGCCCCGGCAACTACTTCCCCGACCTCGTCGTGAAGCTCGACGACGGCCGCGGCCCCGACGACCTCCTGAACCTGGTCCTGGAAGTCTCCGGCCAGAAGAAGAAGGAGAAGGACGCGAAGGTCCAGACCGCGAAGACCATGTGGGTGCCGGGCGTGAACAACCTCGGGACTTTCGGCCGCTGGGCCTTCCTCGAGATCGACGGCTCCAACCTGCACAAGACCAAACAGGAGATTCGTAGCCTTCTCGAAGGCTGAGGGACCACGTTGTTTACCCGAACCGGCCGTTTAGGTAAATTGCTTTTTCCATATGGGCGTTCGGGTAAACAAGCCCTTTGTACTGGCGGTCTAAGATTTTGCGACCCGACGAGTATACACCTCAGGCTCCTGGTCAAATCGTCCGGTCCGTGCTGGGACACTGGACGTTCAGACCGGAGCCGTTGCCTCCTCGGATCGAACCCGACCTGCGGCTGATGTCGCTCCTGTCGACCGCCGATCGGGCGCTCGGCGAGTTGGCGGGGATCGGTCGGCGGCTGAGGAATCCCCACCTGCTGATCCGGCCGTTCATCCGCCGCGAGGCCGTGCTCTCCAGCCGGATCGAGGGGACGATCACCCGGCTCGACCAGTTGTTCCTCTTCGAAGCCCAGCCGGAAGAGCCGTCCCACCCCTCGGACGCGGGCGAGGTCCGGAATTACGTCCGGGCGCTCGAGCATGGGCTCGAGTACATCCGCGGCGGGGAACCCTTCTCGCTCCGGATGCTGCGCGAGATCCACCACCTGCTCCTGGACGGCGTCCGGGGCGCGGAGAAGCGGCCCGGCGAACTCCGAGACCGAGCCGTCCTGATCGGCCGCTCGTCCGAATTCGACGAGGCGCGATTCATCCCGCCGTGCCATACCACCATCGGCCCCATGCTCGACGACTTCGTCGCCTTCCTGCGCGACGAGCGTTCGCTCCCGGTGGCGATCCAGCTCGCGCTGGCGCACTACCAGTTCGAGACGATCCACCCGTTCAACGACGGCAACGGCCGCGTCGGCCGGCTGCTCATCACGCTGATGCTCTGCGAACGGCAGATCCTGCCGCAGCCGCTGCTGTACCTGTCCGCGTTCTTCGAGCAGCATCGCGAGGAATACTACGACCACCTGCTGAACGTCAGCCGGCGGGCGGCCTGGAACGACTGGTTCGGCTTCTTCGCGAGGGCGATCGCCGAACAGGCCCGAGACGCCGTGATCCGCGTGCAACGGCTCCAGGACCTCCAGGAGACCTTGCGGCAACGCACCTCCCGCCTGATCCGCACGGCCGCTCCCCAGATCCTCGTCGATGAGCTGTTCGCGTCACCCTTCATCACGATGAACCGGGCGGCCGACGTGATGGGCGTAGCCTTCAAGTCGGCCGCCCGCACGATCATCACGCTGGAAGAGGCCGGCATCCTCCGCGAAATCACCGGTCAGCAGCGCAACCGGGTCTACTGCGCCGACGAGATCCTCCGACTGCTCGACGAGCCGCTCACCGACGACCCTCCCACGCCTTGAAGGTGCCACGATGGCCAAGAAGAAGCCCGCCGCCGCGTCCGTCGCGGTCGATTCGCACAAGCACGTCGCCGACAGGCGGCCCAACATCCCCACCCGCGAGACCGCGGCGTTCTCCGACGACGGCGTCGGCAGGGCCGTGTACGAGCGCGACCGCTCGCTCGACCCCCAGCTCGTCTGGAAGGGGAAGGACGAGCAGGACGCCAGGCCCCTGGAAGTCCCCGCGGTGCCGCTGCACGTCCAGGAGAAGATCCACCCCCAGGCGATCGTCGAGGACCTGAAGCGCCGGGCCGCCGCCCCCCGGCCCGCCGCCGACGTCCAGCTCGACCTGTTCGCCGACTTCAACGGCCTGGACGACTTCGCCAAGAAGCTGGAGTTCTACCAGCACGACCAGCACTGGACCAACCGCCTCATCCTCGGCGACAGCCTGCTCGTCATGGCCAGCCTCGCCGAGAAGGAACGCCTCCGCGGCCAGGTCCAGTGCATCTTCTTCGACCCCCCCTACGGCATCAAGTTCGGCAGCAACTGGCAGGTGAGCACCCGTAAGCGGGACGTCAAAGACGCGAAGGCCGAGGACTTGACCCGCCAGCCCGAGCAGATCAGGGCTTTTCGAGACACCTGGCAGCTGGGGATTCACAGCTATCTGACGTACATGCGGGATCGGCTTACCGCGGCGAGGAGCTTGTTGACCGATTCAGGAAGCATCTTTGTCCAGATCGGCGACGAAAATGTCCACCTGATTCGTTCGCTAATGGACGAGATATTCGGGAGCGAGAATTTTTGTGCGCTCATTACTTTCAAGAAGACGAGCAGCGCGTCGAGCGAAATCCTTAGTGGCGTCTCCGATTATCTATTGTGGTACGCGAAAACTCATGACCAAGTCAAAATGCGATCACTGTACGCGTTGAAGAACTTAAGCGATTCGACGGATGGCAGTTACGACTGCATAGAGTCCCCTGATGCAAAGTCTTGGCGGCGCATGAGATCAACAGAAAAGTCAGATGTCGCTTCCATTCCTCCCGGCTGGCGGGTCTTTATGGCAGGTGCGATTACCTCGTCTCGCCCGCCTGGTTCATTTCCCGTTCAGTATGAGGGGAAAACCTACGTGCCGAGTTCAGGCTACTGGAAGACGGGTGAGGCAGGGTTTAAACAGCTTGTAAATGCCAAACGACTGGTCAACGTTAATGGCAACCTACGATATCGGCGATACTTCAACGACTTTCCGGTTTCGCCAATCAATAACCTCTGGACAGACACGACAACTGGAACCTACACGGAAGCGAAGGTTTACGTCGTCCAGACCAATACGAAGGTTGTTGAACGCTGCATCCTGATGACCACCGACCCCGGCGACCTTGTGATCGATCCGACGTGTGGGAGCGGGACGACGGCCCATGTCGCTGAGCAATGGGGACGACGATGGATCACCATCGACACGTCCCGCGTCGCGCTGGCGCTGGCTCGCACTCGGCTGATGGCTGCGCGCTTCCCATATTACCTGCTCGCCGATTCGCCCGAGGGCCGCAAGAAGCAGGCCGAGCTGACCGGCGCACCGTCCGACCCCAACGGCCCCGCCTTGCGGCGCGACATCCACAAGGGGTTCGTATATCGCACCGTGCCGCACGTCACGCTCAAGAGCATCGCCAACAACCCCGACATCAAGGAGGGGATGACTCGCGAGCAGATCGACCAGGCGATCGCCCGCCACGCCGACACGGAGACGCTCTACGACCAGCCGTATGAGGACAAGAATGTGGTGCGGCTGACCGGGCCGTTCACCGTGGAGAGCCTGTCGCCCCACCGCAGCCTGCCGATCGCGCCGGCAGACGACGAGCCCGCGGCCCCCGAGCCGGCGTCGGCCCCCGTCGCGAACCCGAGCTTCGGCCAGATGATCCTGGACAACCTCAGCACGGCCGGCGTGAAGGGGACGGACAAGGCGCAGCGGATCACGCTCGCCCGGCTCGACCCGTTCCCCGGCGAGTACATCCACGCCGAGGGCGAGACCGACGCCGGCGCGGCCGTCCGCGTCTGCATCGGCCCGGAGTTCGGCACGCTCGGCGACGCCGACATCAAGAAGGCAGCGCTGGAGGCGATCAAGGGGAGCCGCTGCGATTTGCTGCTGGTCTGCGCCTTCGCGTTCGAGGCGAGCGTCCACGAGCAGACCGCCGAGCTGACCAAGGAGATCAAGTTCGGCAAGCTGGCGATCCTGCCGGTTCGGATGAACCCCGACCTGGCGATGGGCGACGAGCTGCTGAAGAAGACCGGGGCCGGCAACCTGTTCACCGTCTTCGGCGAGCCCGACGTCAAGCTGACCGCGGCCGACGGCAAGCTGACGGTCGAGATCCGCGGCGTCGACGTCTTCGACCCCGGCACCGGCGCCGTCCGCACCGGCGACGTCGACGACATCGCCTGCTGGTTCCTCGACACCGACTACGACGGCCAGTCCTTCTTCGTCCGCCACGCCTACTTCCTCTACGGCGGCAAGGACACCAAGGAAGGCCCCTACGACAAGCTCAAGAAGGCCCTCCGCGCCGAGATCGACGAGGGCGAATGGTCCAAGCTCTACAGCGCCGTCAGCCAGCCCTTCCCCGTCCCGACCACCGGCAAGATCGCCGTGAAGGTCATCAACCACTTCGGCGACGAGGTCCTCAAGGTCTACACCGTGCCGCCCGCCCGTTAGGGCTCCCCCGTCGGATCGAACCGTCAACGCTTGCACGCGCCGACCATCGCCAGGATGGCGGCGCGGATCGCTTCCGGCAGGTCGGGCCAGGCGTCGACCACGGCGGCCAGCGCGGCGTCGGCGGGTTCGCTCTGACGGGTGTCAGTGGGCAAATGGTGGGCAACGGTCGCGGGAGAGAGACGCAAGCCCTTGGCTGATTTGGGCTTTACGGAATCGGGGCGACGGACTGAAAATCCGTGTGTCGGCGGTTCGATCCCGCCTCTGCCCACTCTCACCTTTTCTTTTCTCATCCGTGCGACGTCTCTCGTCGATCTCGGATGATGGACGATCGGATGATCTTGCGGAACCGTCCGAATCGGGTCGGTTGATTCCTTTCGGGACGGCGAGGCCGTCGTGCGCTCGCGATTTCCCGTAGCTGGGGCGATGGGCGAGCCGCCGAGACGCGATCGGGCGGACGTGGCGCATGGGAAGCCGTCCGGCTTCTACGGTGCGGCCGTGGCGCATTCGGCGGGGTGGGAGAGGATGCAGCTCCCTCCCACCCCGGAGTTCGACTCGGCTCGTCGTCAGGCGTCGGGGCCCTCGACCGGTGCGGAATGGTCCTCGCTCACTTCGATCATCGCCTGTCGTTTGCTGGTCATCGCGACGAGCACGAGGGCGATGGTGAGGACCGAGAAGGCGCCCAGCGCCGGGAGGAGGTACTGGACCTCGCCGCCGGGGAGGGTGGTCGAGAAGTCGACGGCCTTACCGAGGTCTTCGTAGACCTTCAGCACGGCGATGAGGATGCCGGCCAGCGAACCGCCGGCGATCAGGCCGGTGGCCATCATGGTGCCGGGGCTGGTCTCGGAGTCGGCGGCGGAGAAGTTCCGGGCGCGGTCGACCAGCAGGCGGACGAGGCCGCCGACGAAGATCGGCAGGGTCGTGGAGAGCGGCAGGTACACCCCCACCGCGAACGCCAGCGACGAGACCCCCGCGAGCTGGACGACGATCGCCAGGACGGCGCCCAGGATCACGAGGCCCCAGGGGAGGTCGCCGGACATGATGCCGTCGATGATCGTCGCGAACAGCCGGGGCTGGGGTGGGTTGAACTTCTTGACCGGCTCGCCGCTCGTGGAGTGGTCCAGCCGGCCGCCGATCCCCGCGTCCCTGATCCACTGCGCCTTGCCGGCTTCGTCGACGAGGTAGGTCCCGGGGAGGGCGCCCTCGATGGGGGCGGTGAGGCGCAAGACCTTGAACTCGCGGCCCTCGTGGGTGTCCGTCTCCGTGAGCTTCGAGACGTCGAAGACGGCGGTCGGGAGGTCCTCGGGGCGGTTCGAGACGGTGGTGTAGGCGTCGTTCAGCCAGAGCAGCGTACCGCCCATGACGACGGCGGAGAGCAAGGCGCCGATCAAGATCGCCACCTGCTGCCGCCAGGGGGTCGCGCCGACGAGATAGCCCGTCTTGAGGTCCTGGGAGATCGTGCCGCCGTTGGACGAGGCGATGCAGACGATGGCGGCGATGGAGAGCGCGATCAGCCGGTATTCGCCCCCCACCCAGCCGAGCATCACGAAGATGAGGCAGGTCAGCAGCAGCGTGGCGATCGTCATCCCGGAGATCGGGTTCGACGACGAGCCGATGACGCCGGTGATCCGCGAACTGACCGTGACGAACAGGAAGCCGAACAGCACGATCAGGAATGCGCCGGCGATCCGGCCCGAGGCGTCGGCCGGGATGAGGTTCGACGACGCGATCAGAGCGACCAGGCCGAGCGTCCCCAGGAGCACCAGGGGCATCGGGATGTCGCGGTCGGTACGGGGAGTCCCCTGCACGCCGTTCTCGGTCGAGCGCTCGGCGGACTTCAATGCTCGCAGGCTGCCGGCGATCGACGAGAAGATCAGCGGCAGGGCGTTGAGCATGCTCAGGATGCCGCCGGTGGCCACGGCCCCCGCGCCGATGTAGCGGACGTATTGCCCGGCGATGGCCCCCGGGCCCATCTCGGCGATCCGGGCCTGGCCGGGAGGGAGGACGCCCGGCAGTTCCTCGCCGAAGTAGGCGATCATCGGCACGAGCATCAAGGAGGTCAGCAGGCCGCCGCCGACCATGACCGCGGCGATCCGGGGGCCGATGATATAGCCGACGCCCAGGAGCGTCGGGTCGGGCTCGATCGCCACGACGGCCTTGTTATAGCCCTTGATCCCGGTGATCGCCCGATCCCATCCCTCCGGCCAGAGCTTCAGACCCTGCATCAAGACCTTGTAGATCGCCCCCAGTCCGAAGCCCAGGAAGACCGTACGGGCGTTCGAGCCGCCGTGCTCGCCGACGATCAGCACCTTGGCGCAGGCGGTCCCCTCGGGGTACGGCAAGGTCCCGTGCTGCTTGACGATGAACGCCTTGCGCAGGGGGATCATCATCAGGATGCCCAGCAGGCCGCCGAGCACCGAGACGAGCATCACCCGCGACCACTCCAGGTCGTATCCCAGGAGCATCAAGGCCGGCATCGTGGCCCCGACGCCGAACGCGATCGACTCCCCCGCCGAGCCGGCCGTCTGCACGACGTTGTTCTCGAGGATCGTCGCCCGGCGCAGGCCGAAGGCGTAGGAGAGACCCCGGAAGATCGTGATCGCCAGCACGGCGACCGGGATCGACGCCGAGACGGTCATGCCCACCTTGAGGAACAGGTAGAGCGACGAGGCCCCGAAGACCACCCCCAGCAACGACCCGAGCGCGACCGCCCGGAACGTCAGCTCGGCGGGCTCCTGATCGGCGGGGACGTAGGGTCGGAAGGACTTCGACGGATCGGCGTCGGCCGGCGAAGATGGGGCGTGCGCCATGGGCATCGGCTCTCCTGCGAGGGGGCGTCGTGGCGGAGGAAGGACGGCCGCGGTGAAGGCCGACGGCCGGGGGGCCGTCGGTCGAGGGGCCGGCGATCAGGACGAGGTGGTGGTCGAGGTGGCGTCCCGCACGGCGGCGGCCGGAGGCTTCGCGAATCGCTTGATCTCGGAGAGCCGGTCGACGACGTCCTTGAGAACGTCGATCATGTCCTGACCGGCATCGACCTCGTAGACCAGTTCGGGCGGGTAGAAGCTGAGCGTCCTGACGGTTTCTTCATAGTACGTGTTCAAGCGTCGATTGATGACCTCCTCGTTCATATCGTCGAGGCGGTTCTCCAGCATGGCGCGGGACCGAAGCCGCTTCATCGCGAGCTTCTTGTCCTGGATCTTCAGGTGGAAGATCTGGACCACGTTAAGTAGGAAATCGAGCCGCTCGGCCTGGGCGTAGCTGCGGGGGAGGCCGTCGAGGATCAGGGTGTGGTGGTCGGGGATGAAGAATTCCTGCAATTCCAGGATCTTGACGTGGCGCTCGAAGATGCGGACCGTCAGGTCGTCGGGGACCATCTTCCCGACCGACGTGTAGCTCTCGATCTCCGCGCCGATCTTCCCCAGCTTGGGGATCTTGCGGAAGACGTCCCCCATCGAGATGTGGACCAGGTCGGGGAGCTGGCCGAGCACCGATCCCTGGGTCCCTTTGCCGCTGCCTGGCATGCCGAACAACAGGATCGTGCGATATTTGCCCGGGTGGTGGGCGAGGTCGAGGGTGTTCCCGTCGGCGGTCATGGCGTTACCTTGAGTGAAGGATTGACGACCGGCCCGAGCGGTCGGCCGGCGTCGATGCGGACGTCGCCCGGCACGCCCGACTCGATCGTCGAGCCCGGCGCGCGGCGAGGGGGGCCTGGGCCCCTCCTCATTGTTTCTCGCTGGTCCGTCTGGGAGCAAGACAGTGCAGGAAAGCGGTATGTTCCTGATTCGACACGCCGAGACCTCGGCGCCGAACATCTTTCACGGAGCCGAATCCGATATCGGCCTGAGCCCCTGGGGCGAGCGCCAGTCCCGGATGCTGGCCGACCACCTCGCCACGAGCGGCGCCGAGGCCGTCTACTGCTCCGGGATGAGCCGGGCGATCGCCACCGCGACGCCGATCGCCGAGGCGCTCGGCCTGACGCCCGTCGTCGTCCCCGAGCTCCACGAGCGCCGGATCGGACCGCTGAGCGGCCAAGGCCGCGAGGAAGGCTGGGGCGTGTACGAGGAGTCGAAGCGACGCTGGATCGCGGGCGACCTCGAATTCACCCACCCCGGCGGCGAGTCGTTCGCCGCGATGGGCCGCCGCGTCCTGCCGATCTTCGCCGATCTCCAGGCGCGACATCCCAACGGCCGGTTCATCGTGGTCGTCCACGGGATCGTGATCCGCGTCGCCCTGCTCGGACTCCTCCCCGGCCACACTCCGGCCGATTTCGACCGGATCGCCATCGACTTCGCCTCGATCAACGAACTCGTCCACGACGAGGACGGGTGGAGGGCCGAGGCCCTCAACGTGGTCGTGGCCCCCTCCCCCGCGCGGCCCGTGGCCTGACCGACTAAGGGAACGGCTTCATCGCTCCGGCCCGGCCGCCTTCGGCGCCTCGGCCCGCAACAGCCGCTCCAGCATCGCCGGGTTGACCACCCCCCGGAATCGGACCCGGCCGTCGACCGCGACGACCGGGACCTCCATCCCGTATCGGGCCTTCAGCTCCGGCGACTCGTCGACATCGACCTCCTCGATCCGGAGGCGATAACGCCCCCGAAAGCCCTCCAGCAGGCCGATCGCCTTGTGACAGCAACCGCACCCCTGGCGGGAATAGACCGTGATCGCCAGGGGCTCGGTCGCGGGCTTCCGAAACCCGAGCCGGCTCCACAACGTCGTCATGAGCGATCTCCTCCGCCAATCAGGACCAGCAGCCCCCGATCGTATCGCAGCCGACCGCCGCAAGTCGAGCGATCCTAGGTTCTTCCGGTTCCTTGTTGACAATCAGGCCGCGCCGCCGCACAATAAGTCCTCACTCGACGAGTGAAACACTCCAAAGCCGGAGTGGTGGAATTGGCAGACACGCTAGCTTGAGGGGCTAGTGGGCTAACCATGCCCGTGCAGGTTCAAGTCCTGTCTCCGGCACTCTTTAGGGACAATCGACGTAACTCCTTGGCGGATCAGTTGTGCGTAGGTTGTACGCACGTCGCCGTCATGTGGATTCCACGCCGTCGTCCAACTATCGACCCAGACGCCCCGGCCGGCTCCCGGCACGGGGCGTCTTCGTTTTCGAAGTCGGACCGATCCTGACCGAGCGGACGTGCAACCGGCGTCGAGCCCGGCCGCTTGCCGCTTCCTCCTGCATCGGCGACAATCCCTGGCTGACCACGCCGCCCTGCAGGAGCGATTCCCATGGCCAGAGAACGAGCCCAGGATTTCGACCAGGAACTGCTCGACCTTTACGACGATTATGCCCATGGACGCATGGACCGCCGCGAGTTCGCCCGGCGGGCGGCGACCTTCGCCGTCGCGGGGTTCACCGCCGAGGCGCTGATCGAGCGGCTCAGCCCGAATTACGCCCTTGCGCAGCAGGTCGCGCCCGGCGACGAGCGGATCCACGCCGAGTACGTCACCTACGAGTCGCCCAAAGGCGGCGGCAAGATCAAGGGGCTGCTCGCCCGCCCGAAGGCCGAAGCGAGGTATCCGGCCGTCCTCGTCATCCACGAGAATCGCGGCCTGAACCCGTACATCGAGGACGTCGCGAGGCGGCTAGCCGTCGCAGGCTTCCTGGCGCTGGCCCCCGACGCGCTGACGCCGCTCGGCGGATACCCCGGCAATGACGACCAGGGCCGCGCCATGCAGGCGAAGCGCAATTCCGAGGAGATGACGGAGGACTTCATCGCGGGTGCCGAGTTCCTCAAAGCCCACCCGAATTCGACCGGCAAGGTCGGCGCGGTCGGCTTCTGCTTCGGCGGCGGCATGGTCAACGCGCTCGCCGTGCGCATCCCGGCGACGATCGCGGCGGCGGTACCTTTCTACGGCCGCCAGCCTCGGGCCGAGGACGTGCCCAGGATCGAGGCTCCGCTCCTGATCCACTACGCCGGCCTGGACGCCCGGGTCAACGAGGGCTGGCCCGGCTTCGAGACGGCGCTCAAGGCCTCGGGCAAGAAGTACGAGACGCACATCTACCCGAATGTCAACCACGGGTTCCACAACGACACGACCCCGCGCTACGACAAGCAGGCGGCCGAGCTCGCCTGGGAGCGGACGATCGCGTTCTTCAAGCAGCATCTGGGGTGATGGCGGATTTCGTCGGCCAGAACCATTGGGGGCGACACGCTGCCAGGGCGTGAAACGACCGACGAGGGGACGAAGCGTAGGCCCGCGTTCAACGAGGCGATGCCGATCGGGATCGTGGCGCGGGACCTCGACGGGAAGATGAAGTCGGACGCGAGATGAGCCGTGGCGTCCCTGGCAGGGGCGAGTTCGCCTGGCCGCCGTACCCGGACCATAGGCCTGATCGTGGCGCCGCCGGAGATCGCCCCGAGGCTGATCGTCCGGTGGGCGTGAGACTTGCGAAATGGTCCTCGAGGCGGATGGAAGGGGGCGAAGGATCGGGCTCGAGCGTCGGCATGATCGAGGATCTCGGCCGACCCGCCCGCTCCCGGCCCTGCTCCTCGTCGAACTCGAACTTGTTCCGGCTGGCCCTGGGCCTGTCGACGACGACGTCCACGTCGCCCGCTTCGAAGTCGGAAGCTCGGAGCGCGAGCGGATGCGGGGCGCCTTGACGTCAGGAACGGCCGATCGCCCCCAGGGCCGTGGGCCGCATGGCTTCGCTGGTCGGCGTGCCGTCGTAATCGAGCCACCGCCGCCGCTCGTAGTCGTAGAGCCTGCACGTCCGGAAGAGCCACAGCGTGTATCCCAGGGTCAGGTGCTCGACGTGGATGTCCTCGGGGTAGGCGGCCTCCAGGCGGCCCTGGGCCTCCGGGAGGTTGTGCAGCGGCACGCGCGGATCGACGTGGTGGGCGTTGTGCTCCAGGATGTTGTTCGCCAGCCAGTGGAGCCCGAACGGCAGGATCACGTGCACGGTGCTCCTCACGGCGGCGTCGTAATAGTCCCACTCGGACGAGTCAGCGAAGCAGATGGATCGCGGGTGCGTGTGGTGCACCAGGTCGACCAGGCCCACCAGCCACGTCCAGCAGAGGTAGGGCGCGACAAGGGCGAGGAGGACGACTCCCGCAGAGCCCACGGGCTCGGCCCAGGGCCACGCCTCGGCGGCGTGGGCCACCAGGCTCAAGGCGCCGAACAGGACGCCGGCGAAGCCGAGGACGAGGGCCCTGTCCAGGTGGAACTGCTTCAACCGAGGGCCGAGCGCGGTGCCGGGCGGGAATAGCAGGTAGGGGAACCAGTTGCCCAGCGTCCAGTAGAAGGACAGTCCCGGCAGCGTCCGCAGAAAACGATACCAGCCCCGCCTCCAGATCGACGCCGCGTGATAATCCTCGAGCGACCAGGGCATCCACACCATGTCCTTGCCGCGCACGCGGAGGAAGTTGTGGTGCAGGAGCACATGGGCGCGGTGCCAGGATGAGAGCGGGGCGTAGGCCGGCAGGAACGCCAGGCGGGCGAGCCATCGGTTCAGGCGGTAGCCCGGAACCAGACTGCCGTGGCCCGCGTCGTGGCCGAGGACGTAGAGGCCCGCGATGGTCAGCGACGCAGCCACGACGCAGAAGGCCTTGACCGGCCACCCCGGCAAGACGACGGCCCCGATGACGAGCGCGAGGTAGGCGGCGTAATAGGCGATGAACTTGCCCAACCCCGGCAGATAGCGGTGTCGACGCAGGACGTACGGGATCTGCTTCATCATCTCGGTCGGTGAGGGGCTGGCCGGCTCGGCGCTCATGTCGGGGACCCATAGGAGACGAGTTACGCAGAGCGACCCCCGACGCGTCCGACCCAGGTCTTAAACTGGGATGCGAATCCGCGAGCACCGCCCAGCCTCTCGCGTGTGAGGCTTAAGCTGGGCAATGCAAAAGCGCAGCCAATCGCCCAGAATTCCGAGACTACCTGTTTGACGGCGCGATCAGCCCTCAAGAACTCGGAGTCGATTCTCGTACCCTCGGGCGTGTCTGGACGCCCTCCACGAAATAGGGACTACGAGCGCCCCCGGACGCGCCCAAACCGCCGGAACAGCTCGGGCCACTCGACGTCGCCCCAGCCCGTCAACGGCCGCCGACGGCCGTGCGCCAGTCGCAAGACGAGCACCCTCGGGTGATCGCCGCCTGCCCGGCGGCCGGGGCGATGCCCGAGGTCATCACGCCCGGACTGGACGCCCAGGCGATCGAGGTCTTCCTCGCCGAGTTCTCGCGTCGACTCGCCCCGGAGGTCCACGCGGCGTCGATCCGGGACGGGGGCCCCCTCGTCGCCAGGGCGTCGGAGCGCTCGGCGAAGGTCTTGCCATCCGCCTGCCGCCGGACTCGCCCGAGCTGAACCTGATCGTGAAGCTGTGGCGCGGCTTCCGCACGCGCGGGCGGCGTCAAAACCAAATCGAGGCCGTATCAGTCCGGCGGCGGGGCCTCGGGATCGCGGAGGTGGAGCCAGGGGGCTCGGCCG
Organism: Planctomyces sp. SH-PL62; assembly: GCF_001610895.1. Taxonomy (NCBI): domain Bacteria; kingdom Pseudomonadati; phylum Planctomycetota; class Planctomycetia; order Planctomycetales; family Planctomycetaceae; genus Planctomyces; species Planctomyces sp. SH-PL62. The sequence goes on along the minus strand of NZ_CP011273.1, from coordinate 3,833,614 downwards.
GATCGCCGGGCGTCTTCGAGGGCGCCGTAGATTGATCGGATCGGCGGCGGATGCGTCAGTCCGAAGGTGCGGTCGGCCCGGGCGCCGCTGACGTGGAGACGCAGGAAGCCGCCGGCCACCGCGGCGGCCGAGAATCCGTCTCCCGCCTTGCCGCGCCCCAGCGCGCGGGCCAGGGCGACCAGCGGGCGTTCGAATGCGTCGGGGACGGGGCCGACCAGCCGGGGCCGGCCGGCGAGGCGCGCCACCAGCCGGGCCATCTCTCGGTAGCTCAGGTACGGCCCGACGACCGCGTAGCGGGAGCCGGCCTCGCCCTCCGTGAGTGCCATGCGATGGGCCCTCGCGACGACCTCCGCGTCGACGACCGGTATGCCCCCGCCGGGCAGGAAGACGCAGCGGGCCGCGGCCATCATGAGGAGGACCCGAGTCGAGGTCGGCTTGAGGTCCCGCGGCCCGATCGCCATTCCGGGGCAGACGACCACTCCGGCGGTCCCCTTGAAGCCGTCGAGCGTCAGCCTTTCGGCCTCGCGCTTGGTCCGCGAGTACGGGGCGTCGACCGTCCGGAGATTCCACGGGGTCGCCTCGTCGGCTGGCTCCTCGGCGGTCCCTGCGGCAAGGGTGTGGAGGGTCGAGGTGTAGACGAACCGCTCGACGCCGGCCGCGGCGGCGTCGGCGAGCAGGCCGCGCGTGGCCTCGACGTTGACGACGCGCGACTCCCCGGTCGGGTCCGCGCCGAGGCTGACCCAGCCCGCCGCGTGGACCACCCCCCTGACGCCGCGGAGCGCCCCGCGGCGGACGTCCGGCTCGCGCAGGTCGCCGATCCGCCAATCGATCGCCGGGTCGGCCGGCTCGACCCGAGGCGGCCTCCGAGCCAGCCCGACGACCCGGTGGCCGGCCGCCGCCAGCCCGCGGGCGACGTGTCCGCCGATGAAGCCGCCGGCGCCCGTCACCAGGACGGGCCATTCTCCCGGCTCGGCCCCGGCCGTCAACGCCCGCCGAGCCTCAGCATGGTCGGGTCGGGCTGCCAGAGGTACAGGAAGGTCGGCAGCTTGGCCCGGTCGAGCCCGGGGAGACTGAAGGGGACGAGCCCGCCGTCGACCGGGGCCGGCGTGATCGCGTAGAGCGAATGGGCCGGATACCCCCGCCGCTGGAAGATCACCACCTCGCAGCCCTGGATCCCGACGAGCGACTCGGCCTCGTCGAGGGCGTCGTGGACGTAGCCGAGGCGGTCGACCATGTGGAGCTTCAGGGCCTTCTCGGCGGCGACGACCCGGCCGTCGTCGATCGCCTCGAAGTCGGCCGGCGTCATCCACTTTCGATGATGGGCGACGCGCTCGCGGAACCGGCCTCGGAAGCCGTCGACCATCTCCTGCAGCAGCTCCACGTCGTCGTCCGGCAAGGGGCCGTTGTAGGATCCCATCTCGATCTTCGGCCCGGCCTTCACCGCCCCGGAGCGTGCGTTGAGCTGGGCGGAGGCGTCCTGGAGGTTGAAATGATTGATGAGCGCCCCCATGCCGCCGGTGACGGTGGTGGGGTGGGCGATGATGCGGTCGCCGCCCACGGCGACGTAATAGGCTCCGGAGGTCGCCAGGTCCATCAGGGAGACGACCACCGGGCGGCCGGTCGCCTCGCGAAACCGTCGCAGCTCCTCGGCGAGGATGTCGGAGGCGGTCACGCTGCCGCCGGGGCTGTTGATCCGCAGCACGACCGCCCGGAGCGAGGGGTCGGCCGCGGCGGCCTCCAGCTTCTCGCGGAAGGCGGCGACCGGGTTCTCGCCGACCGAGTACAGGCCGGCGAGGTTCTGGTTCAGGATCAGGCCGTCCACGTCGACGATCCCGATGCGTTCCGCCGACCGTCCCGCCCTCACGGGCACGGCGACCATCGGTCCGGGATCGGTGGCCGGCGGGATCTCCACCTTGATCGGCCCCTCTACGGTCGCGGCGACCCGGCCGTCGAACGCCGTTCGCGTCTCGACGAGGCCCTGGATTGGGATCGTCGCGCAGCCGACGGTCCCGCCGGCCAGGCCGATCAGCGCGATCAGCGCGATGGCCGCCGCACGATGTTCGCCGACCGTCTCCCGCATGCTCCCCTCCGTTCGCGTAGGATACCTTCAACGAGGATTATCGGCTCCCCGCCGATCGGACTTTCCCCGAGAACCCTCCCGCCGGGAGAAATCGCGCGATGTATCACGTCCTACTGCTGGCCGCGCTGGGGCAGGCCGCGCCCGAGCTGCCTTCTCACGACCGCAACGCCGTCCTCCGCGCCTCGATCGAGGAGGGCCTGGCGGTGGAGGGTCGCGAGAGGCTCCCCGAGCCGACCTTCCGCGACGGGGATTCGGCCGAGGCCCAGCGGGCCGCGCTCGTCGAGGTCGCCGGGTCGAAGCGGGGGGCCGACGAGATGCTCCAGGCTTCCGTCTCGGCCCCGCACAGGCTCCGGCTGCGGGATCGGAAGGTCGAGGGCGCCGTCGTCCGCTCGGGCGATCTGTACTTCGTCCTCCGCGGGGTCGATCTCGACGCCATCGACCCCGCGGAGGCCCTTCGCGGGTCCCGCGGCGAATCCGTGGAGGCGGCCAACATGCGGTTCCAGGTCCGCCTCCTCACTCCCGAGGAAGCCCCGGAAATCTCACCTCCGCCGGCCGAGGGCCGCGAGTGGCTCTCCCATTCCAGCGGGAGGCTCCTCGATCGGATCGCCGTCGAGTCGACCGACCGAGTCGTCGCTTCCCGATCGGCCGACTCGCTGATCCTGGCCTCCCGGACCGACCCGGCTTTCGGCATCGACCCACCTCTGGGGAACCGCTGGTCCACGATCAAGCTGACGGCGACCGGGGACGTAACGGGTCCTCCCTCCCCTTACTTGGGGGGCCTGGGCTACGTCAAGCTGACTCGGCTCGAGGGGGAAAAGGACGCCGTCCTGGTGGAAGCCCACTTCGCTTTCGCCGAGCCGACCGCCTGGTTCGACGGCGCCCCGATTCTGCGATCCAAGCTCGGTCTGATCGCCCAGGATCAGGTCCGCCGGATGCGCCGCGAGCTCCTCAAGCCTCGGCCTTGAACCTCTCCCCGAGCCCGATCGCCGCTCGCCGGAGCCGGCACGGACTTTGCTGGACGTTCAATTCTTCAAGCCTGCATCTCCACCCAGTCGACAACGTAAGGAGGAGCAGCCGAAACGCGCGTCTCGCGACGTCCCAGAGGAATCGACTTCGACAATGAGCCGACCCCTGCCACGTATCCTGGCGACGGCCCCGAGCGGGACGGACGGGGCGGCGATCGCGATCGCCGCCTCGCGTGCCGGAGCCCTGGGAATCCTCGACCTCGAGGGCGTCGAGCCCGGGTCGGCGAAGACCGCCGTCGAGCGGGCCGCGGCGCTGGGAGGCCGGGTCGGGATTCGCATCGATCCGACCGCGGTGGACGACGCGTGGCTCGCCTCGCTCCCGCCGCAGGCCGACGTCGTCTGCGTCGTCGGCGGCGACGACGCGAGGTGGGAAGCCGCGTCCAGGCGGATCGCCGCGGCGGGCCGGGCCGCCCTGTTCGAGGCGACCGACCGCACGCAGGCGAGGCGAGCCAGCGAGGCCGGGGCGGCGGGGGTGATCCTCGTCGGCAACGAGGCCGGCGGTCGATGTGGCGTCGAATCCTCGTTCGTCCTGCTGCAGGCCGTACTCGCCGACGGCGGGGCGCCCGCCTGGGTCCGTGGCGGGATCGGCCCGTTCTCGGCGGCCGGCTGCGTGGCCGCGGGCGCCGCGGGCGTCGTCCTCGACGGCGGGCTGTTGCTGGCGAAGGAAAGCCCGCTGGACGAGACGACGCGCGAGGCGATCGCGCGGCTCGACGGCTCCGAAACCTCGCTCGTCCGGCTCGCGGACGGCGCGGAGGCCCGCGTGCACGCGCGGCCGGGTCCCCTCGTCCCCGGCCGGGCCGAATCCCTGGGGCGAGACGCGATCGGCTGGGCGTCGGGGCGACTCTGGCCGATCGGCCAGGACGCGGCGTTCGCCGCCCGCCTCGCGCGGCGCCACGTGACGACCGGCGGGATCGTCCGGGCCGTCGCCGAGGCGATCGAGACCGGCCTCGAGCAGTCGCGATCGCTGCGCCCGATGGCCGCCGGCTCGCCCCTGGCGGAGGCGCATGGCACGACCTACCCGATCGTGCAGGGGCCGATGACGCGGGTCAGCGATCGCGCCGCCTTTGCGGACGCGGTGGCCGCCGGCGGGGCCCTGCCCTTCCTCGCGCTGGCGATGCTCCGCGGGGCCGAGGTGCGTGACCTGCTGGAAGACGTCCGGGCGCGTCTCGATGGTCGCCCCTGGGGCGTGGGCGTGCTCGGCTTCATCGGGCCCGAGCTGCGGCGCGAGCAGATCGAAGCGGTCCGCGAGGCCCGCCCGCCGTTCGCCCTCATCGCCGGCGGCCGGCCCGACCAGGCCCGCGAGCTGGAAGACGCGGGGATCCGCACGTACCTGCACGCCCCCTCGCCCGGCCTGCTCGCGCAGCAGTTGCAGGCCGGCGCGCGGCGGTTCGTCCTCGAAGGCCGCGAGTGCGGGGGCCACGTCGGGCCCAGGTCGAGCCTGGTCCTCTGGGAGCAGGCCGTCGCCGCGCTCCTGGAAGCCGTCGACCGGGGTACCCCGGCCGAGGAACTCTACATCCTGTTCGCCGGCGGCGTCCACGACGCCCGATCGTCGGCGGCCGTTGCGGCGATCGCCGCCCCGCTCGCAGCCCTGGGCGCGAAGGTGGGCGTCCTGCTGGGCACGGCCTATCTCTTCACCGAGGAGGCCGTGAGGACCGGCGCGATCGTGCCCAAGTTCCAGGCCGAGGCGATCCGCTGCCGGGGGACGGTCCTGCTGGAGACCGGCCCGGGCCACGAGATCCGCGTAGGCCCCTCGCCGTTCGCCGACGCCTTCGCGGACGCACGACGCCGGCTCGCCGCCGAGGGCCGGACGGCCGAGGAGATCCGCTCTCGACTCGAGAACCTCAACGCGGGGCGGCTGCGGATCGCCACCAAGGGGATGGAGCGCGTCGGCGACGCCGCGTCGCCGCTCGTCCCCGTCGACGAGGCCGGCCAGTACGATCGCGGGGCCTACATGCTCGGCCAGGTCGCCTCCCTGCGCGAGAGCGTCACGACGATCGCCGACCTGCACGGCGCGATCGCGGATGGCTGCGACGTCGTGCTCGCCGAGGCCGTCGCGGAAGCCGCATCGACTCCCCCGCCCGCCACGCCTTCAGACGTTGCGATCGTCGGCCTCTCCGCCGTGATGCCGGGCGCCGGCGACGCCCGCACGTTCTGGGAGCGGACGCTCCAGAAGGTGGACTCGATCGCCGAGATCCCCCCCGATCGGTGGGACTGGCGGATTTATTACGACCCCGACCCGAAGGCCCCGGACAAGGTCGTTTCCAGGTGGGGCGGCTTCGTGCCGGACGTCCCCTTCGACCCGCTCCGCTACGGGATGCCGCCGTCGAGCCTGCCTTCGGTGGAGCCGGTCCAGCTGCTCGTCCTGGAGGCCGTCCGCGAAGCCCTGGAAGACGCCGGGTACGCCGACCGTCCCTTCCCCCGCGATCGGACGGCCGTGGTCCTGGGGATGGGGGGCGGGGCGGCCCAATTGGCGATGGGGTATGCGTTCCGCTCCTACCTCCCGATGCTCGAATCCGTGGCCCCGGAGGCGGCGAGGGCGGTCCGCGAGGCGGCCGCGCCCCTGCTGCCCGAGTGGACCGAGGACTCGTTCCCCGGCTTCCTGCTGAACGTCGCCGCCGGCCGGGTGGCGAACCGGTTCGACCTCGGAGGTTCGAACTACACCGTCGACGCCGCCTGCGGGTCGTCGCTGGCCGCGGCCGCGCTGGCCGTCCGCGAGCTGGAGACCGGCGCGGCGGACATGGTCATCCTCGGCGGGGCCGACACGGTCCAGAACCCGCACACCTACCTGGCCTTCAGCAAGACCCATGCGTTCTCCCCGCGCGGCCGCTGCCGCCCGTTCGATGCGACGGCCGACGGGATCGTCATCAGCGAGGGGGTCGGCGTCGTGGTGCTCAAGCGGCTGGCCGACGCCGAGCGCGACGGCGACCGGATCTACGCCGTGATCAAAGGGGTCGGCTCGTCGAGCGACGGCCGCGCCCGCGGGCTGACGGCACCAAACGTGGATGGCCAGACCCGGGCCCTGCGCCGCGCCTATGCGAAGTCGGGCGTGGACCCCGCGACGATCGGCTACGTGGAGGCCCACGGCACCGGGACGGCCGTGGGGGACGTCGTCGAGATGAACGCCCTCGCCGGGCTGCTCCGCGAGGCGGGCGCCGCGGCGGCGTCCTGCGCCGTGGGCTCGGTGAAGTCGATGATCGGGCACACGAAGTGCGCGGCGGGGATCGCGGGTCTGATCAACGCTTCGCTGGCGCTCCACCACAAGATCCTGCCCCCCACGGCCGGGGTCGACGTGGTCAACCCGAGGGCTGACCTCGCCGACGGCCCCCTGCGCGTCAGCACCGAGCTGCGCCCGTGGTTCCACGACGACGCGACGGGACCGCGGAGGGCGGGCGTCAGCGCCTTCGGGTTCGGCGGGACGAACTTCCACGCCGTGCTGGAGGCGTACGATCGCAATCTGACGCCCGCGCCGGCGGCCTCGCGCGAATGGCCCGCCGAGCTGCTCCTCTGGCGTTCCGAGACGTCCGCGACCCTGGCCGCATCGCTCGAACGGCTGGAGCGGTCGCTGGCCGAGGGCGCCGCCCCGAGGCTCCGCGACCTCGCGCGGTCGCTGGCCGACCGCTTCGATCCGGCCGCCACGTCGCGGCCGACGCTGGCGATCGTCGCCTCCTCGCTCGACGACCTCAAGGCCAAGCTCGCGGCCGCCCGCGAGGCGGTTTCCTCCGGGCGCGACTCCCTGAGCGACCCCCGAGGGATCGAGTACGCGGCGTGCCCGGCCTTCAACGACGCTGGGGTGGCGTTCCTCTTCCCCGGCCAGGGCTCGCAGTCGCTGGAGATGCTCGGCGACCTCGCCGCGACCTTCCCGGAGGTGCGCGAGGCCTACGAGGCGTTCGACGCCGCCCTGCGGGCCGAGGGGCGCATGCCGGTCACGCCCCGGATCTTCCCTCCCCCGGCGCTCGACGCCGCCGCCTGCGATCGGGCCCGTCGCGAGCTGACCGCGACCGACGCGGCCCAGCCCTCCATCGGCGCGGCCTGCGTCGGGATGCTTCGGCTCCTGGACGCCCTGGGGGTGGAGGCGGACGTCCTCGGGGGGCACAGCTTCGGCGAGCTCGTCGCGCTGCACGCGGCCGGCGCGATGGGGGCCGAAGGCCTCGCGACGCTCGCCGAGGCCCGGGGCCGGCTCATGGCCGAGGCCGCGGTCGCGAGCCCCGGCGCGATGGCCGCCATCGCCGGCGGTCCCGAGGCCGTCGCCGCTTTGCTCGACCCCGACGATCGCGTCGTGATCGCCAACCTCAACGGGCCGAAGCAGACCGTCGTCTCGGGCCCTCGCGAGGGCATCGACCGGGTCGCCGGGCGCGCCCGCTCGCACGGGCTCCGCGTCGCCGAGCTGCCGGTCGCCTGCGCCTTCCACTCCGAGGCCGTCGCCCCCGCCGGGAGGCCTTTGGCCGAGTCGGCCCGACTGCACCTCTCCGCCTCGCCCGAACTCCCGGTCTATTCGAACCTCGACGCCGCCCCCCACCCGGCCGACCCGCTCGCCGTCGCCGACCGCCTCGGCGAGCATCTCGCGTCGCCGGTCCGCTTCGCCGAGATGGTGGAGGCCATGCACGCGGCGGGCGCACGCGTCTTCGTCGAGGTCGGGCCCGGAGCGGCTCTCGGCGCGATGGTGGGGTCGATCCTCGGCGACCGACCGCATCGCGCGGTCTCGACGGACGCCCCGGGGCGCCCTGGCGTCCCTGCCCTCCTGAAGGCGCTTGCAAAGCTCGCCGCCGCGGGCGTCGTCTTCCGTCCCGCGCGACTCACGGCCGGGCGGGACGCGCGGCGCATCGACCCCGAGCGCCCGCCGATCGGCGACGGCTCGCCGGCGCCGTCCCCTTCCACCTGGCTCGTCAACGGCAGTCGGTCCCGGCCCCTCGGCGCGCCGGAGCCGAGGCGGCTCGGCCAGTCCGCCGACTTCTTCGACACCGCCCCTCCACGCGACGGTCGCCGGGCGACTGGGCCCGCGAACGGGCGGCACGGCCCCGAGGCGCTCATGGACCAGTACCGGACCGACGGGCCCAGGCCTTCCGCAAACGGCCGGGGGAATGGTCACGACGCGCCCCTTCCGGTCGAAGCCCCGAACGGCACACCTCGCCCCGAGGCGGCGGCCCCCGCCACCCCACTGGATCCGGGCGCGGCCCGCGTCATGGAAGCGTTCCAGCAGACGATGCGAGCCTTCCTGGCGACGCAAGAGGCGACGATGCTCGCCTACCTGGGCCGGAGGCCGACGCGGGCGGTCGACGCCCCCCACCCCGTGCAGGCGACGCCCCCGCCGGCCGGACGCGGCCTCGAAGCGTACGACCGGACGCCCGCCAGGCCGACGCCCGTCGTCCAGGCCGCCCGGGCGGCGGCGGTCCCCGAAACGCCGGCGGCGACGGCCATGGGGCCCGAGGCGATTTCCGAACGCCTGGTGGCGATCGTGCGCGAACGGACGGGCTACCCGGCCGAGATGCTCAAGCTCGACCTGGACCTGGAAGCCGACCTCGGCATCGATTCGATCAAGCGGATCGAGATCCTCGGGACGCTCCGCGAGTCGGTCGCCGGCCTCGAATCGGCCGACGACGCCTCGTTGATGGACTCCCTCTCGCGAGCCCGGACGCTCCGAGAGATCGTCGACCGCGCCTCGGCGGCGGTCGAGGTCCGCCGCCCCGCCCCTCGGGAGCCGCAGCCCTCGGGGGAGACGCCTGCGCCCGCCGGCGGGTCGGCCTCGGCCGTGCGACGGTCCACCCTGGAGGCCGTCGACGCCGCGCTCGACGGCGAGCCGGACGGCCTGATGCGCGGCGGCGTCGTCGTGCTGACCGACGACGGCCGCGGCGTGGCCCAGGCCCTGGGGAAGACCATCCGCGCCGGGGGGCGGGCCGTGAAGATCCTCTCGACCGAGGGGGTCGATTTTACGTCGCCGGTGTCCATCGCCGCCGCGCTCGACGCGGCCCGCGAGACGGGTCCGATCGCCGGCGTCGTCCACGCCCTGCCGCTCCGGGCCGGGAAGCCCCCGGGCCTGGACCCCGGCGAGTGGGGACGCCGCATGGGGGCCGATGTGAAGAGCCTCTTCCTGCTGGCCCGCGCCGCGTCGGACGACCTCGAACGGGCCGCTCTCAACGGCGGGGCTTGTCTGATCGCGGCGACCGCAATGGGCGGCGCATTCGCGGCGACCGGGTCGGCCCCCGACGATTTCTTCCCCGGCCAGGGAGGCGTCGCCGGCCTGCTGAAGACCCTGGCTCGCGAGCTGCCCGCGGTGCGCACCCGCGTGGTCGACCTCGACCCCGGCGAGGCCGTCGCCCGCCTCGCCGAGATCCTGGCGGCCGAGGCCCTCTCGGACGACGGCTGGCCGGAGGTGGGCTACCGCGACGGCCGCCGCATCCGGCTGCGGACCATCCCGGCCGCGCTCGACAGGTCGGCGTCGTTGCTTTCGCTCGCGCCCGGCGAGCCGGTCCTCGTCACCGGCGGTGCCCGGGGAATCACGGCGGGCGTCTGCGAGGAGTTGGCCCTCCGCTGGCGTCCGACGCTCCTGCTCGTCGGCTCGAGCCCGCCGCCGGCCGACGCCGAGGACCCGCTCACGCGGGGTCTGGAGACGGCCGCCGAGATCAAGGCGGCGCTCCTCCAGGGCGGTCGCCTCGCGGGCCGCGAGGCTCCCGCCGAGCTGGAGCGAGCCTACCGCGGGCTCCTCAACGAGCGGGAGATCCGCGACAGCCTGAGGACCTTGCGAGCGGCCGGCTCCGTCGTCGAATACGCCCGCGCCGACGTACGCGACGCCGGGGCCCTCGCCCGCGTCGTGGACCGTTGGCGCGGCCGGTACGGCGACCCCGTCGGCCTCATCCACGGGGCGGGCGTGATCCATGACAAGCTGCTCCGCGACAAGACGCCGGATTCGTTCGACCGGGTCCTGGGGACGAAGCTCGACGGCGCGTTGAACCTGGCGAGGCTGCTCCGACCGGAGGCGCTCCGCTTCTCCGTCTTCTTCTCCTCGGTGGCGGGCCGGTTCGGCAACAAGGGCCAGGTCGACTATGCGGCCGCGAACGAGTCGCTCAACAAGCTGGCCGTCTGGCTCGACCGCCGCTGGCCGGGTCGGGTGGTCTCCATCAACTGGGGTCCCTGGTCCGGCCTAGGGATGGTCTCCGACCTTGAAGGGCATCTCGGTCGGCGGGGCCTCGGGATGATCCCGCCGGACGTCGGCCGGGCCGCGCTGATCGACGAGCTGATGCACGGGCGCAAGGGGGACGTCGAGGTCGTGGTCGCGGGCGCCCTCGGCTCGCTCGACGAGCCGATCCGGCGTCCGCAGGCCGTCGCAGGGGCGACCCGATGAGCCGGAGGCCTCGTCCGCTGGACGTCGCGATCGTCGGCATGGCCTGCCGGTTCCCCGGCGCGGGGGACCTGTGCGCCTACTGGGCAAATGCGCTCGCCGGCCGCTCGGCCATCTCCGAGGCGCCCGCAAGCCGCTGGGACGCCGCCACCTTTCATGACCCGGATTCGACCTCCCCGGGGCGAGTCGCGGGGTGTTGCGGCGGCTACCTCGACGAGCCGATCGCATTCGACGCGGCGTCATTCGGGATCATGCCGAGGACCGTCGCGGGGGGGGAGCCGGAACAGTTCCTCATGCTCGACGCGGCTCGCTCCGCGCTGGCAGACGCGGGCCTCCTGGATCGCCTGCCCGACCGCCGCCGCATCGAGGTCGTCGTCGGCCGGGGCAATTATTTCAACCGCGGCAACCTCGCGCGCCTCCAGCACGGCCGGATCCTGGAGCAGACGCTCGGCATCCTTCGATCCTTGCATCCCGAATGGTCCGAGGCCGAGGTTGAAGCCGCCCGCGAGGACCTGCGGGCCGGCCTCCCCCCGTTCGAGGCCTCCACGATCCCCGGCCAGCTCACCAACGCCACTGCGGGCCGGATCGCCGATCAATTCAACCTTGCGGGCGCGAGCTTCGTAGTCGACGCCGCCAGCGCTTCGGCCCTGGTCGCGCTGGACCTGGGGGCGCGGGCCGTGGTCGGCCGGCGGGCGGAGCTCGCCCTCGTCGGCGGCGTGTATTTGGAGGCCGACGTCGATTTCCGGCTCGTCTTCTCGCGCCTCGGCGGCCTCTCGCCATCGGGCCGGTCGCGGCCTTTCTCCGAGGACGCCGACGGCCTGGTGCCTGGCGAGGGGGTCGGCGTCGTGGTGCTCAAGCGGCTGGCCGACGCCGAGCGCGACGGCGACCGCGTCTACGCGGTGCTGAAGGGCGTGGGCGTCGCCAGCGACGGCCGCGGCGCCGGCCTCGCCGCGCCGGACGCGCGCGGCCACCTGCGGTCGATGCGACGGGCCTACCAGACGTCGGGGGTCGACCCCGCCACGGTGGGCTATGTGGAGGGGCACGGGATCGGCGTCCCCGCGGCCGATCGGGCCGAGTTGCGGGCCCTGCGCGCAGCCTTCCCTACGGGCGGGCGTAGAGGTCGCCGGGTCCTGGGCGCGGCCTCGGCTTTCATCGGCCACGCGATGCCGGCGGCCGGGATGGCCGGCCTCATCAAGGCGGCGCTCGGCCTGCACCACCGAATGCTCCCCCCGAGCGCAGGCGCCGACCGGCCCCACCGTCTCCTGCGCGGGAGCGGGCTGACGCTCAACCCCGCGGCCAGGCCGTGGATCAACGGCGAAGCCTCGCCCCGGCGGGCCGGCGTGAACGCCTTCGGATTCGCGGGGATCAACGCGCACGCCATCCTGGAGGAGCATGCCGCCTCGGCGGACTCCGCGACGCCCGGGGCCATGCTGACCTGGCCGTCCGAGGCGATCCTGCTCGCGGCCGAAGATCGTACGGCCCTGGCCGCCGCGGCGAGACGGCTCGCGAGCCGGCTCCGCGCCCGGCCGGACGTGGTCCTGAAGGATCTGGCCGCGACGCTCGCGCGGGAGGCGACGGCGGACCGTGCGGGGTCGCGCCTCGGCCTCGTGGTCGAGTCGACGGCGGATCTCGTCGATCGGCTGGAGTCCTTGACCAGCAGGCTGGAAGACCCGGCGCGGACGTCGATCCGGGACTCGCGCGGCGCCTACTTCTGGGAGGCTCCCGCTGGGCGCGACGGGGGCGTCGGATTGCTGTTCCCCGGCGAGGGGTCGCAATACCCGGGGATGCTCGCCGACCTCTGCCCCCACTTCCCGGAGGTCCGGGCCCGGTTCGACGCGGCGGACCGGCTCGCGATCGAATCCGGGGCGATCGAGCCGCCGAGCGATGGCCTGTTCGGGACGACCGACGAGTCCGAGCTGTGGCGGATGGGGACGGCGATCAACGTCGTGCTCACGGCTCAGTGGGCGCTCCATGGGCTGCTCCGCAATCTGGGCGTGCGGCCGACGGCCGTGGTGGGCCATTCCAGCGGGGAGTTCCTCGCCCTGGCCGCCGCGGGGGCCGTCCAGGTCGATCGGGATTTCGAGATTCATCTCAACGAGATGGCCGCGGTGTTCGCCCGACTCGACTCCTCGGGCGGCGTGGCCTCGGCGCGCCTGGTGGGGGCGGCGACCAGCCGGGAACGGGCCGAAGCTGCGATCGGGGAGCTTAACGGCGTCGTCTCGGTCGCGGTCGACAACTGCCCTCGTCAGGTCGTCCTCGCGGGCGTCCCCGAGGCCGTCGAAACCGTGGTCAGCCGCCTCCGTCACGCGGGAGTGATGACGGAGGAGCTGCCGTTCTCGCGGGCCTACCACACGCCGGCGTTCGCCCCCGCGGTCGGCCCGATTCGGGAGTTCTTCGACAGGCTCGACGTCAAGTCGCCGGCGACGCCCCTGTATTCCTGCTGCTCGGCGGGACGGTTCGACGAGGACCCAGAGGCGGTCCGTCGGCTGGCCGTCGCCCAATGGACCCGCCCGGTGGAATTCCGGAGGACGGTCGAGGCGATGCACGCCGACGGCGTGCGCGTCTTCATCGACGTGGGCGCCCGCGGCAACCTCGCAAATTTCGCCGAGGACGTCCTGCGCGGGCGGCCCGCGTTCGCCGTCGCCGCGAACGTGCCGAGGAGGTCGGGACTGACCCAGCTCAACCACCTCGTCGCCTCGTTGTTCGCCCAGGGCCTGCCGATCACCCCCGAACACCTTTACATGCGTCGCCGGCCCGAGCCGGTCGACCTCGACGCCCCGCCCCCCGCGCCGGGGCCGGTCGTCGCGCTCCAGGTCGGCTTCCCGGAAATCCGGCTGACGGAGGCCGTGGCGAGCCGACTCCGAGCCCGGACGGAGGCCCGGCCCGTCCCGACGCCTCCGGCGTCGCCGCGGGAAGAAGCCCCGCTCGAAGCGGACGCGGCCGCCGACGAGGCGATGCTGGCACGCCTCGGCACGATGGAGCAGTTCCTCCGGACGCAGCGACGGGTGATGGAGGAGTACCTCAACTCCGCAGCCATCGAGGAGCCGGCCGGCCCGTCCTCGCCGCCGGAGTTCGGCCCGGGACCGTGGGCCGGCGAGGTCCGCCGCATCGAGCCGGGCGTCTCGGTCGAGGCCGTGATCAACCTGGACGCGGCCGGTGATCCGGTGGCGGAACATCACACGTTCGGGGGTCGTCGCGTGTCGGCCGTCGACCCGACGATGAGGGGGCTGCCGGTCCTGCCGTTCACCGTGATGGCCGAGATGCTCGCGCAGGTGGCCGCGAGGCTCATGCCGGGGCGGACCATCGTCGGGCTCCGGGAGGTCCGCGCACGGCGATGGATCCGCTATGAGGACGCTCCGATCCCGCTCGAGGTGGTCGCGCAGGTCGACCCGGAACGGCCGGGGGAGGTCCGGGCGTCGCTGTTCAACCGGGGGCCGGCCGGACTCGGCGAGGACCCCGAAGTCGAGGGCGTCGTGATCTTCGGCCACGGCCGGGAGGCCGCCCCGAGGCGACGTCTCGGCCGCTCGCCGCACCAGAGGCGAGCCAGTTCGACGCTCATTCGATGTACGCCGACCAGTGGCTCTTCCACGGCCCGGCTTTGCAGGCCGTCTCCGAGGTCGGCCCCGTCGATGGGGGGGGGATCGACGGCGTCCTCCGAGTGCTACCGCGCCGCGGCCTCTATCGCGGGGGGTCGGCCCCGAGGCCGCTGACGGACCCGATCGTCCTCGATTCGTTCACGCACCTCATGGGCCTCTGGGGCCTGGATCGGCTCTCCGAGGGGGACGTGGTCTTCCCGCTCCGCCTCGGCGGGCTCGAGATCTACGGCGAGGACCCTCCCGAGGGGGCCGATTGCCGCTGCTGCGTCCGCGTGACGTCGCTTGAGAGGTTCAAGCTGCGCGCCGACGCCGAGATCCTCCACCCCGACGGCCGCGTCTGGATGCGGCTGCTCGACTGGGAGGACTGGCGGTTCCACTGGCCGGCTCGCTATCGCGACGTCTTCCGCGCACCCGAGCAGGTCTTCCTGGGCGAGCCGATGGGGCTGCCGGGGATCGAGCCGGGCGAGGCCGTCGCCGTCTGGCTGGAGCCGCCGGCCGACATGGGCCGGCCCGTCTGGCGCGACGTCCTGGAGAAGACCCAGCTCTCGCCCGAGGAACGGGCGGGGCCGCTCCGTCCCGCCGGGGCCGAGGGCCGGCGAACGCTCCGACTCTGGGGGCGGATCGCCGCCAAGGAGGCCGCCCGCCGGCTCTGGGACCATGAGGGTGCGCCGCCGACCTTCCCAGCCGACCTCTCGATCTTGCCCGACGCCGACGGCCGGCCCGTGCTGCGATCCCTCGACGACCGGGCGCGCGGCGGCCTGCCCGCCGTGTCGATCGCCCATGCGGGGGGGGTGGCCGTCGCGGTCGCCTCCGCGATCCCGGGAGCTCGCGTCGGGATCGATGTCGAGACGGTCGCCGAACGGCCGTCGTCCTTCGAGAGGGCGGCGTTCTCGGAGCCCGAGCGGGCGCTGCTGGACGACCTGGGCGGAGACCGCGCGGAGTGGATCGCGCGATTCTGGACGGCCAAGGAGGCGGCGGCCAAGGCGACCGGGATGGCGTCGTCGGCGACCCCGTCGAGCGTGGCGGTCGTCGCGGCCGACGCGGCCGGGGCGATCGAGGTCCGATTGGGGCCCTCGCTGTCCGCGGCCTGCCCGGACCAGGGCCCCGGCCCCTTCCTCGTCCACGCGGCGCGTCGGGGCGATTACGTCTGGGCGTGGACCCGGCTAGGCCTCGCGACGTCCCGGCCGCACGCACGCCCCCCCCGATATTCGGAGGCCGAAAGATGACCCAGCCCGCGACCGAACCGGCGATCCTCGCCGACCTCGCCCGCGTCTTCGACGATTTCCAGGGGCGCGAGTATTCCGGGCCGCTGGGGTCGGACACGCGGTTCTTCGCCGACCTCGGCCTGGCGTCGATCGACGCCGTGGTCCTCGGCGAGGCGCTCCAGGAACGCTACGGCCGGCCGCTCCCCTTCGTCGACCTGATGGCCGACCTGGGGCGTCGAGAAGACCGCGACCTGACCCTGGGCGAGTTGGCCGCGTTCCTCGCCGCCCACATCCATCACGAGGATCTGCCCCGTGCCGAAGCTTGACATCGACGGCCGTCGGTTCCACGTCCAGCAGGCGGGCGAGGGGCCGGACGTGGTGCTGATCCACGGCGTGACGGGGGACCTCTCGATCTGGTACCTCTGCAAGGCGATGACCGAGCTGGCCTCGGAGCATCGGGTGACGGCGTACGACCTGCGCGGCCACGGCTACAGCGACGTCCCCGCCGAGGGCTACACCTCGGCCGACCACGCCGCCGACCTCTTCGCCCTGATGGACCGCGTCGGGGCGAGCCGGGCGCGGCTCGTCGGCCACAGCTTCGGAGCGGTGATCGCCGCGCACGCCGCGGCGATCGCCCCCGATCGAGTCGAGGCGGTGGTGCTCTCCGATCCCTACTTCCCCGCGCTCCGCCATCTGGAAGACGCGAGCAAATGGGGCCATTGGCAATCGTTCCGGGCCGAGGCCGAGGGGGCGGGCGTCACGCTCTCCGACGAGTTCTGGTACGACCTCGACAAGTTTTTCGACCAGGTTCTTCACCTCGACGAGAACAAGATGCTGAAGTTCCGCCAGGCGGTCGGCCTCCCCGCGATGGGCCGGCTGCTCCGATTGGGCCGGACCACGTGCGGCCCCGACGCGAAGGCCGTCGCGGGCCTGACCGAGGAGGTCCTCCGGGGGATCGCCGCGCCGACGCTGGCGGTCTACGGCCAGGGCTCGCCGTTCCTCGCCACGATGCACTATCTCGTCGACAATCTGCCGAACTGCCAGGCCTCGGTCATCCCCGGCGCGAAGCATCGGGCGCCCGAGGAGAACCCGGAGGCGTTCGTCGCCGTCGTCCGGACGTTCCTGGAATCGCTCCGCCCCGCCGAGGCGGCCCGATGACGCCGGGGCGCGGGCGGGTCGCGATCGTGACCGGCGCCGCCAACGGCATCGGCCGGGCGACCGCCCTGGAGATGGCCGCTCGCGGCTACCGGCTCGGGCTCATCGACCGCGACCCCGCACGCCTGGCCGAGGTCGCCGGGCGGGTCGAGACGGCGGGCGTGGAGGCTTGCGCGGCCGAGGCCGACGTGGTGGACCCGGCGGCGATCCAGGCGGCCGTAGACGCGGTCGAGGCCGTGCTCGGCCCCTGCGACGTGCTCGTCGCCTGCGCCGGCGTCGGCCGGATGACCCACGTGCCGGACCTCGACACGGCGGGGCTCCGCGCCATGCTGGAAGTCAACGTGCTGGGCATGGCGCAATCCTTCGAGGCGGTGCTGCCGGGCATGATCGGCCGCGGTCGAGGCCACCTCGTGGGGATCTCCAGCGTCGCCGGGCTCCGGGGGATGCCGTGGATGGCGTCCTACTCGGCGTCGAAGGCCGCGGTCTGGACCTACCTGGAGGGCTTGCGCCCCGCCCTGAAGCGGCGGGGGGTGCGGATCACGACCGTCTTCCCCGGGTTCGTCCGCACGGGCATGACGCTGGACGTCCCCTTCGCCCGCCCGGTGACGATGCTGGAACCCGAGCAGGCGGCGGTCCACATCGTCAGGGCGATCGAGAAAGGTTCGCGCGATTACATGTTCCCCTGGCTCACCGCGCTGGGGATGGGGTTCCTGCGACGTTCGCCGAACCGTCTCTACGACTGGATGATGGACCGGGCCGGGCCGAAGGCCCTGACCACCGATTTCTGACCGAGGCGAGGAGGCCCGATGCACATGCCTGCGCCGCAGATCGAGGCGTCCGTCTGGCGCGAGGACTTCCCCGCACGCGACGGGATCGTCGAGGCGATCGGCCCGCTCTCGGGCCGCAACCGAGTCGCGGCCGCATTCTACGACGGTCCGGAGTGGGCGCGGTTCCGCCCCTGGGAGCACGCCTTCCTCTCCCTCCAGGGGGGCCAGGAGCGGGCGAGGAGGCCGATCCTGGCGCACTTGCCGAAGGTCTCGGGCCGGCTCCTGGAGGTCGGCGTCGGCGACGGCGACAACCTGCCGTTCCTCGGCCCCGGCTGGGACGTTTACGCCGTCGACATCGCCCGATCGCGGCTGGAGGGCTGCCTCCGGCGGTTCCCCGCGCTCGCCGGCCGGCTCGCCTGGGCGGAGGCGGAACGACTCCCCTTCGCCGACGCTTCCTTCGACGCCTGCCTCTGCGTGGGCGGGTTCAACTATTTCGGGGAGCATGAGGCGGCGATCGGCGAGTTGCGGCGCGTGACTCGGCCGGGAGGCGTGATGGTCGTGGCCGACGAGGCCCCGTGGCTCCACCGCTGCGGCATCGGCCACCTGATCGGCCTGCCGAGCATCGACGCGGCCTGGCTCCGGCTCCTCGGGCTCGGTCCGGACTTCGTGGCCATGGTCCTCGCCCAGCGGATCGACCTCGGCTCGCTGTTCCCCGAACGGGGGGGCTGGCGGCGGACGACGATCTGGCGAGGGCTGGGATATTGCATGACGGGACGCTCATGATCGGTTCCAAAGGCTCCGCCCGGGAGGATGAAGATGGCCGTGGCCGCCAAGAATGAGACGGACGCCTGGCGAGGAGGACTCTGGCGGTGCGTGGCCTGCGGCGGGCCCGCCGAGATGGACGACGCGGCCGACGCCCTGCGCTGCCCCTCCTGCGGCGCGTCCTACCCGGTCGCCGACGACGTCCTGGTCGTCCGAGACCGGGTCGACGCCAACAACGAGGTCGCGAGGGCGTTCTACGACGGCCCGCTCTGGCCCAAATTCCGGTTCTGGGAGTGGTACACGTTCCTCTGCAACGGCGGCGAGCGGCGATCCCGGAACAAGGTGCTCCGCCATCTCCCGGCCGGGGAGGGTCTCAAGCTCCTGGACGTGGCCGTCGGCGACGGCGTCTACCTCCCGTGGCTCCCGGCGAGTTGGTCGGTGGTCGGGATCGACGTCTCGAAGGTCCAGCTCGCCAACTGCCGAAAGCGGGCCGAGGGCCGCGACGTGCGGCTCGTGCTCGGCGAGGCCGAGGATCTCCCGGTGCGAGACGGTGCCTTCGACGCCTGCCTGAGCATCGGCGCCTTCAACTACTTCAACGACCCCGAGAAGGCCCTGCGCGAGATGGCCCGGGCCGTGAAGCCGGGCGGGACGATCGTGATCTCCGACGAGATCCCGAACCTGACCGATCGCCTCTGGTTCCACAAGATCGGCCTCCCCGGCCTCGACCGCTACTTCGAGCGGTTGGTCACCAAGAACCTCGGCCCCGAGTTCACCGAGATGGTCGAGCGGCACAAAGCCCTGGACGTCCCGGCGATCGGCCGGAAGGTCCTGGCCGATTTCCGATATGAGCTGATCTGGATGAAGATGGGTTACGTCATGCACGGCACGGTGCCGCGCTGAGGCGACTCCGGCAACGAGGGCACGTCCCGATGGGACTCTCCATCTTCGTCCTGCGCAACATCCTCGGCCGCCCGTCGCGCACGATCCTGACCGTGGTCGGCCTCGGGGTCGGGATCGCGGCGGTCGTCATGCTGACCGGGATCTCCCGGGGATTCGAGCGCGCGATGACGGCGATCTACGACGCCCGGGGCATCGACCTGATCGTCGTCCGCGCGGGCATCAGCGACCAACTCTCCAGCAACCTCGACGAGAATCTCGGGGAGGTGATCCGCGAGATCCCCGGCGTGGGGGGCGTGGCCCGGTCCCTGATGGACTCCGTTTCGTTCGAGGAGTCGAATCTCGCCAGCGTCCTCGCCAACGGCTGGGAGCCGGGGGGGCTCCTGATGCGCGGGCTGCGGGTCGTGGACGGCCGGCTCCTGGAAGAGGGCGACGCTCGGTCGGTCCTCCTCGGCCGGGTCCTGGCCCTGAACCTGGGCAAGAAGGTCGGGGATTCGGCCTCGATCGCGGGGGAGCCGTTCCGGGTGGTCGGCGTCTACGAGAGCGACAGCCTGTTCGAGAACGGCGGGCTGGTGGTCCCCCTCCGCGAGTTGCAGCGGATGATGGGACGCGAGGGAATGGTGACCGGCCTGGTCGTGGCCGCGAAGCCGGGCGTCGATCCGAAGTCGCTCGGCGAGGCGATCGAGGGCCAGCTGGACGGCGTGGCCGCGGTGCCGGCGCGAGACTACGTCCAGGGCAACGTGCAACTCCGGCTGGCGAGGGCGATGGCCGTGGCGACGACCGGCGTGGCCGTCGCCCTGGGGTCGATCGGGCTCCTGAATACGATGGCGATGGCGGTCTTCGAACGGACCTCGGAGATCGGCCTGCTCCGGGCCCTGGGTTGGCGACGCCGGCGCATCATCCAGCTCCTGATGGGCGAGGCGGCGGCCATCGTCGGGCTTGGGGTCCTCGCCGGCTGGGCGATGGCGACGCTGGGGATGCGGGCGCTGATGCTCTCTCCGACGTCGCGCGGCTTCATCGACCCGAACTTGCCCGCGTACGCGTACGTGGCCGGTCTGGCGATGGGGGCCGTGCTAGGCCTGATGGGCGGCCTGTACCCGGCGATCCGGGCGTCCCGGCTGGAGCCCACGGAGGCCCTCCGTCATGAGTGAAATCGCCGCGGCCACGCCCCCCCTGCTCCGGGCCGAGGGCCTGAAGAAGACCTACCCCGACGGCGACGTGCGGGCCGTTCGCGGGTCTCGTTGTCGATCTCCGAGGGAGAGTTCGTCGCCGTCACCGGCCCTTCCGGCTGCGGCAAGAGCACCCTGCTTCACCTGCTCGGCGGGCTCGACAGGCCGGACGAGGGGGAAGTCTTCTTCCGCGGCGAGCCTCTCTCCCGGATCGACCTCGACGCCTTCCGGGCCCGCCGGCTGGGTTTCGTCTTCCAGTCGTTCCATCTCGTCCCCACGCTGACCGCCCTTGAGAACGTGCAGGTGCCCATGTTCGAGT
The DNA here is from genome assembly GCF_001610895.1 of Planctomyces sp. SH-PL62. Lineage (NCBI taxonomy): Bacteria > Pseudomonadati > Planctomycetota > Planctomycetia > Planctomycetales > Planctomycetaceae > Planctomyces > Planctomyces sp. SH-PL62. The sequence continues at coordinate 3,813,306 of NZ_CP011273.1, read as the reverse complement.
CCGACCGCCCGCGCGGCGAGCGAGCAGCCCGCGCCCGGGCGCTGCTGGACGAGGTCGGATTGTCGCCGCGTGCGAAACACCTGCCCCGCCGGCTGTCGGTGGGCGAACGACAGCGCGTCGCGATCGCCCGGGCGCTGGCCAACGAGCCGACCTTGCTCCTGGCGGACGAGCCGACGGGCAATCTGGACTCGGCGACGCAGGCGGAGGTCCTCGAACTCCTGGCTCGGCTCCGCCGCGACCGGCGGCTCACGCTCCTGATCGTCACCCACGGGACCGACGTCGCCCGGGCCGCCGATCGCGTGATCGCGATGAAGGACGGCCGGATCGTGGAGGCGTGAGCGATCTCGCGGGGGCCTGATGAAGCACGGACGCGGGAGCCGAACCATGCCGTCGACGCGCGAGGGTCGAAAGACCATCCTGATCACCGGGGCCTCCTCGGGGCTCGGCGCCGCGATCGCGCGGACGGCCGCCCCGAGGGGCCATCGAATCGCCCTGGTCGCCCGCCGCGAGGGCTTGCTCGGCGACGTGGCCGAGGACGTGCGGGCGCTCGGCGGCGAGCCGCTCGTGCTGGCCGAGGACCTCGCGGCCCCGGATGCTCCCGAGAAGGTGGTCGCGGCGGTCGTCGACCGATTCGGCGGACTCGACGTCCTGGTGAATAACGCGGGGATCGGCCTGCCCCGCTACTATTCCGAGTGCGATCCCGAGGATCTCCGTGAACAGGCCGCGGTCAACTTCGTCGCGCCCATCGTCCTGACCCGGCACGCCCTGCCGTTCCTGATCGCCTCGCGTGGCTCCGTGATCAACATCGGCTCGGCGATCGCCGCCGTGGCGAATCCCATCCTCGGGGTCTACGGGGCCACCAAGGCGGGGCTCGCCTACTGGAACGACGCCCTGCGTCGCGAGCTGCGCGACCAGGGAGTCTCGGTCAGCCTCGTCGACCTGGGCCCTGTCTCGACGGAGTTTTTCGACGCGGTCCGACGCAGGACCGGTCCACGAGGGACGGCCCGCCCCCTTGGGGTGGCCCCCGCGCCGGACGCCCTCTACAACGCCATGCGCGACAGGCCCCCGGCGTTCATGACGACCGACGTCGATGCCGCCGCGCATCAGATCGTCGGTCTTCTGGACCGCCCCCGGAGTCGTCTCCGGACACCCCGCCGTATCGTGTGGCCTTTCCGGGCCCTGGGGGCGATGCTGCAATTCGCCCCCGCCCTCGCGGACATGGGCGTCGCCGCGATGATCCGCCGCGTACACCGCGAGGAGGCCCGCGCCGGAGTGCCACCCGACGCCGTCGACGCCACCTGCTCCCTGCCCCCCCATGAGCGACGGAGGGAAGGAGCCCACGAAAGTTGAGCGCGGAGAGAACTGTCTTGCATGGCTGCGATCGGCCAGGCCCCGGACGATCGACGGCCTGATCGGGGCGATGGGCGACGCCTTGCGCGCCGTCCGCCTGGCCGACGCGCCGGGCTGGTTCCCCCAATAGCGGATATCCAGCCCGCCGATCAACCGACACACGCTCGACGAGGCCTTCCTTTTCAGGGAGTGGTCGTCGATTCGCCGGCTGGCAGCTCCAGTTCCGCAACGACGGCCCGATGGTCGGAGGGGTACGGGCTGACGACGACATCGGCGGCCTCCTGCGATTCGCCGATGATCTGGGCGGCTTTCACCGCCGTGTTCGGCCGGTCAAAGCCGCCCACGAACACGAAGTCGATGCGATCGTGATGGTCCTTGGGGTCGCCGACCTTGGTCGTCGGCGTCCACGTCAAGCCGCGCGACTCGACCGGGTCGGGGTGGACGCTCCGGTAGGCGTCGACGAATCCCGCGTCCTCAACCGCCCTGGTCGACGGCCATTCCACTTTCAGAGGGCAAAGCTTGGCCTTCGTGGAGGCCTCCGTCCAATCCCTGTGGGACGGCTCGTTGAAATCGCCGGTGAGCACCATCGGCGCCCCTTCCTCGGCGACGGCCTTCACTTCCGCGAGCATCTCGGCGACCTGGCTCCCTCGCGATTCCCGGGCGAACCGGACCGCTTCGGCCTCCGTCGCAATGAATGGGGCGTCGCCGTAGGGAATTCCCAGCAGCTGGTAGGGCTGATAAGGGCTGTGGGCCAGGTGGACGTTGAAGGCGTACATCCACCGCCCCGAGGGCAACGCCAGCTTGACGCCCCACTTCTTCGGCGTGGAGGCGACGATCTCGAAACGGCTGATGATCCCCATCCTGCCGCCCTGGTCGAGATAGTGCCATCCCAGGCGCTCGGCGATCTCGGCGGCGCGATCGGGACGCGGCTGGCCTTCGGGTGCAAGCCCACCCGTCTCCTGGAGGCCGACGACGTCGGCTTGCGACCGCTTGATGACCTCGACCGTGCGGTCGAGAGGTTGCTTGCCCGTGTCGCCCCCATTCCAGAGGTTGAAGGTCAGCACGCGAACAGTCTCCGGCGCGTCCTCCGCGCCCTCGGCCTCGGTGGAGAGCCCAACCAGGCCGAAGCAGCAGGCCAGGGCGATCGCCAGAATTGATCCACGGAATTTGCGATGGTTTGCGACCTTCATCGTGCGGCTCCAAATCCAGCGTTTTCTGCAACGGGGCGTTCGATCGAAGCGAAGCACGAACGCCCGAGACGTCATCATGGCTGATTCGAGCACCGATTATCAGTCCTCGACGGGGCCTTCTCATCGACGGTTTGCCGTTCGCCGCGTCCCGGAAGGGATCACGGCGATCGCGCCGTCCTGAAAGCAGTCGAATCCTCGACCGCCGAGAAGGTTGGCGATGTGCAGCCGGACGGAACAAGCGACCGGAGGGTGGAAGTTCCTTCCTCGTTCCCGCATGATGAGGATGGCTTCGGTCGTCGCCGGATGACGAGCGACGCCGATTCCCCCCAGAGCGCCGCCGGGTTTTCCCGAAGCCAGGCCGCGATTTTCGAGGAAGACATGAGACGTGCCTTGATGCTCACGTGCTGGATGACGGCGGCGTCCGCGGCCTTCGGCCAGGAACCCGCGGTCGAGACGTCGACGGACCTCGTCGGTCGATGGCGGGACGACGTGATCGTCACGCCCGTGAATCAGATCCTCACGCCCTACGGCCGTCAGGTGGATCTGCCCGGGCTGCGTCCCCAGGCGCTCGCCCTGTCGCCGGACGGCAAGCGGCTGGTGGTCTCGGGGAAGACGAGCGAATTGCTCGTGATCGACGTCGACGAGGCGAAGGTCTTGCAACGGGTCGCCCTCCCGAGCGAGGAGCAGCAGGAACCGCCGACCGTGGTCTCGCCGAACATCCTCAAGCCGGACCGCTCCGGGCAGGTCAGCTACACCGGATTGAAGTTCTCGCACGACGGGAAGCGGATCTATCTGAGCAACGTGGACGGATCGATCAAGGTCTTCGCCGTGGCGGACGACGGCGCGATCCAGCCCACGCACGTCCTCCCCCTGCCAGCGGCGAACGCACCTCGACGCAAGGCGGAGATCCCCAGCGGACTGGCGCTTTCGGAAGACGACGCCCGGATCTACGTCTGCGGCAATCTTTCCAACAAGCTCCTGGAGATCAACACCGCCGACGGCGCCCTGCTCCGCTCCTGGGACGTGGGAGTCGCCCCGTACGACGTCGTCCTGGCGGGCGGCAAGGCGTTCGTCAGCAACTGGGGGGGCCGACGTCCCGGCCCCGGCGACCTGACCGGACCGGCCGGGCGGGGGACGGAGGTACGGGTCGATCCGGTGCGGCACATCGCCAGCGAAGGCTCGGTGAGCATCATCGACCTGGGAGCGAACCGCGTCTCGAACGAGCTGGCCACCGGCCTCCACGCCTCGGCGCTGGCCGTCTCGCCGGATCGCCGGTACGTCGTGTGCGCCAACGCGGGGAGCGACCACCTCAGCCTGATCGACGTGGCCGGGGAAGCGGTCGTCGAGACGGTCTGGACGAAGATCAAGCCGTCCGACCTGTTCGGGGCGTCGCCCAACGCGCTGGCGTTCGAGGACTCCGGCCGCAGGCTGTTCGTCGCCAACGGGACGCAGAACGCCGTCGCCGTCTTCCACTTCGATCCCGATGAGAAGGGGGACACGAAGCTCGAAGGTCTCATCCCCGCCGGGTGGTTCCCGGGCGCGATCGCTTACGACGCGAGCCGGAAGGCCCTTTGCGTGGCCAACATCAAGGGCCTGCCGTCCGTGCCGAAGACGCAGAAGGACGGGACCAAGGGGTTCAACTCGCACCATTACCAGGGTTCGGTGTCCCTGATGCCGCTCCCCTCGGCGGAAGACCTGCCCAAGCTCTCGGAGCGGGCCGCCAGGAACCTCCGGCGCGGCTCCATCGACCAGGCCGCACTGCCCCCCCGCGAGGGCCAGGCGCCGCGAGCCGTCCCCGAGCGGATCGGCGAGCCCAGCTTGATCGAGCACGTCGTCTACGTCATCAAGGAGAACCGGACCTACGACCAGGTCCTCGGGTCGCACCAGCGGGGCCGGGGCCGGGCCGATCTCTGCATCTTCGGACCGGACGTCACGCCGAACCAGTTCAAGCTGGTCGACGAGTTCGTCCTCCTGGACAACACGTACTGCGCCGGGATCTTGAGCGCGGACGGCCACCAGTGGAGCACGACGGCCTTCGGCACGGACTACATGGAGAAGAGCTTCGCCGGCTTCCCGCGGAGCTATCCCGACGGCATGGGGGAGGACGACAAGGACGCCCTCGCCTATTCTCCGGCCGGGTTCCTGTGGGACAACGCCGTCGCCCACAAGAAGACCATCCGAAACTACGGCGAGTTCATGGTTCCGAAGGTCCGCTGGCGTGACGAGGCGCGGAAGGGGACCCCCGACTACCTCGCCTGCTATCGCACCTGGAAGGGCGAATCCCAGGAAGTCGTCTTCGAGAGCGAGCCGGCGATCGAGTCCATCCGACCCTACTCCCCGACGGACTACGTCGGCTGGGAGATGGCGGTCCCCGACCAGTACCGCGCGGACTTTATCATCCGCGAACTCAAGGAATTCGAGGAGAAGGGCGAGTACCCGAGCCTGGTGATCATCTGCCTGCCCAACGACCACACCAGCGGCACGAGCGTCGGCAGCCCCACCCCGGCGTCCTGCATGGCGGACAACGACCTGGCGTTCGGTCGGATCGTCGAGGCGCTGAGCCATTCCCGGTTCTGGAACAAGATGGCCGTCTTCGCCATCGAGGACGACCCGCAGGCCGGCTGGGATCACGTCAGCGGCTATCGCACGACGGCCTACTGCGCCAGCCCCTACGCGAAGCGCAACGCGGTGGTCAGCACCCAGTACAACACGACGAGCATGATCCGCACGATCGAGCAGATCCTCGGCCTGCCGCCGATGAACCAGTTCGACGCCAGCGCGACGCCGATGTTCGACTGCTTCACCGACGAGCCCGACCCCACGCCGTTCGTCTCGGTCGCCAACCGCGTCCCCCTGGATCAGATGAATCCCGATCCCAAGGCGATCCGGGACCCCCACCTCCGTGAAGACGCCCTCCTCTCGGCCCAGCTCAATTTCCGAGAGGTCGACAAGGCGCCGGAGGACGTCCTCAATCGCATCCTCTGGCGGGCCCTCCGAGGCTCGGCGATCCCCTATCCGGAATGGGCGATCACGGCGGTCGTCGACGACGACGATGATTGAGCGCGTCGGGCGGGCGCACGGCCTTCCAGCCGAGCGCCCGCCCCCCCGCCTCCCCTTTGAATTGAACCGAAGCCGCCCGTCACCGCCCCTCCCGCCTCCCCCTTCCCAACCGTCGAGCAGGGCCTTCCCACGCTCCATCCCCTCGCGGGCCTCCTCGACGATCGTCTCGCAGACCAGGCGGCAGAGCCGCTCCACCAGCGGGTCGTCGAGCTTGTAGAAGACCTGCAACCCCTCCTTGCGGCGGGCGACGAAACCCGCGTCGGCCAGCATCTTGAGATGCTTCGAGACGTTGGCCTGATTCCTGGCGGTCTCCTCGACCACCTGAGAGACGTTCCGCTCCCCCGCCATCAGGGCGCGGAGGATCGCCAGCCGGGTCGGGTCCGCCAGCATGCGGAACTTCTCGGACATCAGGTCCAGGAACTCGTCGGGAATCGTGGCGGCCATGTCTTGACTAATCAACTGCAACGGAATATAGTTTCGTTGTCGACCGAGAATATTGTAGCACGGCGGCGGGCGAGGAAAAGCCGTCGCCGGCCGAATTTCGGCAGGGGGGTCGTGGCCGGTCAGCCATGCAGCCCGAGGCCGGAGGGAGAGGTTCATGAGCGTCGCGACGATCACGCCCGGGGAGCTTGAAGAACTGCGACGGCAGGGGCGGGCCGTCGATCTGATCGATGTGCGGACTCCGGTCGAGTTTCGGGAGGTGCACGCGGAAGCCGCGCGATCCGTCCCCCTGGACGGGCTCGACCCCGGCGCCGTGATGGGGGCCCGGAACGGATCGAAGAAGGGGCCGCTCTATGTGATCTGCCGCTCGGGGAGCCGGGCGAGGCGGGCGTGCGAGGCGTTTCACGCCGCCGGATACCCCGACGTCGTGAATGTGGAGGGGGGGACGTTGGCCTGGGAGCAGGCCGGACTCCCCGTGGTCCGCGGGGCGAAGGCGATGTCGCTGGAGCGTCAGGTGCGGATCGCGGCCGGTTCCCTGGTCGTGCTGGGCACGGCGCTGGGGGCCTTCGTGCATCCGGCGTTCCTTGGGCTTTCCGGGTTCGTCGGGGCGGGGCTGGTCTTCGCCGGGATCACGGACACCTGCGGCATGGGGATGATGCTGGCCCGAATGCCCTGGAACCGGGGCGGCCCGGAGGCCCCGACGTGCACCCGCTGATCGGCGGACTGCTCCTATTCGCCGCGTCGGAGCCGACCGGAGGGATCCGCGCCGCGATGGGGCTTGCCTTCGGCGCCGTCGTGGGCTTCTCGCTGGGCCTGACCGGCGGCGGCGGGTCGATCTTCGCCGTACCGCTCCTGGTTTACGGCCTGTCGACCCGGCCCCGAGAAGCGATCGGCGTCTCGCTGGCGGCGGTCGGCGCGACGGCCCTGGTGGGCGGCCTGAGGCGGCTGTCTCGGGGCGAGGTCGAAGTCCGGACCGGATTGCTCGTCGCCGGAATGGCCGGGGCGCCGGTGGGCTCCTGGCTCGGCGGGCTCGTGCCCGAGGGGGTGCTCCTGGTCCTGTTCGCCGCGTTGATGCTGGCCGTCGCCGCGCGGATGTGGCGGCAGGCGTCGCGGCGGCCGGAAGAGACGCGAGCGGTCCGCGCCCCCTCCTCCGGGCCGGCCGACGACCGTGGGCCGTCGTGTCGCCGCGACCCGGAAGGTCGGCTGACCCTGACGTCTCGGTGCTTCGTCGTGCTGGCGGCCGCCGGGCTGACGACGGGGGCGCTGTCGGGCCTGTTCGGCGTCGGCGGCGGATTCGTGATCGTCCCCGCGCTCGTGCTCGTCGCCGGGATGGGCATCCATCGAGCCGTCGCGACTTCCTTGCTGGTCATCGCGCTGGTGAGCGCCTCGGCCGTGGCGTCTTACGTCGCCGCGGGCCGACCGCTGCCTCCGACCCTGACGGCCCTTTTCGTGGCGGGGGGGATCGCCGGGATGGAGATCGGGACTCTGGCGGGCCGCCGCCTGGCCGGTCCGGGCCTCCAAAAGCTCTTCGCCTCGGCGATGGTCGCCGTGGCCGCATTCATCATCCTCAAGAGCCTCGTCTGAGGCTGGAGGCTCGCCTTGTTCTTCCACCAGCGGTTCGTGCCCGGCCTGGCGATCTACAGCTACATGGTCGGCGACGAGAAGACCAAGCAGTGCGCCGTCATTGACCCGACCCGGGACGTCGACGATTTCCTGGAGATCGCCAAGCGGGAGGGGCTGAGGATCACCCACGTCCTGGAGACGCACGTCCACGCCGATTTCGTCAGCGGCTCCGTCGAGCTGAAGGCCCGGCTGGGGGACGAGGTGCAGGTCGTGGTCTCCGGCATGGGGGGCGCGGAATGGACCCCGCCGTACGCCGATCGGGTCGTGAGCGACGGCGACGAGATCGCCCTGGGCTCGCTGCGGCTCAAGGCGGTTCACACGCCGGGGCATACCTATGAGCACGTTTCCTGGATGCTCTTCGACGACGCCCGCAGCCGGGAGGTCCCCTGGCTGATCTTCACCGGGGATTTCCTCTTCGTCGGCGACGTGGGCCGTCCCGATCTGCTGGGCGAGGAGGCCCGCAAGCAGCTGGCCCATCAACTCTACGAGAGCGTCTTCGGCGTCCTGCCGGGGCTCGACGACTTCACCGAGATCTTCCCCGGCCACGGAGCCGGGTCGCTCTGCGGCAAGGCCATCGGCTCGCGCGGGAGTTCCAGCATGGGCTACGAGCGACGGTTCAGCGACGCGCTCCAGCCGAGCGACGAGCCCGCGTGGGTCGCGTCGCTCCTCAAGGGGATGCCGATCGCGCCGCCGTACTTCCGCCGCATGAAGAAGGTCAACGCCGAGGGCCCCAAGGTCCTCGGCCCCGAACTCCCCGGCCGCAGGCGATTCACGGCGAAGGAGGTCCACGAGCGGATTTGCGAGCATTGCCTGGTCCTGGACGTCCGCACCAAGGAGGCGTTCGCCGCCGCCCACATCCCCGGCTCGGTCAACATCCCGCTGGGCCGCAACCTCCCCACCTGGGCGGGCTGGGTCCTGCCGTACGACCGCCCGATCCTGATCGTGACGGACGACCCCGGCGAAGTCCCCGAGGTGGTCAAGCACCTGTTGCGCGTCGGCTTCGACGACGTGCAGGGCTACCTCGAAGGCGGGCTGGCCGACTGGGAGTCGCACGGCTTCGAGCTGGGCCGCCTGGCGACGGCCTCCGTCCACGACCTCGCCGCCCAGCTGGAGGGCGGCTCGGAACGGCCGTTCGTGCTCGACGTCCGCACCGACTCCGAGTGGGACGCCGGGCGCATCGAGGGGGCCCACCACATCCACGGCGGGACGCTGGAAGAGCGGTACGCCGAGGTCCCGCGCGATCGACGGGTGGCGGTGGTCTGCGGCACCGGCTACCGGGCGTCGATCGCGTCGTCCTTCCTCAAGCGCGAGGGCTATGAGGACGTCACCAACATCCTGGGCGGGATGTCCGCCTGGAAGGCCGCCGGATTGCCGACGACGAAGGCTTGAGGCGTGAAATCGCCAGGAGCGCCCCGGCCCTCAGCGATCGCCCTCGGCGTCGCGCGGGCCGGCCTCCAGGGAGCCGAGTTCGCCCCGTTGGCCGTCGTGGAAGACGTCGATCTGGAGCGCGACCGAGGGGGCCTCGGCGGATCGGGCCGGGCGGCAGACCACGACGTAAGACTCGCCGGCGACCCGAAACGTCTTCCCCGCCAGATCGACGATCAGGGCCGTCCCCTCGTCGATCGCCACCCCGGCCGTCAGGTCGGGGCGCTCGCCCAGGACGCCGAGGAGTCGGTTGATGCGGCTGCGACGCAGCGCGTGCTGGTCGACGACGACGGGAATGGGAAGGAACCCGAAGCCGGTCCCGAGGGTCGCCTTCTCGGCCCCGCCGGTGATCATCACCCGGGACATGACGGCCGCCCCCGCCGAGGTCCCGCCGATCACGCCCCCGCGATCGAGCAAGCGGCGGAACGCGGCCTCGGTCGCCGTTCCCAGGTAGGCGTCCGTGATCCGGGACTGATCGCCGCCGCTGAACCAGACGCCGTCGGCCTGGTCGACCTGGCCCACGAACCCTGCTTCCTCGGCCATGGTCCGCGAACGGGTGTGGAGCAGCTTCACCGAAGCCACGCCCTGCTTCCGCCAGGGCTCCAGGAACTCGTCCAGCTCCGGGCCGGTGGCGTCGGCATCCTCGCTCGCGGTGGGGACGACGACGATCCGCGCCTGGGCCCCGCCCGCCAGTTCGACGAATCGGGCGCGGACCGAATCAGGCAGCCCACCGCCGCCGCAGATGACAAGCGAGCCCGCCCTGGGAGCTTCCTCCGCGCCAACACCCCCGATCGGTAGGAAGGCGGTCAGCAAGACGGCCAGGAGGCTCCGCCACCGAACGACGTTGCGAATCCAGGCCATGCGCGGGTCCTTGACATCCGAGGGTCCACGATGAGGTCAAAGGCCGCCGTCTCACGGCGAGTCCGACCCTGGCCGTTGGGAGGCGCGGCGGGTCCGGAGATTCGATCAGGGCGCCTGTCCTGCGGTTATATCGCCTGGCGGACGGCCCCGCAAGAATGCGAGAAGCCTTCGGAGGGATGGGCGCATGAAGAAAGGCCGCCGAACTTGTCGGCGACCCCTTCATGATGAACGATCGCGAATCGCGTCGAAAAGGCGCCGCCGAGATTCGAACTCGGGGTGGAGGTTTTGCAGACCTCTGCCTTACCACTTGGCTACGGCGCCGTCGGCGTCGGGAGGGTGGGATCACCGGCTCCCTTCGCAAGGGCTCTAAATTACCCGAGCCTCGCCCGGAGGGCAAGCGCACTTGGCGTCCGGTTTGGACGAGGTCGCCCGCGCGACCGGAAAAATCGATCGAAATCATCGAACGCCGGGATCCTTGCCCAGGCGCACGAGTTCCGCAGCGAGCATGTCACGCTGGTCGGGGAGAAGGCCCGTCGCGGCCAGTCGATCCCGCGCCTCGGCGAGTCGGCGGCGAAACAGCCCCAGGCGGAGCGCGGGATCGGCCTCGGCGGCGGCGGCGACGCGGCGGGTGAGCCGACCGGGGAACGGCGAACCCGGCGGCCAGGGACCGACGGCCAGGCGGAACCAGAGGTCGAGGACTTCGCGGAACTCCCCCGCTCGTTCCAGTGAGGCGACCCGCCCCAGGGCCGTCGTCTCGATCGCCCGCCAGACGACCGGCGAGCGGTCGCGGGGCCGGAGTTTCAGATAATGATCGAGCAGTCCCGCTCCGTCGCCGGCTGCGAGGAATCGGTCGATCAGGAGTGCGTCGAGGGTCGCGATCCGGGGGCCGTCGAGCCGGGAGCGATCGAGGGCCGTCAGGACCTGGAGCACGTCCTCCGCGCGTCCGCCCGCCCCGGGCCCGGGCTCATCGCGGGCCAGGGAGAGCAAGACGGCGTCGTGACACCAGTCGAGGAGTTCGGGCGCTTTCGAGGCGTCTGGGCGGTCTCGAGGCGCGAGCGGGGTCGCCACGATCCCGGGCCCTTTCGGTAGGAACGGGTCGCTCGCTTCGGGCGTGGTCCTCTCCGGCCGGAAGGCGGCGGAGAGCGGTGAGACACAGTAGAGCGGGTCGCCGAGGTAGACCAGCCGCCAGGGCTGCCCGAACGCCTCGTAAGGCCCTTGGCGGCACGCCGCGCCCAGCGGGATCTCGGCGGAGAGCATTTGCGCGAGCAGATAGGGGGTCCGAAAGGCGGTCAGATACGGCTCGTTCATCGACCCGAAGTAGGCGAACGTCCCACGCTCCAGGAATCGGCCGGCGATGGTGGAAGGGTCGGTCGGATCGGCCGCCGAGAAGCTGTGGATCATCGAGACGATGCGGGGAGGGCCGAAGGGGACGTCGGCCGCCAGGCCGGGCCCGCCCGCGATCGAGAACTCCCCCGGGTCTCCGGAAGAGTTCATCGCCAGGAAGTCGCAGCGATCGAGCGAACGAAAGGTCTCCCGCCAGGCCGCGAGGTCGGCCGCCGCGCCGGCCCGCGACGCCGACGCGCCGGCGGCGGGCCGAATCAGCCGCCAGACGGCGGCGGCGCCTGTCGCGTCGTAATCCGACCAGATCGGCCCCCCGGAGTAGGTGTTCCAGAACAGGGCCGATTCCGGCTGGAGGAACAGGGAGCCCATGGCGCGCGAGACGGAGGCGGCGGGGTCGCCCAGGAGTCTGCCCGCGTAAGCCCAGCGCAGTCGAGCCCTGTCCAGGTCGGGCCTCTCATCGGGAAGGACCCGACCGACAAGGTCGTCGAGCGCGCGATCGCCGATCGCGATCCCCTCGCCGCGTTCGGAGCGGTAGCGGTACGGCCAGTCGCCGGCCAGGGTGAGGAAATCGACGTCGTCTCCGAGCTTCTTGTAGGACGGTGCGAGCGTGTCGAGACGCCCTTCGATTCGACGCGCGAAGGCCACGGCCTGCTCCTCGGTCGCCACATCCCCGAAACGCAGGAGCTTCGACGTCCCTCCCGGCTTCGCCTCCGCCACAATCGGCCCCAGCCTGGAGAGGGGCTGGAAGCGTCCGGCGGCGAGTGCCACCGCGCCGGCCAGGGCGGGGCTCTCGGGATGGCTGAACACGACGCCGGGGGGCGTCTCGCCGAGCCCTCGCGGGGGCGAGCCGGAGGGGGGAACGTCGGTCGATTCGGGGTCGTTCCCGACCCAGGATCGGCCCACGGCCTCCTGGGCCGCGCGCCAGTCCTCGAAGGGCCCCTGCCCTCGCGATCGGCCCGGGGACCGAAACCGGACGATCCGCGACGGCCGGAAGGCGCGCAGGAAGGGGAGCGTCCAGGCCGGGTCGTCGATCAGGACCGGGAAGCAGGCCCGGTCGTCCCAGGCGGCCACGGCCTCCAGGAAGCTCGGCACGTCGGCCGCGAGGACCACCTGGTCCACGACCGTCCGCTCGGGGCCGCGCGCCGTCCGCCACCGCGACGCCGCTTCCAGCAGGTGCCGGAGCCTCGGGTCGTCCAGGGTTTCGATGGGGGCGGACGATTGCAGGACGGCCGGGTCCAGCCCCAGATCCTCGTCTCCGGCCGCGACGGACTCGGCGGGCCTCGGCGACCGCGAGCAGGCGAGGTTCAAGGCGACGACGACCAGGAAGAGGGTCGCGGCCATCGGGAGCGTGCGGCGCACGGCCAGGGGGATTCGCATCGCGCCTCGTCCGGTTCCGGGAAAGGGGGCGTGGTCCGAGACGGGCGCGAGCCCCCCGCGCCGCCGTTCGGGTGGAGCCCGCCTTCTTCAACCGTTATACTGGCGAGGTCGAGGGTGCTCAAACCCTCCCTGGCTCGAACGGCCGCGCCTTCGGGCGAAATCGGCCGCGGACGACGAGGCTCGTCGAGGTTCGGGAACGGTCCCGAGCCTCGGTCCCTCCGCGCCCGCATGGAATCGGAAACTGCGAAGGAAGAAAGGGCCCCCCATGAAACGAGGCGGCATTCTCAATCCCGCGATTTGCTCGCTTCTCGCCGAACTGGGCCACACGGACGAACTGCTGATCGTGGACGCCGCCTATCCGCTCCCCAGCGACGCCCACGTGATCGACCTGACGCTCACCCCGGGCATCCCCAGGCTGCTGGACGTCCTCCGGGCCGTCGCCGAGGAATTGGTCCTCGACGCGATCGCCGTCCCGGTCGAGATCAAGGACCACAGCCCGAGGCTCTACCAGGAGATCCTCAAGTGCGTCGGCGACGTCGACGTCGACGAGATCCCTTACCACGAGTTCAAGGAACAATCGGTCGACGTGAAGGGAATCATCCGCACGGCCGAGTTCAGCCCCTACGCCAGCGTCCGGGTCGTCGCCGGCAGCGCGTACTGACGCCGGCCGATCGACTTGCGGCGCCGGGCCGTTCTCAAGGGGGTCGCCGTCGTCGGCGGCCCTCCCCCGCCCCACGGATCCAGGCGACTCCGCTCGCTCCAGATCTGCTAATTCAGCGGTCGGTCCACCACAATCCGACCAGACTCGCGGCGGGCCATGCCTGCGCCCGCGTAGAACGTCGCGGCCGGGCCGAAGCGGTCCCAGAGCAAGCCGGCGAGGACGCTGGCGTGACGCATCGCGATTCCGCAGATCAGGTTGAACACGCCGAAGGCGGTGCCGCGCAACTCGGCGATGGTGAAATCCGCGATCAGCGCCGCGAACAAACCCTGGAAAGGACGCCTCCCAGGTCATAGGCTCGGGTTGGAGAACTCTCGCAGCGGCAGCGTCACCGGGACCTGGTGGCGCGAGCTGCGTGCGACGGCCTCGGTGAACTGCATATAGCGGACCCCGGTGGCGAAGTCGGTGTGCGTGACCGGCCGCTCCTCGCGGATCGCGGCGATGAAATCGGCCTCGACGCGCCAGCCGCCGCGACGCTCCTTCGGGATCGCCAGGACGCGAGGGGCCTCCTGCCCGCGGCGGATACCGCGGATCTCCTCCTTGACGAAATCGTAAAAGAGCGAGCCCTCCGAGCCGTGCAGGGCCACGCTCATCGACCGTCCGCCCCCGATCACCGCGCTGAGGCGGTAGATCCCGACCGAGTCGTCCTCGTGCGTCGTCAGCACCTGGACGCTGTCCGGCGTGCCGACCGCCTTGCGCTTGCCGGTGTCCGGGTCGAACCGCTCCGGGACCAGTTTCGAGGCGTAGGCCAGGACCCGGGTCGCCGGGGCGACCCAGCGCAGGACCGTCTCGTACAGGACCCCCAGGTTCAGCATGTTGAAGCCCGAGTAGCGGGTCTTCTGCCGCCATCCCAGGGGGGTCTCCGGGTCGGCCAGGTCGTCGGTGAGGCCGTCGACGTGGACCTCGCGCAGCGTCCCGAGGAAGCCGCCGGCGATCAGCGAGCGAATGAAGCCCTCGCCGACCAGGCCGTAAGGGCTGGGGGCGATCATCGCGACCTGCCCCGGGGCCTCTCGCGAGCGGTCGTACATGCGCTGGGCCTCGCGCGCGTTCATCGCCATCCGGGCCTGGGTCAGCACGTGCTTGCCGGCGTCGAGCGCGGCGAGCGTGACCGGGCAGTGGAGGTAGGGCCAGGCCCCGATCAGGACCGCGTCGACGTCCGGGTCCTGGATGACGTCCTCCCAGCTCCCGTACGTCTTGGGGATGCCCAGCTCGCGCGCCGCCCGCGCCGAGGAATCGCGGCGGCGGTTGCACACGCCGACCAGCTCGACCCCCCGGATCGCCCGGAAACCGGGGACGTGGCGGGACCGCACGATCCCCCCCGCCCCGACGACGCCGATTCGAACCGTCCCCCGCGGCATGAAATCCATCCCATTTCCGTAAGGACCGGAAGCTCGACCGTATACCCCTCGGGCGGACGCAGGCCCGCCCGGGGGGGGTTCCCGGGGATCGTCAGAATGCAATCGGCAGGCCCAGGCTTCGCCGGACGGCGACGAACTGGCCGGCGTGCAGGATCGGGTGCGTGCCGGCCAGGTGCAGCAACTTGCCGACCGTGGGGGCGAAAGGCGGGAACTTCCCGGGCTCCTCGCGGTCCAGCTCTTCGTCGGGGATGGAGTCGATCACGGCCAGGGTCGCCTCGCGCTGGGCCTTCCAGAGCGACAGGTACTCGTCGGGGCCGAGGAATTTCGAGGCGTCGTCCTCGCCCGTGTTCTTGGTCGAGTAGGTCTCCTCGAAGCCCTCCGGCAGCGCGGGCGAGGAACCCGGCCGGATCATCTCGACCATCATCCGCTCGCCGGCGACCAGATGGCCGAGCTGCCAGGCGATGTGGTTCATCCCGGGTACCGCGCGGATCAGCAGGTCGGCCCGGCTCAGCCCCTTGAGGTAGCTCCCCATGATCATGTCGGAGGAGGCGTATGCGCTGCGGATCAAATCCTTGGTCGTCATGAATTTCGGTTCCAGTGGTGGTTCGGGGACGAAGGAGGGCCGGGTGGGTGGGCCGGGTTTGTCAGGGGCTCCCGGCCGGCTGCGGCTGCGGCGCGGGGTCGAGGGTGAAATCGGCGAGGAAGAGCTGACTGTTGCGATCGGTGCCGCGGCCGTTCGAGGTCCACATCAGCTTCGTCCCGTCCGGGCTGAACACGGGCAGGCCGTCGAAACCGTCGTGATAGGTGAGCCGTTCCTCAGCCTTCGTGTCGACGTTCATCAGGTAGATTTCGTAGTTCGCGTGGCCGTGCCGACTCGTCGAGTAGACGATGTGCTTGGAGTCCGGGTGCCAGAACGGCCCCCAGTTGACCGACTCGTTCTCGGTCAGCGCCCGCTCGTCGGTCCCCTCGACGTTGTTGACGTAGAGTTGGAGCAGGTCGTTCTCCTTGCGGTCGCTGCGATAGACGATCCGCTTGCCGTCGGGGGAGAAGAAGGGGCCGCCGTCGTAGCCCTTCGCGTGGGTGATCCGGCGAGGGTTCTTGCCGTCGGCGTCCATGATGTAGATCTCGCCGTCGCCGTCGCGGAACGAGGTGAAGATGATGTGCTTGCCGTCGGTGGAGAAGCTCCCTTCGGCGTCGTAGCCGTCGGCGTCGGTCAGCCGCGACAGGTTCTTGCCGTCGAGGTCGGCGCGGAAGATGTCCATCCCCTCGGGAAAGCTCCAGCGGTATCGGCTGCCGGACCTGCCGTAAGCGGCGCTCTGGGGCGCTTTCGGGGGCGCGGGATTCAGGTGCGTCGAGCCGAAGATCAGGGAGATGCCGTCGGACGAGAAGAAGGCGCAGGTGCACGCGCCCTCGCCCGTGCTCACCTGCTTCGGTTTGGCTCCCGGTTTCAGCTCCGCCGTGAAAATCTGGTATTCGTACTGGTTGGCCCTGGGCTCCAGGAAGACCGTCTCGGGGAGGTTCGGCACCGCCTGGAAGACGATCCGGGTGCCGTCGGCGTTAAAGTAGCCCTCGCCGGCCCGGAAGAAGCCGAAGGTGACCTGCCGGATGTTCGCCAGGTGCTTCGATTCCTGCTTCGCGACCTCCTCGGCCGAGAGGGGCCGTTGGCCGCCCCCGCCGTACTGGGCGGTCAGGGCGATGCATAAGGCCAGGGCGCACGTCGTGCTGCACATCATCGGGATCGGGCCTCCGGAAGCTTTCCCTCTGGGTTCTTGATCGCATAGTATAGGGGCCGGCGAGCGAGGCCGCCAATGGCGAGGTGGGCGAGGCGAGGCTGACGTGAAGATCTACACGAAAACCGGCGACGACGGCTTGACGGGCATCCTGGGCAAGAAGCGGCTCCGCAAGGACGACGCGCGGATCGAGGCCTATGGGACGGTCGACGAGCTGAACGCGGCGATGGGCCTCGCCCGCAGCTTCAAGATGAAGGCCGGAGAGGACGAGCTGGCGGCGCGAATTCAGGACGACCTGTTCACGCTCGGCGCGGCCCTGGCCGACCCCGATCCCCAGGGCCGGTTCCACAACCAGATCACCGACGCCCACATCGCCAGGCTGGAGAAGGCCATCGACGCGATGACCGAGGAGCTGTCGCCCATGCGATGCTTCATCCTCCCCGGCGGCTCGGTCGCGGCCTCCCAGCTCCACGTCGCCCGCACCATCTGCCGCCGCGCCGAGCGGCAGGTCGTCCACCTGGCGAACCTCCCCGACGAGAACGTCCCCACGCCCCTCCTGATCTATCTCAACCGCCTGAGCGATCTGCTCTTCGTCATGGCCCGGACGGTCAACCACCTTGCGGGCGTCGCCGACGTCCCCTGGGAGTCGAAGAAATGACGTCCGAATCGCCGCGATCCAAGGTCGTCCTGATCACCGGCGGACGTCGCGTGGGATCGGCCCTGGCGCGGATGCTCGGCGAGTCCGGGTGGCGGGTCGCCATGACTTATCGATCCAGCCGCGAGGCGATCGAGCGGACCGTCGCCGACGTCGAGGCCGCCGGCTCCGAAGGCCTGGCCGTCGCCGCCGACCTGACCGATCCCGCACAGGCCGAGAACGCCGTGGACGCGACGATCGCCCGCTTCGGCCGCCTCGACGCCCTGGTGAACATGGCGAGCGTCTACAAGCGGACCCCGTTCGCCGACCTGACCCCGGCCGACTTCGACGCGATGGTCGCCGCCAACCTCGCCGCCCCTTACCACGCGGCGCTGGCCGCCGCACGCCGGATGTCGGCCCAGCCCGCGATCGACGGCATCAAAGGGAAGCTCGTCTTCATCGGCGATTGGGCGACCGAACGCCCCTACAAGGGCTACCTCCCCTATCTCGCCGCCAAGGGGGGGATGACCACGCTGGCGACCGCCCTGGCCGTGGAACTCGCCCCCTTCATCCCCGTCGCCACCATTCAGCCCGCCATGATCGAGCCCCCCCCGGACCTCTCCGAGGAGGACAGGCGCGAGGTCCTGAACCTGACCCCCTTGCGTCGGTTCGGATCGCCCGACGACGTGAATCGGCTGATCGCCTACCTCCTGGACGGCACCAACTTCGTCACCGGCGTCTGCTATCGGGTCGACGGCGGCCGATTCCTCGGCGACGGCTGAGGACGGCTGGAGGCGGGGGCGGGGGCGGGGCGTACGGTTGTGGTCGGCCGCGAGCCGGGGTTAAACTCGGACCATCGAGAGATCGCCTCTCCCGCGACCCGCCCCCCCGTCGAGGACCATCCATGAATCGTTCCCAGATGCGCCGTCCCTGGATCGCCCGGGCGTCGGCGACCTTATGCCTCGTGGGCCTCCTCGCCTCCCCGGCGACGGCGGCCGAGCCCGTGGGGATCTGGAAGCTCGTCGTCCTGGCGTTCGGCGCCGACGACTTCGCGATCGTCGACCTCCATCGCCAGGACGACAAGCCCCGGGGCGTCGTGATCGACGGCCGCAAGCAGTTGCTGGAGGGCGCCCAGATCGAGGGCGTCGACCTGCAAGACGGTCGCGCCGCGTTCACCCTCAAGGGCTCGGTGATGACCATCAAGTTCTCGGGCTCCGAGGCCAAGGAAGGCCCCTTCGCCGGCCAGATCGTCGGCACGGTGCTGATCCAGAACGAGAGCTACCCGGCCTCGCTGGAGAAGACCCGGGAAGAGAAGCTCGCCCCGGCGAAGCCGAACGCCTTCGTCCAGGATTTCCTCAAGGCCGCCCGTCAGGAGGATATGGGCAAGAAGGTCGACGACCTTCGGGCGTTGCTGGCCAAGAACCCCGGCGTCCCGGCCAACCAGATCATCTACAGCGAGCTGCTCGGCAACGCCGAGGCCGCCAAGCTCCCCCCCGCCGAGGTCGACCGCCTCATCGCGAACTGGCGCCGAGAGGCCGAGCCGTTCGGCCAGGTCTGGGTCGACGAGGTCGGCATGAAGGCGTTCAAGGCGATCGCCGGGAGCAAGCCGTTCGCCGAGACGGCGCTGAAGCTGGGGCAGGAACTCGACAAGGGCCTCGCGGCCGACGCCTCGACCGACGCCAAGGCCGTCCTCGTGAAGCTGCTGGCGACCGCCGCCCGTAACGCCGGCAAGGCCGACCTGGCCGCCGACGCCGAAGGCCGCGCCGCCAAGCTCGACGCCCAGCTCGACGCCGAATACCACGAGAAGGTCCCCCCCTTCAAGCCGACCCCCTACGAAGGGCGTAAGAAGCCCGGCGCGACCCAGCCCGTCGTCCTCGAGCTGTTCACCGGCGCCCAGTGCCCCCCCTGCGTCGCCGCCGACGTCGCCTTCGACGCCCTGCTCAAGACCTACAAGCCGACCGACTTCATCGGCCTCCAGTACCACCTGCACATCCCCGGCCCCGACCCCCTCACCAACGCCGACGCCGTCGCCCGCCAGGGCTACTACGGCGACGAGGTCCGGGGGACCCCCTCCACCTTCTTCAACGGCCGTTCCGACGGCGCCGGCGGCGGGCCCATGGCCGCCTCCGAGAACAAGTACAATGAGTATCGCGGCCTGATCGACGAGATGCTCGAACAGTCCGGCAAGACCGAGGTCGCGCTCGACGCGAAGCGCGAAGGCGAGGAGATCACGATCGTCGCCTCGGCGAACTCCCCCACCCCGGCGGCGAAGGCCGACGCCAAGGACGTCAAGGACGCCAAGTCCTCGCTCCGTCTCCGGCTGGCCCTCACCGAGGAATCCGTCCGCTACGTCGGCGGCAACAAGCTCCGCTTCCACCACCACGTCGTCCGCGCGCTCCCCGGAGGCGCCGAAGGAACTGAACTGGTCGACGGCAAGGGGAAGGTGGAGCTGAAGGTGAACCTCGTCGAACTCCGCGAGAAGCTGAACACCTATGTGAGCGAGTACGCCAAGGAACGCCCTTTCCCCGCCGCCACTCCTGAGATCGCCCTCAAGAACCTCAGCGTCGTGGCCTTCGTCCAGGACGACCTCGACAAGGCGATCCTCGGCGCCGTCTCCGTCCCCGTCGCCGAAGCCACCCCCTGATCGCTCGAATCCGATCGCCGGGCGACGCGGCCCTCGCCGCGTCGCCCCCCCTCCTTCCCCTTCTCAAATCCCTTCGCAAATCCAGCCGACGTCGTCCGGATTCTCCTCGACCTTTCGACTTAATACACGCTATCATCCATTCAGGCCGAGGAATTGACCTCGATGGATTGGGGCGTTTCGATTAGATTGAAAGGTGGTTGTACACCTCTCGGGACCTCATGTCTTATGGTCGTTGGAGGTGGGCGCGCATCGGCGTCGCCGACGGATCTACAATCGTCGAGAACGGGGAGGACGCACTTGGCGGGCGGAACGGGTCGAGAACGTCGGACGCATCGGTCGTACAAACCGGCCGTCGAAACGATGGAGGCGTTGCGCCTGCTCTCGGGCGTGGCTCACGCCGCGGCGATGCCGGCGCTGGCGGCTGAACACCAGGCCCTCCTCGACGCCCCCCCCGCCTCCTCGCCGACCCTCGACCACGCCGGCGTCTCCGGCGACGCCTGGGACGCGGCCCTGCTGGACTCCCGGCTCGACGGCCTGCTGTCGGACCTCTGGGCCACCGGGAGGGTCGAGCCCGAAGTCGTCGCGCCGCTCGACGAGCGGGCGATGGCCTCCGGCCTGAACCAGCTCGACCGCTACCTGACCCGGTCCTGGCAACGCGCGGGGCTCCCCCCGCAGTCGTACGAGGACTCCTCCCAGGCCGTCTACGCGACCCTCCTCCAGCAGTTCGGCCGTCCCCAGTTCGACGCCATGCTGCAAGACGTCGGCCGCTGGGGCGTCAAGGAGGTCTTCACCAAGGAGACCGCCGAAGGGGTCGATTTCTTCCGCGCCGTGGACATGGTCAAGAAGCGCGTCCAGCGCGAGCGAGTCCACCAGCCGATCGACGACGTCGCCGCCGCCTCCGCCCTCGACGACGCCGACGCCCAGGCCTGGCGCGACGCCCTCCGCGAGGCCATCGACCGCTCGCTCACCCCACGCGAGGCCAGCCTGATCCAGGAATCCCTGATGGGCCGGACCCCCGCCGAGATCGCCCACCATTGGGGCCTCGCCCCCAAGACCATCAGCAACGAGAAGACCCGCGTGCTGAACAAGCTCCGCGAGGTCCTCCAGCCCCAACTCGCGGACTGACCGCGGAATCTCCTGGCCGACGCCCGAAGCTTCCCGTAACCTGAAACAGGTCGGAATTCGGGGCCTTCGATGCGGGGGGATCGCATGCGAGCGGCAAGTCGAGTCCTCGTCGCCCTGCTCGGCTCATCCCTCCTCCTCGGGGCGAACCGCGTTCAGGCCCAGCAAACCCCGCCGTCCGAGCCGACGAAATCCAGGAAGTCCGAGGCCAGGCCCGCACCGCGCAAGTCTAGCCGCCGCCAGCCCGAGGACGCCCCGAGGGTCAGGACGCCCGAGGAGATCGAGGCCCGCCAGCGGAGCCCGTTCCTTCAGGCCCCCGGCGAATCGCGGTATGACGCCGAAGACGTCCGCGACCTTCCGCCCTGGAGTCGCGTCAGCTTCTTCGGGATCGCGGCGCGGGGGACCTTCTTCGTTTACGTGATCGACCAGTCCGGCAGCATGATCGACGACGATCGGCTCACGCGGGCGTCCATCGAACTACGTCGCAGCGTCGCCGCGCTGCAGAGCCCGCAGCGGTTCGAGGTCGTCTTCTACAACGACGAGGCGACGACCATGCCGGGCGGCCCGATCCCCCGATCCGCCGATCGTCGCAACAAGGAGCAGCTCGCCTCCTGGCTGCGGATGATCGACCCCGATGGCGGCACCAGCCCTCGAAAGGCCGTGATGCAGGCCCTCGCCCTGCGACCCGACGCCGTCTTCCTCCTCTCCGACGGCGACTTCCCCGACGGGACCGCCGACGAGATCGCCCGGGCCAACGGCCGCAAGATCCCGATCCACTGCATCGACATGGCCGGTGGGCTCGGCGGCGACGACCTCCCGAAGATCGCCCGCGAAAGCGGCGGCCGATACGCCTCACGCCCCGGAAGCCTGCAAGACGCGGCCCCGGGGCGCTGAGGAGATCCCATCACTGGGTCGCGGACACCGAGCCCATCGGGCTGCCCCGGATCATCATCCCTTCCGGAAGCGGCCGGGCGGCCACGCTGAAGCCGCGCTCGTTCAGCTCGTCGCGGAGTCGACGATAGAGGTTGAAGCTGTCGGGATAGACCCACATCGTCACCACCGACCGCCCCGGCGTCAGTCGGTTGATCGCGCGGGCGTACTCGGAGATCGGATTGCGGGTCGACTCGTACGCCTCGCCACGGCTTTCGGTCCGGGGGACCACCTCCCATCCGCGAAGGTCGAATCGGATGCTGTGGCGTTCCAGCAGCTCCTCGATGCTCGACTGCGCCCGGCCCAGCACGTAACTCAGCGAGAACCAGCCGACCGGCCCGACCTGCGACGTGAGGACGCCCGTCCGGTCGGCCATGCGGAGCTTCACTTGCGCGTCGGACTTCGCCAGCTCCAGAAGCCGGTCCAGATCGATGAAGGCCACGCGATCGTGCCGCAACTCGAAATGGAACTCGTCGGCCTTCGCGGGCTGGGAGACCGGGTTCTTGCTCAGGATCGAGGTCGCCTTGGGAAGCGGCAGGCTCCGAAGCTGGGCGACCTCGGCGGTCAGCTTGTCGCGCTCCGCCTTGAGAAACCCGCCCCTCGCCGACGCCCTCGCGATCTGCGCCGAGGGATCGCGGACGCGAAACGACAGCCGACGGGCTCGGGACGCCTCCAGCGCCGCCCGGTTCGCCGACGCCTCCAGCTCCCGCTTCGCCTCGGCCGCGCGAGCCTCGGCGCGGGCCCGGTCGCGGCTGGCCGCGTCGAGATCCGCCTCGGCACGCGCCACCGCCTCGCGATCCAGGACCGGCGCGGGGGGAGCCTCGGCGACCGGCTCAGGTTCGGAGTCAGGTTCGGGTTCGGTCTCCGCGACCTCGGGGCCGGGCTCGACGGGTGCGGGGGACGCAGCCGGCGCCGCCACGACCTGGGGCGGCTTCGGCCCATCGAGGACCGCCGGGGGCGTCGGATCGGGGACGCTCGATCGGTTCACGAGGAAGCTCAGGAGCAGGATCCCGGCCAGCACGCTGGGGATCGGCAGCGCCTGTCGCAGCCAAGTCGTCATTACCACACCCCCCGTTCGAGGAGTCGAGGATTCTGGGCCCCCGCCACCTGAAGCGTCATGGGCCAGCTCAACTCGGAAAACAGGACCTGCCGGCGCGCCTCCCAGAACGTCGACGCGCCGTCGTTCTCGACCAGAAACTTGACCCGAGGCCGGGCCTGATGGCCGGATCAACCTCGGCCCGTCTCTGCGCCACGGCCGCCAGGTTGCGGACCAGCAGCTTCTCATCCTTGCGGTTCTTGAGCGCCTGGGCCGTGATCCGATAGCCGCCGGGCTGGATCGTCACGCCGTCGACGCCGCAGGCCACGACGATCTCGAACGGCACCTCGATCGCCGGGGGCCGCTTCTCGTCCGATCCCTTGATGAGCGGCTCCATCCCGGCTTCCTGGGAGCCCGGCGAACCGGCCGAACTCCCCGAGCCGCCCGGACTACCGGTGCCGGCTGGACTCCCCGAGCCGCCCGAGTCCGGGTCGGCTCCCAGCATCAACCCGGGCGATCCCATCCCGCTCGACGACGCGGCGGTCGAACTCGAACCCGAACGCAGGCCCGACCCCAGCGCGGCGAGTTTCGAGGCGTCACCCCCCGCGGCCTGTGCGAGCGCCCGCGCCAGCCTGCTGGGAGGCTGGGTCCCGGCGGCTCCCAGGGCTCGCGCCAGCCCGTTCGGCGGAACCTCGCCGGCCTCCAGCCCCACGCCGGCGGTTGCGGCGCCGGGAGTCCCGGAGACCGGGCCGGAGCCCCCCCACATGAGTCCGCCGGTCTCTCCCGAGGGGGCGGGGTTCGTCGCCTCGGTCGGCGCGGGCTGAAGCGTCACAGCCGGACCGACCGGAGGCCGCCCCGAACCGTCGGATCGCCAGGATCGGCCTGGAACCGTCAGCCCGACGGCTGGGGCTGGGGCGGAGGCGGAGGCCGGATCAGAACCGCCGGCGACGCCGGCTGGTCGAGAAGGCTTCACGGCCCCCCCCATCGAGTCGTCACCGACCCCGAGACCCTGGCCGGCGAGCTTGCCCGCATCCGGTTTCGCTCCCGGGCCATCCCCCGCGCCGGGGCCGGCTCCCTCGAAATCCGGTAGTCGCTCAAGGGCCGCCCCCAGACCGGAACCCATCGCCTGGCCGCCTCTCGAACCGCCTGTCTCAGTTCCGGCCGGAGCGCGCCGCGCGGGCGGAAGACCTCGCACGGCCCTTCCCGTCCCGAACGACCCCAGCCCGCCGGTTTCCTGGGCGTCGCCCTTGACGTCCCCCTCGGCATCACCGAACGGAGCGCCGGGGGCTCCGAGGCCCGGGCGCGAGGTCGGCCAGACGAACTCATCGGGCGAATCGCCGGCGGCGTTTTCGGGCTGAGTGCCGCCCCGGCCACGTCCCACGTCGAAGGCTCCGGCGATCGCCTGGCGTTCGTCCCCTGTCCCGCCTCCCGGCCACGCGAGGCCTCCCCCCGCGACGGATCCGCCGCGACCGGCCGCGGCCCCTTCGCCGGCGCCGTTCCCCGCGCCGGGCAAACCCTGGGCCAGGCTCGCAGGCGGGACCCCGGTCGACGGCGAGCCGTCCCAGGTGGCGAGGTCGTCGAAGTTCGGGACGTCGACCTTGAGGTCTCTGTCGATCAGCTCATATCCGAAGGCGATGCCCAGTGGTTCAAGCCGGCCGCGCGCCTCGTAGTACGATCGGATGCCGTCGGGCCTCACCAGGAAGACGAAATACGGAACCACGGAGCCCCGTCCGGGGAGGCCGAGGACTGGACCTTGAGCAACTCGCGGGCGATGGCCACGACGACCGGACTGGATCGCGGGTTGACCAGCCCGAGAGGTCCAGAAGCGAGAACGACGGCCCGTCGGGGCGGATCTGGACGGAGCCCGCGGTGCACTCGATCACGATCGGCCGCCGCCAGGTGCCGTTCTCTCCCCGGTAAGGCAGCACCGCGTAGCTCCCCTCGCTGGGGGCGTTCGCGAGGGCCGCCTTGAGGGCGTCGCGCTCGCGAGCCAGTACGTCTCGCTGGGCGGCGTAGGCGTCGACTTGCCGGTCGAGTTTCTCGGCCTTTTTCGCGAGCGCGGCGACCTGCTGCTGCACCAACATCTCCCGGCGTCGCCATCGCTCGGACTCGGCGACGGCCGCCTGTCGGCCCTGCTCCAGACTGCGAACCTCGCGATCCAGGCGAGCGGCCTCCTCGGCCTCGCGGGCCGTCGCCTCGTTCAACTGCGCCAGGGCCTTCGGCGTGGGGTCCTCGGGCGGCGGCGAGGGGGCCGGTCGAGGCTTCTCCACCACCTTGGGCGGCGTCTCGACGATTTCCAACGGAGCCGGGGCCGGCGTCGGTTCCGGCGCGACCGGGACGGCTGTCGCTGCGATGGGCGTCGGCGTCGGAGGCTCGGTGGCCTTGCGAGCCGTGAGCGCCCGTCGGTGAACGGAGATCACCAGATGCATCGCCCCGCCCAGGCTCGCCATGATAAGGGCGACCATGGCGAGTTCCGCCCCGATCCTGCGTTTCCCGCTCGCCAACTCCCACCTCCGCGTCCGTGCGCGCTCCGCGCAGGGTTGGGGATCCAGCGCCTTTACGCAACGTAGGTACTAGATCGGATCAGCGGGGTGTGAGCCTTGAATCGACCGGAAGGAGTCGTCAGCCGGCGGCGTCGAGTATCTCCCGAAGTTGGGCGTCCGTAAGGACGATCGGATTCCCCTTCATGCTGCTGGCCCCCCGGGCGACCGCGAGGACCGAATCGAGTTCTTCGGCGGTCGCCTCGGCGAATGGGAGCGGAGGGATTTTCAGCTCGACGCCGAGCGCCCGGACCCACTCCACGCCGTCGTGAGCCTCGGCGGCGAAGTCGCCGGTCAGGATCTGAGCGACCTCCCGATAGCGATTCAAGGCCGGAGAATCCGGCGAGTGACGTTCGATCGCCGCGATGTTCGCATTCATGACCAGAGGGAGCAGCCGGGCGCAGATCGCGCCATGAGGGACGCTGAAGGTCCCGCCGAGAACGCCGGCCAGGCCGTGGACGGCCCCGAGCTTGGCGTTCGCCAGGGCCAGGCCGCCGAACAGCGAGGCCGTGGCCATGTCCTCGCGGGCCTGGCGGTCGGCGCCGTCACGATGGGCGGTGGCCAGCGAACGCGCGGCGAGAGCGATCCCCTCGCGGCAAATGCCGTCGGTCAGGGGGTTGGCTCCGAGACCCACGAACGGCTCGATCAGTTGCGTCAGGGCGTCCATCCCGGTGGTCGCCGTGATCTCCGAGGGGAGGGAGAGGGTCAGGCCCGGGTCGACCACAGCCGCGCGGGGGAGCAGTGCGGGGCTCCGCAAGCTGACTTTCACCCGACGCTCGGGGACGTCCAGCACGGCGTTGCGGGTGACTTCCGAACCCGTGCCGGCGGTCGTGGGGACGGCGACGAACGGCAGGCCGGGGGCTGTGAGCGGCCTCCCCCCGCCGACGATCTCCAGGTGATCCAGCAAACCGCCGGCCTGCGTCGCCATCCCGGCCGTCGCCTTGCCGGCGTCGATCACGCTGCCGCCGCCGACGGCGATGACCAGGTCGCAGCCCTCGGCCCGCGCCAGGTGGACGGCGGTCTCGACCGTCCGCACCTTGGGCTCGCCGTCGACGTGGAACGCGAAGCTGCGGATTCCCTGCTCGGCGAGCTTGCCAGCCAGGGCCGCGCCGTGTCGACCCTCTCGGCCGAGCACCAGCAAGGCCGTCCGCCCCAGCGTGCTCGCCAGCGCCGGAACCTGATCGAAGGCGCCCCATCCGAACACGATCCGACCGGCGGTGGCGAACTCGAAGCTCATGGCTGCCCGTCTTCCGGATAGAGCTTGCGAAACTTGGCGGACGAACGCGGCCCGGCTTGCATCGCGGCGGCCTGCTCGGCCCAGACGGCGTAATGGGCCGTCTCCTTGTGCGCGGCGAAATCCTCGGGCTGGCGATAGATCTCGAACAGCGCGAACTTCGTCGGGTCGTCGTGCTGCTGGAGGACGTCGAACCGGAGGCAGCCTGGCTCCTGGATGCTGTTGCGGGAATTCTCGGCGCACGCCGCCCGGAACGCATCGACGCATTCCGGCTTCACCTGGATGTTGGCGATCACCACGAACATGTAAAATCCTTTCGGATGGCTCGGCGGTCGGGCTCGCCCTGTAAGGCGGGATGGCACCGAGCGTATCCATCCTCGTGCGTCTCCGTAAACTGAACCAACGTCCATGGCGCGCTCGCATGCGGCAGCTTCGGACAGGGAAGCGAGGCCGCCGGAGTTTCCGATCATGAGCGCGGGGGACAAGCGGAAGATCGACCTGGTCCTGGGTCTCGCGGCGATGCTCGTGCTGGGGATGCTCACGGGCATCTACACCCGCGACCTGCCGCTGGGAGTCGAGGGCGAATGGGAATGGCCCCGGGTCCGGAAGGAGCCCGCGTTCGCGCGGCTCCTGATCGCCGCGACGGGCGTGGCGGCCTACGGCGGCCTCGCGGTGTTGGGGTATCGGGCGCTCGGCGTCTCCTCAGGGCGAGCCTGGCGCGAGATGGGCTGGGTCGCCGGGCTGACCGCCTCCGCCGCGGCGCTCCAGGTCTTCATCGTGGTCGGTGCCCCCGAGGGGTTCGGCCCGACGAAATGGGCCGTGATCCACTGCCTTCGCGAATCCACCGGCTACTACGAGGTCGCCCGGCGGGAGGCCGCTCACTCTCCCGCGAAGTTCCTCGCCGACTACCCCAACTGGATCGCGGAGCGAGGGGCCGACCATCTCGGCACGCACCCGCCGGGGTTGATCGCGACGTACTGCGGCCTGCTCGCCTTGATGGAGCGGAACGACGCGGCGGCCGACTGGCTCACAGCCGCGACGCCCCCCTCGATGGTCAAGGGCTTCGAGCAGGTCGAGGCCATGCAGGAGCTGGTGATCCCGAGGGCCGACCGGGCGGCGCTCTACCTGGCGAGCCTCATCACGCTCCTCGCCTGCGCCGGGACCGTCGCGCCGATCTACCTGCTGGCGCGGGAGTCACTGCCGCCGCGATTCGCCTGGGCGACGGCCGCGCTCTGGCCGCTGGCCCCGGCCCTGAACCTGTTCCAGCCGCTGGCCGACGCCGGCTACCCCCTGCTCTCGGCGACGGCGCTGGCGGCGGCGGCCTGGGCTTCGCGGCTCCGGGAGAGGCCCGGGGTCGGGGCGTGGGCGTCAGCCGGGCTGGCGACGGTTTCGGGCGTCGTGATGGCGTTCGGCATGATGTTCACGCTGGCGTTCCTGCCGATCGGCCTCATCGTCGCCCTGATCGTGCTGACGACGCGGTCGATCCCCTGGACGAGACGATTCGAGACGATCGCCTGGATCGGCGTCGGGTTCCTCGCCGGGGTCGCGATCGCCCGGCTGGCGACCGGGGCCGATCCGTTCGCCGTGTGGTGGTGGAACCTGCATCACAACTCGCGGTTCTACGATGGGGGCCGCCGTTCCTACCTCCCGTGGTTGCTCGTCAATCCCGTCGAATTGGCGATCGCGGCGGGGCTGCCGGCCGTCGTGTGGGGCCTCGCCGGCGTGATCACCGAGCTTCGGCGTGTGCCTCGCACCTTCTGGTGCGCCCTGGCCGTCGTGGCGATCACGGATCTGTCCGGCCTCAACAGGGGCGAAGTCGCGCGACTCTGGATAATCTTCCTGCCCCCCCTCTTCACGGCCGCCGGTGCCGGGCTGGCAGGTCTCGGCGGCGGCCTCCAGGCCGTCCTCGTCACCATCTTGCTCACCGGAGTCCAGACTCTGGGGCTCCAGGGCCTGATCCAGCTCGTCTTTCCGCCCTGATCGACCGAGCGGGGTTCCACGCTCAGGGATACCGTAGGTGACGGGACGGCTCCAGACGGAGGGTTCTACAACTCGGCCCGAAAGGGATCTAGACTGGGTCGAGACGTCGCCCGCCCTCCGCGCGGGAGTTCCGACGCTCGCCACGCCAACCCCCGAGACGCCATGACACCCGCGACCCTCCTCCTCGCGACGGCTCTCCTCTCCGCCCCTCCCGCTCCCGACGGCCCGCTCGCCCCCATCGCCGCCCGGCGGTTCCACGTCGTCCCGGACGCGCCGACGGTCCTGGAATGGAAGCGGACGGGGGAAGCCGACGGGGACGCCCTGGACTACATCGTACGGGATTATCGGGGGACCGAGGAGGCGCGGGCGAAGGCCGTCGCGACGCCGGAGGGGGTCCGCGTCGAGCGGGCGTTCCCCCAGGGCTATCACGAGGTCGAATTTCCGGCG
This sequence comes from Planctomyces sp. SH-PL62, assembly GCF_001610895.1. Classification (NCBI taxonomy): domain Bacteria; kingdom Pseudomonadati; phylum Planctomycetota; class Planctomycetia; order Planctomycetales; family Planctomycetaceae; genus Planctomyces; species Planctomyces sp. SH-PL62. Next base: position 3,784,265 of record NZ_CP011273.1, on the reverse strand, counting down.
CTCTCGCAGCGTTTCGGGGTCGTCGCCCTGCCCCACGCCCGGGGGACGCCCGACCCGTTCTTCGCGATCGACGCGGCGATGTCCTGGCTCGTCGACGACGACGCGACCCGCGACGAGTTGATCGCCCTGGCGCAGGGTTTCGGCCTCGCCATGATCCGTGAGCGCATGACCTGGGAGGCGATCCAGCCTGAGCCCGGTCGCTGGGACTGGGAATCGGGCGCTCGCTTCGAACGTCTGCGGGAATCCTATCGACGCGCGGGAATCCCCGTCCTGGAGATGGGCCACGATGCGCCCGAATGGGCCGGTCGGGTCGGCAAGTATTCAAGAGACCTGGTCGCGACGGCCGACGCCTGGAAGACCATCGCCCGCCGCTGGGATCGGACCTGGGGCGGGATCGAGATTTGGAACGAGCCTGAGATCAGCTTCGGCGGCGACATGCCCGGCGACCAGTATTCGGCCTACGCCAAGGCCGTGTCGTTCGGGCTCCGCCAGGCCCCCGTCCGGGTGCCGATCGTCGGCGGCGTGATGGCCCATCACGCGCCCGAGTTCCTCAGGGCCTGCGCCCAGGGGGGGCTGCTCGAACGGGTCGACGCCTTCAGCTTCCACGACTACGGCCCCGCCGAGAGCTTCGAAGACGTCAACGTCCGGTTTCGCGAATGGCTGCGGGCTTCGGGCCACGGCGACATGCCGCTCTGGATCACCGAATGTGGCTGGCCCTGGAAGCGCGGTCCCGAACGGCCTCCCATCGATCAGGACCGCGCCAGCGCGGCGCAGATCGTGATGAAGGCGGTCGAGGCGCGGGCGTGCGGCGTCGAGCGGTTCTTCACGTTCGTCTACCCGTTCTACGAGGAGAACGCGAACAACTTCAGCGTCATGGACCGTAGCGCGACCCCGCTGCGGAGCATGGCCGCGTACGCGCAGGCGATCCACGCACTGGGCGGCCTCTCCTATCTCGGCGACCTGAAGTGCGACGCCCCTCGAATCCTCCGCTCCCGGGTTTTCGGCGACGCCAGGCGCGCCGTCGTCGTGATCGCCTCCACGCTGTCCGAAACCGACCTGGGCGAGCCGATCCGGCTTGCCGTGACGCCCGATCACGTCGAGGCGGCCGACGGCCGGGCGGTTCCCGTCCGCGACGGCGGCTTCCCGCTCACCGACGGCCTGGCCTACGCCTGGTTCGAGCGAGCGGCTCTCGCCCCGATGATCGACGCAGAGACCCGCGCGATGAGCCTGCACCCGGCCCGCGACGCCGAGCCCGTACGGGGCGAGCCCTCGCCGATCGTGCTCCGCCATCGGTTCGACCCGATGGTCGCGACGCCGAGTTCGACGGGCTATCGACTCAAGGCCGGCGTCACGTCCCTGCCGGTGCGCGTCGAGGTGGTCAACCTCGGCGAGACGGCCGAATCGCTCGACCTGACGCTCGGGGTGGAGCGGCCGGACGTGGGGACGGTCGCCGAACCCCGCCGCGTCGAGGTCGGCCCGCGATCGCAGGCGGAGGTGGAATGGACGGTCGACCTCTCGGACGCCTTCGCCGACTTCGCCCCGGCGAGAGTCCTCGTCACCGCCCGCAATGAGCGCGGGATCCGCGATCGACTGTCTTTGGCGGTCTTCGGGGAGGCCAAGCTCGAAGTGGCCCTCGCCAGGGTCTCGCGTTCGGTCCGGCTGCCGATCGAGGATCTCTCGCGATGGTCTCCGAACATCGCCGCCGGGGGACGGATGACGATGCGGGCCGTCGAGACCGACGGCTGGCGGCTGGACGTCGCTCATGAGCCCGGGACCGATCGCTGGGCCTATCCGTACTTCCGGCTCCCGGATTCGGTCGATCTCGCCGAGGCGAAGGGACTGATCCTCCGGGCCCGACGTCGGGGCGCGGGGGACGTCCGGGCCTTCCTCTGGGAGGGAGAGACCGGGGTCGGCTATATCAACGTCGCCAGCCTGTTCCCGGCCGACGGCGACTGGCATGTCGTCCGGCTCGATTTCGACGCGATGGAGCGCAGCAACGCCAACGCCCCCGACCCGGATGGGAAGCTGGACCGCAAGGCGGTGCGCAAGATCAGTCTCGGTCTGAACGGCGACGTCGACGCGAACGAGTTGGAGTTGGAGGTCGACGCCGTCCACATCGTTTGGTGAGGGCGGCCGACGGCCCGCGGCGGGAGGAGAAGACCTTGCGTCTTCTTCCCTCGCGCCACCGTCGGCGGTTCTAGGAGTTGGCGGGCTGCAGTCGCTTCAGGAGCGAGACCAGGGCGTCCTTGGCCACGGGCTTGACCAGCCGATCCGAGAAGTAGGGATGGGCCCAGGCCGCGTCGTCCGGGCCGTGTCCGGAGACCGCGATCAGCAAGGCCCGATCGAGGCCGTCGTTCCGCAGCGATTCGGCCACGGCGCAGCCGTCGATGTCGGGGAGCGAGAGGTCGAGCAGCACGACGTCGGGGTCATACCCCTTGGCCTTCTGCAGGGCCGAGCGCCCATCATAGGCGACCGCCACGTCGAAGCCGTACATTCGCAGTATCATGGCCGTGGTGTCGGCGGTGTCTCGGTTGTCGTCGACGATCAGGACGCGCGAACCTTGAGCGGGAGCGAGTTTTTTCATGATCGGAACTCCTGCCTTCTGCGAACGCAAGCCCAACGCCATCCCTTGATCATGCTTGAACTGGCGATGCAAATATCAAGCCGTCGACATCGTCTCCTGCACGAATGGGGGATTCCCTCCCGAATTCCCGGGCCTTACAATTAGGCTGCGGGATGTCCCGCCGAGCGGTCGACCGTTCCGGGCGCCTCGCGTTCGCGGCAACATCCACGGACCTGGTTCCCTGGGAACTCGACCTGGTGATTTCGAGCATTCCCGTCACGTCACCCTTTCGCTAATGGTATCATTGGGTCGTCGTGAAAGACCAAGCAATTCGCCAAGAAACGTCCTGTCGATGCGTTCAGGCGCGACGATCTCTCGGCAGCGAAGGTCCGACGCGACACGTCCTCGGATGGCCACGGCGTCCGCGTAAATGATCCGTGGGCCGTCGGTGATTCGGAATGCCGGGACGCCCGGGGCGAATCCCCCCACGGACGGGAACGTTGAACGGCGCGCCGGCTCGACGGCCGCTCGCGAAGTATGAGGGAGTCTCTGATGAAACCGATGTTCGTCGACGTCCGCCACGGTGAGAAGGACGTCCACTGGTTGAAATTCCTCGTCTTCTCGATCGCCCTGATCGTGATCGCGGCGGCGATCGGCGGCGTGGCCGATTTCCTGATCCTGGGATTCTACGGTTATACGGCCCCGATCATCGGCGCCACGCTGGCGATCCTCGTCGTGGTCCGGCTCCTGATCCGGATCGTGGGCTATCAGCCGATCGAGGTGGAGAGCGACATCCAGTCGTCCTGAGCCCGGGCGAGTTCGGTCGCCCCCCGTCGGACGAGGGGGCGACGACCGCCGTGGTCGAGGCGGCGGTTCAATCCCCCGAGGCCTTGGTGGTGGTGCGACGCCGGTCGGGCGCGCCGAAGATTCGGCCGTCGGCCGGATCGACGACGATCGAGTTGGCGTTCCCCTGTCGGCCGCCGGTCCGCAGCTTGTGCCCCATGTCGGTCAGCGCCTTCAGGGTTTCCTGCGGCCACTCCCGCCCTTCCAGGGCGACGACGTCCGGGAACCAGGAGTGGTGGGTGCGGGGGGCGTCGACCGCGGCCTGGGGTTCGAGCCCGAATTCCAGCACGTTGAGGACGACCCAGAGCGTGGTGTTGGGGATCGTCCGCCCGCCCGGCGACCCCGTCACCATGCGGACCTTGCCGTCTTTCAGGACGAGCGTCGGGCACTGCGAGCTGAGCATCCGCTTGCCGGGGGCGATCTGGTTGGGATAGGTCCCGATCGCCCCGGCGTCGTCGGTCCGGCCCGGCCTCAGATTGAAGTCGCCCATCTCATTGTTGAGCAGGAACCCGGCGCCCTTGACCACGGCCTTGGCGCCGTAGCTGTCCTCAAGGGTGTAGGTCATCGCGACCGCCCCCCCCTCGCCGTCGATCACCGAGAAGTGGGTGGTGTGGTCCGGCTCGGTCGAGACGATCGGGAACGGGGCGAGTTCGGCGCTGGGGGTGGCGCGGGAGTCGTCGATCGACCGCGCCAGCTCGTCGGCGGCGGCCTTGGAGGCCAGGTCCGCGAACGGCACGTCGACGAAGTCGGGGTCGCCGAGCCTGGTGGCGCGGGTGTAATACGCCCGGCGCATGGCCTCGGTCACGCGATGGAGGGTCCGAGGCGACTGGGGGCCGTCGGCCATGAGGTCGTAGCGCTCCAGGATGTTGAGCATCTGACAGAGGACGACGCCGCCGGACGACGCCGGGCCGACGCTGTAGACGTCATGGCCGCGATAAGTCGTCCTCACCGGGGGGCGTTCCTTGGCGCGATAGTCCGCCAGGTCCTTGCGGCTGATCCGGCCGTCGTTCTCGGTCATGTAGGCGGCGATGAGATCGGCGGTGCGGCCGGTGTAGAACTCGTCGGGGCCTTCCGCGGCGATCCGTTCCAGAGTGGAGGCGAGGTCGCCCTGGACGAGAAGGTCGCCCCCCTTCCACGGCTGGCCGTCCGGCTTGCCGAAGGCGGCGACCGACTCGGGGAAATCGGCCATCCGGTCGCCGACCCGTCCCCGGCCCTCGTCGCCCCCCCGGGGCCGCAGTTGCACGTTGAGCGCGACGGCCAGCTCGTCGGAGATCGGGAAGCCCTCGCGAGCCAGCTTCACGGCGGGGGCCACGAGGTCGCGCCAGGGGAGCTTGCCCCATTTCGCATGGGCCGTCCCCAGGCCCCGGACGGTCCCCGGGACGCCGGCCGCCCAGGCGCCGGCGCGGTGGCGTGGGAGGAGGTTCCCCTCGGCGTCGAGGTACATCCGGGGGGTGGAAGACCCCGGCGCGGTCTCGCGGAAATCGAGGTCGACGACCCGCTTCGAGGCGGGGAGGTAGGCGACGATGAACCCGCCGCCGCCGAGGTTGCCGGCCTCGGGGAGCGTCACGGCCATGGCGAACGCCGTGGCCACCGCCGCATCGATGGCGTTGCCCCCCGCGCGAAGCGCGTCCCGGCCGACGTCGGCCGCGTGCGACTCCTGCGCGGAGACCGCGTACTTGGTGAACGTCCCGCCTTGCCCGAAAGCCGCGACGGGGACCACCGCCAGCAGCAGCCAGCCCGCCGCGCGTCCCCTTGAAAATCCGAGATTTGCCATCGACTCGTCCGTCCCGCCTCGAGGTTCGCTGCGTCGCCAAGCGTCGTCGCCCTCGCAGCCGGGCCTGATCCGAGGATCTTGCGTCGTCCGGCCGCGTCGGTACGTTTTTCCCTGGGCAGCCAGTCTAGCAGCTGAGGCGAGGCGTGGGCACGCTCTCTTGCCCGACGGGGCGGAGGCGCCCGGCGGGACGGGACGTGGAGGGGGCGTCGGGCTTCAGATCTTGAGGTTGACCGATCGAGCCCGAGCTTCTAAATTCTCGACCGTTTCGTCCGCGGACTTGAGACGATCTCGAACCGAATCACGGAATGGGGAGACGCAACACGATGATCGCAAAGGATGGCGGTCGGACCGCCCGCGGCTGGGTGGTGGGACTGACGATTCTTGGGGGCGCGGCGGCCGTCCCCGCCTTCGCCCAGCAGGCGCCCCGAGGGGCCCCGGCCGCCAGGGCGACGGCCGGCGCCGAAGCCCCGGCCGCCAAGGTCCGGCTCGACCAGATCGACGTCCCCCCCCTGAAGGAGACGGCGGTCCCCGTCAACCCGACCGACGCCATCGCGGTCGTCAACGATCAGATCATCACCCGGGCCCAGCTCGCCGACGAATGCGTCGCGCGGAAGGGCAAGGAGATCCTCGAAACCCTGATCAACCGGTCGCTCATCGAGCAGGCCCTCAAGGCCCAGAAGAAGGAAGTGACCGCCGCCGAGATCGATCAGGAGATCGACAACGTCGCCGCCCGGTTCGGCATCGGCCGCGAGGCCTGGCTCCGCACGCTCGACAAGGAGCGCGGGATCAGCCCCTTCCAGTACGCCCGCGACGTGATCTTCCCCGCCCTCGCCATGCGCAAGCTGTGCGACGGCCGCGTCCAGGTGACCGAGGACGACGTCAAGCAGGCGTTCGAGGCCCAGTACGGCGACAAGCTCCGCTGCCGCCTGATCATGGTCGACAAGCTCTCCAAGGCCCAGGACATCTGGGAAGCCCTCCGCAAGAACCCCGCCGGATTCGAGAAGATGGCCCAGGAGCAGTCGATGGACCTGGCCACCCGCTCGCTGGGCGGCCTCCTCGGCGAGCCGATCACCCGCCACGCCCATCCCAAGACCGTCTCGGACGCCGCGTTCGCCCAGCTCCTCGACGGCGACCCGGCCGACAAGGACCCGTCCCACAAGCCCAAGAACGGCGACTTCACCGGCCCCATCCAGGCCAGCGAAGGTGCCTGGATCATCCTCCGCCGCGAGGGGATCATCCCGGCCAACACCAACGTCACGCTCAAGGATGAAAGCATCCGCAACAAGACCCACGAGATGGTCTTCGAGGTCAAGCTCAAGGAGGAGATGGGCGAGGTCTTCGAGGAGCTGATCCGCAAGTCCGCGATCGAGAACAAGCTCGTCGGCAGCCTGAAGATGGCCAACGAGGAGCAGGAAGCGGACTTCCGGGTCGACGACAAGGTGAAGCTTATGAGCAACCCCGAGTCGAGCACGCCCGAGGCCCCGGCCCGGCCCGAAGGGGCCCCCGCCGCCTCCCCCGCAAGCTGCCGACCCCGGCCGCGGTCTCGGCCGACACCGCGGCGCAGTTCGAGAAGCTCAAGGAGGTCAAGACGCCCAGGACGCCGGCCGCGCCGACGGCCGTCACCCCGACCCCGGGCGCCCCCGACTGACGCCGGCCGAACGCGTCGACGCTCGCCCTCGGCCTCCCGCCGGGGGGGGCGTCGCGTCGTCGTCGGACTTTCCCGGTCGCTTTCCAGACGGTGATCGAAGCGAATGATGAAGTCCGCCCCGCCGCCCACGCACCGTAGTTTCCGCGCAGCCGGCGTCGTCGCGCTGGGCCTCGTGCTGTCGAGCTCGCTGGCCGGCTGCGGCACGGTCAAGACCACGAACACGGCGCGCACGGGGACCGAGCAGCTGCTGCTGACCGACGCCTGGGACGCCGCCCTGTCGCGGATCGACTTCCGGCCCCTGACCGGCGTCCCCGTGTTCCTGGAGACCCAGCACATCACGGCCGTCGACCAGGGCTGGGTGATCTCCAGCCTCAAGCAGGCCATGCTCCAGCAGGGGGTCCTGCTCCGCACCAAGGCCGAGCAGGCCCAGTGGATCGTCGAGGCCCGCGTCGGCGCGTACGGCACCGACGAGTACAACCTCCTGGTCGGCATCCCCCAGACGACCATCCCGATGACCATCACCGGGCTCCCCGCCGGCACCATCCCCGAGATGTCGCTGGCCAAGCGCACCGACCAGCACGGCGTCGTCAAGATGGCCCTCTTCGCCTACGACCGGGCCTCCGGCCAGCTCGTCTGGACCTCGGGGACCTCGCAGTCGAAGTCGAACGCCAAGGACGTCTACGTCGGCGGCGTCGGCCCGATCCAGAGCGGCACGATCCGCAAGAGCACCGAGTTCAACGGCATGCGGATTCCCGTCGCCCACGACCTCACCGGCGGCCTCGTCGGCCAGCCGGCCCTCGATTTCGACGGGACCGCGGGAGGCGAGGCCGTGCCTCTCCCCCTCCCCCCCTCCGCCACCGCCAGCGACCTCGACTCGTTCGCACCGTGAGCGAAAGCGTGTCGACCCGGCTCATTGCACGCCCAGACGCTCGACCTTCCAGCCGTCGGAGTCGGGGGCGACGAGGACGGTGATCGTCGCCGCGACCTCCTTCCCGCGAACCTTCGCCCTGGCGTGGAAGACGCACTCGGCCTGGCGCACGCCGTCGCGGTCGATCGCCCGAGACTCGACGAACTCGGCGGGCGACTTCAGGGGGGGATGCGCCCTCACCAGATCGCGGAGGTTCTCGACCCCCATAAGCGACTTGAACTCCGTCGAGGCGCCTTCCCAGGCCGGTTGCAACCGGCCCGCCCGGACTTCGTCCAGGAACCGCGACGCGGCTTCCCGAGGAGCGTCCGCCGCGCCGCCGCCCCCCCCGCTCCCGGCGCAGCCGGCCCCGATCAGCGCGATCAGGAAGGCGGTCGCCGGGATGCGCCCGGTCCTTGACGGCCGATGAATGTCCATGCACCCTCCGATCAATAGGAGTCCGAGCTGATGGTCTCGCCGCCGGCCCGCGTCCCCAGCCCGCGCCAGACCTGGAGGCTGATCGAGCTCTTCACGGCCCGCACCGAGCCGTCCATCATGAGCGCGGACACCACGCCGGGGTGGAAGCTCCGCGCGGTGACGGCGGCGTAGGTCGGGAGCGTCGTGGACTCGCCGTCGCGCATCGAGGTGTAGTCGACGTCGAACGGCTGGCCGCCCACCACGGCCCCGACCCGGGTGTTGGGCGCGAAGGTCGTCGTGAAGCCGACCTCGTGGACGTCCCCCTCGACCCATTCGGTGTGGCCGTTGGAGTCGAACGTGCCGCCGAGGAACGCCGCGAGTGCCGCCGGCGTCGTCGGCGCAGCGACGCCTAGGGTCGACGGATTGCCCCCGTCCCAGTAGTTCGGCTGGTAAGCCCTGGTCTCGGACATCCCCAGCGTGTTGCTCAGGCCGTCGGTGAAGCTCGCGGCCTTGAAGGCCCGGTTGGGCTCGAAGGCGCCGTCGCCGGCCGTGTCGGAGGGGGGGTCGTAGATGAACCAGGTCCCCTGGTTGAAGCAGTAGCTGTTCGGGTAGTAGGTCATGGTCGGCGTGACCCGCGACCGATCGTTGGCCTCGCTCGGGCAGATGAACCCGGCCACGCGCGTGCCGGTCAGCGTGACGTTCGACGTGAACTCGAAGTCCCGGTTCCAGTTGATCGCGTTGTACAGATTCCCTTGCTCCATGTGCGGGAGCAACCGCGTCAGGCCCGACCACGGTTGCGTCGTGCGGGTACGCGGCAGAACCACGACCGGCGGGAAGGCCTCGTGCGTGGAGAGGTAATTGTGCAGGGCCAGGCCGAGCTGCTTCAGGTTGTTCACGCACTGGGCGCGGCGGGCCGCTTCACGGGCCGACTGCACGGCCGGCAACAACAGCGCGATCAGGACCGCGATGATGGCGATCACCACCAGCAGCTCGATCAGCGTGAAACCCCCACGGCCACGGTCGACGCCCCCACGGGTCGGTTCGATCCTCGACATTCGCCCCTCCAATTCCAGGTCGTCTCGGGACGTCCCCCGGAAGTCCGCGCCTCCGCTCGGGTCCCGCCCAGGATCGAGGCTACCCGCCGCGTGGCGCCCGCGAACGGCCGGTTCGGTTAGATCTTTCTAACGCGGCCCGAGAGGGGCGGGGTCAAGCGGCCGGGCCGTCGGGGGCGATCGGCAGGGCGACGCGGAAGGTGGCGCCTCGCCCCGGCTCGCCGGCCGCCTCGATCGTCCCGCCGTGGCGCTCGACGACGGCCTTGGCGATGCTCAGGCCCAGCCCCGTCCCGCCGGTGCGGCGGCTCCGCGAGACGTCGACCCGAAAGAAGCGGTCGAACACCCGAGGCAGGGCGTCCGCGGGGATTCCGACCCCCGTATCGACCACCTCGACGACCGCCCGGCCGTCGTCGAGGCGGCCCTCCAGCGTCACGACCCCGCCGGCCGGCGTGTACTTGACCGCGTTCTCGATCAGGTTGTCGAACGCCTGCCGGAGCAGGTCGCGATCCCCCTCGACCGCGACGACGGGCAGGTCCCCGACGCGGAGCGCGATCCCGGCGCGAACAGCCGGCTCGGCTGCCCGGGCGGCGGCCGCGCGCACGGCCTCGTCGAGCCGGAATGATCGACGAGGGAGGCTCGCCCCGGAGTCCTCGGAAGCGAGGAGCAGCAGCCGGTCGGCCAGCCTCGCGAGTCGGTCCGCCTCCTCGACCACGCTCCGGAGCGTATCGCGATAGTCGTCCGGGGATCGCGGGACGATCAGGGCCACCTCGGCCTCGGCGCGGAGGGACGTCAGCGGGGTCCTCAGCTCGTGGGCGGCGTCGGCCGTGAACCGGCGGGCGGCGACGAACGCCCGATCGATCCGGTCGAGCATCGCGTTGAGGGTCGTCGCCAGCCGGCCCAACTCGTCCTCCTCCACGGCGACCTCCAGGCGTTCGCCGAGGTTCGCGGCCGAGATCCGCCGCGCGGCCTCGGTCATCCGGCCGACCGGGGCCAACGCGCGGCCGGACAGCCAGTAGCCGCCGAGCGTGGACGCGGCCAGCCCCGCCGGCAGGATGGCCCACAAGACGCCCCGCAGCTCGGCGAGGTCGGCCTCGTACGTGCGCAGCGGCGTCGCGATCTGGATGACCCGACGCCCCTCGCCGCGGCCCACGACCCCCGTAACGACGCGGCAACGGCCGATCCCGCCGACGACGACGCTGGAATGGGCCGGGGACGCGTCCTCGTCGTCCGACGACGACGTGGGGAGGTCGAGGCCGGACAGGCCGGGACTCTCGGCCTCGATCCGACCCCGGCCGTCCCGAACCCTCAGGAAGTACTCCTGATGGAAGGCGGGCGAGTCCGCCAGCGCCTCCACGGGGAGTTGCGCCGCCAGACGCTCGGCGGCCTCCGCGAACTCGAAGTCGAGCATCGCGTCGACACGCCGCAAGAGCGACTGCGACATCAGGATGAAGACGGCGACCCCCAGGGCGGCGATCGTGGCCATGAGGAGCATCGCGTGCCAGGAGGTGAGACGGACGCGGAGGCTCGCCCGGGGCATGAATTCAGCCTTTCAGCAGGTAGCCGACGCCTCGGATCGTGTCGATCATCCCCGATGCCTCCACCCGATCCAGCTTCTTGCGCAGGTAGTTCACGAACACGTCGATCACGTTGGTCTGGACCACGCCCGGATCGCCCCAGACCTCCCGCGCGAGCTGGTCGCGGTCGACGACCTGGCCGACTCGACGGATCAGATATTCCAGCAGCTCGCACTCGCGGATCGTCAACTCGACCTCGCGCGCGCCGCAGCTCAGGCGGCGATGGACGCGGTCCAGGTCGATCCGACCGGCGCGCAGCAGCGAAGCCTCGCCGACCGTCCGCCGCCGGAGGCAGGCCCGGAGCCGCGCCAGCAGCTCGGACCAGGCGAACGGCTTCGCTAGATAGTCGTCGGCGCCCAGGTCGAGCCCGCGCACCCGATCCTCGAGCGACCCCCGCGCCGAGAGGATGAGGATCGGGCCCGGGAATCCGCCGGCCCGAAGCGTCGTCAGGATGTCCATGCCGTCGCGGCCGGGGAGCATGAGGTCCAGGATCAGGCAGTCGAACGTCTCCTCGACCGCGAAGGCCAGGCCGAGATCGCCGTCCTCCACCGCCGTGACGTCGTACCCCTCGTCGCTCAGCCCGCGTTGCAAGGCGCGTCGGAGCTTATCCTCGTCCTCGACGATCAGGATCCGGGGCATGGCGGCCTCGTGGATGCGCCTTCGATCGACGGCCCGTCGCGACTTCCATGATATCCGAAGTCCGCCCCCCCGCGAGCCTTCGCGGCCGGATGCGCGTCTGGACAACCCCGGGCGCATCACGGATATTGGTCGGTGCCCGGCCCGACCCGCGTCGCCGCGCCCCGCCGTCCGCCGATCCTGGAGCACCCGCATCATGGCAACGTCCGCCGCCGTGGACATCCGTCAGTGGATCCGAGACATTCCCGACTTCCCCAAGCCGGGCGTCCTCTTCAAGGACATCACCCCCCTGCTCAGCTCTTCGGAGGCGTTCCGGGCCTCGATCGATCTGCTGGAAGCGGAGTTTCGAGACAAGCGGATCGACGTCATCGCCGCCGCCGAGGCCCGCGGCTTCATCTTCGGCGCGCCCCTGGCCATCAAGATGAACGCCGGCTTCGTCCCGATCCGCAAGCCGGGCAAGCTCCCCTACGCCACCATCGCCCAGGAGTACGCGCTCGAATACGGTCAGGATCGGCTGGAGGTCCACTCCGACGCCCTCGGCCCCGGCCGTCGCGTCCTCCTGCTCGACGACGTGCTGGCGACCGGCGGGACGATGGGCGCCTGCCGCGACCTCGTGAAGTCCACCGGCGCGGAACTCGTCGCCTGCGCCTTCGTGATCGAGTTGTCGTTCCTCGGCGGCCGGGCCAAGCTCGAACCGTGCGAGATCTTCAGCCTCGTGACCTACTGAACTCCCCCGTCTCCTCTCCTCTCCCTCGAGGAACGACCGTGAACGAGCGCTGGATCGCCGGACGGATGGCCCACATCGACGCCTCGGGCATTCGCAAGGCCTTCGAGATGGCCAGGGCGATGAAAGACCCGATCAACCTCTCGATCGGGATGCCCAACTTCGACGTCGACGAGCCGGTCAAGCAGGCCGCCTATGAGGCGATCCGAGACGGTTTCAACCAGTACTCCGTCACGCAGGGGGTCGCCGAGCTGCGGGCGAAGCTCCAGGCCCGCGTGGACGAGGCCCACGGCCAGCCCGACCGCCAGGTGATCGTGACCTCCGGGACCGCCGGCGCGCTCATGCTGGCGATGCTCGCCACGGTGGAGCCGGGCGATCAGGTGATCGTCTTCGACCCCTACTTCGTCATGTACAACCATCAGGTGACGATGGCCGGGGGCGAGACGGTCCTGATCGACACGTATCCCGACTTCCGGATCCGGGCGGAAGCGGTCGCCGCCGCGATCACCCCGCGCACCAAGGCGGTGATCGTCAACAGCCCGGTCAACCCCACGGGCGTGGTCGCCACGGCCGAGGAGCTGCAAGCCCTCGCCGAACTCTGCCGCGAGAAGGGCGTGCTGCTGATCAGCGATGAGGTCTACCAGGCCTTCTGCTACGACCGGCCGTTCCGATCGCCGGCCGACTGGAACGAAGACGTCCTGGTGGTCGACGGCTTCAGCAAGACCTACGGCATGACCGGCTGGCGGCTGGGATTCGCGCACGGCCCCTCTCGGCTGATCCAGGAGATGACCAAACTCCAGCAGTTCAGCTTCATCTGCGCCCCGACGCCGCTCCAGGTCGCCGCCGTCCATGCGCTCGACCAGGACCTGACGGGGCACATCGAAGCCTACCGCCGCAAGCGCGACCTCGTCGTCGAGGGCCTTGCCGGCCTGTACGACCTGCCCCGCCCCGAAGGCGCCTTCTACGCCTTCCCCAGGGCCCCCTGGGGGACCGCCTCGGAGTTCTGCGCCGAGGCCGCCAGGCGCGAATTGCTGATCATCCCCGGCAACGTCTTCAGCCGCCGCGACACCCACTTCCGGATCTCGTACGCGGTGGCCGACGACGTGCTGAAGCGGGGCCTGGACGTCCTTCGCGACCTGGCGGAGCGAGGGGCCTGAGCGATCCGAGGAGGGCGCTTAGGCGCTCTCCTTCTTCCTCTCGGCCTTGGTCATCGGCGCGGGTGGGAGCTCGAACAGGCTCTTCTCCTTGCGGACGACCTCGGGGGTGACGACGTACTTCCCCTTGTCCTTGGCGGCGCGGTCGGGAAGCTCGTACATCACGTCGAGCATGATCTCCTCGACGATCGACCGGAGGCCGCGGGCGCCGGTGTCCTTGGTCTTGGCCATCTTGGCCACCTCGACCAGCGACTCGGGCGTGAACTCGACGTCGGCGCCTTCCATCTCGAAGAACCGCTTGTACTGCTTCACCAGCGCGTTGCGAGGCTCGGTCATGATCCGAACCAGCGTCGACTCGTCCAGCGGCATGAGCGGGCAAAGGACGGGGAGGCGGCCGATGAACTCGGGGATCATGCCGAACTCAAGCAGGTCGTCCGAGGTCGCCTTAGAAAGCAGGTCGCCCAGGTCGGTGTGCTGCTCCGCCTGGGACTGGCTGCCGAAGCCAATCGTCTTGCGGCCCACCCGGCGGGCGATGATGTTCTCCAGGCCGACGAACGTCCCGCCGCAGATGAACAGGATGTTGCTGGTGTCCATCTGGATGTACTGCTGCTCGGGGTGCTTGCGGCCCCCCTGCGGGGGCACGTTGGCGACGGTCCCCTCGAGCATCTTCAGGAGCGCCTGCTGGACCCCCTCGCCCGAGACGTCGCGGGTGATCGAGACGTTGTGGGTCGTCTTGCCGATCTTGTCGATCTCGTCGATGTAGATGATGCCCCGCTGGGCGGCTTCGAGGTCGAAGTCGGCGGCGTGCAAAAGTTTCAGGAGGATGTTCTCGACGTCCTCGCCGACGTAGCCGGCCTCGGTCAGCGTGGTGGCGTCGCCGATCGCGAACGGGACGTTGAGGATCCGGGCGAGCGTCCGCGCCAGCAGCGTCTTGCCGCAGCCGGTCGGCCCGACCAGGAGGATGTTCGACTTGTCGAGCTCGACTTCCTGCTCCGGGTCCTCGCCGTGCACCAGCCGCTTATAATGGTTGTGGAGCGCGACCGAGAGGACCCGCTTGGCGCGGTCCTGGCCGATGACGTACGCGTCGAGCTGCGTCTTGATCTCGCGAGGGGTCGGGATGTCGGTGAACAGGGTCTTGGGGACCCCCCGACGTCGACGCTCCTGGTCGAGGATCGACTGGCAAAGCTCGATGCACTCGCCGCAGATGTAGACGTCGCCGGGCCCTTCGACGAGGGGGCCGACGTCGCGATAATTCTTGCGGCAGAAGGAGCAGTAGGCGTTCTTCTTGGTGCTTCCCGAGGCACCGGAGGTCAGGCCCCCGCCGCCGCCCCGCTTGCCACCGCCCCCCGAACCCCCACCCGTGACGTCCTTACCTGACGGCATACCAAGCCCTTTCATCCCTATTCGAGGGATCAAGCCGCGTCCACGTCGCGACCGACTCCGATGCGGGATCGGGGTGCGGAGAACGCCCGCCCTCTTCCGCAATCGCCGTCGACGTCGTCCGAGAATTTCGAGAAGAGGACAGCGAGAGGTCGTCATGACGGCCGCGGTCGGCTGCGCCGGCCCTTGGGCTCGACGGCGCGTCCCGGCGCCGTTTGGGTCCGGGAGACTTGGGAAATCGGATCGACGTGGGAATCGATCGGACCTCGCCACCCGCCTATCCCTTCGGCGGTGCATCCCCATCCGATCCTATTCTAGAGCACCGTTCAACCCCAAGCAAGTCCGCTCGCGAAGACCCGCCCCCGGCGGCGACACGCATGCAGATCCTAGCGGTTGGAAGGATCCTGGCCGCGGAGTTCCAGTCGCCGGCGCTCGATCAGGGCCTCGCAAGGCCCCACGCTTCCGGCTCATCAATGATCGCGGCGACCAGACGACGGCCCGCCGCAGCCAGCGTCAGCTCGCCGAAACTCGCCGGATCGACCCAGGCCGCTTCCGACAAACCTTTTCCGGGTAGGGGCTTCCGTCGCCCTCGCCCGCCGCCGACGGTCGCGGCGTAGGCGTCGAGTCGGACGCGATACCGGGTGACGCCGTAGGTGATCGACTGAACCTGGCCGGCGACCTCCACGCGAACCCCGGTGAGACGTTCCACCCCGTCGGCCAGGTCGACGGGATCGCCGAACGAGCGCGCAGCCGGATCGCCCCCCTCACGATGGATCGTCGGGAATTCCCAGAACCCGGCCCAGAGTCCCGGCCCCGACCGTCGCACCATCAGCACACGGCCCTCGCGAACCGCCACCACGCAGGCCTCGAGCACCGCCGTCGGCGCAGGCTTCGGCCTGGTCCGAGGGATCTGGTCCTGAATCCCTAGCCGTCTCGCCTCGCATTCCGCCGCAACCGGACAAAAAAGGCAACGAGGCGATCGCGGCGAGCAAATCAAAGCCCCCAGTTCCATCATCGCTTGATTAAAATCCCCCGCCTGCTCCGGAGGGACCAATCTCGCCGCGGCGTCCCAGAGCCGCTTCTTCGATGAGGTCGTCGCAAGGTCCTCGGTCCAGGCCAGGAGCCTCGCCAGAACGCGCTGCGAGTTCGCTTCGAGGATCGGCTCGGGACGGTCGAAAGCCTGGGAGAGGATCGCCCCGGCCATGTACCGGCCCACGCCGGGCAACGCCAGGACCGCGGCCGGGTCTTCCGGCATCCGGCCCCCATGCTCGGCGACGACCGCCTTCGCCGCCGCGTGAAGCTGCCGGGCCCTTCGGTAATAGCCAAGGCCCTCCCACGCCTTGACGACCCGCTCCTCCTCGGCCCCCGCCAAGGCTTCGAAATCCGGGAAGACGCCGACGAATCGCTCGAAAAACGGCACCACCGCCGCAACCGTCGTCTGCACCAGCATCATCTCCGACACCAGGATGCGGTACGGATCCCGATCGGCCCGCCACGGCAGGTCTCGCTTCTCCGTCGCGAACCACGCCAGTAGTCGTCGACGAATCGTCGCCACCCATCCCGCGTCCAGATCTCCCCCCATCGAGCATGGTCCTCCTGCGGCCGATCCCTGTCAAATCATCAATGCAATCACCATTGCAAGCAACGTATTATTCATGCATTTGTCGCTATTCTTGGCTTCCCGTTTTCCAATCCTTCCGACGGGTGCATTGTGGGAATACCGGGGAAATCAGGGGAAGAACAAACCTTAGGACGTCTCGCCCAAGAAAACGTCTTAATCTTCAGATTTTTTATAAGACTGCTTGACTCACTTACTCCATGCATCATACTTGCATCAACGGGAATGATTAAGCCGAAGTGATTAGGCGACGCAACAATCATCCCGTCTGCACACGAAACGATTCTCTTGCCGGGAATCCAAATCCGCAAAAGGGACGGCCACGAGTGGCATCCCTCCCATCGAGGCGATGACGCCTTCTCTTCCTTATGATCTTTCAGGACGGCCATCATGATCCAGACGACGTTGACGATGAAGCGTCCGATGTTGGAATCCGCAGGTTTCTCCACTCGGGTCGATGCCCCCGCCGTGGCTCATCCGTCCGGGCCGTTGGATGATCTGGCCGGCCTAACTCCTTTCCTCCTGGCGGACCGGCTCGCCCAGGTCTGGAGTCGGAACGCCCGGCGTCTCGAAGACCTCGACCGCCTCCGCGATAAGATCGACGCGGCGCGGCGGCGGCTTTCCTCGTCCTCGTCGGGTCGGGCACTCGGCGAGGCTTATCTTAGGCGACTCATCGAGAAGAAAGACGCCTGCCTAGCCTCGATCCGGTCCGACCGCCGGGCGGCCGTTGGACTCGTTCGCGAATGCGAGCGACGTCAGGCCCTCTCGAACCCCTCCCCCCTCCGTCGCGCCGTCGGCGTCTGACGCTCGCGGTCCCCTTCCTTGAATCCCAGCCCCTAAGCCTCGGAATGCTCGATCCACCCCACCAGAGGATGGTGGGGGCTGCGCCTCCCCGCATAATCTTGAGCCGGCAACCCGGATAGAGCGAGGTCGATGAAGATGAACCCGATCGAAATGCGACGTCTGCATTGTGATCGACGCGGTCCTCGTGATGAATACCCCGATCGGACCAACCCGGTCCGCCCCCCCTCCCCCCCGACGCCTCCACGATGTTCCGAGAAACCCAAGGCGGACCCTTCCTATCCCCGCCGATGCAACCCGAACCCGAAGCCCCCCCTCAGCGAGACCCAGCGCGAGCTTGCGGAGCGGTATCTCCCCCTGGCCCGGGCGATGGCCCACCGTTTCGCTCGCACCTTCCTCGCCGGCCGGGACGACTTCCAGGCCTCGGCCTGCCTCGCCCTCGTCGAGGCCGCGCAGGCGTTCGACGCCGCCAAGGGAGTGGATTTCTCCACCTTCGCACGCCTTCGAATCCGGGGCGCCCTGATCGACGCCCGGCGCGGCTTCCTGTGCGACGGCTGGCGCGGATCGGTCGAATTCACGCCCCGGTTCCAGCCCCTGGAAGCCGATTCCGAAGCCCGGGGACGCTGCGTCGGGGCCCACGGCGAGGAGCCGGTGGGCGCGAGCCTGGAGTTGCACGACGACGTCGAATATTGGCTCCGACGGCTCCCCAAACGGCACGCCGTCGCCTTCCGCCACATCTATCTGGACGGAATGACCCAGGAGGAGACCGCCGAGTTGATGGGCTTCTCCAAGGCGGCCATGAGCCGGATGCATCGCGAGACCCTGCTCTGGGTCCAGCAGGCTCGACTGTCCCGCGAGGACGCCCGTCGCTCCGCCGAAGCCGGGCGGCTCCAGGTGGCGAGTTGACGCCCCCTCGCGGGCGCAAGCGAACGGACCCGGCGAGAGCGACGGGAATCGCCCCCTTCCGGGTCCGGTTCGGATGAGCCGCGAGCTCAGGCCGCGCGATCCGTGAAGAGCGAGGGATAGGCGCGGTCGTGGAGGAACTGGTGCATGGCCCCGACGACCAGCCGCTGCTCGGCCTCGGACAGCTCGGGGTAGATCGGCAGGGCGACGGTCTCGCGGGCGGCCGCCTCGGACTGGGGGAAGTCGCCGTATTGGTAGCCGAGCGAGCTGAAGCAGGTCTGGAGATGGAGCGGGATCGGGTAATAGACCTCGGTCCCGATCTTGCGATCCGTCAGGTGCTGCCGGAGTTCGTCGCGGATCGGCCCCGGGACCCGAATCACGAACTGGTTGTAGACGTGGAAGTTGCCCGGTCGCTCGATCGGCAGGCCGACCATCTCGTCGAGCCCGTGAGAGGCGAAGAGGCTGCGGTAGCGATCGGCGACCTCGCGACGGGCGGTCGTCCAGTCGTCGAGGTGGCGGAGCTTGACGCGGAGCACGGCCGCCTGGAGGGCGTCGAGCCGCGAGTTCAGCCCGACCTCGTGGTGGTGGTACTTCGGCTCCATGCCGTGGACCCGGAGGCGGGCCATCCGGCGGGCCAGCACGGGGTCGTCGGTGGCGATCATGCCGCCGTCGCCGAAGCCGCCGAGGTTCTTGGAGGGATAGAAGCTGAAGGCGGCGACGGTCCCCAGAGTCCCGGCGCGACGGCCCTGGTAGGCGGCGCCGATGGCCTGCGCGGCGTCTTCCAGGACCATCAGCCCATGCCGATCGGCGATCTCGCGGATCGGGTCCATGTCGGCGGTCTGGCCGTACAGGTGGATCGGGATGATCGCCTTGGTGCGCGGGGTGATCGCGGCCTCGATCCGGGCGGGATCGATGTTGTAGGTGTCGGGCTCGATGTCGACGAAGACCGGCCTCGCGCCGGTTCGCCAGATCGAGCCGCCGGTGGCGAAGAAGGTGTACGGGCTGGTGATGACCTCGTCGTCGGGGCCGAGGTCGATCGCCATGAGCGGGAGCAGGAGCGCGTCCGTCCCGGAGGCGCACCCGACCGCGTGCGCGGCCCCGCAGTATTCGGCGATCTCGGCCTCGAGGTGGCTGACCTCGGGACCCATCACGAAGCCCTGGCTCTCCAGGACCTGGCGGACGACCGGCTCGATCTCGTCGCGGATCGACTGGTACTGGGCGCGCAGGTTGAGCGCGGGAACCCCGGTCGGTTCGTATGCTACGGACATCGGCAGTCACTCCTTCGACGCCTTGTGCGGTCGCGCCCTGGGGCACGCGCGTGCGAAATGCACTCGAGGTGGCGTCTCCCTCCTTGGAGTAGATCGGCCTGCGTCTTCTAGTCCTTCCTTGTTTTTCCGTCAAGACGATCTACACCCCCCGGCCCACCGCCAGGACCGGCCTCCTCGGCTCGACTCGTCCGGTCTTCCATCGGGCGATAGCGAGCTTCGGCCTCGGCGGGCGAATCGACCACCGCGCCCACGCCCCTCCCCAGCTCCTCCACGCGAGCCGTGACCAGCTCGTCCAGGAGCGGATGCGGCCCGAGCGGCGGCCCAAGCACGAATTCCACCTCGGGATGTCGCGCCGAGAGTTCGTCGCGCGCCGCCGTCAGGTCGCGGAGCAGGTGGACGCCGGCGGAGAGGAAGTAGGGGATCATCAGGACCCGGCGCGCGCCCCTGGCCACGCAGGCCGCCCCCCCGGCCGGGATGTCCGGCTCAGCCAGTTCCAGGAAACAGGGCTCGACGATCGGCCGGCGCCCGTCGGCCGCCAGCCTCGCGGCCAGTTCGTGCAGGTCCAGGTTCGCGGCCGGTCGTCGACTGCCATGCGCGATCAGAAGTACGGCCGTGGTCTCGGTTGCGGCGGCGGCCAAGCGGGCCTCCCTCTCGTGAAGAACTCCTGCGATTCACAACCTGGATTCTACCAGACGCCCCGTCCGACCCGACCGCGCGGGTTGCGTCGATTCTCCCGAGGGACGATCGAAACCCCGCGGAATCGCCTCATGATCGAGAATCCCCGGGTCGATGAGATATCGAGAGACGCCGTCTCGACCGACTTGACGCCGCACCACGAGATCGACACCGAGGTCGCCCTTGAAAGGCATCGCCGGAGCCCTGCGGTTCCAGGCGTCCATCCCTGGTTTCCGTACCGGCCGAGCCCTCGTGCTCGCCGCCGCGGCCCTCTCCGCGCTCATCGCCGGCGGCTGCCGATCGTTCGACGTGGCGGCGCCGATCGGCTCGAAGGCCGCGGGGCGGCTTTCGCTCGTCCCTCGCGCTCGCGAGGCCCGACGCGAGGGGGAGAGGCTGGAGCGACGAGGCGTCGACACGAGCGTCGACCACTACTATGAGGCGGCCGTCCACGCGGCGGCGGCGTTCACGGCGGCGACGGCCTCGGGACCCTTCGGCGGCGAAGACCTCGACGCGGTCCGCGACCTCTACAACGATTGCCTCGGCGACTGCCTCCGCGCGGCGCAGCGATTCGGGAGGCTCGACGCGACCCCCTCGCTGTTCGTGAACACGCCGCAAGGCTCCCGGAGCGTGCCGATCCGCCGACTCGGCTTCGTCTGGAAGCCGGACGATTTCGGCCGCCTGGTCGACCCCTGCGAGGTCGCGCGGAACCCGAGCGCGCACGCCCCCGGCGACTTCCCCGGGCTGGGCGCCGGCGTCGCCTTCGAACGGCCCAATTCGGGAGCCGAGGGACCCGAGGAATTCCTCCCCGAAGTGGCGGTGTTCAACGCCACGGCCATCCTCCGCCCGGACCTCGACGCCTGGTACGGCGAAACGCCCGCGCGGGCGCCGACGGACGTCCTGGAGTTCCACGACCCGCTCCGAACGCCGAGCGTAGCGTTCGGTCCGGCGTCCCCCGCGCCGCTCCGCGCGAACCTGGGGCTGGCCACCGCCCGAGCCCGGCAGATCCAGGAAGCGCGAGGGCCGTACGCGCTGGCCGGCTTCGCGAGGCCCGAACTGCTGCTGGACAAGGCCGACATCCGCATGCTGGAGCCGTACCAGCCCGGCAAGGCCCCCATCCTCCTGGTCCACGGCCTGCTCGACGACCCCTTCCTCTTCAACGACATGGTCATCGCCCTCCAGCGGACGCCGGGCTTCCTCGACCGTCATCAGCTCTGGGTCTTCCGCTATCCGACGGGGGTCACCTTTCTCCGAAGCGCCTCGATCCTCCGCAAGCAGATCGAGCGGATTTCCGAGACGTTCGCCCCGACCGCCGCCGACCCGGCCGTTTCCGGCCTGACGCTCGTCGGCTACAGCATGGGGGGGCTGCTTTGTCGGCTCCAGGTCAGCCGAAGCGGCGACGCGATCTGGGACGCGGCCTCGACCCGCCCTCTGGAGAGCCTGAGCATGCCGGAGGAAGCGCGACGGACGATCCGCGACCTGTTCTTCTTCGAGCCCTCGCCGCGAGTCGACCGGGTGATCTTCCTCGCGACGCCCCACGACGGCGCGTCGCGAGCCATCGCCGGGGCGAGTTGGCTCGCCACCCGGATCGTCCAGCGCCCGGCGGACACCCGGCGGATCGTCGAGGAGATCGATCGCGAGAATCCCGGCGCGCTCCGGCCGGCGCTCCGCTCACTCCCCAGCAGCGTCGACTCGCTGGCCGCCTACAGCCCCCTGCTCCCGGTGATCCGCCGGCTCCCTTACGATCCGAGGGTGTCCCTGCACACGATCGCCGGCACCGGGCTGCATCCCCCCGACCGGGGCCGGGGCGATCTGGTCGTCCCCCTCTCCAGCGCCCATGTGGAAGAGGCGGCGTCCGAGCACCATGTCCGGGCGACCCACAGCAACATCTACTATCAGCCCGAGACCATCGATGAAGTGCGCCGCATCCTCGGCTTTCCCACGCCCTGAGGGCGGCCCCTGGCTTGCAACGTCCTTGGATCAGGACGGCGGCAGGGCGGAGGCGATCACCTCCAGGATGGTCTCGACCTCGACCGGTTTGATCAGGTGGCGGTCGAATCCCGCGTCGAACGCGCGGTGCCGGTCGCTCTCCTGGCCGTACCCGGTCAGCGCTACCAGAAAGAGGGCGTGGCCGTCCGGCAGCGACCGGAGCCGCTCGGCCACCTGGTAGCCGTCCATCCCCGGCAGGCCGACGTCGAGGAGGATGACGTCGGGACGGAAGTCGTCCACGGCCTCCAGCCCCGAAGGTCCGTCGAAGGCCGTGGCGACCGTGTGGCCGGCAAGTTCAAGGAGCCGGGCGAGCGCCACAACGGCCTCGACGTTGTCGTCGACCACGACGATCCGCCGGGGCGTCGCGCGAGTCGCGTTCGCGGGCCGCGGCGGGGACGGGTCGTCGGGGGCGGGGTCGCCGACGCACGGCAGCCGGACGAGGAACGTGCTGCCGCTCCCGAGCCCCTCGCTGGTCGCGGAGATCCTCCCATCGTGCAGCTCGACCAGCGACCTGGCGATCGTCAGGCCGATCCCCAGCCCGCCGCGCGAGCGGTCGATCGAACTCTCGACCTGGGAGAACATCTCGAAGACTTTCTCCAGGACCGCCGGCGACATGCCGATTCCCTGGTCCTCGACCCGCACGACCGCGGACTCGCCGTTCCGCGAGACGGTGACCGAGACGCTCCGCCCCTCCTCGCTGTACTTGGCCGCG
Organism: Planctomyces sp. SH-PL62; assembly: GCF_001610895.1. NCBI lineage: Bacteria > Pseudomonadati > Planctomycetota > Planctomycetia > Planctomycetales > Planctomycetaceae > Planctomyces > Planctomyces sp. SH-PL62. The sequence continues at coordinate 3,761,633 of NZ_CP011273.1, read as the reverse complement.
TTGCCGAGCAGGTTGACGACGACCTGTTCGATCCGGGCGGGGTCTGCGTGGACCCAGAGCGGCTCGGCGGGGAGGTGGACCTCGACCTGGTGCCGCCGCTCCTCGATCATCGGCCGGATCGTCTCGACCGCCCGCTCCACGGCGCCCCGGAGGTCCATCGTCTCGCGCCTGAGCACGATCTTGCCGCGCGTGATCCGGGAGACGTCCAGCAGGTCCTCCAGCAGCCTCGCCAGCCGCCGGGTCTGGCGCTCGATCACCTCGCAGCACCAGCGAGTCTCGGGGTCGTCCGGCTCCTTGAGGCGGAGGATCTCCGCGGCGTTGCCGGCCGCGGAGAGGGGATTGCGCAGCTCGTGCGCGAGCATCGCCAGGAACTCGTCCTTGCGGCGGTCAGCCTCGCGGAGATCCTCGAGCAGCCGCTCGCGCTCGCGCTGGGCCCGCCGCCACTCGGTCACGTCGAGGATCGCCGCGACGCAGCCCCGGGGCGAGCCCTGCTCGTCGAACAGTGGCGACACGTGTTCCAGGAGATTAACCACCCGGCCGTCCTCGAAGGCCACGTCGATCTCGACGTCGTGGAGCGCGATCCCCCGCTTGGCCGAAACCTGCATGGGGAGATCGTCGACCGCGACCTCATGACCCCCGTGGAAGGCCTTGAACGTCGTCGGGCGCTCGGATTCCGGGGCGTTGAGCGAGACGTTCACGCCGACCTCGGTGCCGAGTATTCGGGCGAGCGCGGGGTTGGCGCGGATCGACCGGCACTCCGGATCGTCGGCGATCCCGACGCCGATGGGAATCACCTCGAAAATCGTCTGCAGCTCGGCCGCCCGCCGCTCCAGCGAGCGGTTCAGGCGGAGGATCTCCGCCTCGGCCCGCTTTCGCTCCGTGATATCCTCGGCGATGTAGCAGAACCGGTCGCGCCCGCTCGTCGCGGGTCCGACGTAGGAGACGACGATTCGGAGCCACCGCTGTTCCCCGCCGAAGTCGCGGCCATCCTCGAAATGGACGGCCCGCCCCAGGCGTTGGCTCGCCCGGTACGCCGCGATCCAGGCCTTCAAGGCCGCCCCGTCCATCCCCAGCTCGGCCCCTCCCCAACGTCCCGAGGTCGAGCCCGCGGGCCGGGCGAACGACCGGCACGCCGCCCGGTTGTCGAAGATGTGGAGGATGTCGCCGTCGTCCTCGCGCAGCTCGGCGATCCCCATCGGCAGCGGCGCGGTCCGGAGGATCTGCCGGATCGTCGCGTCCTGTCGGGCCTGCTCCGTCGAGGAATCCCGCGACGCGGCGACCTCCTGCCAGACCGATTGCACGCAGGGCCGACCGTCGAGGAACACCCGCCGCGCCGTGACCCGAACCCGCCGAAGCTCTCCCTTGCGAGTCCACTGGCTCGCCTCGAACCGAGCCCGCCCCGTCTTCAAGACCATGGCGATCCGGCCCACGGCCGCCTCGTGGGTCTTCTGCTCGTCGATGTCGGCCAGGGTCAGCCCGGCGAACTCCTCGCGCGCGTACCCCAGAGACTCGTGCGCGGTTTCGTTGAACTGCAGAAACCGCGCCGTCTCCGGGTCGATCACGACCACGCCCAGGGGCGACTGCTCGACCAGCGTCTGGAGCCGGGCGGACTCCTCCCGATCGCGTTCGCGATCCCCCAGGTCCAGGATCACCGAGGCCCGCAACGGCCCCGGCTCGTCGTCGACGAGCAAGGCGTCGACTTCCACCCGGGCCCAGCCGCCGTCTCCCCGCAAGAACCGCTTCTCCAGCCGATACGACCGGATCTCGCCGTTGAACAGCCGACGCGCCAGGGCCGCCTCGACCTCCAGGTCCTCGTGATGCGTGAATTCGTCGAGCCGACGCCCCGTCAACTCTTCGCGGGATCGGCCCAGCAGCTCGCAGAGCCGATCGTTGATTTCGACCCAGCGGCCCTCAGCGTCGACGATGTCGATCCCCACCAGCCGGTTGTCGAAAAGCGAGCGAAAACGGGCCGCCTGGCTCTTCGACGATGCGCACGCGGAATCGTTGGACTCGGATTTGTGCATCGAAGCCTCTACGCTTCAATCGTCCGGGGTGCTCGGGACCACATCTCCGCCGACATCTTCGTCAGCGGCGGCCCCCCGTCGCGGCGACCCCGGCCGTCCTTGCCCCCAAGGATCTCGGACCCATCGCCGGCCGTCGGTAGACCGAACTAGCATCATATGGCGAAACGATCCGTTTTCGAAGACCGACAATCGAAATTTCCCTCGCCGCCGCGTCGATCGTCCGGCCGCGGACGTCGGCGACGGTCGCCCGAGACCGACTTGCGACGAGGGCGGGCTGTCGGCTTGACCGCCCGCCCGTCGAAACACTAAGATCCTGATTGGTTTAAGGCCCGAATTTCAGGCCCGAATGTCGAGGTCCGTCTCGCGGGGACCGCGAGCCAGGGCGCGAGGTGAGATGGATGAAGAACGAACCGACCCCTTATCAATCCCCCGGCACCACACCGCCCCCTCGACATCAGTTCGACCACGCGACGCCGACGGTCATCCACGACCCGGAACAGGACATGACGCTCCTGGCCCGGTGGATGCACCGCGCGATGAAAGACCCGGTGAAGTTCTGGGGCGTGCTCGGCGGCCTGGTCGTCGCGATCCTGGCCGTCGTGCTGGCCGTCAACATGTTCGGCGCCCGGGGCGGCAGCCAGTCCGACGTCTGGAATCAGCTCGACGAGGCCAAGAACGCCGACGACCAGTTGGCGATCGCCAAGGCGAATCCGGAGTCCCCGGCCGCCCCCTGGGCCACTTTCCAGGCGGCTTCGCGGCTCTACCAGTCCGGCGTCGCCGACCTCCCGAGCAACTCCGAGGCCGCCCTCCAGAGCCTGAAGAAGGCCGCCGACCTGTACGACCAACTCGCCAAGTCCGAGCCCAAGGATTCGCCGGTCGCCACCGCCGCCGCTTTCGGCATGGCCCGGGCCCTCGAAGCACGCAATGAACTCCCCAAGGCCGTCGACCAGTACAAGCTCGTGGCCGAGACCTGGCCCGACACCGCCGAGGCCGCCGAAGCCAAGAAGCTCGCCGCCGAACTTCAGAAGCCCGAAGCCGTGAGCTTCTACAAGGAACTCTACGAGTACAAGCCCACCAAGGTCAGCCTCCCCCCTCTGGGCAGCGAGAGCCTCGACTTCCCCCCCGTCGTCCCCTCGCCCACCGACGCCCCGATCGATGGCTCCCTGCTGATCCCCCCGCCCCCATCGTCACCCGAGGCCCCCAAGGCCGAAGCCGCGCCCGCCGAAGCCCCCAAGGCTGAAGCCGCGCCCGCCGAAGCTCCCAAGGCCGAAGCCGCGCCCGCGGAGGCCCCCAAGCCTGAGGCTGTGCCCGCCGAGGCCCCCAAGGCCGAAGCCGCGCCCGCCGAAGCTCCCAAGCCTGAAGACGCGCCTGCCGAAGCCCCCAAGGCTGAAGACGCGCCCGCCGAAGCTCCCAAGCCTGAAGACGCGCCTGCCGAAGCCCCCAAGGCTGAAGACGCGCCCGCTGAAGCTCCCAAGGCCTGATTTTCTCGTCATTGAAAGCCGGCGTTTCCGACATGCCACCGACTTCGTCCGACCCGGATCAGACCGCCCCGACCACGCCGGACGTGCCGGAGACGCCGCTTTCCGAGACGCCTCAAGAGTTTGAAGTCAAGCCGCGCACCGACGGCAAGCGGATCGACGCCTATCTGGCGAGCCGATACGTCGACTACTCCCGAAGCGTCATGCAGCGGATCATCGACGCCGGCGCGGTCGAGGTCAACGGCCGCGCCGTGCGGGCCTCGTACAAGATTCGGGCCGGCGATCAGGTCAAGCTCTGGCTCCCGCCGCTCCATGACACGACCCCGACGGCCGAAGACATCCCCATCGAGGTCGTCTTCGAGGACGAGCACCTGACCGTCGTCAACAAGCCGGCCGATATGGTGACCCACCCCTCGCGCGGCAACTGGGGAGGGACGCTGGTCAACGCCATCCAGCACCATTACGACAAGCTCTCGACCGTCGCCGGCGAGGAGCGGCCGGGCATCGTCCACCGCCTGGACCGCGACACCACCGGCCTGATCGTCGTCGTCAAGGACGACCTCGCCCATCGCCGGCTGGCTCTCCAGTTCGAGCATCGGACCGTCCACAAGGAATACCTCGCCCTCGTCTACGGGATCCCCGAACGCGACAGCGACTACATCGAACGGCCGATCGGCTATCACCCGATCATCCGCGAACGCATGGCGGTCCGCGAAATCGCCGACGGCGGTCGCGAGGCCGTCACCTTCTATGAGATCCTCGAACGGTTCCAGGGCTACGCCCTCGTGCGTTGCAAGCCCGCAACCGGCCGCACCCATCAGATCCGCGTCCACATGGCCAGCATCGGCCACCCGATCGTCGCCGACCGAGCGTACTCCGGCCGGTCCCGACTCACCCTGGCCGATCTGGAAGTTCCCGGAGCCGATCCCGACGCCCTCGCCTCCGGGCTGATCGACCGCCAGGCCCTCCACGCCCACACCCTGCGGTTCGCCCACCCCATGACGGAACAGCCCGTCGAGCTGTCCGCTCCGCTCCCTCCCGACATGGCCCGAACCCTGGAAGCCCTCCGCACGCACCGGATTCCGACCGCCCCGCCGAAGCGTTCACGCTAAATCTTTCCCCTCCCCGCGTGCGCATTTCGACGCATATTCCCCTTCAGGTGCCCCTGCGCGCCGAGCGCGGTTCGCGAGTCCGCTCCGGATCGGCCCCCGGTCGTTTCGGGACTCGTCGCCGACTTCCGTGGTAAGTCTGGGGAGGGGCCGAAATGAGAAGATTCCGCCGAACGAACCCAATCCCGCCACCCATGAATTCGCCTCAACAAACTACTAATTCAGAAGTTACGCCGAAAACCCATGCCGCCCTCCACGGAATATCGAACCCAAATTCCTGGAGACTCCTCAGCTAACTCCACCGCCTCCAGGGAATCGGGAGACGGCGATCGGGGTGCCATGGGATCTCTGAACCCGTGGCGCCGGCCGGGGATTGGGACCACGGCTCGGGACCGCCCCGACGCCGATCCACGGGTTCGCGGAACCCGTGGCTCCCACAGGGATTCCGCCGAAACTTGATGGAGTCGAGTGAGGAGTCTCAATTCCCGCCGTTCCGCCAGCACGGATGATTCCAATGGCGCGGGTTGCGAGGACGCGCCGCGTCGCCAATTCCGCACATGGGCCGATCGCCTGTTCATGGCCGCGCTTCGTGCCTGTAGACTGGGACGTTCGGGCGATTCGCGAGATCGACCGGAAGCCCTCTTGAGCCAGCAACTTTCGGGAGACTCCCATGCCTGGGCCGCTGTCGGGACTGATCCCCGCCCCTCACACCCCATTCCACCCGGACGGCGGCCTGAACCTGTCGGCCGTCGACCTCCAGGCCGAACTGCTCCGGGAATCCGGGCTAACGTCGACGTTCATCGGCGGGACGACCGGGGAATGGGCCTCGATGACGTTGGCCGAGCGACGCGCCCTGGCCGAGAAGTGGATCGGAGCCGCCGGGGGCTCGTTCCAGGTCGCGGTCCACGTCGGCGGCAACTGCCAGGGCGAAGCCGTGGAACTGGCCGCGCACGCCCGAGCGGCCGGCGCGAAGGCCGTCGCGGCGATCTTCCCCAGCTACTATCGCCCCGAGACGATCCGCGACTTCGTCGAGTTCTGCGTCCCGATCGCGGCGGCCGCCGCCCCCCTGCCGTTCTATTTCTACGACTTCCCCGTAATGACGGGCGTCCGGTTCCCCATGTCCGAGTGCCTTCGCGAGGGCCGTCCGCGGATCCCGACGCTCCAGGGCCTGAAGTTCTCGAACAACGACTGGTTGGAGTTCCAGGAGTGCATCCGGCTCGACGGGGGCTCCTTCGACGCCCTGCTGGGGGCCGACGAGTGCTACCTGGCGGGGCTGAGCATGGGGTTCCGCGGGACCATCGGCAACACCTACAACTTCGCGGCCCCCGTCTACCACCGGATCCGCGAGGCGTTCGAGCGCGGCGACTTCGAAACCGCCCGCCGCGAGCAGGGGAAGTCGATCGACCTCGTCAAGGCCCTGGCCGCCTTCGGATTCCTGGCGGCCTCGAAGGCCGTGATGGCGATGGTCGGGGCTGATTGCGGGCCGACCCGCTCCCCGGTCCGCGACCTGTCGCGCGAGCAGCGGCTGGCGCTCTGGGAACGGCTGGCGCCGCTGGACGTCTTCCCCCGGCCGCTCCGCAAGCCGGAGTGACCGGGAGGAGGATCGGATCGCCCCTGGTCAGTCGGCCAGGGGAAGGATCTCGACCTTGCGGAACTCGATCGGGTGCGATTCGGCCTGGAGGGCGATCCAACCGCCCTCAAGATCCTTGCGGCCGTCCTTGATGAGCGGGGCGGCGTCGGGGTCGTTGGCGTCGAGTTGCGGCTTCTCATACTCCATGACCAGGTCGCCGTTGACGAAGTTCTTGATCGTCCCGAAGCCGTGGCACTCGACCTCGACGGTCACCCACTGGTCGCCCCGATAGGTCTTCGACTTCGACTCGGTGCAGTGCTGGGTGATCAGCTTGCCGTCCATCGTGAAGACGGTGCCCGGCGAGCAGACGTTGGCCGTGGGCCGCTCGCCGCGTTCGCCGCCGCCCAGGAACTGGATTTCCAGCGAGGCCGGGAACTCCTGATCCTTGCGCATGGTGGTCGGGTCCTGGCTGTAGAGCATTGCCCCGCTGTTGCGGAAGGCCCAGCCGGGGCCCTTCGGGCACTGCTCGCCGACGAACCGATACTCGACCCGGAGCCGGTATTTCGAGAACGGCAGGTGGTAGAAGAGGTGGCCGAACTCGCCGTCGAACCTGTCCCACTTGTCGTAAGCCACCTTCAGGACGCCGTCCTCGGCCCGGAACGTGTCCCGGTAGTTCTCGCCGAGCGGGCTCCCGGTGAACTTGGGGATCCAGCCCTCCAGGTCCTTGCCGTTGAACAGGCTGATCCAGCGGCCCGATTCGGGCTGGGCCGTGGCCGTCGAGGTGAGCGAGAGCCCCGCGAGGATCAGGCCGAGCGCGAGCGGGAGACGAAATCGAGGCATGGGCGGAGGCTCCTGGGGCGAAACGAGGGGGGCGCGATCCCGACCGGCCCATCATCGCCGCGCGGGGGCCGGGAATCCAGGGGCCGCCGCGACGCCCGAAACCCATCAGTCGAGGTCACGCCACTGAATTCGACCACTTGTAATCGGGCCTCTCGCGGGGGATAATCCACGTCCGCCTCCTTCCCCCCATCGGCGAGGACCTGGATTCAGCCGATGACCCAATTTCAACCGCTCCACGAGCGCGACGACGATCAGGCTCCGACCCTCTTCGAGGGCGAGACGCTCTCGCTGTTCCTGCGCAAGCTGGGCAAGGAGGGTCTGGACGAGGTCCGCCGGGCGGTCGCCGGGATTGGCGAATTCCGTCGGGGGGGGCCGTCCTCCCCGATGCAGCTTTCCTCGCTAGGCCCTTACAAGGACCTGGAAGAGATCGGCCGCGGCGGCATGGGCGTGGTGTTCCGCGCCTTCGACCCCGTCACGGCGAGGGCCGTGGCCGTCAAGATCCCCTCCCCGGAGGCGACGGCGTTTCCCTCCGTCCGCCGGCGTTTCCTCCGGGAGACGGAGGCCGTCCGCAGCCTCGACCATCCGGCGATCGTCCCGCACCTCGATTCGGGCGAGGACGGAGACCACTGCTACCTCGTCAGCGAGTATTGCGACGGGCCCGACCTTGAAGACTGGTTGAAAGCGAACCGGGCCCCGATCTCCCCCCGAGAGGCCGCCCGGATCATCCGGACTCTGGCCGACGCGATCGAGCACGCGCACGAACACAACATCCTGCACCGGGACATCAAGCCGTCGAACGTGCTGCTCCCCGGTTCGCGGCTCGACTCCGGCGCCGAGTCGCTCTCGCCGCGGCTGACCGACTTCGGGCTCGCCAAGATGCTCGACGCGGCGATCGGCGAGGATCCGGCCGGGACCCAGGTCGCCACCGCGGCCGAAATGCTCCTGGGTTCCCCCCCGTACATGGCGCCCGAGCAAGCCCGTGGCCGAGAAGCCGACCGACGAAGCGACGTCTACGGGCTCGGCGCGGTCCTCTATGAACTGCTGACGGGCCGGCCGCCGTTCCGAGGGGAGTCCAAGACCGAAACCCTGCGTATGGTCGTCCACGACGAGCCCGTCCGGGTGCGGGACCTCCGCCCGGGCGCGCCCCGGCCCCTGGAAATCGTCGCGCTGAAATGCCTGGAGAAGAACCCGGACCTTCGCTACGCGACGGCGGCGGACCTTCGAGACGACCTGGACCGCTTCCTGAACGGCCGTCGGATCCTCGCCCGGCCTCCGGGCCTGATCGAACGAGGACGCCGCTGGTCCCGCCGCCATCCTCGCGCGGCTCTCTCCCTCGCGGGCTCCCTCATGGCGATCCTGGTCGTCATCGTCGGCTTCGCGGCCTGGAACCTGTCGCTCCAACGGATCACCGAAGAGCTTCGCCGGTCGAGAGACCAGCTCGAACGGAACGGCCGGCTCCTCAAGCTGGCCAACGCGGAGCTGGTCCAGGAGCGCGATCGTGCGGACGAGAACGCCGAATCCGCCCGGAACCATTTCTACGCCTCCCAGGTCAGGGTCGCGGCCGAGGCCTTCCAGGATGGCCAGGTCGGCCGCTCCCAGCAGATCCTCCAGGAACTGCGTCCGGGTCCCGGAGAGGCCGATCGTCGCGGGTTCGCCTGGCGATATCTCTGGCGGTTGACGCGTCGCGAGGCCCGAGAGCTCCCCGATTCCAACACCGGAGTGGACATCGGCCGGCTGAGCCCGGACGAGCGTTGGATGGCCTGGGTCGACCAGGGTTCGAGCTACCCCTTCGGCATCTACGACCTGACCCGCGAGCGACCGGCCTGGACGGTCCGCAGCGGGGCCTTGACGGCGTGCACCCAGATCGCCTTCTCGCCGGACGGACGTCGGGTAGCCTTCGGCGGCGCGGGCAAATCGGGGGACGATCCGCGGGGCGCGATCGGCGTCGAGATCCGCGACGTCGAGACCGGCAGGATCGTGACCCAGGCGTTCACGCCCCCCAATCGGTTCGTCCGGAGCCTCGCCTTCCTCGACTCCGGCCGGAAGCTCACGGCAGTCGTCGCCGACGTCCTCCATGAGATCCCGAACGACGCCGCGATCCTCCGCTGGGAATGTCGGGAGGGTCGCATCGAGGAGCCGGAGTCGTCGACCCCGATCGCCTGGATCCAGGCGACCCACGACGGCGTACGACACGCCGCCGTCACGCCCGAAGGCCGCCTCGGACTCTACGACGCCTCGTCGCAATCCTGGGTCGCCACCTTCCCGGAGGCGCCGGTCGCGGACCTGGGAGCAGTCCAGTTCAGCGAGGACGACCGCCGGTTGGCCGTCGGTCGTCGCAAGGCCCGCGACCTGGCGATTCTCGACGTGGCGTCGGGGCGTCCTCTCCGCGTCCTTCCCGGACTGGCCGCCGCGTGCTTGAAGGTTGCATTCCAGCCCGACGGCGAGGGCCTGCTCCTCCTGGAGGAGAACCGGGAAGTCCGGCTCCTCGATCCCTCGCGGGGGCTCGACGTCCTGATCCACGAACCGACTTCGGCACCGGGAGTTCGGACGACCCACCTGCGCTTCATCCCCGACGGTTCGGCGTTCCTCGTCCATCGGGCCGAGTTCATGGCCGCGGACCATTTGGAGATCCGGTCGAGCGACGACGGCCGCCTCCTCGGCGAATCGCCCGGCCGGGCCGCCCAGGCGGGGGAAGGGACCTGGCTCGTCCGACGAACCGACGGCCCGTCGCTGATCTACGGCCTGGGGCGTCACACATGGCGCTGGGACTTGCGGCGGACGCTCGAACCGGACCCGGCGACCGCCCTCCAGGCGCATCGCGACGAGGTCTGGGGGGTCGCCTACACCGCCGATGGAAAGCTCCGAGCGACGATTGGAAACGAGGAGCGCGACCCCGAGTCGATCAAGCTGTGGGACGCTCGATCGGGACGGTTGCTCCGCGCCTGGAAAGGCCACGAGGCCACCGTCAGCGACCTCGCCTTCTCACCCGACGGCAAGTTGCTCGCCACGACCAGCCTGGCGGTCCAGGATCCAATCCGCATCTGGGACGTGGCGAGCGGCCGAGAGATCGCCACCCTGGATCTTCCCGGAGACGAGAGGGCCCGCGCCGTGGCCTTCGATCCGACCGGCCGCCGGATCTACTTCGGGGGCGATCGGGGGACGGTGTTCGCCTGGGACGTGGCCCGGAAGACGAACATTTGGATGGATCAGCCGTCGCAGGAGGAATTGGAGCGGGGGAGAATCAGCGCGAGATTGCACGACCTGGCCGTCTCCCCGGACGGGCGCCACCTGGCCTGCGCGGACGACCAAGGCCGTGTCCGGATCCGTGACGTCCAGACGGGGAACGTCCTCATGGAGTACGTTGCGAGCGTCCCGAGCCTCGCCCTCGCCTACAGCCCGGACGGCCGTTTTCTAGCCGTCTCCGATCGGGAGGGGCGCGTCCACTCCCTCGACGCCGGCTCGGCGCGACTGCTCCGGACGATCCACGGCGACGACGCCGAGATCCGGGCCCTGGTCTTCAGCCCGGACGGCCGCACCCTCGCCGCGGGGGGCCTCGGGCGGGTGGTCCGGCTCTGGATCCCCGAGACCGGCGACGAGCTCATGACCCTGGAAGGGCACGAGGCCCAGATCAACGCCCTCGCCTTCTCCCCCGACGGCGATACCCTGGCCTCGGCCGACCATTCCGGCGTCGTCCGATTCTGGCGGACCCGCCCCGACGCCCCCCGCTGAGGCGACTGAAAGGGATCAGCGAGGCTTGATCGTCAGATCGTCGAACATCCCCTTGTCGTCGAACGAGCCCAGGCCGATCCGCCCCTTCGCGAACGTCTTGTCGTGGGCCGTCATGATCGGCTTCTCCAGGTCGTCGAAGTAGAACTCGACCAGCCCGGAACCGGGCTCGCGGACCAGGCGGACCTCGTGCCAGCCGTCGGTCCAGTCCACCCCCTTCGTCCGCGTCTCGGCGATCGAGAGCCGGGGCGCGTCGTTCACCAGGAAGACGCTGTGGGCGTGCGGGTCGGCCGCCTTGGCCATGTGGACGTAATAAAAATGGGCCGGATCGACGTAGCCGAAGATCAGGCAGAGGTCGCGATGGCCGTAGTCCTTGACCGTCGACCGGACCCTGGCCCGCAGGTCGAACGCGCCGAACTCCTGGCCTTCGATGAGGGCGATGTTCAGCGGGGAGCGGACCCTGGGCTCATACCGGCTCGCCCCGAACAGCTCCAGGACACGCCCGCCGTCCTCGGCCCGGGCGATCCGCCAGGCGTCGGGGTCGGTGAAGGTCCAGCCCGTGGGGACGTCGCGCTCGAAGTCGTCGCGGAAGGGGGTGGTCCGCACGGCGGCGGGTGGGTCGTCGGCCGAGGCCGCGGGGGCCCCCGCGCCGAGGGCCGTCGCGCAGGCCGCCGCGGCGAGCGCCGCCTGCATTCCGAATCGTCGGGCTGTCATGGTCGGACCTCTTTCCGGGTTCGGGTCGGGTTCCGGGACGGGGACGCCTCGAATTTGACCCGATCGGGCCGCCCGATCAAGGCCCCGGCGGGGGCGGCTTCGGCCCGTGCAACGTCTTGACAGCCCCGCCGGCGGGCTCGGATGATGCAACGCTCGGCTCCGGCCCCCTGCTCGCTCCCTGGAGATCAGGCCAATGTGGATTCGACGGCGGTCGATCGCGGTCCTTACGGGTTTGTGCACGATCATGACGATGACGACGACTCGCGGCGACGAGGGGATGTGGCTGTTCAACAACCTGCCGCTGGAGACCCTCAAGGCCCGGCACGACTTCACGCCCCCGCCCGGCTGGGCCGAGCACCTGCGGTCGGCGGCCGTCCGGTTCAACAACGGCGGCTCGGGCTCGTTCGTCTCGGCCGACGGCCTGGTCATGACCAACCACCACGTCGGCGCCGACACCCTGGCCAAGCTCAGCACCCCGGAGAAGGACTACTACAAGCTCGGCTTCCACGCCAAATCCCGCGAGGAGGAGGCGAAAGCCCCCGACCTGGAGTTGAACGTGCTCGTCGCCATCGAGGACGTCACGGCGAGGGTGAACGCGGGCGTGACTCCCGAGATGGACGACGCCGCCTCGGCGGCCGCCCGCCGCAAGGCGTCGGCCGAGATCGAGAAGGAGTCGACCGAGAAGACCGGCCTGCGGAGCGACGTCGTGACCCTCTACCAGGGGGGCCGCTATCACCTTTACACCTATAAGAAGTACACCGACGTCCGCCTGGTCTTCGCCCCCGAGTTCGACATCGCCTTCTTCGGCGGCGACCCGGACAACTTCGAATACCCCCGCTACTGCCTGGACGTCTGCTTCTTCCGGGCCTACGAGGACGGCAAACCGGCGAAGATCGAGCACCATCTGAACTGGAGCCCCGACGGTTCGAAGGACGGGGAGCTGGTGTTCGTCGCCGGACACCCCGGCCGCACCGACCGCCTCAACACCGTGGCGAGCGTCGAGTACCTCCGCGACTTCGGCTTCCCCAGCCTGCTCGACTGGCTCCACGCCAAGGAGGAGTTCCTCGTCGGCTACGGCAAGCAGGGGGACGAGGCGTTCCGCCAGTCCAAGGAGGAGCTGTTCTCGATCCAGAACAGCCGAAAGGCCCGCATGGGGGGCCTCGGGGGATTGAAGAATCCCAATTTCATGGTCCCCAAGCGGGAGGCCGAGGCCGAACTGCGGGCCCGCGTCGACGCCGACCCGACCAAGAAGGCCGCCTACGGCGGGGCCTGGGACCGGATCGCCGAGGCCCAGCAGGTCAACGTCCGAACGGCGAAGCCTTATATGTTCCTGGAGCGGGGACGGGGGCTCGACTCGACGCTGTTCCACATCGCCCGCGACCTCGTCCGGCTGGCCGACGAGAAGGCCAAGCCCAACGCCGATCGGCTCAAGGAATACCGCGACTCGGCCCTCGAATCGCTGGAACTGGAGCTGTTCTCCGACGCCCCGATCTACCCCGCGTTCGAGCAGGCCAAGTTCGCATTCGGCCTCGACTACTGGAAGAAGGTCGCCCCCGACGACCCGAACCTGGCCCGCGTCCTCGACGGCCGCTCGTCGGAGCAGGCCGCGGCCGCGCTCGTCGGCGGATCGAAGCTGGCCGACGTGGCGGTCCGCCGCAAGCTGGCCGAGGGGGGCAAGGCCGCGATCGAAGCCTCCGACGACCCCATGATCAAGCTGGCCGTCGCCGTCGACCCCGAGGCCCGCGCTCTCCGCAAGGAGCGCGAGGACAAGGTCGAGGGGGTCGAGGCCGCCAACTACGCGCTCATCGCCAGGGCCCTCTTCGAAGAGAAGGGGGACTCCATCTATCCCGACGCCACCTTCACCCTCCGGCTCGCCTTCGGGGTCGTCAAGGGTTACAAGGTCGACGGCAAGGACGTCCCTCCGTTCACGAACATCGAAGGGGCCTTCGACCACGAGGCGGCCCACGACGCGAAGCCCCCCTACGCCCTGCCGAAGTCGTGGCACGAGGCCAAGGCGTCGGGCTTGCTCAAGCTCGAGACGCCGATCAACTTCGTCTCCACGGCCGACATCATCGGCGGCAACTCCGGCAGCCCGGTCGTCAACAAGGACAACGAGGTCGTCGGCCTCATCTTCGACGGCAACATCCAGTCGCTCGTCCTCGATTTCGGCTACGAGGACGTCGTCGCCCGCGCCGTCTCGGTCGACTCGCGGGGGATCATGGAAGCCCTCCGGTCGGTCTACCGGGCCGACGATCTGGTCCGGGAACTGACCGCCCGCTGAGCTTCCCGCCGGGCTTCGGGTCGAGAATCTCGACCCCGGCCCGGCGCGGTCCAAGGCCCGTTGGACCGCTCGGGTCAGAAGGACGCGACGCCCTGGGGAGGAGGCCGCCAGCGTTCGGCCCGCTTCACGAGCAGGCGGGCCACGAACGCCTCGTAGTCGTCGGCCGACCGCTTCTTCCTGGGGTCCCAGCGCCGGCCCTTCTCCCAGTTGCAACGGCCGTGCACGGCGGCGAGGTTCGCGGCATCGTCCGTCCCCCCGCGACCTCGCGCGCGGATATGTTCGAGCGTCGCCCCCTCGCCCGTCCGGGCGTCGAAGGCGATCGGGCCGTTGCAGATCAGGCATTTGCCCACCCAGTCGCCCCCCCGACGTTCGAAGGTGACGTCGGTCAGGGCGGCCAGGCCGAGCTTCTGGGCGGTGGTCATCCCGGGCGCCTCCCGCGGCGTCTCATTCAGTACACCCGCTCGCCCCCCGCCGGCGCGACCGAGCCGTCGCCGACTTTGCCGAGCGCCTCGCGCACCATGAGAAGCTCGCCGACGTTCTCCAGCGTGAGCAGGCCGACGACCCGGCCGCCGCGAGTCACCTGGAGGCAGGGGACGCCGCGCTCGCGGAGCACCCCCACCGCGGCGACCAGCGGGCCGTCGGCGTCGACCGTCGGCGCGGCCGCCGTGGCGAACTCGCGGATCGGGGCTTCGGGACCGCGCGCCGACAGGCCGGCCATCAGGTTCGCCCGGGTCAGCACAAGGCCGTCGGCGTCCCCTTCCCCTCCCCCGGTCTGGACGACCGGGAAGTCCTGCTGCGTCCCGGCGAGCAGCAGCTCGGCGGCCCGGCCCAGCGTGTCGTCGTCCTGGAGGGTGTGGAAGTCCGTCAGCATCGCCTCCTGGACGGCGACGTCCTTCAGCGCGGCCCGCTCGGCGACCTGGACGGCCTCGGATTCGGCCCCGATCCAGACGAAGAGCGCGATGAACAGGAGCATCGGCGCCCCGTTGCTCAGCCCGAACAGGCCGAAGGCGATCGCCATGAGCTGGCCGATCGACGCCGCCAGGCGGGTCGCCTTGGCGTAGGGGAGCTTCATCGCCAGCAGCGCCCGGAGGACCCGGCCGCCGTCCATCGGGAACGCCGGCAGCATGTTGAAGCCGGCGAGGAAGACGTTCACCAGGAGGATCTTGGACCAGAACCCCGCATGCAGGACCTGGCCGGAATCCGCCGACGACGGCAGGCGGACCCCGAACACGCCCACCATCAGCGCGACGATGACGACGTTGACCGCCGGCCCGGCCAGGGCCACCAGCAGCTCCTGCCCGGGCCGGTCGGGGATGCGCTGCAGCCTCGCCACGCCGCCGATCGGGAGCAGGGTGATGTCCGAGGTCGGCACCCCGAACCGTCGCGCGGTCAGGGCGTGCCCCAACTCATGAAGGACCACGCAGCCGAAGAGGGCCACGACGAAGGCCCCCTGCTCCAGCACCTCGACGAGACTTCGATTCTCCATCACCCCAGCCGCGACCAGCCAGGCGATCAGGATCAAGAAGGTCCAGTGCACGAAGATCGGGATCCCCGCCACGCGCCCCAGATTCCACGACCACGACATCCTCGCCCCTCCCGTCGGTCTCGTTCCTCGTCATCTCGGCGACTCATTCTATCCGTACCGGCCGCCCGGACCACCGGCGAAGGCCGATCCCGCCAATTCGGCGGGCCGAGTTGACAACTTCGAGGGGCGACCTAGGTTACCGATAAGGCGACGCCCCCTGCCGGGGATCGCCGCGGGAAGTCGGATCACCTTGGCCATGGCGGGGCGTCCGGGCCGCTCCAGGCCCAAGGACCTCCCCGCGCCGAGACTCGGCGCGAAGCCATCCAGTGGGAAACGAGGCGGTCATGGATCTGAAGGGAACCACGCAGATCTGCCCTTCGCCCGTCAGCGACGAGTCGGAGGAGACCCAGATCCCCCCACCCACGCCCATGTACCTGATCATGGTGCACGGAGGGACCACCGGCGCCATGCTCCGGATCGACGGACGGACGACGACCCTGGGCCGTGCAGCGGACAACACCCATCAATTCCACGACCCCACCGTCTCGCGACGGCACGCCGTCCTCTCCCACGATGAGAAAAACCTGGCCTGGGTGACGGACCTGGGGAGCAGCAACGGCACCTACCTGGACAACAAGCGGATCTCGGCCCGAAAGCCGACCCAGGTCGAGGACGGCTCAAGGATCCAGCTCGGGGGCTCGATCGTCCTGAAGTACGTCTGCCTCAACCCCTACGACGAGCGATTCCAGCGCGAGATGTTCGAACGGACGGTGCGCGACAACCTGACCGGGCTCTACAATCGCGGCTACTTCCTGGAGCAGATCGGACCGCTCTGCGAGCGTAACCTCCTGCGCAACCTGGGGACGGCCGTCCTCATGGTCGACGTCGACCACTTCAAACGGATCAACGACGCCTACGGCCATGACGTGGGGGACGCCGCGCTCCGCGAGGTGGCGAAGTCGCTTCGAGACTCCACCCGCTCCGAGGACCTCGTCGCCCGCTACGGCGGGGAAGAGTTCATCGTCGCGCTGCCGGTCTCCTCGGCCGAACAGGCGATGGAACGAGCCGAACGGATCCGCGGGCTGCTCGCGACCCGGCCGGTGCGGATCGGCCGCCGCGAGTTCGGGATCACGGCCAGCGTAGGCGTCTCCTACAGCACCGTCGGCCGCCGGCGCACCGTCAACGCCCTGATCGCCACGGCCGACCTCGCCCTCTACCAGGCCAAACGCACCGGCCGCGACCGCGTCGTGGACGCCGGCCAGATCCTCCTCGACGGCGAGCGCCGGACGGAGTCCTTCGACGCGCTGGCCGTATAGGGGACGCCGAGGCCCCTCGCGTCGCGGAGCCTCGTGGGCTATGATCGGGCGTGCGCCCCACCGGGGCGGTCCCCCCCGAGTCCCCCGTTTCCGGAAGGTGACGGAACCGTGTCCACGACGCCCGACGTCTCGCCCTCGCGCCCCTTCGAGCCCTTCGCGCTGGGGGTCTGCAGCTGGAGCCTCCAGGTCAAGAACGTCCCCGAGTTGAAGGGGTTCCTCGATCAGTTGGGCGTGGACGTCGTCCAGATCGCCTGCGGCGACCCCCACCACGCGAGCTGGGACGAGGGGGACGACCTGCCGGCCGCGGCGAAGGCCGCCGGCTTCCGGATGACCGGCGCGATGCTCGGTTTCCCGGGCGAGGACTACACCACGCCCCAGACCATCCAGCAGACCGGCGGCTTCGGCGACCCCGCCACCCGCCCCGAACGCCTGGAACGGCTCGCCTGGGCGCTGGACCGTACGCGCGCGCTGGGCCTGACGGACCTGATGCTCCACGCCGGCTTCCTGCCCGAGGTCGACGACCCCGCGCGCTCGGCCCTGCTCGACGTCCTCGCCCGCGCCGGCGACATGGCGGCGGCCCAGGGCGTCACGCTCGCGTTCGAGACCGGCCAGGAGACGGCCACGCTGCTGCGACGGACGCTCGACGACCTGAAGTCGCCGAACATCAAGATCAACTTCGACCCGGCCAACATGCTGCTCTACGACATGGGCGACCCGATCGAGGCCGTGAAGATCCTCGGCCCCGACATCCGCTCGGTCCATCTGAAGGACGCCCGCCGCCCCAAGGTGAAAGGCGCGTGGGGCGAGGAAGTCCCGCTCGGCGAGGGCGAGGTGGACGTCCGGGCCTTCGTCCAGGCCCTGAAGGGGGTCGGCTATCGCGGCCCGCTGGTCCTGGAGCGCGAGGTGGGCGACCAGCAGGGACGCCTTCGCGACGTCGCCCACGGGCTCGCCTTCCTCCGCGAATGCCTGGCGGATTGAATCAATCGAACCGCAATCGAGCCGCGGCGACCTCGGGCCGGCCGGTGAGCCGGCCCGAGGCGAAGCGCGAGGCGCGTACGGCTCAGCCGACGACCGAGTCGACCACCTTGGCGAGCTCCCGGCCCCCCTCGGTGAGGGCGTAGTAGTTGTGCTTCCCGGAGCGGCGGGGCTCGATCAGCCGGCCGTGGCGCAGCAAGGCGAGATGGTGGCTGACCGCCGGCTGGCTCTGGCTGCCGAGCTCGGCGCACAGCTCGGTGACGTTCCGCTCCTTCTCGCTCAGCAGGAGCAGCACCTGAAGGCGGGTCGGGTCGGAGACCTGCTTGAGAAGCTCGGCGACGCGGCGGATGTCGGCGAGGTGGCGGGCGGAAGCGGCCGCGGCGGTCTTCGACGTTCGGCTCGATGTGGACGCGCGTGCAGAGGTTGCAGCCATCGCAGTGCTCTCCTGGCTGGGCGGGATCGATTGGGGCGGGCAGGCCGTTGGGCCTTCGCACGGGTCGGTGTGCGGCGTGACCTTAATGCATAATAGAGTAGACACATTCTTGTGTTCAGTCAAGTCCGCATCAGCCGGCGCCTCGCCGACGAGGCCGCGCCCCCGCGGCTCGCCGTCTGCAACTCGACCGGATGAACGCGGGGGACGCCGACGAGGCGCTCGCCTTGCCGCCGCGTGGCGATTCTTTTAGAGTGGCGTGGAGGCTCGAAGGCGAGGCGTCCGACGGCGGACCTTCCCCGCGTCGCCCCCCCCGCGACGGGGTCGTCTTTTCCGTCGCGTCCCACTCCCGCGAGAGTCAGACCGATGTCTGGGCATTCGACGTTGACGACCGAGCCCCCGCCGCGCCGCCGAGGCCGTATACCAGCAGTGCCTGAACCCGTCGTGCGCGGCCACGTTCGCCATCGACGAGGCGCACTTCGGCTGCCCTCGCTGCGGCGACCTGATCGACGTCGTGTACGACTGGGACCGGCTGGAGACGCCCCGGAGCCTCAAGGACTTCGAGGCCAAGTGGTCGCGCCCGCTCGACCCGCTGGACTTCTCGGGCGTCTGGCGGTTCCGCGAGCTGCTCCCCTTCGCCCCCCCGGACCGGATCGTCACCATCGGCGAGGGCCGCACGCTCCTGCAGAAGGCCGAGAAGGTGGGCCGGTTCGTCGGCCTGAATCCGGGCGGGCTGATGCTCCAGTACGAGGGGTTGAATCCCTCGGGGAGCTTCAAGGACAACGGCATGACCGCGGCGTTCACCCACGCCCGGATGATCGGCGCCCGCAGGGTGGCCTGCGCCAGCACCGGCAACACCTCGGCGGCCCTGTCGGTCTATTGCTCGGCCACCGACCTGGGCTTCCAGGCGATCATCTTCGTGGGCTCGGGGAAGATCGCCTACGGCAAGCTCGCGCAGGCGCTCGACCACGGGGCGCTGACGATCCAGATTGAGGGGGACTTCGACGACGCCATGCGGCGGGTCCGCGAGGTCGCCGATCGACTGGGCGTCTACTTGATGAACTCGGTGAACCCCTTCCGGCTGGAAGGGCAGAAGACGATCATGTACCGCGTCCTCGAAGCGATGGGCTGGGAGGTCCCGGACTGGATCGTCGTGCCCGGGGGGAATCTGGGCAACTCCAGCGCCTTCGGCAAGGCGTTCATCGAGCTGGTCCACCTGGGCCTGATCCCCCGCGCCCCCCGGCTCGCGGTGATCAACGCCAACGGTGCACGGACGCTTCACGAACTTTACGGATCTCGGGAGATTCGCTGGCGGAACGGCCTGGCGGATTCCGGCAAGGTCGACGCCTACTACGGCGAGCTGGATACGGCCGGCGTCAAGGCGTCGACGATCGCCTCGGCCATCGAGATCAACCGGCCGGTGAACTTCAAGAAATGCCTCCGCGCCCTGGACTTCTGCGACGGTGTCGTCCGCGAGGTCTCGGACCAGGAGATCATGGACGCCAAGGCGCAGGTGGGCGCCGGCGGCCTGGGATGCGAGCCCGCCAGCGCGGCCAGCGTCGCCGGGGCGCGTCGGCTCCGGGAGGAGGGGGTCATCGCCCCCTCGGATCGCGTGGTCTGCATCCTCACCGGCCACCAGCTCAAAGACCCCACCGCGACCGTCGCCTATCACAGCTCCGACCGCGAGACCTTCGATAAGGTCCTCGGGAGCCGGGGCGTGCAACGGGCCGACTTCGCCAACCATCCGGTCGTCGTCGCCAACGACCTCGACGCGATCGTCCGCGCCATCGCCCTCCACTCCGAGTCGTCGGCCTCCTGAGCCGACCGCGACGACGGGGCGCATCACCCGAAACCGATCCACCGCATCGAATCACATCGACTCGAAAGGAAGGCCGGCCCGTGAGCACGGCGCGAATCCGCATTGGGCTGTACGGCGCGACGGGGAGGATGGGCCTTCGCCTGGTCCAGCTCATCGCCCAGGACCCCCGCGTCGAGCTGGTCGCGGCGATCGACCGCGAGGACTTCCCGAAACTCGGCGAGGACGCCGGCGTCGCGGCCGGGATCGGCCCGCTCGGCGTAACCGTCCAGACGCTCGGGACGCTCGACTCGTCCGCGAAGCCCGACGTCTTCATCGACTTCACCCACCCTTCGGCGACGACCGAGATCGCCTCGTACTGCCGACGCGACCGGATCGCCCTGGTAGTCGGCACGACGGGTCTCGGGCCCGATCAGGTCCGTCTCCTGGAGGCCGCCTCGTCCGCGATCCCCGTGCTGGCCTCGCCGAACATGAGCCGTGCGGTGAACCTGCTGATGAAGCTCGTGGGCGAAGCCGCCTCGGGGATGGGGATCGAGGCGGACGTCGAGATCGTGGAGCGGCACCACCGACTCAAGAAGGACGCCCCGAGCGGGACCGCCCTCCGGCTGGCCGAGATCGTCACCGCCTCGACCGGCGCCGGCCCCCTGGTCCACGGTCGAGAGGGGCAGGTCGGCGAGCGGCCCCGCGGCGAGATCGGCATGCACGCCGTCCGCGCCGGCGACTGCCCGGGAGAGCACACCGTCCTGTTCGCCCTCGCCGGCGACACGCTGGAACTCAGCCACCGCGCCCTGAACCGCGACGGCTTCGTCCGGGGGGCGATCGACGCCGCCGTCTTCCTGGCCGGCAAGCCCCCGGGTTCTTACGCGATGGCCGACGTGCTAGAATCGCCCCGTTGAAGGAGCCTCCACTCGAGGCGCGACCGATCATGGCCCGTTGCGATCAAGGTTATCTGTGCTCAGTCTGCGGCGAGGAGGTCGAGGTCCTGCTCGACTCCGAACTGTACCTCCGGTACGTCCTGGGGGAAGTCGACCCCGAACTCCTCCCCAAGCTGCCGGAGCGGCACCTCCGCTGCAATCCCTCGCTGGCGCAGTTCATCGTCGACGAGTCCTTCGCCGCCGTGGTCCTGGACGGCCCGTTCGCCAAGGCGGCGCTCGACCCGTCGTTCGTCGCCGAGGAGGAAGCCCGGGTGACGGCGGGATACCGCCGGTTGCTGGAGCTTTCGGGCCCCGATCGGGCGGGGTCGATCTGGGACTATCCCCTGGCGAATGCCCGAGAGGCCCCCGATCGCTCCGAGGACTCGCCGACCGCAGAAGACGGTTCCGCGGCCGGGCGGGGAGGTCGCGCCGATGACCGAGGGCCCTCGAGCCGCTGAATTCGACGCCTCCCGCGGCGACGGCCCGGGATCGGGGAAGCGGCGCGTCCTGTTCCTGGACGACGACCCCCGTCGCGCCGAGGACTTTCTCAGACGATGCCCGGAAGCGACGTGGGTCTCCACGGTCGACGCCTGCATCGCCCTGCTGGAGCGGGGCTGGGACGAGGTGCACCTCGACCACGACCTGGGGGGCGAGCAGTACGTCGACGTCAACCGCGACGATTGCGGCATGGCCGTCGTCCGATGGCTCTGCGCCGAGCCCCGCGAGCCGGTCCTCGATGCGCGGTTCATCATCCACAGCTATAACTTCGCCGCGGCCTCGCTCATGGTCGAGTGCCTGCTCCGGAACGACTACGCGGCCGAGTTCCGGCCCTTCGGCTACGATCTCGTCGACTTCCTCTCGTTCGAGGACCCGCCTCGGCCGGGGCTCCGGCGACGGGCCTGGCGGCGGTTGGTCGCCCTCGTCCGCCGGCTCGTCCACGGCCGGCCCCCCGCCGCCGGGCCGCCGCGCCCTCCGCATCCGGCTGACGAGGCCCCCGCCGAATCGTTATGATGGGCGTCGTCCGCCCCCTTGGGATCGGAATCCTCGGGGCGGCCCCGCCTTGGCAACGACATCGGAGAACAACTTTGAGAACGGTCATCACGGGAGGAGCGGGTTTCGTCGGATCGCATCTTTGCGAGCGGTTCCTCGCCGAAGGCGACGAGGTCGTCTGCGTCGACAACCTGCTCACCGGCTCGCTCCGGAACATCGAGCACCTGAACGCGAATCCCAGGTTCCGGTTCCTCGAGCACAACGTCTCCGAGCCCCTGGAGATCGACGGCGGCGTCGACAACGTCCTGCATTTCGCCAGCCCCGCCAGCCCGGCCGACTACCTCGCCCACCCGATCCCGACGCTCAAGGTCGGGGCGCTCGGCACTCACAACGCGCTGGGGCTCGCGAAGGCCAAGGACGCGCGGTTCCTGCTCGCCAGCACGTCCGAGGTCTACGGCGACCCCGACGTCCACCCCCAGACCGAGGAATACTGGGGCCACGTCAACCCGATCGGCCCCCGCGGCTGCTACGACGAGGCCAAACGGTTCGCGGAGGCCATCACGATGGCCTACCACCGCTTCCACGGCGTGAAGACCCACATCGTCCGGATCTTCAACACCTACGGCCCCCGGATGCGGCTGAACGACGGCCGCGTCCTGCCCAACTTCATGAAGCAGGCCCTCCGCGGCGAGCCGATCACCATGTACGGCAAGGGGGACCAGACCCGAAGCTTCTGCTTCGTCACCGACCTGGTCGACGGCATCTACCGCCTGCTCCACTCCGACTACGCCCTGCCGGTCAACATCGGCAACCCGTCGGAGATCACCGTCCACCAGCTCGCCGAGGAGATCATCGCCCTGGTGGAAGGGACCAAGAGCCGGATCATCTACGAGGACCTCCCCGAAGACGATCCCAAGCGGCGGCGTCCCGACATCACCAAGGCGCAGAAGATCCTCGGATGGAACCCGACCATCGACCGCGCCGAGGGCCTCAAGACGACCCTCGCCTACTTCCGAACCGTGGTCTGAGCCGACGTCGGAGACGGCCGCTCACGCCCCGAGGATTTCCATCGCGGCGTTGCGGCCGTTGATCGCGATCACGCTCCCGCCGGGGTGCGTACAGGCCCCGCAGAGGAACACGCCCGGCATCGGCGTCCGGGGCGAGAGCCGGTTCTCCCACATATAGGCCGGCAGACATTCGCCCTGGAAGATATGCCCACCCGTCAGGCCGACCCGCGCCTCGACGTCCGGCGGCCCCAACGCCTGGACGTCGAGGACTGCGCCGGGAAGGTTCTCGCAGAACCGGCCGATCGAGTCCAGGGCCAGGTCCACCACCTCCCCCCGGCGCGAATCCCAGTCCCCCTGCGCGAAGGCGTACGGGACGTACTGGGCGAAGACGCTCATCGTGTGGACCCCCTCTGGGGCGACGCTCGGGTCGTGGGCCGTGTGGAAGTACAGCTCGGTCCAGAGCCGGGCGGGAAGCTCGCCGCGACGCGCCGCGCGGTAGCCCTCGTCCCACTCCGCCTTCGACAACGGCGTGTTGATCTGTCCCAGATGATGATCCCGACGCACGCCCGGCCGCGCCTTGAAGCTCGGCAGTTCCTTGAGCGCCACGTTCATCTTGAGCGTGCAGCCGAGTTGCGGGACCGCCTCCACCCGCGCCTTCCACGAAGGGTCGGCCGCGTCCCCCAGGAGCTTCAGCGTGGCTCTCGGGTCGGCGTTGGAGACGACGAGGTCGGCGAGGATCCGCTCGCCGCCTTCCAGCTCGACCCCCTCGCCAGGCAGGATCCGAGCGACCGGCGCTCCGGTGGCGACGACCGCCCCGAGATCCCGCGCCGCGTCGCAGAGGAGGAAGGAGACCATCCCCATCCCCCCCTCGACGTACCCCCACTGCCCCGGCTCGCCGCCCAACCGCCCCGACTGATGGTGGAAGTGGATCGAGGCCGTCCCCGGGTCGTGCGGGCTGGCGTTCGTGCCGATGACCCCCTGGCCGAGATAGGCCTGCTGGAGCCGCTCATCCTGGAAGTAATGCTCGACGCACTCGACCATCGACCAATCGAACAGCAAGTGTCGGGCCTCGTGATCGCCCCCCAGCCGCTCGTCGATCTGCTCAATCGTCGGGGCCTTGCCGATCCAGAGGTCGCCGTCGCCCTGGGGCCGGATCGCGTCGCGGAGCCGGGCCTTCGCCTCGCCGAAATCCCGCCAGCCGTCGACGTCCGCCGGCGCGAGGCGACGGATCTCCTCCTCGCAACGGGCGACGTCGTCCCAGAGCTGGATGCTGCTCCCATCCTCGAACGGGACGAACAGCCCCGCCGTGGCGGGAGTCCAACGGAAGCCGTAGGCGGGGAGCCGCAGCTCCTCGATCACCCGTGGGTGGAGGAGTCCGACCAGGTAGGCGCAGGGAGAGAGCCGGAAGCCCGGCCAGACCTCCTCGATCGTGCAGGCGCCGCCGACTCGGTCCCGAGATTCCAGCACCAGGACCGACTTTCCGGCCTTCGCCAGATACGCCGCCGCCGTCAGTCCGTTGTGCCCCGCGCCGATCACGACGACGTCCCAGCGGCGGCCGGCGACGTCCCGGACCGAGGCCTCAAGGTCCATCCTACCAAGGGTTTCCAGCGTCGGCCTGCGGCCCCCGAGGGTCGTCGCCATGGGTGCTCCTCTTCCTCGGCATGAGTGTCCAGGAGGACCGCGACGTCGCCGAGCGGACGCGGCGAGCGACGGGCCCCGTGATCCAGGATACCGCGGCCCGTCCCATCTACGTAACGGTCCGGTCCTCGCGATCGGAAGCGCCGGGCCGTCGAAAAGCGCGGTCGCGCGGCGAATCCTGGTGTAAACTTGACTCGTGTCGCGGATCCACGGCGACCGCCCCCCCTCGCCGAGGGCCGGGGCCTCTGGAATCCCGACGGGGGGACGGCACGGACATGGCTTCGACCTCGATCGTCATTACGCGGCTCTCGGATCTGGTGGACGGTCAGGAGGCCGTGTGCTTCGCGGCCCTCGTGAGGAAGACGCGAGGCACGACCAAGTCGAACCAGCCCTTCATCAAGTGCCTCTTCCGCGACAAGGAGGCGTCGTGCGAGGCCCCGCTCTGGCACGACCACCGCTTCTTCCCCGAGGCCGGCTCGTGGGTGGAGGGCCTCGCCTACCGGATCCAGGTCCGCGCCAGCTTCAACATCCGCTTCGGCATGCAGATCGAGCTGCTGGGCATCCAGCCCGCGACCGAGGCCGACGCCGTCGACGGCTTCGACTTCGACGAACTCTACGAGAGCAGCAAGTACACCGCCGCCTCGATGACCGAGTCGATCCGACAACGGATCGACCGCTACATCACCGAGCCCCACCTGAAGCTGCTGGTGACCCGCATCATCGACGAAAACGCCGAGCTGTTCTGCCGGATGCAGGCGGCCACGGCCATGCACCACAGCTACACGCGCGGCCTGCTGGAGCACGTCTGGAGCATGAGCCGGGTCGGCGCCGTGCTCGTCGACCATTACGGCGACTACTACGACCAGCTCAATCCGCCGCTCGACAAGGGGGTGGTCATGGCGGCGATCATCCTCCACGACATCGGCAAGCTCCGCGAGTTGTCGTACGACCCGGTGGAGGCCCGCTACACCAAGGAAGGATCGCTGCTGGGCCATATCATCATGGGACGCGACCTCGTCCGCGAGACCGCCCGGACCATCGAGGGCTTCCCCGAGGAGACCCTGCTCTGCCTGGAGCACGCGATCCTCTCCCACCACGGCAAACGCGAGTTCGGCGCCCCCGTCGTCCCCATGACGATCGAGGCGCTCCTGGTCTCGTTCATCGACGACCTCGACGCCAAGATGAACGCGGTGGCCCGCCACCGACAGAACTCGAAGACCGAGGACGCGTTCACCGACCGCGTCTTCGCCCTGGAAAACCGGCGGATTTACAAGGGAATCCCCCTCGAAGCCGGCGACGACGGCGAAGACCCCGGCTTCTGATCCCCGGCCCCTTCGCCGCCGCCGGCCTCGACGCACCCCTCGCGACTCCGGCGGCGGCCTCGCGCGCCTGGCGGCCGGATCCCGCGACGGGTACAATCCAGGGCGTCGTTGCGCGTCGCCGAGGCTCGGCGACTCGACCCCTCACGCGAACCCAAGAGATAAAGGATCCTTCATGGACCGGTTCTTGCGAATTGGGGCCCCGGCCCTGATCCTGGCCCTCGTCTTCGGCTGCGGCTCCGAGGAAGACGCGACCTCCCCGGCGACCAACAGGGAAGCCCCGGGCATGCCCCCGCCGCCGCCCCGGCACCGGCCCCCGCCGACGCCCGGCGGTCGCCCCCGAGGCCCCGGCCGCCGCCCCGACGCCGTCGTCCCGGCCCCCACGGAGGCCGCCCCGGCGCCCGCCGACGAAACCAAGAAGGAAGCCGAGCCGACGCTGGAAGGCCCCACGGCCGGCGAAGTCAAGCTGAGCGACGAGGAAATCGCCGCCATCAAGAAGCTCCCCGCCGACGAGCAGGACGCCGCGCTGAAGCAGGCCGTCTGCCCCGTCAGCGACGAACACCTCGGCGCGATGGACATGCCCCTCAAGGTGACCGCCGAAGGCCGGACCTTCTACCTCTGCTGCGAAGGCTGCAAGAAGGCCGTCGAGGAAGACCCCAAGGCCGTCATCGCCAAGCTCGACAAGAAGTGAGCCTCGCGCCCCGGGGGCCGTTTCAACGGCCCCCGGGCGATCGCCGCCGCCCCCCTCCCCCCGTCCAATCCCTTCGATCCTCCCCCTCCCGCCCGCTCCTCGTCGACGAGGTTCGTGAAGGTCTGGTCAGGACGACGTGTTGCCGATATAATCTGCCCAGCGAGAATGGGATCTCGAAACCGCCCTGCCTCAATGAGGGTGGAAATCAAACGCAATCCCAGGATCGGCGACTCTCCCGCGCTGAGATGAAACGGCGGCGCGGCCGATCGCGAGCCTGATCGCACGGGGCTTTCCAGCCTTTGTGCGGACAATCCGCTCGCCGCGGTCACCCCCGCCCGTATCGTCAGCCTTGCTTCGCGAAGATGACTCTCCCGTCGGACGCCGAAGCCGTCGTCCCGGCACTTCGCCCGGGATCACGCTCCCACTCCGACGATTCCTCGTCGAAATCCAAGGCTCTCCGAATCGATCGGCGTTCCCAGACTCCGCGTCTCGCTTCGAGATTTACCGACGTCGCGTCCGGCCGGCTATGGCGAGATCCCTCGCCGGGGCCCGACCCGTCCTCGGTTCGAAGTCGATCCGCGCGCCCCGGACCCACCAATCATCCCGATTGATCGATGGAGCCTCTCGATGCCGTACGACCATGACAACGCCCGCCAATCCGCGATCGAGGCGATCACCTCATGGACCAACCTGGGACGAAGGGCGCCCAAGTCGGCCACGCCGTTCACCCAGCTCTTCGGCATGAACGTCTTCTCCGACGACGTGATGCGGGCGCGGCTGCCCGAGAACGTCTATCGGATGCTGCGGAACACGGTCAAGAAGGGTGAGCCGCTCGATCCGTGCGTCGCGGACGTCGTCGCGACGGCCATGAAGGATTGGGCGATGGAGCGGGGCGCCACCCACTTCACCCACTGGTTCCAGCCGATGACCGGCCTCACGGCCGAGAAGCACGACTCGTTCCTGTCCCCCACCGAGAACGGCTCGGCCATCGCCGAGTTCAGCGGCTCGGAGCTGGTCCGGGGCGAGCCCGACGCGTCGAGCTTCCCCTCCGGCGGCATCCGCTCCACGTTCGAGGCCCGCGGCTACACCGCCTGGGACCCGACCAGCCCGGCCTTCATCCTCGACAACCCCAACGGCACCACCCTCTGCATCCCCACCGCTTTCTGTTCGTGGACCGGCGAGGCGCTCGACAAGAAGACCCCCCTGCTCCGCTCGGTCGAGGCGCTCTCGACCCAGGCCGTCCGAATTCTCAAGCTGTTCGGCTCGACGGCCACCCGGGTCGCGCCGACGGCCGGGGCCGAGCAGGAATACTTCCTGATCGACAAGAACTTCTACTACGCCCGCCCGGACCTCATCAACGCCGGCCGCACCCTCTTCGGCGCCAAGCCGCCGAAGGGCCAGGAGATGGAGGACCACTACTTCGGCTCCATCCCCGAGCGCGTCCTGGCCTGCATGTTCGAGACCGAGACCGAGCTCTACAAGCTGGGCGTCCCGGTGAAGACCCGCCACAACGAGGTCTCCCCGGCCCAGTACGAGATCGCCCCCGTCTTCGAGAGCGCCAACGTCGCCACCGATCACAACATGCTGATCATGGAGACGCTCAAGCGGGTCGCCGATCGCTACGGCCTGCAGGTGCTCCTGCATGAGAAGCCGTTCGCCGGCGTCAACGGCTCGGGCAAGCACGTCAACTGGTCGATGGCCGACGACCTGGGGAACAACCTGCTGAAGCCCGGCGCCACGCCCCACGGCAACGCCCAGTTCCTGATCTTCCTGACCGCCGTCATCCGGGCCGTCGCCAAGCACGGCGACCTGCTCCGAGTCGCCGTCGCCCACGCCGGCAACGATCACCGGCTCGGCGCCAACGAGGCCCCGCCCGCCATCATCTCGATCTTCCTCGGCGAGATGCTCGAGGACATCGTCGACCAGATCGCCAAGGGGGGCGCCACCACGGCCAAGGCGGGGGGCGAGCTCAAGATCGGCGTCTCCACCCTGCCGATCCTTCCCCGCGACCCGGGCGACCGCAACCGGACCAGCCCCTTCGCGTTCACCGGCAACAAGTTCGAGTTCCGCGCCTGCGGCTCGGCCCAGTCGATCTCCGGCCCGATCATCGTCGTCAACACGGTCGTCGCCGAGAGCCTCGACTTCCTGGCCACCGAGCTTGAGAACGCCGTGGCCGCCGGCAAGGACCTCAACTCCGAGATCCAGACGCTCCTCCAGGCGGCCATCAAGGAATCCCGCCATATCATCTTCAACGGCGACAACTACAGCGAGGCCTGGCACGCCGAGGCTGAGCGGCGCGGCCTGCCCAACCGCCGCTCGACCGTCGACAGCCTCCCCGACTTCATCTCGCCCAAATCGACCGCCCTCTTCAACAAGTACGGCGTCTTCAGCGAGCGCGAGCTCCACTCCCGGTTCGAGATCTTCCTGGAGAACTACCGGAAGACGCTCACCGTCGAGTCCTACCTCACGCTCCAGATCGCCAACCGGATGATCCTGCCGGCGGCCCTCCGCTATCAGGGCGAAGTCGCGGATTCGCTGGCCAAGCTCAAGGCCGCCGGCCTCTCCGTCCCCAAGAACCAGTCCGCCCTGCTCGACGAGCTGGTCGCCCTGGTCGACGACCTCCAGGCCGCTTCCGACAAGCTCGCCGAGATCCTCGAGGAGCACCCCGCAGGCACCGCGCTCGATCACGCCAAGCACTCGCGCGACGTCGTCATCCCCGCGATGAACGCCGTCCGCGCCGCCGGCGACAAGCTCGAAGGCCTGGTCGCCAGCGACCTCTGGCCGCTCCCCACCTACCAGGAGATGCTGTTCATCAAGTAAGTTTCTCTTGATGAGTGAACTTGCTAATATGAGCCTTCATGGGGGTGAGCAAGGTGTTCGCCCCCGCTTCCTCATCGCTAGAGGCACTGCGATG
Organism: Planctomyces sp. SH-PL62; assembly: GCF_001610895.1. Lineage (NCBI taxonomy): Bacteria > Pseudomonadati > Planctomycetota > Planctomycetia > Planctomycetales > Planctomycetaceae > Planctomyces > Planctomyces sp. SH-PL62. The sequence continues at coordinate 3,732,356 of NZ_CP011273.1, read as the reverse complement.
GACAGCAAGAGGCTCATGGATGGCAAGCGTATTCCTGGACAACACCAGAGGGTGTTGGGTCGTCAAGGTAAAGGTCGCAGGTAAAGAGAAGCGGCATACTCTCCGCCCAGCAAGTCAGGGTGAGGCCAGCAAGCCGATCCCTGCCGATGTCCAAGTTCTCGCCGATAGGCTTTTGAGCCCAAATTCGGCAACGAAGTCCACACTTCCGGTTCCACACTCCATGTCCCCCTCTAAATCCACATTAGAGGGGTTCATGGAGTCTCACTTCCAGGACTACCGCCTCCACAAGCGGCCTGGGTCGTCCAAGCGACTCAGGGGCATCCAGGACAACTTCCTGGCCTACGCCAGAGATCTCCGCCTGAACCGCCTTGAGGACGTAGATGAGGCTGTCATCAAGGGGTTCTTCCAGTGGCGTCTCCACAAGGTTGATCCACGTCTCAAGATCAAAGTGAAGCCGCAGACGGCCCTGTCGGAGTTGGAGTTGCTGAGCGGTGTGTTCTCAGCGGCCAGGAAGGCGAAGATCATCCAGGACAACCCTGTCTCCGCCGTAGTTCCTGTCCTGAGAGAAGCCTATCCCAGAAGAGAGAAGACGAAGTACCTTGAGCCTGAACAGGTCAAGGCGTTCGTCGAAGCGGTTGAAGCCGACAGGGAGTCAGGGAAGATTCCTGACCACTATGCCGACCTTGCGATCCTCATGCTGAACAGCGGCATGAGGGTGTCGGCGACGATCCACATGGAATCGTCCTGGATCAACTGCAAGAACTGGACGGTGGAAGTGCCGCCAGAGCATGACAAGGCGAAGATCGGCTACACAGCGGCGGTGGCTTCCGGTGGCTGGGGCGTACTCCAGAGGCGGATGGGCAAGGGCAGACTGTTCCCAGCCTGCACTACGGCGGCGATGTCGTACTACCATCTCCGCCAACTTGCGAAGCGGCACAAGATCGACTTCAAGGGCGGCAGTTTCAACCACGCTCTCCGCCACACTCTTGCCACAAGCCTTGTGGACGCCAAAATCCCCATTCAGACGATCGCTGGGCAACTAGGTCATCGCAACTTGAAGACCACCCAAAGGTACGCCCAAGTCAGGGATCAGGCCAAAATCCAGGCAGTCCAGGATATCCACTTCTGATTCGGCCGTCGGCCCCCCATCGGCCCCCATCGGCCCCCCATCGGCCCTCCATCGGCCAAGATTGAAAGGGGTAGGGATGTCCGTCGCGAAGCGATGGCATCCCACCCCCATCATCATCCGCCACAAGGCCGCTGAGACGCCGCAGAAGGCCCCTGGGACGCCCCACAAGGCCCCTGACCGGCCCTGGAAGACCGGAGCGTCCTAGACGGCTTGCTGGCAAAGATTAAATCCGGTTAACCACAATGCTTTGCAATGCAAAGCCAATAAAGGAATGGCTACATGAGAAAGAGAAAGGGCCTGAATGGCGACGAAACCATCCAGGCCCCAGAATATGTGCCCCTGCCAGGGCGATAGGATCAACAACCTTGACTCATGTAAGTATCTCAAACACCAATCAGTTCGCACAGCAAAATCCCAGGTACACATGCAGGGCCGCAAGTCATTTCCGAAGTCTAAGCCAACAAAAGGGATACGTCTGCAAGTGTCGCAATCCCAGGTGCTCCCTGGACTGTCAGAAGAACTGGTCAAGGAAGTTGGGGACATGTCTTTCTAGGCACTTGTCCGACCAGCAAGCCAAGGGATACCAAGTCCTGACCGGCAACCTGATGATGGCCGCCGGCTCAACTGCAAGCATGCACAGGGACGCCAGGGCCAAGTTCCTGAAATCAATCAAGCGATGGGCCGACCGTCATGGTTACGTCGTCCAAGTTCATGGGACGATCCATGTTACGGCCCCTGACGCTTGCCACTGGGATGTGGGGGTCTGGACGAACGCCCCCCTGACGCCCCTGCATGACTTCTGGGCGAAGGCATGGGTCAGGGCTGGGGGTCGTCGTCTGAGCCTGGTCGTCCCAGGCGACATTGAGGCGTCGGCCCACTACCAGGCCAAGCCGGTCGCCAGGGTCAGGGATCAGGCCCACTACCTGCCCTCATCGTCCGGTCTGGAATGCACATGGGCGACGGCTGGATTCTGGGGCGACACATCAGCCGATGAGGTCTGGGCCAAGGTCATCAGGGAGTGGTTGGCGCTGACTAAGCCGGAACCGGCTCCCAACAAGCAAGATAGAACTTACGACCACTCAGGACAAGTGTCAGAGAGTCTACGTCCCAGGTGAGGACATGGAGGCGGACAGGCATAGGTTCGTCAGCCGTCTTCCCAGGTCGGCCGATGAGGCTGTCGGCCTGTCCGACTACGCCCAGAAGTGGGGGGTCAGCCCAGAGTACATGAGGGACGTATTGGACAGCTCCCAGGCCGTCCAGACCAGGGGGAAACCCTGTCGGACGGATCGGCATCGTTCAACGGCTGGTATCGCCCCCAGATCAGGCGGCGAACCGGCTCCCACAAGTAAGATCAATATTACCGACACTCCTGACAGTTGCCAGACGCCCAGCGGCGAACGAACCAACGCATCAGCATGCCTGCTCATGCTTAGGTCGTCATATAAGCCCGCAGCTATAACTTTTCTCCGTCGGACGCTTGCGGCCCACAATTTTTTATGGCGAACCCCCATCGCCCTCAAGCCCTTGTTAACCTGACCAGACCGCCCAGATTCCGCCACAATTTTTGGTTTGCTGGCCTGGCCTTGTTAATCACATTAACAATTCCTGACGTTATCACATGGTCAATAGACTTGACCTAAGCCCTTGTGGGCAAAGACAGTCGGTGGGCCGCAGGCCCATCGGCTCCGCACCGACCGAAGGGAGGGAGGACGAACCTAGCCCTGCAAACCCAATCCCTCATGCAAGCAACCATGGACTTATGTTTTCAAACCCACTACTGAGCATACGTTCAAAGCAACCTTGCAGGCAACCATCCTACAACTCCCATATTTCCCATCTTAACACAAGCCAAACCTGTTACAAGTGTCGCATACCGGCCTTTACCCTTGACCGTTGGTAAACCCTTGGCGTAACCTGTTACACAATCGCAACCTACAGCGTAACTTGAGTGATGCTGTTCATCAAGTAATCCTGATGAACCCAGGGCGGGGGACGCTACGGCGTCCCCCGTTTTCGTTTCGAAAGGACCGGCCGATCGAAAGGTCCGATCACGGCCTGGTCCCGCTTTCCCGACCCAGGGGCATATTCTGCGACCGCGCCTGACTCCCCCGCGTCCCGGCGTCACGATCTGCCGCTCGGCAGGCGTCGTCTGCCTTGAATCAAGCGGGCTGGGGCATCGGCGTCGGTCCCGTAATCGCCGCAACGCATCCCAGGGAACGGAAACGGGATCCGTCCGATGCGAATCGGAAGGATCCCGTCATAAGATCACGTCATGAGGATGCAGCGGCGATGACTCGCGGTCAATCGACGGTGGCGACGAGCGCCTCTTCGACGACCACGTCGTGATGGGCGTGGGCGAGCAGGCCGTTGAGCCGCCAGGCGGCCTCGCCGTGCTGGCTGAGGTCGAGGCCCAGCTGTTCCTGGTCGTCGGTGACGCGAAGCGGGATGATCATATCGACGAGCTTGTAGAGGGCCAGCGAGCCGAAGAACGAGAAGACGGCGACGATGACCAGGGCGATCATGTGGTACTTGAAGGTCTCTGTCTGGCCGTACCAGAGGCCGACGTCCTGGGCGAAGATCCCCGTGGCGATCATGCCGACGATGCCGCCGACGCCGTGGCAGGGGAAGACGTCGAGCGTGTCGTCGAGGGTCGACCTGGTCTTCATCGAGACCGCGAGGTTGGAGACCACGCCGGCGACCAGGCCGATCACGAGGCTGTGTCGGACCGTGACGAAGCCGGCGGCCGGGGTGATGGCCACCAGGCCGACGACGGCGCCGATGCAGGCTCCCATCGCCGAGGGCTTCTTGCCGCGCATCCAGTCGAAGAACATCCAGCCGAGCATCGCCATGGCCGAGGCCGTGTTGGTCGTCGCGAACGCCAGGGTGGCCACCTTGTCGGCGGCGAGGGCCGAGCCGGCGTTGAAGCCGAACCAGCCGAACCAGAGCATGCCCGTCCCGAGCAGGACGTACGGGATGTTCGCCGGTTCATGCGCCACGTTGTTGATGTGACTCTTGCGGCGGCCCAGGAACATCGCCCCGGCCAGGGCCGCGAAGCCCGCCGACATGTGGACCACGGTCCCGCCGGCGAAGTCCTTAACGCCCCACGCGGCGAACAGGCCCTGGGGGTGCCAGGTCATGTGGGCCAGCGGCGAGTAGATGATCAGGCTGAACAGCACCATGAACAGCAGGTAGGCCGAGAACCGCACCCGCTCGGCGAACGAGCCGGTGATCAGGGCCGGCGTGATGATCGCGAACTTCAGCTGGAACATCGAGAAGAGGAGGAGCGGGATCCCCATCTTCACGGCTGCGTCCCCCTGGCCCAGGGTGATCGTGCCGGCGACGTCGTTGTCGAACATGAAGAACGTCCGGGGGTCGCCGATGATGCCGCCGACGTCGTCGCCGAACGCCAGGCTGAAGCCGACGAAGACCCAGAGCAGGCTGATGACCCCCAGGGCGATCACGCTCTGGAGCATCGTGGAGACGACGTTCTTGCTGCCGACCATGCCGCCGTAGAAGAACGAGAGCCCCGGGGTCATCAGCAGGACCAGGGCCGACGCCGTCAGCATCCAGGCCACGTCGCCCGAATTCGGCTCGTTGCCGGCGGGCAGCTCCCTCCCCAGATTGAACGGGATCAGGGCGAGGACCGCCAGGGCTACCAGGAGGAGGAAGGGGGTCGCTGCACGTTTCATGGGCAGGTCCTGCTAGAAGTTAGGCGAAGAGCGGATCTCGACATCTCGACGTCGAGGCCGGACGCGGCGGCCGTCGTCACCCATGCGATTCGTAAATCTCGATTATCACGTGATTTAGACGCATGAAAGTCGGCGAGTCGAGTCAGCGGAGAGGACACGATGAGAGCGTCGTGCAAGGTCGCAGTGCATTGGTCGTGCCAGTCGCCGAAAAGTCGCGAGGAGAAGGCGGGACGCCGCTTGTGAAGCGTGGGTGCGCGGCGCGGAGGGACGCCGCGGCGGGGTGTTCGAGGGGCGAATCACGGCAGGAGGGGAAGGCGCCGAGGGGCATCGAAGCGGAGATGAAACGCGGCGGGAGAGGGACGCCGCGGAGAAAGGCAGAAGGTATGGTCGGATCACCAGAGGATGATCGCGTCGATCCCGAGGGTGAACTGGCTCTTGCGGGTGTCGTCGGTGTAGGCCGGGTGATACTGCGACCAGTCGTACCGGGCCTCGGGGCGGATCCAGAGGTTCGGGTGCGGCTTGTAGATCGCGCCCACGGTCATCTCATAGAAGCGGTCGCCGACGAATTCGCCGTTGAGCATTTTCTGCGTCCGCGCCCCCTGGGGGTCCCAGAAGACTTCGGAGCGCCAGACGCCGGTGAGCTTGGGGTTGAACTCGTAGAGGAACCAGTTGCCGAAGCTGAACCAGGTGGCGTCGCGGGGGGCGCCGTTCTGGCCGCCCGAGCCGAGGCCGGGGATCGCCCGCTCCCACCCCTGGTCGGTCTCCATGACCTGCGTCAGCTTGTCGGTCCACCTGTGGGTGCCGACCCAGGTGAACAGCGTGCGGTCGTTGCGCCAGTAGCCGGGATTGCGGAGGCCGGCGACCGACGGGATGTTGACGTAGCCTCCCGGATAAATCTGCTGGTTTGCGGGGAGGAAGCTAGGGAACTGATTAGGCCCCCAGACGGCGGTCATGGCCAGGGTGGTGCGGTCGTCCTCGCTGGTCCAGGAGAAGCCGCCGAGGTAGCCCCATACATAGCGTTCGTTGATGAAGCGATCCCAGCCGTTGATGGCGCCGTTGAAGAGATTGATCCGGTCGGTCAGGTGCAGCGTCGTCATGACGCCGGTGTGGGTGAATGGCTGGCCGTAGGTGAACATGTAAGGGGTCGAGAGGAGCGGGCGGGCGATCGCCGGCACCTGTTCATAACCCGCGAGCGTATAGAATCGCCCGCCTTTGACGTCCAGTCCTCCCTCGGTGAGGATCGGCAGATGGACCTCGCCATAGAGTTGGGCCATGTCGTAGCCGGCGAAGGAGTTCAGCGGGAAGGCCCCGTTGAACAGGCCCTGCATGTAGTTGAACTGCCAGTCGTTGCCGAAGAGGTTGTCGACGCGAAAGCCGAAGTTGATCGCGTCGTTTTGCTCGAGCGGATTCTCCACAACGACGTAGTACTGGTTCCCCATCCACCAGTTGGCCTTGTGATTGGGGTTCACGCCGAAGTTCTCGCCGCTCCGGCCCCGGCCGTTGGTGTTGCCGGTATAGCTGTTCTGAATCCAGCCGTAGATCTTCACGGGGGATTCATCGAAGCCCAGCAGATCCTGGAGGTGCTTCGGCTGCCCGGCATCGTCGGCGGGAGCCTCCTCCCCGGCAGGAGCCTCCTCGGCGGCCATCGCTTCCTCGGCGCTCGCCGAGGACGGCTCACCTCCACCGATGTTGCGATCGGACGCGGGGAGTTTGAGGTCCGGCGGCGCCTCTTGCTGCACGAGCCGCACGCGCTCGTCGCGCGGCGGGGCCGTCGCGAGGGCCTCGCGGGCCGGCACGGTGCGATTCCCGCCGCCCGGTTCCGGGATCGCGGACGTCGCAGCCTTCCCGCTCTTGCCCCACGTCGATGGGTCGAAGAACCTTCGTGCAGGTCTGGGTTTGGCGGCTTCCGCGAATCCTCGACCCGGATCCTGAGCCCAGGCCGTCCCCGACCACGCGCCGAGGATGGCGGCCATGCAGCATACCCAGCGCCTCGGCGGTCTCCAGAGCCAGTACCTCATAGGGCCTCTCTTTTCTTCCTGTCTCGTAACGAGAATCCATGATCCAGGGGTCGTCCGTGACCCCACTTTCGGACCCTACGCGTCCACGGCCGCCTGCGCGACCGCTTTGCGTCGGTCCCCCGGCAGAATGATCGGATGAACGGCTTCCAAGGATTATCCCTTTCGTCGAAATAGCTCCGATTGGTCCGGGCATGACGCGCGGGGGGGAGGAGAACGCGAACGGCCCCGGCCGGGCGACGTCAAGGTCGCCGGCCGGGGCCGTCGGGTTTCGGAGGTGGGCGTCGCGGGGGGTCGGAGCCCCCGAGTTCGGCTCAGACGAAGGGGCGGGCGACGTTGCCGTGTTCCAGGGGGCGGGGCAGCTCGGTCGTCCCCATGAGGAACTCGTCGATGGTCGCGGCGGCGTGGCGGCCCTCGGCGATGGCCCAGACGATCAGGCTCTGGCCGCGGGTCATGTCCCCGGCGGTGAAGACCTTCTCGACGCTCGTGCGGCGGGTCTGGTCGCTCTTGACGTTCCCCATCGGGTCGAGCTCGACGCCCAGCTGTTGCAGCAGGCCGCCTCGCTCGGGGCCGACGAAGCCCATGGCGAGCAGGACGAGGTCGGCGGAGTAGACCTGCTCGGTCCCCGGGACCTCGACGAACGAGGGGCGGCCGTTCTCCACGACCATCTCCACGCGGACGGTCTCGAGGGCCGTCACGCGGCCCCCCTCGCCGAGGAACCGCTTGGTGTTGATCTGGTACTCCCGGACGCCCCCTTCCTCGTGGGCCGAGGAGACCCGGAAGACGTTCGACCATTGGGGCCAGGGGTTGGTCGGGGTGCGGGTGTCGGGCGGGCGCGGGACGATCTCGAACTGATGGACCGACTTGCAGCCGTGGCGGTGGGCCGTCCCCAGGCAGTCCGCGCCCGTGTCGCCGCCGCCGATGATGATGACGTGCTTATCCTTGGCGGTGAGGGGCCCCGCCTCGGGGACGCCGTCGCCGGCCACCCGCTGATTCTGCGGGGTGAGGAAGTCCATGGCGAAGAGGACGCCTTCCAGGTCGCGGCCCTCGATGCGGAGGTCGCGGGCCTGGGTCGCCCCGCCGCAGAGGCAGACGGCGTCGAACTCGGCCAGCAGGGCGTCCGCCGTCACGTCGACGCCCACGTTCACGCCGGCCTTGAAGACGACCCCCTCGGCCTCCATCTGGGCGATCCGGCGGTCGATGTGCCGCTTCTCCATCTTGAAGTCGGGGATGCCGTACCGCAGCAGGCCGCCGATCCGGTCGGCCCGCTCGAAGACGGTGACGTCGTGGCCGGCGCGGGCGAGCTGCTGGGCGGCGGCCAGCCCCGCCGGGCCCGACCCGACGACCGCGACCGTCTTGCCGGTCTTGACCTTGGCCGGTTGGGGAGTCACCCAGCCCTCGTCCCAGGCGCGGTCGATGATCCCGACCTCGATCTGCTTGATCGTCACCGGATCGTCGTTGATCCCCAGGACGCAGGACGACTCGCAGGGCGCCGGGCAGAGCCTGCCGGTGAACTCCGGGAAGTTGTTGGTCTGGTGCAGTCGATCGATGGCCGCCCGCCACTGGTCGCGGTAGACGAGGTCGTTCCAGTCCGGGATCAGGTTGCCCAGCGGGCAGCCTTGATGACAGAACGGGATCCCGCAGTCCATGCACCGCGCGCCCTGCGACTTGAGCTTGTCTTCCGGGAACGGGTCGTAGACCTCCAGGAAGTCGCGGAGGCGATCGGGGACGGGACGCCGCGAGGGCAGCTCCCGGGGGAATTCGAGGAATCCGCTCGGCTTACCCATGGGTCACCTCCATCTGCGCTTCGGCCTCGCCGACCTGCTCGGCGGCGGCTTTCTTCCGTTCTTCGAGTACGCGGCGATAATCGAGCGGCATGACCTTCACGAAGGTCTCGACCGCGTGCTCCCAGTCGGCGAGCAGGCGGGCCGCCACGGTGCTTCCGGTGTAACCGGCGTGCTGGATCAGGAGGTCGCGGATCAGCTCCGCGTCCTCGGCGTCGGGGGTCTCGAGGGCGACCATCGCCTGGTTGCATCGCGAGGCGAAATCGCCGGCCTCGTCGAGCACGAAGGCGAAGCCGCCGCTCATCCCGGCCGCGAAGTTCCGGCCGGTGGAGCCGATCACGACGGCGACGCCGCCGGTCATGTATTCGCAGCCGTGGTCCCCCGTCCCCTCCACGACCGTCTGCGCCCCGCTGTTGCGGACGCAGAAGCGTTCGCCGGCCCGACCCCGGAAGAAGGCCCGACCCGAGGTCGCCCCATACAGTGCGACGTTGCCGATCAGGACGTTCTCCTCGGGGACGTAACGCGCCTCTTTGGGGGGGTGGATGATGATCTTGCCTCCCGAGAGCCCCTTGCCGACGTAATCGTTCGAGTCGCCCTCGATCGTCAGGGTCAGGCCTCGAGGGAGGAACGCCCCGAAGCTCTGGCCGGCGGAGCCGTGGAACTTGATCTTGATCGTGTCGTCGGGCAGCCCGGCCCCTCCCCGTCGGCGAGTCACCTCGCTCCCCAGGATCGTGCCGACGGTGCGGTTGACGTTGCGGATCGGCAGTTCCAGGCTCACCGGCTCGCCGCGCTCCAGGGCGGGCTCGCAGGCGGGGACCAGGGTCGTGACGTCGAGCGTGTCTCGCAGGCCGTGGTCCTGCTCGACGACCCGCCGGACCTGCACGTCCGGGCCGACCTCGGGCCGGTAGAAGATGTTCGAGAAGTCGAGTCCCTGGGTCTTGTAGTGGTCGAGCGCCCGCTTCATGTCGAGCAGGTCGCTGCGGCCGATCATCTCGTCCATCGTCCGGAAGCCCAACTGGGCCATCAGCTCGCGGACCTCCTGGGCGATGAACCGGAAGAAGTTGACGACGTGCTCGGCCCGGCCCCGGAACTTCTCGCGGAGCTTGGGGTTCTGGGTGGCGATGCCGACCGGGCAGGTGTCGAGGTGGCAGACCCGCATCATGATGCAGCCCATGACCACCAGCGGGGCGGTCGCGAAGCCGTATTCCTCGGCGCCCAGCAGAGCGGCGACGACCACGTCGCGGCCGGTCTTGAGCTGGCCGTCGGCCTGGACCACGATCCGGTCGCGAAGCTTGTTGAGCACCAGGGTCTGCTGGGTCTCGGCCAGGCCGAGCTCCCAGGGGGCGCCGGCGTGCTTGATCGAGGTCAGCGGGCTGGCCCCGGTGCCGCCGTCATGGCCGCTGATCAGGACGACGTCGCTGTGGGCCTTGGCCACGCCGGCCGCGACCGTCCCGACGCCCACCTCGGCCACCAGCTTGACGTTGATCCGCGCCCGAGGGTTGCTGTTCTTGAGGTCGAAGATGAGCTGGGCGAGGTCCTCGATCGAGTAGATGTCGTGGTGCGGCGGCGGGCTGATGAGGCCGACGCCGGGGGTCGAGAAGCGGACCTTGGCGATCCAGGGCCAGACCTTGTGGCCGGGGAGCTGCCCCCCCTCGCCGGGCTTGGCGCCCTGGGCCATCTTGATCTGGATCTCGTCGGCGTTCACGAGGTATTCGCTGGTCACGCCGAACCGGCCCGAGGCGACCTGCTTGATCGCGCTTCGCTTGCTGTCGCCGTTGGGGAGGGGCTTGAACCGCTCGGGGTCCTCGCCCCCTTCGCCCGTGTTCGACTTCCCCCCCAGGCGGTTCATGGCGATCGCCAGGGTCTCGTGGGCCTCGGCCGAGATCGAGCCGTAGCTCATGGCGCCGGTGGCGAACCGCCGGACGATGGATTCGACCGGCTCTACCTCGTCGATCGGGATCGGCCGGCAATCGTCGAACCGGAAGCCGAACAGGCCGCGGAGCGTGTTCAAACGCTCGTTCTGCTCGTCGATCATCCGGGTGTATTTCTGGAAGACGTCGAAGCGACCGGCCTGGGTGGCGTGCTGGAGCCGGAAGACCGTCTCGGGGTTGAACAGGTGGAATTCGCCGTCGCGGCGCCACTGATACTGGCCCCCTTCCTCGAGCGTGCCGCCGGATAGCTCGCGGGGCGAGAAGGCGCGAGTGTGGTGCTCCAGCGTCTCCCGAGCGATCTCCTCCAGGCCGACGCCGCCGATCCGCGACGAGGTCTTGTCGAAGAACTCGCGGACGAACTCCTCGTTCAGGCCGATGGCCTCGAAGATCTGGGCGCCCCGGTAGCTCTGGATCGCGCTGATGCCCATCTTGGACATCACCTTCACGACCCCCTTCTTGATGGCCTTCTGGTAGCGGTGGACGGCCTCCTCGTAGTCGATCCCCTTGAGGACCTTGTGACGGACGAGGTCGTACAGCGTCTCGAACGCGACGTAGGGATTGATCGTCCCGGCGCCGTACCCCAGAAGCAGCGCGAAGTGGTGCACCTCGCGGGCGTCGCCGCACTCGATCAAGAGTCCGGCGCGGGCGCGGAGGCCCTTCCGGACGAGGTCGTGGTGCAGGCCCGAGCAGGCCAGGAGCGACGGGATCGGGGCCATCTCGGCGTTCACGCCCCGGTCCGAGAGGATGATCAGGCTCGCCCCGCCGCGGATCGCCTCGCTCGCCTGCTCGAAGAGGCTTTCGAGCGCCCGACGCATGCCCGCGACCCCGTCCCGGGCGACGAACAGCATGGGGAGCGTGACCGAGGTGAACCCGCGCCAGCCGTCGAGCTGCTTGAGCCGGGCCATCTCGTCGTTGTCGACGACCGGCATGTCCAGGGCGATCTGGCGGCAGGAGTCGGGGACCGGCTCCAGCAGGTTCTTCTCGCCGCCGGCGCCGGTGAAGACCGAGGTCACCAGCTCCTCTCGGATCGCGTCGAGCGGCGGGTTGGTGACCTGGGCGAAGAGTTGCTTGAAGTAGTTGGAGAGCGGCTGGGCGCGGTCGGAGAGGACGGCCAGCGGGGCGTCGTTGCCCATCGAGCCGATCGCCTCCTCCCCCTTCTCGCCCATCGGCCCGATGATGAATTTCAGGTCCTCCAGCGTGTAGCCGAAGGCCTGCTGGCGCTGGTGGAGCGTCCGGCGGTCGGGGCCGGGGACCATCGGGGCCGCCGGCAGGTCGGCCAGCGGCACCATGTATTCCTTGAGCCATTCGCCGTAAGGCTTGGCCGTGGCGATCTGCTGCTTCAGCTCCTCGTCGCCGACGATTCGCCCCTGCTCCAGGTCGATCAGGAACATCCGACCCGGTTCGAGCCGGCCCTTGTATTCGACGTTCTCGGGGTCGACCTGGAGGGCGCCGACCTCGGACGCCATGATAACCCGGCCGTCGGTGGTCACGACGTACCGGCTGGGCCGCAGGCCGTTGCGGTCGAGGGTGGCGCCGACGCAGCGGCCGTCGGTGAACGCGACCGCCGCCGGGCCGTCCCAGGGCTCCATCAGGCAGCTGTGGTAGGCGTAGAAGTCCTTCTTCTCCTGGGACATCGTCTCGTGGTTTTCCCAGGCCTCGGGGATGAGCATCATCATCGCGTGGGCCAGGCCGTAGCCGGAGCGGACCAGGAGTTCCAGCGCGTGGTCGAGGCAGGCGGTGTCGCTGAGCCCCTCCCGGATGATCGGCCGGAGCTGCTCCAGGTCGCCGGGCTCGTACAGGCTCGACTCGAAGAGGGCCTCGCGGGCCCGCATCCAGTTGATGTTGCCCCGGAGGGTGTTGATCTCGCCGTTGTGCGAGATCAGCCGGTAGGGGTGGGCGAGCTCCCAACTGGGGAACGTGTTGGTGCTGAACCGCGAGTGGAACATGCAGATCGCGCTGGCCATGAGCGGATCGCGGAGGTCGTCGGCGTAATAGTCCTCGACCTGGGCGGGGGTGAGCATCCCCTTATACACCAGGGTGCGGCAGGAGAGGCTCGGGAAGTAGAAGAACTTGTGGTCCTCCAGCCCGGACTCCAGGATCGCGCTCTCGAACCGATTGCGGATCACGTAGAGCTTGCGATCGAAGGCGTCGGCGTCCTTGGTGGTCGCGCCGCGGCCGATCAGGGCGTGGAAGACGGCCGGCTCGACGGACTTGGCTCCGTCGCCGAGCGAGCTGTTGTCGGTCTTCAGGCGGCGCCAGCCGAGAAAGACCTGGTCCTCGTCGGCGACAAGCTCCTCGAACAGCTTGCGGCCGAACTCCTGCTGCGCCGGGTCGGGCGAGGAGAAGAAGGAGCCGACGCCGTAGGTCTCGGGCTCGCCGAGGTCGATGCCCAGCAGGGCGCAGCGGGCCTTGAGGAACTCGTGGGGGATCTGGATGAGGATGCCCGCGCCGTCGCCGGTGTTGTTCTCGCAGCCGCAGGCGCCGCGATGGTCCAGGTTGACCAGCGCGGAGAGGCCGTCGCGGACGATGGCGTGAGATTTACGGCCCTTGATGTCGACGAGGAATCCCACGCCGCAACCGTCGTGTTCATTCGTCGGATCATAAAGACCCTGGCGGGGGGGGATTCCCTGTCGCATGGCTTCGGTCCTTCCGGAAATGGCGTCCACCTGGTTCGGGACGATGGGCGTTGGCGTCAGGGACGGTCCGCGTGGTGCGGACGGTTCCGAGACGGGAGAAGATGGGGGCGGCCTCTGGGGCGATCCGGGGTGTCGGGACCTCGGCCCACCACCTCGCCGGGATCTCGGCGGGCGACGCGGGCTTCATCGATCCTCGATCCTCGGCTGTCGCGGTCACAGGACGGCGAGTTCGACGGGTGGCGCGGCGAGCCTGGATTCGGCCGCGCGAGGGGCGGGGGCGTCACGCGGGACGACCCCTTTCGGCCGGGAATTCGTCCCGGGGGTCGTCAGGGAGGGGAACCCGCCGAGATCCTTCGACCGGCCGACGATCCATCGGCCACCGCCCCCCCTCGCAGCTCGTGAGCAATTCCAGGAACCGCGAGGTCGTGATATCCAGGTTCTCGTGGCGGCGGTGGATGATGGCCAGGGGCCTCGTCAGGCGATACTTGGGGTCCTGGCCGTCGATTTTCAGGGCGATCAGCGTCCCCGCCCGGATCTCCTCGATCACGGTCGGCTCGGGCAGGATCGCCACCCCTGCCGAGATCTCCACGGCGCGTTTGATGTGCTCGATGTTGTCGAACTCGAGCGCCACGTCGACTTCGACGTCGTGACGTCGCAGCGAGCGGTCGATCGCCTTGCGGATCGAGAGCGAGGCGGCGAACCCCACGAGGGTCTCGCCGTCGATCTCCCGGATGTGGACCGTCTCGCGGTGCGCGAACCGGTGCGAGGGGGGGACGACGAGGACCATCGTCTCCTCCCGCCACGGGATCACCACCAGCTCAGGCCATTTCCGCGGATACGAGATCAATCCCAGCTCCGTCGCACCACTAGTCACGCGCTCCACCACCTGGGTGGGGTGCAGGTACTCAAGGCGGACGTGGGCCTCGGGATGGCGTTCCGCGAAGGTCTTCACGTAGCGGCTCATATGAGCCAGCCCCACGGAATAAATCGCCGCCACTCCCACCGTCCCCGTCGCCTTCCGCTCGTCGTCCAGGGTCCTGACACGATTCTCCAGCTCGAGGTATCGCGCGACGAGATCTTTGCAGCCCTCGTAGAAAACCTTCCCCTCCTCCGTCAGGACGAAGGGTCGTTTCGATCGGTCGATCAGACGGACCCCCAGCCGGACTTCCAGCTGATGCACCGCCTGGCTCGCCGAGGACTGCGAAATCTTGTTCTCCGACGCCCCCCGAGAGAAGCTGGACCAACGCACCACGTCGCAGAAAATCTGGAGGGACTCGAACTGCATGTCTCTTCGTCCGTCCACATTTCTCGATAGTGCGCGTCGAACCATATCGGTTTTCGTAATAGTTAATCCGTCGATCGAGGGGCCCGTCAAGAGTTTTTTTTCGAAAGCAGGCCGATCAACCGGCGACGAGACCGCCACGGCCGCACTCATTCATCATTCGGCGCGACGCACCTCGGACTCGACCAGCCCGACCGTTCAGGACGCCGAAATCGCGCGTTCGGACCAGGCGCGGACCGCCTCGGCGAGGCACGTGACCTCCGCCATCGCGCCGATGCCGACGTCGCCGCAGGCCAGCCGCTTGGACTGGGGGGGAATCAGGACGATCGCCGGGGCCTGGCGGGCGAAGTGGCCCTCGGCGGATTCCAGGGACCAGTCGGAGGGAGCGGCGCGGCCGGTCTGGTCGGACCAGAGCTGGGCGAGATGGCGGGCGGTGGCGGGCTTCCGCCACATCAGGGTGTTCATCGCCGGCGCCAGGATCGCCGGCTTCTCGAAGTCCCAGGCCCGGAACAGGCAGGTGAGGAGGTTGTCGCTCAGGCCCAGGGCGAACTTGGCCAGGCTGTTGGCGTCGAGCGGGGCGACGATCAGGAGATCGGCCCATCGGCGAAGCTCGATATGCAGCACCTCGTCGCCCCGCGCGTACCGATCCCGCGGCCATTCGTCGGCGTCCCGGTAAAGCGACGTCGACGTCGGCAGTTCGGCCGGGTCGAAGAAGTAGAGGGAGGGCTCGGTGGCAACCAGGCGGACCTCGTGCCCCTGCGCGACGAGCGTCGCGCAGAGCGCGGGGATGCGCACGGCGGCCACGGAACCGGTCGTCCCCACGAGGATGCGTGCCATGCGAACCCCGGCTCCAGGGACGGCGTCCGGCGTCGCGCGGGGCGTCGCGAACGGTCCGCCCCCGCTTCGGATCGGGTCAGTGGTGATTGGCGGAGAGGGGCTGGATCTCGGCGTTGACGGCGTCGACCAGCCCGTTCCAGAGCGACCGCTGGAGCTGTTGCGTCTGACGCCTTGAGAGCATCAGACGGCCCGCCGCCCGCTCGACGAGGATCGAGACGATCACCTTGACGTCCCCCTGAATCGGAGCCGCCAGGTCTTCGAACTCCGGCGGGAGGACCAACGGACGGAGCGCGGGATCCTGGGTGCGCGAAGCCATGATGTACCCTCCTTGGCCGGGGATGGGTCGGGTGTCGTCCAAGACGTCCTTGATGCCGAAGCTACCCCGCGATCCGCACCCCGGTCAAGCGAATAGTCGGCGGCTTCTCCCTCGGGAGAGATGCGGAGGTTCCGGGAAACCGGGGCCTCGATCGGGCCCGAATCCCAGGGATGACTCCCCGCGACGCCGCCTCAGCGAATCATAGGCGGGGCCTCGACCTGATTCCAACGAATTCGCCCGGGGACCCCGATCTCGAAGCGGGCGAGGCCTCAAAACCACGAGGGTTCCGCTTCCTTGCGCGCGCCGGGTCCCATGGCCTCCGTGACCAGTTCGACGATCCGGGGGCCGTCGACGAGCTCGATGGGGTGGTCGACCGAGAACTTCTCGGCGGCCAGCGAGAACGTGCTGGTGGTGACGAAGAATCCTTTGTGGGCGTGCGCGTGGTGGACCGACCCGAGGAACTTCTGCAACTCGGGCGAGCCGACCACGCCCCGCTTGTGGTACTTGCACTGGACGATGGCGCGAAGCTCGCCGCGACGGAGGTGGAGGTCGATCCCCTCGTCCCCCGTCCCGCCGACCTGGGCGACCTCGTAGCCCATGGCCTCGAACAGCTCGCCGACGAACTCCTCGAACGTCTCGGGCGAGAGGGTCGTGAGCTGGGCCAGCTTCAGCTCGGCGCGACGGGCCTGGAGCCTGAGCCGCTCGACGCGATCCTTGTGGTCGCGGACCTCTTCGCGGATCCTCGCCGCCTCCGCCTCGTGGAGGGCCCGCTCGGCGGGGTCGATGCGCAGCAGGTAGCGGTCGATCTTGAACAGGGCGTTCTCGATCGAGTTGTCGAGGCGGCCCCGTTCGGCGCGGGTGAGCTGATTCTGGTAGCGACGGAAGACGGCGTACTGGAGGTGCTCGACGGCCCCCGCCAGCTCGGCCGCCGAGGTGATCGCCGGCGCGTCTTCCTGGTAAGGCGCGGCCTTCCATAAGAATCCCTGCCGCGCCGCCCCCGTCGTCGGAGTCGTCGGAGCGGCCCCGGCCGGCTCCCCTTCCGCGGCCCTCGCGCGGAGCCATTCCAGCACGGTCGCGGCGCACTGCGGTCCCAGACACTCCATCGTTGGCGGCTCTCCTCGTCCCGGGGTGGGTCGGCGCCGGGGCGCGGCGCGACCCCGGACGCGAACGCCCATACACCATTCTGCCCGCGACGGCCCCGCGACGCCAGGCCCGTCGCCCGCCCGGACGCGTTGACGCCGGGGCGACGTACGGCGAGAATCGGGGGCGAGCAGCGACGCGATCCGCGCGAGCCGCCCGGAGTTCGCAGGAGACGCGACGCGGCGTCCCGAGCGACGGCCGGGTCGCGCCCGGGACGGTCGAAGGAGCCAGCCATGGGACGATTCGCCGTGATCCTGCCGGCCGCCGGCCGGTCGAGTCGCTTCGGCGACCCGGACGAGAAGAAGATCTACACCGACATCGCCGGAAGAGCGGTCTGGCTGAGGGCGATCGACGCCTTCGTCAACAACGACGACGTGGGCCAGATCATCATCGCCATCGCTGAGGACGACCGCGAGATGTTCGAGCGGCGCTATCGCGACAGCGTCGCCTTCCTGGGCCTCGACGTGGTGGTCGGCGGCGCGGAGCGGGCCGATACGGTCGCCGCCGCCCTGGAATGCGTCAAGGATTCGTGCGACTTCGTGGCGGTCCACGACGCCGCGAGGCCCTGCGTCACGCCGGCCTTGGTCGCCGCGGTCTTCGAGATCGCGCGCGAGCGCGGGGCGGCCATGCCGGCGGTCCCGGTCGCCGACACGATCAAGCGGGCGTCGGCCGAGGGGGTCGTCGTCGAGACCGTCCCGCGCGACGGCCTGTTCCTCGCCCAGACGCCCCAGGTCTTCCGCCGCGACTGGCTCGTCGAGGCCTACGAGAAGCGAGACCGGAACGGCCCGGGGGCCACCGACGACGCGCGGCTCGTCGAGGCGATCGGCCGTCCCATCGCGATCGTGCCAGGCTCGCCGTTCAACCTCAAGATCACGACCCGAGACGACCTGAAGCTCGCTCGGGCCGTGCTGGCGGTGCTGGAGCAGGAGAAGCCGCTGGAGGAAGGCCTCCCCTTCGCCGACGAGCGGTCGAAGTGGGACGACCTCCCCAAAATCCGGCCTTCCGACCTGTTCGGCTCCTGACTCAGGACTTCTCGTCGACGAGCTTCGACAGGCTCGGCTCGATGGCCTCGGCCCAGAGCTCGTAGCCCTTGGGGCTCAGGTGCAGGAAGTCGGGCATGATCTCCTTGGAGATGGTGCCGTCTTCCTGCAGGAAGGCCTTGCCGATGTCGAGGTAATGGACCTTGCCGCCGTCCAGCTTGGCGATCCGCGCGTTGACCTTCTGGAGCTTCTCGCGGGTCGCGTCGGGCTTCTCGCTGCGGGGGAAGACGCCGAGCAGGAGGATGTCCGACTCGGGGAGCCGCTTGCGCAGCTCGGCGACGATCGCCTCGACGCCGGCGGCGATGTCATCGGCCGGGCTGGATCCGGCGTTGTTGGTGCCGATCATGAGCACCACCGCTTCAGGGTTCAGCCCCTCCAGCTCGCCGTTCTGGATCCGCCAGAGGACGTGCTGGGTCTGGTCGCCGCCGATCCCGAAGTTGAGCGCCCCGCGCGGGTGTAGTGCTTCTTCCAGGTGTCGTTGCCCCCCCAGCCCTGGGTGATCGAGTCGCCCAGGAAGAGGAGCTTGCAGGACTTGTCCTCCGCGGCCTGCTTGGCCTCGCCGAGGAACTTCTTATGGAGGTTGGTCCACCACTCGTCCGTACGAGGGGCGGGCGTGGTGGTGGGGATCGCCTGGGCCAGGACGTCGGTCCCGGACGCGAGCAGGAAGGCTGCGGCGAGGGCCGCGACGAGCCGACGGCCGCCGATCAGATTGCGAGTCATTGCGTGACCACCTCGGGTTCATGTGGGGAGGGGACGACGCCCCGAGGCGCCGTCGCGATATCCGCCGCATGGTAAACCCGCCCCGCGCGCCGATCCAGGCTCAAGGGGCCCAAGGTCGGCCGAAGTGCTCGGCGAAGGCGACCTCGTCGAGCCCGAAGCGCGGCGGGGGCGGCCCTTCGACGTCGGCGAAGCCGAGCGCCACCAGACCGCAGACCGCGTGGTCATCAGGGACGCCGAATTCGCGACGCACGGCCTCGGCGTCGAAGCCCTCGATCAGGGCCGAGGCGACCCCCAGCGACTCGGCCGCCAGCATCAAGGTCGCCGCCGCGAGCATCGCCGGCCGGGTCGCCCAGAGTTCCCGATCGAAGAGGTCCCTCAGGCCCGACCGCGCCCGTCCTCGGATCGCCGCGGCCCGCTCCGGGGAGCATTCGCCCGACTCGATCCGCATCGTCAGCAGGGCTTCCAGGTGCGACCGCTCGGGATGGTGGAAGCCCAGGACGACGACGACCACCGGCGCCCGGCCGACCTCGGGCTGGTTTCCCGCGCAGGCCTGGAGCCGTCGCCGACCGGCCGGCTCGCGCACGACCAGGAACCGCCAGGGCTGGAGTTCGTAAGGGGACGGGGCGAGGGTCGCCGACCGCAGGAGGCGTTCGAGAAGTTCGGGCGCGAGCCCTCGCGCGGGGTCGAACCGGGGGGTCGGCCGACGGCGGAGCGAGGACTCCTCGACGGTGAGCGGGCGGGGTTCGGTCTCGCGCGGATCGGTCCGATCGGGCATGCGGGACGGGCTCCTTCGAGGGGGAGCGGCCCCTGGCACGCCCCATCCCCCCGTTATAAACTTGCAACCTCGAATACGGGAACGGCCCCCCGGCCGCCCCAGCCCATCCGATCGACCCCCAGGAGGACGACGCCCATGAACTCGCTCAAGTGGACCCGCAAGGCGCTCTGCGCGCTCGCGATGACGGTCGGCACGGCCTCGTGCGCCCAGGCCCAGGAATGGGTCCCCCTCTTCGACGGCAAGACCCTCAGCGGCTGGACCGTGGGCGGGGGAACGGCACGTCCAAGTGGGAAGTGAAGGACGGCGCGATCGTCGGCACGGGCACGGCGTCCATGCTCTACAGCCCCAAGAAGTACAAGAACTTCAAGTACCGCGCCGAGGTCAAGATCAACGACAAGGGGAACTCGGGCCTCTACTTCCGCTCGCCGACGAACACCGGCAGCTTCACGGACGGCTACGAGGCCCAGATCGACAGCACCCACACCGACCCGATCCGGACCGGCTCGCTCTACGGCTTCGTCCACGTCTACAAGCGGCTCGTCCCCCCCGACACCTGGTTCACCTACGAGATCGAGGTGGTCGACAAGGAGTGGCGCGGCCGGAAGGCGCCCCACATCAGCATCCGAGTCAACGGCGAAGAACTGTTCATGTTCATGGATTTCGCGAACACCTTCAAGGAGGGCCACTTCGCGTTCCAGCAGCACGACCCGGGCAGCCGCATCGAGATCCGCAAGATCGAGGTCCAGGAGCTGCCGTGACGACGCCGCCTTGATTATCGTATGATCGTCGCGGGACGCGGCCGCCCACCTCCCCCGCCGGGCTCCAACCCGGCGGGCCGGGTCCCCAACCAGCCCGCCGTCACGCCCCCGCGACGGCGGCACCCCCGACCCGATCCGATCCTATCCGACGCCCCCCCGCATCTTCCGGAAACCAGTGAGACGACACGATGGCGAATCTGTGGGTCCGTAAATCGATCGCCACGCTCAAGGCCGAGGCGGCCGCCAGCGAGGAACACGGCCTGAAACGCACCCTGACGGGCGTGAACCTGATCATGCTGGGCATCGGCGCCGTCATCGGCGCCGGCTTCTTCGGCCTGACCGGCGAGGCCTCGGCCCGATACGCCGGGCCGGCGATCTCGCTGTCGTTCATCCTGGGCGGGATCGTCTGCGCCTTCGCCGGCCTCTGCTACGCCGAGATGGCCTCCACCGTCCCGGTCGCCGGCTCCGCCTACACCTACGCCTACGCCACCATGGGCGAGTTCATCGCCTGGCTCATCGGCTGGGACCTGATCCTCGAATACATGGTCGGCGCCACCACCGTCGCCATCAACTGGTCGGGATACGTCGCCAGCTTCCTCCACGACCGCGGCATCGACCTCCCCCCGAGGTTCCTCGCCTCTCCGGGGACGAAGATGATCGAGGTCCCCGACGCCATCGCCGGCCCGCTCCACCTGCGGCACGGCTGGTCCATGCTCGACTCCGTCAAGGATCGGCTGATCGAAGCCGGGATCGACTACTCCGCGTTCGCCCAGGTCGACGCCCTGTTCAACGCCCCGGCCATGCTGATCGTGGCCCTGGTGACCGCCCTGCTCGTCGTCGGCATCAAGGAGTCGGCCCGGGTCAACAACGTCATCGTCTTCGTCAAGGTCTCGATCCTCGTCCTCCTGATCGTCCTCGGCCTCCCCATGGTCGACAGCAAGAACTGGGGCGGCTCCTACATCCAGCCCTCGGTCGGACCCTGGTACAACTTCGAATACGGTTGGAGCGGCGTCCTGCGGGCCGCCGGCCTGGTCTTCTTCGCCTACATCGGCTTCGACGCCGTCTCGACGACCGCCCAGGAAGCCAAGAACCCCCAGCGCGACATGCCCATCGGCATCATCGGCTCGCTGGTCATCTGCACGATCCTCTACTTCCTTGGGTCGATCGTCCTCACCGGGGTGGTCAACTACAAGCAACTCCACGTCCCCGACCCGGTCGCCGTCGCCACCGACGCCATGCGGATGCCCTGGCTCTCCTTCTACGTCAAGATCGGCGCGATCGCCGGGCTCAGCTCGGTGATCCTGGTCATGCTCATGAGCCAGCCCCGGATCTTCTACGCGATGTCGAAGGACGGCCTGCTCCCCGGGATCGTCGGCAAGATCCACCCGCGGTTCCACACGCCGTACATCACGACGATCATCACCGGGTGTATCGTCATGGTGGCCGCCGCAGTCCTCCCCCTGAGCGTGGCCGGCGAACTGACCTCGATCGGCACCCTCTTCGCCTTCGCCGTCGTCTCGGCCGGCACGCTCTACCTGCGGATCAAGCAGCCCGACATCGAACGCCCCTTCCGTGCGCCCGCCATCTGGTTCACCGCGCCGATGGGCGTCCTCAGCGCCGTGGCCCTGATGCTCCCCCTCCCCTTCGACACCTGGATCCGGCTCATCGTCTGGATGGCCATCGGCCTGGTGATCTACTTCGCCTACGGCAAGAACCACAGCGTCCTGGGCAATCGCCCCCCCGAAGACTCGCTCGTCGCCGCCGGCGAGGCCTAAGTCCCTCAACCGCTCCCCGCCCCCCGACCCACGTCGGCGGGGCCGGGGAGCCGACCCACCTCCAATCCGCCCCCCTCGACAGGATCGGCTTCGTCCCCCCCGATTGGCTTTGTTCGCCCCCCCCCGGCGAACAAAGCCAATCGACGTAAAGCCTTAAATCCAAACTTTTAATGTCCAAAATCCAGTTGCCGGAATTGGCTTCGTTCGGCGTTTTTCCTTGTCGTGCGACGTGTCGCTTCCACGAGGGCCTCTTGGCCCGAACGGCCTTCGCCAGCGACCGCCGCGCGCAACGCCGCCATCTAGAGAGGATGGCGCCGGATCGCAGGATGCGGACGAAGCGGGGATGAGACGGACGTCGCGCACGGCGGCCGGTCTGATCGTCGGCGTCTCCGTCGGGGCCGTCGGGCGATTCGACTTAGCGCGTGGGGGGGAAAGGGATAGACTCCCGTCCAAAGGCTCGGACCGGGTCCCGCGCGGTCGGCGAGACGTCGACGCGGCAGGGAGGATCGGGACCCACGGCGTCCTGGCCGACGCGCTCAGGTCAAGACCACGGAGGGAGATACGATGCGGCGGATCGCGGTGCTCAACCAAAAGGGCGGGGTCGGCAAGACGACGTCGACGGTGAATCTGGCCGCCGCGCTGGCCTCGGAGGGCCACAACGTCCTGGTCATCGACCTCGACCCCCAGGCGCACGCCACGCTCCATCTGGGGCTCCTGCCGGGGCGTTCGGGACCGTCGCTCTACGAGGTGCTCACGCAGGGCAAGAGCATCCAGGAGGTCCGCCGGCAGGTCGCGGACAACCTCTCGATCGTGGGCAGCCACATCGACCTGGCGGGTGCCGAGCTGGAGCTGCTGGGGACCGTCGGCCGCGAGGTCATCCTCCGCGACCAGCTCGAAGCCGACACGGAGAAGTATGACTTCGTGTTGATGGACTGCCCGCCGTCGCTCAGCGTCCTGACCCTGAACGCCCTGTGCGCGGCGAACGAGGTCATGATCCCGCTCCAGGCCCACTTCCTCGCCTTGCACGGGCTGTCGAAGCTGCTGGAGACGGTGAACCTGGTGTCGAAGCGGGTCAACCGCGACCTGAAGGTCGGCGGGGTGGTCCTCTGCCTGTACGACGCCGGCACCCGCCACGGCGGCGAGGTCGTCGAGGACTTGCAGACCTTCTTCGCCGCCAAGAAGAAGGGCGTTTCGCCCTGGTCCGAGGCCAAGCTCTACAAGACCCGCATCCGGCGCAACATCCGGCTGGCGGAATGCCCCAGCTTCGGCCAATCGATCTTCCAGTACGCCCCCACGAGCCGAGGGGCCGAGGATTACGCGTCGCTGGCCGCCGAGGTCCTCGGCCTGGCCCCGGCCTCGCTCTGGGCCGATTCCGACGCCGATTCCGACGAGGCCCCCGCCGCGGCCGACGCCTCGGCCGCCTGAGCCAGCCGGACTTCCCGTCCGAGGATCGACCGTCATGCGATGGGTGGGGATCGACGAGGCGGGCTACGGGCCGAATCTCGGCCCCCTGGTGATGACCGCGGTCGTCGTCGAGTCCCTCCGGCCCGACGACGGCCCGACGCCCGACCTGGACCCTCCCGCCAGTCTCTGGGACGACCTGGCCGCGACCGTCCGCCGCGTGGGCAAGGGAAAGGGCGACGACCGGCTCCTGGTCGACGACTCCAAGGCGATCCTCAAAGGGGGGCGCGGCCGCGAACGCCTCCTCTCCAGCGCCTTCGCCCTCCTGGACGCGGGGGGGCGTCCCCTCCCCGGCAGCCCCGCCGGGCTCGTCGCCTCCCTGGCCGACCGCGACCCGACCGAAGCCGAGATCGAGCGCTGGCTCGGGCTGGACGAGACCGAGCCCCCCTGGCCGGCCGTCGACCTGATCGACCGCCTGCGTCTCCGCCTCGCCGCCCGGCCGTTCGCGCCGCCGTCGGGGGCGTGGCGGGTGGCCGAGGTGCACGTGGAGATCGTCGGCCCCGAGCGATTCAACGAGGGCCTCTCGCGGCACGCCTCGAAGGCCGCCGTCCACTTCGAAGCCTTCGCTCGCCTGCTCCGCGCCGTCTGGGAATGCGCGGCGGACGGCCGTCCCACGCGCGTTCGGGGGGATAAGCACGGCGGGCGGCACTTCTATCGGGAGCCCTTGCTCGCCGCCCTGCCGGACGCCTGGATCGACCGAGGCGCCGAAGGGCCCGCGCTGAGCGAGTACACGATCCGGGCCCCGGGCCGCGAGGTGAATCTCCGGTTGACTCCCCGCGCCGACGCCGAGGACGCCCTGGTGGCGCTGGCGTCGATCGTGGGCAAGGCGGTCCGGGAATGCTGGATGGACGTGTTCAACGCCTTCTGGGCGCGCCGGGTCCCGGGCCTCAAGCCGTCGGCCGGATATCCGGTCGACGCCTCTCGGTTCCGGCGGGACGTCGAGCCGACGGCGATCGCCCTGGGGATCGAACCGCGCCTCTGGTGGCGGGCCCGCTGAGCGGGGCCGTGGCGGCGGAGGGGGGAGAGGGCGGGGAGCCGAGCCGCTCGCGCGGGCGTGGGGGCCGCGTCACGGCCCCGTCGCGCTCACCGCTCGCGATAGACGATGCGGCCTTTCAGGAAGTCGTACGGCGAGATCTCGACGGTCACCCGGTCGCCCGGGACGATGCGGATGAAGTTCTTCCGCATCTTGCCCGCGATGTGCGCGAGCACCTTGTGGCCGTTCTCGAGCTCGACCATGAATTGCGTGTTGGGGAGCGCCTCGACGATGCGCCCTTCGGTTCGAATCGGTTCTTCTTTAGCCACGCGGGTCTCCTGCGACGACCCGCGCCGGCCATGTGAGGCGGGGGTCGTGTGGGGCCTTCGAGTTTCGACAGGCGGGGGGGAGGCGACTCGCGGGATGGCCGGCTCGGGTCGCCTCGTTCCGCGAGGGGGGCGGAACGTCGCGACGACCATTCTAGTCGATGCGACGCCCGCCGAACAGATCATCCCCCACTCATCCCCGACATGGTCCGATCTTTTCACGCCCCGACCCCGGCGACTCACCCTCCCGGGGTGAACACGGGGAGCAGGCCGGGCCCCCGGAACCGGATGTAGTGGACGGCGTCGACGGCGGTGACGACCAGGCCGCGGCCGTCGGCGTCGCACCAGTTGAGGTTCGAGGGCCGTTTGGGCGTGGGGAGGATCCCCAGCAGTCGGCCGTCGGGCTCGAAGGCCCAGATCCCCAACGCCACGGCCACGAAGACGCGGCCCTCCCGGTCGACCTTGATCCCGTCCGGCCCGCCGGGCTCGCCGGGGTCGAGCGTCGCGAAGACCCGGCCCGATCCGGGTTCCAAGCCGCCGTCCTCCAGGACGCGAAAGGCTCGGACGTGATACCGGCCGGTGTCGCAGACGTAGAGCGTCCGCTCGTCGGGGGACAACGCCAGGCCGTTGGGCTTCTCGAAGTCGTCCAGCAGCTTCGTCAACGACGAGCCGGAGGAAGCCGGGGCCGACGGGTTCCAGAGGAAGACGCCCTGGAAGTCGATCTCCCGGTCCTTGGCCGCGACGCCGTAGGGCGGGTCGGTGAAGTAGACCAGGCCGTCGGACCGGCAGACCACGTCGTTGGGGCTGTTCAGCCGCTTGCCGTCCCAGGTCTCGGCGACGGTCGCGACCGCGCCGCCGTCGAGGGCCATCCGCGAGACCCGTCGTCCGGTCTGCTCGCAGAAGATGATCCCGCCGTCGGCGGCGAAGGTCTGCCCGTTGGCCGCGCCGGTCCCCTCGCGCAAGACCGACTTCGAGCGGTCGGGGTCGGGACCGATGCGATAGGTCTTCTCGGCCTTGATGTCCTGCACCAGGATCGAGCCGTCCGGGAGCCAGAGCGGCCCCTCGGTGAACTCGAAGCCGTCGGCCAGGGTCTCCAGGCGGTCGCCTTCGATCAGGGCGGAAAGGCCGGCTTCCCTCAGGGTCTGCATGGCGGATTCGTCCTCGTCGTGGGGCCTCGCCCGCGCTTCGGATGGTCCTCGGCGCATCAGGCAGTGGTGGGGCGGTCCCCGATCCGATAGAATAGGGGCCAATCGACCATCTTCAAGTCCACCGCCGCCGCGTTTCCCGGCTTGGTGAGGAGCACGCCCGATGCCACCGGAGCTGGATTCCCAGGATCTTTCGAAGGCCCGCACCTTCTTTCAATACGGCAACGACGCCGCTCTGAAGTCCAATTTCGACTACGCCGTCGACATGTACAAACAGGCCTGCAAGCTGGCCCCGGACAATTTGCAGTTCCGGCAGGCCCTGCGGAGCGTACAGCGTCGCAAGTTCCAGAACGAGCCGTCGAAGGTCGGCCGGCTGGTCGGGATGACGAACAAGCCGATCCACATGAAGGCGCGGTCGGCCCGCGGCAAGCAGAATTTCACGACCTGCCTGGAGGTCTGCGAGGAAGCCTTCACCAACAACCCGTGGGACGTCTCCGCGGCCCGCGAGGCGGCCGAAGCCGCCGAGATGCTCGAGTTCTACCCGCTCGCCCAGTGGTACCTGGAGTCGGTGCAGAACGAGGCGGCCAAGGACGCCGAATACCACCGCCACGCCGCCCACGTCCACGAACTCTGCGAGTCCTGGCCCAAGGCCATCGCCGCCTGGGAGGCCGTCAAGCGGATCGACCCCAACGACGACGAGGCCAACCGCAAGATCAACGGCCTTTCCGCGAGCGCCACGATCAAACGCGCCAAGTATGAGGACGCGATCGACGAGCGGAAGGCGGCCCCCGCAGCCGAGTCGGTCGAGGACGTCCGCGCCCGGTTGGAACAGCTCAAGCAAGAGAAGATGAGCCCGGAGGAGCGGCTCCACAAGGAGATCCAGAAAGACCCCAAGCAGGTCTGGCCCTACCTGGAACTCTCGGAAATCTTCCGCAAGCGGAGCCAGTTCGAGCACGCCGAGAAGATCCTGGCGGCCGGCATCAAGGCCGTCCCTCGAGACTCCATGCTCATGCAGAACTACGCCGAGGTCCAGATGACCCGGCTCAAGCGGGCCATGGACGCCCTGACCCGGCGCGTCGAGGACGACCCGACCGACGTCACCTCCAAGTCCAAGCTCGACCAGATCTCGCGGATGCTCCTGGACTACGAGATCAAGGAGTACCGCCGCCGGCTCGTCCTCAGCCCCGAGGATCACAAGCTCCACTACGACCTGGGCCTCTGCCTGGCCCGCGACGGCAAGCACGCCGAGGCCATCGGCGAGTTCCAGGTCGCCAAGGGGAGCCCCAACCTGAAGGTCCAGGCGCTCCTGCAAGCCGGACTCAGCTTCGAGGCCGACGGTCGGGGCAAGCTCGCCGAACGGACCTACCAGGAGGCCCTCAAGGCCATCGAATCCGGCGACACCGAGAACTTCAACGCCATCCATTACCAGCTCGGCCGGGTCAACGAGAGCCTGGGCAACATGGAGACGGCGGAGGAGCACTACAACGAGGTCGCCGCCAACGACTACACCTACCGCGACGTCGCCCAGCGACTTCGCAACTTGAACTGAAAACCGGGTTCATGGTACAGTTTCGCTTCGAGTAGGCCGACCTGACCAGGGGGCCCCCCTCATCGCCGGTTCCCGTCGCGCCCGATCGCGCGACGGCGAAAGGCCGGTGCGTCGCGATCCCGGACCGTGCCCCGGGCGCGGGCGGGCCTCGTTTTTCGTTTCGTTATCCACGCGGGAAGATCGACGGACCTATGCCAACGACCAATTCGGCCGCCAAGCGGCTGCGCCAGAGCGCCAAGAAGCGGCTGCAAAACCGGATCGTCAA
This sequence comes from Planctomyces sp. SH-PL62, assembly GCF_001610895.1. Lineage (NCBI taxonomy): Bacteria > Pseudomonadati > Planctomycetota > Planctomycetia > Planctomycetales > Planctomycetaceae > Planctomyces > Planctomyces sp. SH-PL62. The sequence goes on along the minus strand of NZ_CP011273.1, from coordinate 3,704,810 downwards.
GAAGATCGTCAAGACCTCCGCCCGCAAGGCGCTGGACACGGTCACCGAAAAGGACTTCGCCGCGGCCGAGACGCAGTACCGCGCCGCCGTCGCCAAGATCGACAAGGCCGGTGCCCGCGGGGTTCTGCACAAGAACACCGCCGCCCGTCGCAAGAGCAAGCTCGCCCGCTCCTACAAGGCGGCCCTCGAGAAGGCCCAGGCGGCGTCCTGATCTGATCCGAGTCGCCGTCGCGGAGGCCCCGCGATGCCCTCCCTGAACGAAGCGCTTCCGGCGATCATCCGAGCCGTGGGCGGCCGTCCGGCCGCCCCAGCCTCGGGGGATTCGCGATTCGAGGCGGTCGTCGCATTCGCGGCCTCCGGTAGCCTCGCCTCCGGGCGTGGCGACCGGCTCGCGACCGCACTCGACGAGGCCGGCCTGCTCGAACCCGAGGCCCTGGCGACCGCCTCCCTGGAGGAGGTCGTCGACGCCCTGCGCGACGCCCGAATCGAGGCCAACCCCAAGGCCGTCCGGCTCCTCCAGCGGGTCGCCGCCTGGTATCAGGCCCATCGCGAGGACCTGGAGGCCGCACCGGCCTCCGGGGCCGGCCCCGCCTCCGCGCGCCGCGACGAACTGGCCGCGATCCGAGGCGTCGGGCGGACCACGGCCGACGCCATCGCCCTGCACGTCTTCGGGGCCGCGACCTATCCCGTCGATCGCGCGACCTATCGCATCATCGTCCGCCACGGCTGGATCGACCCGACCGTCGACTACGAGGAGGCGTCTCAGCTTCTGATCGACGCCGCGGAGGCCGATTCGGCCGTCCTGTCGGGGCTGTCGCGCGGGCTCGCCGACGTCGGCCGCCGGTTCTGCAAGCCGTCGGGCCCGCGCTGCGAACCTTGTCCGCTGCGGATCGTCTTACCGGACGGCGGTCCCATCGAGGCCGACGGCTGATCCTCCCGCCCCCGTCCCGTCCCCCCCGCCGGCGTCAGGAGCAGGCATGGCCGACTACCGCCTCGAAGGGCCCAAGCCCGCCCGGATGTACGAAGTCATCCTCCCCAAGAAGATCGGCTACTTCGGCAAGATCCAGGAAGTCCTCGAAGACCTGTTCGACGAGCGGGCGATTCGCAAGATCCCGTTCGTCCGGCAGTCGATCGCCCGGGGCCGGAAGGAAGCGGGGTTCGACGAGGACCGCTGGATCAAGACCCTCTGCAAGGCGAGCCGCGGCTACTCCATCTACGAGATGGACGGCCGCTTCCTCTCGGCGAGCGGGCCGATCGACGAGCGGGTCATCGTCATCCGGTTCATCTTCCACAACCCGAGCGGCGAGACCAACGGCGGGACCGACTTCCTGGGCGTCTCGCTCGAGGTCGTCAACCATCTCGTCGCGCGCCGGTTCGCCCAGGAACTGGGGGTGGAAGAGGAGATCTGGTTCGTGGAATACAGCCATCCCCAGCTCTCCATCTGGCGGCGGTCGTCGGCCGACGCCGATGCGGGGGCGGACCCCTCGCGAGACGAAACCGCATGACCGCCGTCGCCACCCTGATCGACCGCTACGCCCTCGGCCCCGCGATCCTGGAATACGCCGTCTACGGCCTGTCCGACGAGCATCTCCGCGCCCGGCCCGGCCCTGGCGCCTGGAGCATCGCCGAGCTGGTTGCCCACCTGGCCGACAGCGACGTCGTCGCAAGCGATCGGATGAAGCGCGTCCTGGCCGAGCCCGAGCCTGTACTCCTCGCCTACGATGAGAACGCCTGGAACGACCGGCTCCGGATGCAGGAGGCCCCGGTGGACCTGGCCGTGGCCCTCTTCGCCGCCAACCGGCGATGGACCGCGCGCATCCTCCGCGACGCCGCCGAGGCCGACTTCGCCCGCGCGGGCGTCCACTCCGAGAAGGGGCGGACGACGCTGGCCGAGCTCGTGGTCTCGTACGTCGGCCACATCGACCACCACCTGAAATATCTGTACGCCAAGCGGGCGAACCTGGGCGTCGCGATCCAGCCGCGGTATACCTATCCCATCGTGTGAGGGCGATCGCGTGACCCGACTCTTCGCCGGGACCCCCTGGGACCGCCCCCCCGTCTGCGAGGCCTGCGGCCGTTTGGAGTCCGAATGCGCCTGCCCGCCGAAGTCGGCGGAGCCCGTGCGGGTCCCCCCCGAGACCCAGACGGCCCGGCTGGCGCTGGAGAAGCGGCCCAAGGGGAAGCTCGTGACAGTCGTCTCCGGGCTGGCCCCGGAGGGGAACGACATGGACGACCTGGCGACGCGGCTGAAGTCCGCATGCGGCACCGGCGGCACGCTCAAGGACGGCCTGATCGAGCTCCAGGGGGACCGCCGCGAGGCGGCCGAGAAGGCCCTCCAGAAGATCGGCTACAAGACGAAACGACGGTAGCACCCCGAAGAGGCTGATTTCGATGACGATGCATGCGATGCCGGTGATGGTCGGGGTCCTGGCGATCCTGGCGATCGCCTTCCGCTTCTACAGCGGGTTCCTGGCCCGCCGGGTCGCGGCGCTCGACGACTCGCGGGTGACGCCGGCTTATCGCTTCCAGGACGGCCAGAACTTCGAGCCGACCAACCGCTGGGTCCTCTTCGGCCACCACTTCGCCGCCATCTCGGGCGCTGGGCCGCTGATCGGCCCGGTGCTGGCGATCCAGTTCGGCTACCTCCCCGGCCTGATCTGGATCGTGATCGGCGTCTGCCTGGCGGGCGCGGTGCAGGACATGATGGTGCTCGCCCTCTCGACCCAGCGGGGCGGCCGGAGCCTGGCGAGCCTGGCCCGCACCGAGATCGGCCGGCCGGCGGGGATCGCGGCGTCGATCGCCATCCTCTACATCATCATCATCGCGCTGGCGGGCCTCGGAGTCGTCGTGGTCAAGGCGCTCGGCGGCGAGGAGGTCGCCATGAGGGCCGGGACCGTCCTGACCTATCCCGAAAACGCCTGGGTCGACGCCCGCGTTGAACAAGGGGGCCCCCGGATTTACAACGTCCCGCCCGGCTCCAAATACCGCTTCGGCGAGGGCGAGGGGCAGGCGATGGACTTCAGCGAGCCCTTCCAGCTCGCCGTGCCGGCCGAACAGGCGTTGCGGGAGGCCCCCGACGGCGAGGGGTTCGTCCTCCCCGAGAACGCGCGGCGGCTGGTCCCCGGCAGCTCGTGGGGGACGTTCACGATCGCCATGACGATCCCCATCGCGCTGTTCGTGGGCTGGTACATGTACCGCCTGCGGCCCGGCAAAGTGGTCGAGGCTTCGCTGATCGGCGCCGTCATGGTCCTGGCGGTCACCGGCCTGGGGAGCCTGGTGCCGAGGTCGCCGCTGGAGCCGTACTTCGCCCTCTCGCGGAACTGGACGGTCTTCGCGGTCGCCGCCTACGGCTTCGTCGCGGCGGTCCTGCCGGTCTGGCTCCTGCTCAGCCCGCGCGACTACCTCTCCAGCTTCCTGAAGGTCGGCACCATCTTCCTGCTCGTGGGGGGCGTCGTCGTCACCAACCCCAGGCTCGAAGCGCCGGCGGTCAGCACGTTCTTCGCGGACGGCGGCGGGCCCTACTTCAACGGGCCGATCTTCCCTTACGTCTTCATCTGCATCATGTGCGGGGCCATCTCCGGGTTCCACGCGCTGGTCTCCTCGGGGACGACCCCCAAGATGATCATGCGCGAAGGGGACGTGCGCATGATCGGCTACGGGTCCATGCTGATGGAGGGTCTCGTGGCGGTGGTCGCCCTGATCGCCGCGGCGGCGCTGCCGAGCTCGATGTACTACGACATCAACATCGACCTGGGCAAACGGCCCGACTTCCTCGCCGCCAACCCCGACTTCGCGCAATTCCTCAAGGCGGGCGAGTTCGACATCCACGGCGGCCACGGCCTCGAGCCTGCTCCGGGGGCGGCCCCGATGAGCGAGCTGGCGGAGATGGAGCGCGACGTGCAGGAATCGCTCCACGGCCGGACCGGCGGGGCGGTCACGCTCGCCGTCGGCATGGCCCGCATCTTCACCGAGGCGGCCCCCGGCCTGGGGGCCTTGAAGGCCTTCTGGTACCACTTCGCGCTGATGTTCGAGGCCCTCTTCATCCTGACGACGATCGACGCCGGGACCCGGATCGCGCGATTCCTCGTCCAGGAGATCCTCGGCCGGATCTGGAAGCCGCTGGGCGACCTGGACTGGGCGCCGGCCTCGATGCTGGCGACCGGCCTGGTCGTCTTCGCCTGGGGATACTTCATCGCCACCGGGTCGGTCGAGAGCATCTGGCCGATGTTCGGCCTGGCGAACCAGCTCCTGGCGGTCATCGCCCTGACGGTGGTGACGACGGCCCTGTTCAACGCCGGCCGGGGCCGCTACGCCTGGGTGACGATCCTCCCCATGTCCTTCGTGGTCGCCACCACCAGCACGGCCGCCTACTACGAGATCAGCGGCAAGTTCTGGGGCATGATCCAGGCGGGGCAAGTCCTCAAGGGCTGGCTCAACATCGGCCTCACCGTGATGCTCATCGCCTGCGTCGCCGTCATCCTGGCCTCCGCCGTCTCCCGATGGCTCGCACCCCGGCCGGCCCTCATCGACGAGGCCGCCCCCGAGCCGGCGACCTACGAGGACCTCGGCGACTGAGCCCGCCGCCCTTGCCTCCTTGCGAGAGTAAGCGCCCGTCCGCGATATCTCCACGAGTAGACGGACCGTGGGCGCCACGGGTTCCGGAGCGGAACCCGTGCGATCGCAGGCCCTCGGGACACGGGTCGAGTACGATCCGAGGCACCCTGGACCGAACTCCAAGCGTGTATGCGCCCCAGAACAGGGAGGTGCCGTCGCCTCCTTGTCTCGTCCGCCTAGATGATCCCCCTCGACGGGTTTTCGGGCCAGGTTCGCTCACCCGCGAGCAGGAAAAGGGCGGATGCCTGCGGCGAGGACTCAGCGCTTCGGTTTGAGGCGGCCGGCGTATTTTGGTTTGGCGAGCTTGGGACGGAGTTTGAGGAAGGCGTCGCGCGAGGCGTCGGCGGCGGCGCGGAGGCGTTGGAGGAGGGCCTGCGCGGCCTGGCGGAAGGATTCGTCGTGCGAGCCCTGGGCCACGAACGTCTCGACCTCCGTCCCGGCGACGATGGTGTCTTGATGCTCGCCGAGGAGGTCCTGGATCTTCCGGGCCAGGCGGATGAGCCCCTCGGCCGGTTTCTCGACCCGCGACCCCAGGGCGGGTGCGATCAGCTCGGTCGTGTATCGGGCGCGCTTGGCCCGCTTGCGGAGGTCGTGGAAGATCGGGTCGGGGGTGTCGGCGTCGAGCCCCCGGGCGTCCTTGCGGAGTCTCTCCCAGGCCTTCGCGACCAGCGGTGGGAGGACCCTGTGGCAGGGTTTCCGAGCCCTGGCGACCAGAGGAGGATTCGCGAGGCCGGTTCGCAGTTCGGCCAGGACGGCCCGGAACCGCTCGCCGTCGAGCGTCTCGTGCATCGTCCGCGTGGCCGTCGCGTGCCGCTCGGCGAGCCACTCGAAGAGGGGAGCCAGCGCCAGGCGGTGCTCGTCCGACTCCCCCTTCTCAAAGCGTTCGCGAAGCACGTCCAGGTCACGAACCTCGCCGATCGCGTTGCCCAGCCATTTGAGCTCGCCTTCGAGCCGGGTCCGCCATTCGGGTTCGACGAGGTCGCTGAACGCTCGCAGCTCGCTGCGGAGCCGTCGGGCCGAGGTCCGAAGTCGATGAGGCCCCTCGACGTCCCCCTCGCGCGCCAGGGCTTCGGCCGCCTGGAGTCGCTCGACCGCCGACCGCAGCGATGAGGTGACGGCCTTCGCGGCGGGGTCGCTGGGTTTCGTTCGTGGGATCGCGTCGCGGAGGCTGTCCGGTTTCGGAACGACTGGAGAAGTCATGGGATTCCAATAATCTGGGGGACTTGCGCCGCCGAGGGCTCTCTTCACCATACGCCCGACCGCGAACCGAGACAAGGCCGACGCCGGCGGTCAGCGGAGGGGATGCAGGCCCCGAGAGGTGCGCCGGGCGTTGATTTGCGTCAGGGCGCGGGGCTCGGCGGCAAGCAGCTTGACCAGCTGGGTCGCGGAGCAGCCGAGGGCCGTCGCGGCGGCTTTGACGTCGTCGTCGAGGCTCGCCAGGACGTCGAGGGCTTCGGCCAGGAGCGCCGGGAAGTCGTCGTGCTCGGGGCTGACGACGATCCGGCCTCCGCGCAGGCGGGACGCCCAGAGTGGGCTGGGGGCGGGCTCGGCGGGAGTTCGGATTTCGAGGGCCAGCCTGAGGCGGAGTCGGAAGAGGGCTTGGCGGCGGTTCTCGCCCTGGGTCCGGCGCTCGGCGGCCTCGGCGGCGATGCCGGTCGGCCGGTGGGTGAGGATGACGGCCGTCTCCACCTTGTTGCGGTTCTGGCCGCCGGGACCCGACCGCCGGGTCGTCTTGAAGTCGCACTCGGCGGCGAGCCGGTCGGGGTCCATCGCGGCGGGATGGCCGCTCATGCCGCGGGGATCCGATCCAGCAGCGAGGCGAGATCGTCGACCGTCGCGACGCCCGTCGTGCCGACCTGATGGACGACGACCGACGAGGCGACGACCGCCAGTTCGACGGCCTCGCGGAGCGACGCCCCGGCCGCCAGCGCCGCGGTCAGGTTGGCCGTGACCGAGTCCCCCGCGCCGACGACGTCGATCGGCCCGCGGACGGGCAAGGCGGGGACGTGGACGACCTCCCCTTCGGGCCCGGCCGCGACGATCCCATGCTCGGCCAGCGTGACGAACACGGGTCGGCCCGAGCCCCTCGCCAGTTCGCCCGCGGCGCGTTTGGCGTCGTCGGGCGTCTCGACGCTCGGGCGGTCGAGCATCGCCGCCAGCTCGGCCGCGTTCATCTTCAGGCCCACTCCGGGCCAGTCGCGCAGGCCCCGGCGGGAGTCGGCCAGGAACAGGAGCCGGGGATGTTCGTCGGTCAGGGCGTCGATCGCCTCCAGGAGTCCACGCGTCACCACGCCGGTCTCGGCGGCGTCGACCTGCTCCAGCACGACGATCGCGTGGCACCGCGCGGCGACCGCCCGCAGGCTCTCGACCAGGCGAAGCTCCAGCAGCTTCGGCGTGGGGGTCCAGTTCTTGGAGTCCAGGCGGTTCAGCTCGACGGGGATCGCGCCGGGGCGGACGACCAGGGGCTTGCAGTAGGTGAACGTCCGACGGTCGTGGGCCGTGAGCAGGTGCTCGGTCGAAACGCTGGGATACAATTCGAGCTCGCGCTGGAGTTCGTAGCCCTCGCCGTCGGCCCCGCGAAACCCGACCACCTCGATGCGGCCCACGCCCAGGGCGGCCAGGTTGTTGAGGACCGTCCCGGCCCCCCCCGGCTGGGCCCGGACGTTGACGACGTTGTAGACCGGCAGGCCCGTCTCGATGGAAACCTCGGCGCGGTCGGGGTCGATCTCGAGATAACGATCGAGGCAGAAATCGCCGACGACGGCGATGCGGAGCCCCTGATATAGAGAGACGACGTCTCGGAAGCGCTCCGGAGTCATGAGGCGCGGACCTGCTGATAGAGGTTGTGGATGAAGGCGGCGTTGTCGCACTGGAGATACCGCATCTCGCCCCCCATGCGGGCGTAGCTCTTGCAGAACCGCAGGTAATACGCCGGGTTCGACTTAGGGGGCTCGCCCGTCGTCCAGTCCCAGCCGCCGCCGTCCTGGATGTCGACGACGTAGATCGAGTGGTCGGCCACGATCGGCCGGCCGTCCTGGAGCCGGAGGTTGTTGACGCAGCTCAGGCTTTTCTCGAAGACCTGCGGCCCCATGATGGCCGAGCCGACCGAGAGGACGACGCCGTGGTCGAGCGTCTCGACCGACCCGCCGAAGAGCCGGAAATCGTGCTCCGCGGCGCGGCCGATCGCGGCCCCGTTGAACATGGGGTGGTTGGCGATGATGTCGTAGCCGATCCCGGGGTGGACGGTCATCGGGATCTGGTGCTGGAAGGCCTGCGCCAGGATCGAGGCGTGCTTCCAGCGGTGTTCGACGGCGATCCGGCCGGCGGGGAGCCCGCCCGCGCGGATCGCCCGGAGGGCGTCGGCGCGGGCGGGGGCGAGGGGATGGGCGGGCTCGTCGCGGAGGGACTTCTCCAGCTCGCCGGCCGGGGGGAGTTCGAGGCCGTCCTCGGCGATGAGCCGGCCGAGGCCCACGCCGTAGCCCTCGCCCCGGAGGCCGGCGGCGAGGAGGGCCAGGTGGATGTTGCGGCCGGTCTCGTCCCAGGAGCCGAACGCGCCCAGGGGGACGTTCTCGCGGACGCTCTCGGTGGAGCGGCCGAGCCAGGCGTATTCCCAGTCGTGGATCGTACCGGCGCCGTTGGTCGCCAGGTGGGTGATCCACTCCTTCTCCATCATCCGGCCGAGGATCGACGCGGAGCCGTTGCGCAGGAGGTGCGCGCCGTAGATCAGCATCACCCCGCCCCCCAGCTCGCGGGCGCGGCGGATGCGGCGGGCGCACTCGGCGACCTCGAGGGCGACCGGGGCCGCGAGCGGCTTCGGCGTCGAGTCGGGGTCGATCAGGACGTCTTCGACGGTCGTCAGGCTTCGGCGGCTTTCGAGCGGGTGGACGCGGAGCCGTTCCAGGTCGAGCGGTCGGGTGTTCATGATCCCAGGATCAGCTCCAGGAGGGGCTTCGCGTCGCGGTAGTCGGGGATGACGACGTCGGCGCCGACGCCGGTGAGCCGTTCGCGCTTCCAGGCGTCCATGCGGCCCGAGCCGTTGTCGGCCTCGTCGCTGGCGACGGCCACGGCCAGGCCGCCGGCCTCCTTGGTGTTCTCGATCTCGACGTAGCCGTCGCCGAAGGCGAGCAGCTCCTCGCCCCGGATCGCGTTCTCGCGGAGGATCCGCTCGATGACCATCTTCTTCGAGAAGGACTTGTAGTCGTCCTGGGCGCCGTAGATGTGGGGGCCGAAGTAGCGGGCGACGTCGAGGAGCTCGGCCTCGCGCCTCACGAACGGCTCGTCGGTGCCGCTGGCGAGGTAGAGGGTCAGTCCGCGGCGGGCCAGGTCGTCGAGCAGTTCCCGGGAGCCGTGGACGAGGAGTTCGTCGGGCCGGACCGAACCGTCCTTGAGCCCTTCGAGCCGGTGGGAGATCCGGTCGTCGAGGCGTCGGAGGTATTCGTGCTTGTACCAGAGGGGGTCGTGGGGATGGCCGCCGCGCTCGCGGATCCGCTCGGCGAGCCGGATCATCTGGTAGATGGTCTGCTTGCCGTTGAGGTGCATGATGTCCTCGAACGCCATCCGGCGGCGGTCCTCGTCGGACTCGCCGTCGAGCGCGGGGAGCATCTCGACGAACATGGGGACCATGACGTCGGGCCAGCCCTGGCGGACCAGGGAGAGCGTGCCGTCGAAGTCGAACAGGACGCGGCTGATCGCCGGTCGGGGGGCGAACGTCGGCAGCAGGACGACTTCACCTTCGAAGGTCGGGCTCGCGGGCGTCACGCCGTCTCCTTTTCCGTTTCCATGAACGCGTAGCAGATCAGGTGGTAGAGGGTCATCTGCACGTCCTCGACGCGGCCGTAGTGGGTGTCGGCCACGACGATGGTCTGCTCGGCGAGCGCGGCGAGCCCGCCCTTCTTGGCGCCGACGAAGGCGATGGTCCGCAGGTCCATGTCGCGGGCCCATTCCATCGCGCGGACGAGGTTCGGCGAATTACCGCTGACGCTGCTGGCGATCAAGACGTCGCCGGGCCGGGCGTAATTCTCCAGCGGGCGGAGGAAGACGTCCTCGAAGCGGTAGTCGTTGCCGATCGCCGTAAGCCAGGCGACGTTGTCGGCCAGGGTGATCACCCGGAACCGGCGGCCCAAGGCGTCGCTGGCGCCCTTGCCCAGGTCGGTCGCGAAGTGCGAGGCGCTGGCGGCGTTGCCGCCGTTGCCGACGACGAAGATCTGGCGATCCTCCTCCCAGGCCCGGCGCACCGTGGCGACGACGCGTTCGACGGCCTCCAGGGGGATCGAATCCAGGGCCCGGTGCTGGGCCTCGATGTAACGCGACAGCCAGGAATGCATCGGGGTCTCGCTCCCTTGAAAGTGGGTCGGTCGTCGACCCCCTCGATCATAATCCGCGTTCCACACGCCCGCGATGGGGCTCCCTCGCGAATCCCCGGCCCCCGCCCCGCCGGGCCTCCGGTCTTGCCCGGTTTCAGGGCCGCCGGTACCCTGATAGCCGACCGCGACGCCGCGAGTGCGGCCGGCGCCCCACCCCGCCTCCCGAGTCCCAGTCGTGAACTCCACCCCCACCTCGAGACCGATCGGCTGGCGCAAGCCGGCGATCCGCGCGCTCAAGGCGGCGGTGGCGGTCCTCGTCTTCTGGGGGGTCGGCCGGCATGTCGCCCGGACGTGGGACGACCTGGCGCGCGGCGGGGCCTCGTTGCGGGTGGAGCCGGGCTGGCTGGCCTTTTCGGGCCTATCGTACCTGGTCGGCCTGGCCTTCTGCGGGGCGTTCTACCGCGACGTACTGGCGGCGAGCCCGACGCCGATCGGCCTCTTCCCCGCGCTGCGGGCGTACCTGATCAGCCACCTGGGCAAGTACGTGCCGGGCAAGGCCGTGGTCGTGGTGATGCGGGCCGCGCTGTCGACGCCGTACGGGGCGAGGGCCTCGACCTCGGCGGTGGCGACGTTCTATGAGACCCTGGTGATGATGGCGTCGGGAGCCCTGATCGCGGCCGTCCTGTTCGCGGCCGGCGGCGACTCGCCGGTCGTCGACCTGGGCCGTGAGGTGCTAGGCGTGCGCGAAATCCGCGCGTTCACCCTCTTCGCGATGATCGCCGGGGGCCTGGCGGCGGCGTTCCTGGTCGTGGTCGCTCCCCCGGTCTTCCTCCGACTCGCGGGGACGTTCACCCGCAAGGTCCCGGGGGTGGGGGAGGCCGCGCTCTCGAAGTTCACCTGGGGCCTGATGGCGCGGGGCCTGGTTCTGACGGGCGTCTCGTGGGGGTTCCTGGGCCTGAGCCAGGCGGCCGCGGCGCGGGGGTTGTCGGGGATGGGTGGGCCGGGCCTGGACCTGGCGGCCACGATCCCGGTGGCGGTGGCGAGCGTGGCCCTGGCGACGGTGGCCGGGTTCGTGGTGGCCGTGGCGCCGGGAGGGCTCGGCGTGCGTGAGAGCGTGCTGATGTACGCCCTGGGGCCGGCGTTCGGCCCGGGGCTGGCCGTGGCCTCCGCGCTGGTCTTGCGGCTGGTCTGGGTCGCCGCGGAGGTGATTGCCGCCCTGGTCCTCGGCCCCCTGGGAAGGCCCGCGAAGCCGAGGGGCGAGGCGGTGGCCGCCGCCGAAGTCTTGCAGGAGTCCGTCCCGATGTCGGAAGCGCCATGATCAGCGTCGTGGTCCCGGTCTACAATGAGGAAGAGAGCCTCCCCGCCCTGGACCGCGAGCTGGACGCCGCCTTCGCGCCGCTGGGCGAGGTCGAGTTCGTCTTCGTGGACGACGGCAGTCGGGACGGATCGTGGCGGGCCGTCGTCGAACTCTCAGCTCGTGATCCCCGCGTCCGGGGGATCCGCTTCCGCCGCAATTTCGGCAAGGCGTCGGCCCTGACGGCCGGCTTCCAGGCGGCGCGCGGCGAGCGGGTCTTCACGCTCGACGCCGACCTCCAGGACGACCCGGCGGAGATCCCCCGGTTCCTGGAACGGCTGGACGCCGGGCTCGACGTGGTCAGCGGCTGGAAGCGGACCCGGCACGACCCCTGGCACAAGGTCTACCCCAGCCGGATCTTCAACGCCCTGGTCAGCAACCTGACCGGCTGCCGGCTGCACGACCACAACTGCGGCTTCAAGGCCTACCGGGCCGAGGTGCTCCGGGAGGTCGGCATCTACGGCGAGCTGCACCGGTTCGTGCCCGCCCTGGCGTTCGCCAAGGGCTTCCGGGTCGGCGAGATCGAGGTCAACCATCGCCGTCGCGAGTTCGGGAAGTCGAAGTACGGGTTCGCCCGGTTCCTCAAGGGGCTGCTGGACCTGTTCACGGTCGTCTTCCTGACGCGGTTCCGCCAGCGCCCGCTGCACGTCATCGGGGCCTCGGGGCTAATGCTCTCCAGCCTGGGCGTGGCGGGGATGCTCTACCTGATCTTCGTCTGGTTCGCCAACTTCTGGCAGTCGGACCCGCACCCGATCGGCACCCGCCCCCTGCTCTTCTACTCGATGGCCATGCTCCTCGTGGGGGCGCAGCTCTTCAGCCTGGGATTCCTGGCCGAGCTGGTGACCTCCTACGGGATCCGCGCGGACGACACCTACAGCATCGCCGAGACTCTCCGTCCCGGCGGCCCACCGAGCCGAGCGGACCGCGACGTGGCGGCCGTCGAGCCCGCCCCGCCCCCGCCCCCCTCGCAACCGGAAGCGTGACGAACCATGAGCACCGTAGACGCCCCCGAGCCTCGTCTCGACGCCCCGGTCACGGAACCCCGAAGCGAGGCCCGCCGCGTCCTCGGGACGTTGCTGATCGCGACGGCGACGGCCCTGGCCCTGGGCGTGCTCCTCCGCGCGCCGACCATGATGGGCGCCAACGACATCTCCCGCTGGTGCACCGTCTGGAGCCTCCTGGAACGGGGGACGTACGTCATCGACGAGTGCCCCTGGCACGCCGAGACCCAGGACAAGGTCGAGATCCCGGCCACGCCGCCGCAGGTCGGCGAGGACGGCCAGCCGGTCAAGCACTACTATTCCAGCAAGCCTGCGCTGTTGCCGACGCTGATCGCCGGGCTGCTCTATCCGGCCCGGCAGATCGTCGGCGTGCCGCTCGACCGGGTGACGCTCCAGCCCCGCGAGCCGCGCTGGAGCCAGGTCCCCGACCCGGATCGGCCCGGCGGCGTGAAAGGGGTGCTGACCACGCCGGATCAGCCGGTGAAGTGGCCGGTCTCCAGCTACTATTTCAAGCCCGTGCTGATCCTCCTGAACATCGTCCCGTTCTGGGGGTTCCTCGTCCTCTTCGGCCGCATCCTGGACCGTCGCGCCCGGACCGACTGGGCGTGGTCGTACAGCCTGTTCGCGGCGGCGTTCGGCACCTACCTGCTCCCCTACTCGCAGACGCTCAACAACCACACGATCGCCGCCTTCGCGGCGTTCTTCGCCCTGTACCAGTTCTTGCGGATCTGGGACGAGGGAGCCGTCGAGGGCTGGCGGTTCGCGCTGGTCGGGCTGCTCGCCGGCTTCACGGCGACCAACGAGCTGCCGGCGCTGGCGTTCCTCGGCCTGGTCGGCCTGGCGCTCGTGGCCCGCTTCCCGAAACGGTCCCTCGCCTGGTTCGCCCCGTTCGCCGTCCTGCCGCTGCTGGCGCTGGGCGCGTGCCAGTACGCCGCGTTCGGGGAGTTCAAGCTGGCGTACGAGGAGTTCGGCACCGACGCCTACAAGTTCGAGGGGAGCCTCTGGAAGACCCCGCTGGAGCTGGACGCCCTGAACCTCCCCTGGACCGACCCCGAGGAGGCCGCGAGGCGCGGGATCGTCGGCGAGTCGTACGCGACGTACCTGTTCCACATGACGTTGGGCCACCACGGATTCTGGTCGAGCACGCCGGTCTTCCTGGTGGCGGTCTTCGGGCTCGTCGGACTCTTGTGGAGGCGGCGGCCGACGACCGCCGTCGCCTGGATGACGCTGGGGCTGACCGTCATCCTGCTGGGCTTCTACACCTGGAATCCCAAGGCCCGGAACTACGGCGGCTCCGCGCAGGGGCTGCGGTGGCTGTTCTGGCTGATCCCGTTCTGGCTCCTGATGCTCCCCCCCGCCCTCGACGCGATCGCGGGTCGTCCCTGGCTCCGCCGGCTGGCGACGCTGGCCCTGTTCGTGTCGGTCATGTCGGTCGGCTACGCGATGCGGGGCCCCTGGAGCAACCCCTGGTTCCAGGACATGCTGGAGCACCTGGGGATGTACTCGCTCAGGCGTTGACGAGCCCTCGGGGCCGGCGCCGGCGCCGGCCTCATGGGCTCATTCGAGGGCGGCGACCTCGGCGGCCGAGTCTCGGCCGCCGGGCTCGACGGCCCGCGCGGGGAGGCTGAAGGTCATCCGGGTGCCGACCCCCGGCTCGCTCTGGACGTCGATCTCGCCGTGGTGCGCCTTGGCGACGGCCAGGCAGATCGACAGGCCCAGGCCCGTGGCGCTCGACGTGCGGGGCCGCGCCGAGTCGACTCGGTAGAACCGCTTGAAGAGGTGGGGCCGATGCTCGGCCTCGATCCCGATGCCCGTGTCCTCGACGAACAGGGTCGCCTGCTCCTGGCGGAACTCCAGGCCGACGCGGATTCGACCGTCGGCCAGGCTGTATTTGACCGAGTTGTCGATCAGGTTGAAGAGCAGCCGGCGGAGCTGGTCGCGATCGCCGTGGACGATGCAGCCGGAGAGGGGCTCGATCAGGGTCAACGACTGGTCGGCGGCGGCGGCCACGGCCCGCATGTGGTCGGTCACGTCGCGGACCAGGAGGTCGAGCCGCAGGTCCTCGAACGAGGGCTTGACCAGGGCGTCCTCGCGGCAGAGGTAGAGGAGATTCTCGGTCAGCCGGGTGAGGTGCTCGATCTCCTCGAGCATGCTCTCCAGGGTCCGGCGGTATTCGGCCGGATCGCGAGGCGCCAGCAGGGTGACCTCGGCCTCGTTGCGGAGCGCGGCGAGCGGGGTGCGGAGTTCGTGGGCGGCGTCGGCGGTGAACCGCTGGATCTCGCCGAACGAGCGTTCGAGGCGAGCGATCATGCCGTTGAGGGTCCGGGCCAGCCGCCCGAGCTCGTCGTCGGGGTTGGGGGTGGGGAGTCGGCGGTCGAGCCTCGTGGCCGTGATCTGGTCGGCCTCGGCCGCCAGCCGTTCCACCGGGGCGAGCGCCTTCCGCGCCAGCAGGTAGCCGCAGCCCAGGGCGGCGAGCAGGAGGACCGGCCCGGTGGACAGGAAGACGTCGCGGAGCTGTCCCAGGTGTTTCGCGTTCACCTCGGCGTCGAGGGCGACCTGCACCAAGAGCGAGGCGTACGGGGTGACGATCGCCTTGCTGAGCATCCGGCCGTGGCCGAAGCCGGGGATGACCACGTCCTCATAGACCACCTCGCCGTTCGGGCTGGGACGGACCGCCGGCATGGGGAGCCCGGTCTCGGCGATCCGCTCCGAGCGCAGCCAGGAGCGGTCGCCGTCCTCGGTGACCTGCATCTCGAAGACGGGATGGCTGGCGAAGTCCAGGTTGAGGTCGTGGCGAAGCTCGTCCGGGTCCCGGGCCCGGCCGATCAGGCCCTCGATCACCGTGAGCTGGGCGTCGAGGTTGCCGTCGGTCCGGGATTGGAGCAGGCCGATCATCAGCAGGTCGACGGCGACCGCGAAGATGACCAGGACCGCCGCCAGCACGGCCCCGTACCAGAGGGTCAGCCGCCACCGGATGTTCAGCCGGGTCATCCCACGTCCTTCAGGACGTAGCCGACCCCGCGCACGGTGTGGATGAGCGTGGGCCGATCCGTCTTCTCGATCTTCTTGCGCAGCAGGGTGATGTAGACGTCGATGGTGTTCGTCAGGGTGCCGGTCCCCTCCTTCCAGACCTCGCGGGCGATCATCTCGCGGGTGACGGGGGTGTTCTTGTTGCGGAGCAGGAACTCCAGCAGCTCGAACTCGCGGCGGGTGAGGTCGATCTCGACGCCGCCGCGGACGACCGAGCGGCCGACGAGGTTCATCTCCAGGTCGTCGGCCTGGAAGCAGAGATCGCGAGACAGGACGTCGCGGCGGATCAGCGCCCGGACCCGCGCCAGCAGCTCCACGAACGCGAACGGCTTCACCAGATAGTCGTCGGCCCCCGAATCCAGGCCCTCCACCCGGGTCTCGACCTCGTCCCGGGCGGTCAGGATCAGGACCGGCTTGGAGAAGCCCTCGGCGCGGAGGCTGCGGAGGACGTCCATGCCGTCGCGCTTCGGGAGCATCAGGTCGAGGATCACCGCGTCGACGACGTTCGCCTTCGCCTGCTCGTAGGCCTCCCGGCCGTCCGCGGCCGTCAGAACCTCGTACCCCTCCTCGCGCAGGCCGCGTTCCAGACTCTGGAGGAGTTTCGGCTGGTCTTCGACGACGAGCAGGCGGGGCATGGATGATTCCTCAAAGGTTGCGGGGGACGTCCATTCCGCCCGTTCCGGCCTCCCGGCGGCATCGGCCCCGAGGTTCGACCCTCGGGAGAGCCGCCTCGCACGCGGGACGGACTCGGCGGATCGGTGCACCGGCGCATCCGGTAGGTCGTCCCCGACCCTACCCCGATTTGGACGCTCGGGCGAGCGTCGCCGAGACTCTCAGACTAACCCTTACAGGGCCTGCGGTCACCTGCCGCCGCAGATTAAAAATCCTTTAACAGGCCATCGCGAGCGGCCGCCAGGCCGCCGATCCTGCGGATTTCGTCGAGTCTGCGCATCTCGCGGACGATAACGAAAGCAGGGGATTCGCCGCGCGGATCATGGCCGTCTCGTCTCGCGTCCCGGGGGTCTCGAAGTCCATGACCGTCCGGCTTCGCCATCGCCCACCCGGACGTCGATCTCGTCTCCTGATCCTGGTCGTCCTGCTGACGGCCGGGCCGGGATGCCTGGGACCGAACGCGCTGCGGTCGACCCGGATGAAGTACAACGAGGCGGTCCGGATCACCAATGACGAGCAGCTCCTGATGAACATCGTGCGGCTGCGGTATGCCGACTCGCCGGTCCTGGTCGATCTGCCGAGCATCACCAGCCAGTTCGAGGTCGCCGGAACGGCAAACTTCCTCGGGGGCCGGGGGAACCAGTTCCCGGGCTTCGCCAACATCGGGACGGGCGAGTTGATCGCCCGCGACAGCCCGACGCTCAGCTACCGACCCCGCGAGGGCAAGGAGGTGTCGAGAAGCCTCCTGACGCCGATCTCGGCCGAGCTGTTCAGCGTGGTCAACGCCGGGGCCAACTTCGAGCAGCTCATGCTCACGACGGTCGACGACATCAACGACGTCCCCAACGCCCCGCACGGCGCGCTGATGGTCCCCAGGGTCCCCGACGACAACGTCGAGTTCCTCCGCGGAGTCCGGCTCCTGGCCGACCTCGAGCAGCGCCGGGCCATCGAGCTGCGGGTCGGCAGCCAGGAGGACGAGACGTACGCCTCCGACCCGATCGCCCCCGCCAGCCTGGGGGGGGACGACCTGCTCAACGCCGCCGAAAAGGGCTACGTCTTCCGCCACAAGGGCGAGGGCCAGTACACCCTGGTCAAACGCGACAAGGGGCTGGTCATGAAGATCCGCCCGGAATTCGTGAACGCGCCGGAGATGCTCGAAGTCGAGCGGATCTTCGGCCTCCGGCCGGGTCTGTCCGGCTACCGGATCAAGTCCGACCTGACGGAGAACGCGCTCGACGCGCCGAAGGCGCTGGACGAAGGAGAGGAGACGATCTACCTCCACATGAGGTCGATCCTCCAGATCATGATCTTCCTGTCCAAGGGGGTCTGCGTCCCGGAGGAACACGTCGTTGGCAACGTCGCGCCCAACACCCCGGGGCCCGACGGACGGCCTTACGACTGGACCCAGATCACCGCCGGCAACTTCTTCGTCCGCTCGTCCAGGCACCGCCCCAAGGGTGCCGAGATCGCCGTGCACTACCGGGGCTACTGGTTCTCCATCCCCGAGGACGACGTCGCCACCCGCTCGATCCTGGCCATCGTGGAGATCCTCGTCTCGCTCGAAGAGTCCGAGGTCCGCACCGGCGGCCCGCTGCTGACGATCCCCGTGGGGAACTGAGGCTCGGCGTTGAGTGGCCGGCGTCGGCCCGCTAATTTTGGGGGACGCGGCGGCTTCGGGAAGTTCCGGCCGCCGCCCGGAGACGCCATGACGTCCGATCAGCCCGAGGCCCGCCCGCCGCGCTGGTGCCTGGCGGGGAACATCGTCGAGGAGCGGCGATACGGCCCGCTCGGCGCGGAGACGCGCCGAGGGACCCGACTCTTCGCGCCCGGGGCCAAGGTGTACTGCCTTCCCTTCGAGTACGACCGTCTCTTCGCCTTCGGCCGCCACCGCAAGTCGGGCCGATTCATCGGCTCGATCGTCCCGGCCCGCCTGGTCGTCGAGCGTCGCGCCCAGTTGGTTTACCACCCGGAAGTCCTCCGGCGGATCGAGGAGCGGATGGCCGCCGGCGAGCACGGGGTCAATTCCCGATACCCCTGGGACGATCGGGAAAGCGTCGAGAGCCACATCGCGGCGCTGGACGCCCTCGACTCCGCCTCCGCAGGGCTCGTCGATCCGCTCCCGGTCGAGATCTACGACGAACTGGTCGCGAGCGGGACGATCGCGAGCGGCGCCCCGTTCGAGCTTCTGAACGGGGTGCTCGTCTGGAAGCCGCCGAAGGAGCCCCGTCGCTCGACCTGCGCGGAGCGAGCCCACGCCGAGATCGAGCGGATCGTGCCGGAAGGCTTCCATCTCCGCTGAGAAGGCCCGGTCCGGCTCCCTCCCTACAGTGAGCCCGAGCCCGCGATCTCGGTGGCGCGGGGCGGCACGAGAGACTACGACGTCAGGCATCACGGCCCGGCCGACGTGGTGCTCCTGATCGAGATCGCGGATTTTTACCACCTCGGTCGTCTCCGCGGCGAGAAGCGGAGCCTCTACGCCAGCGCCGGCGTCCCGATCTACTGGATCGTCGATACGGGGGCGGCCTGCGTCGAGGTCTACGAGCGCCCGCGCGGCGGCTCCTATTCCTCCACCTGCCTCGTCCCCAGAAGCGGGGCGATCGACCTGATCGTCGATGGGACGCTCTGGGGCTGCCTGGACGTCGCCGCGATCCTGCCCTGACGCGAAGGCCGTCGGGCTCAGGCCAGGACCTCGGGGATGACCTCGGCCTCGGCGACGAGCGGCAGGGGGCGGCCCAGGCGGTCCTGAATCATCGTGTTGGGGTCGATGCCCAGCAGGTGGTACATCGTGGCGAGCACGTCCTTCGGGGAGACGCGGCGATCGACCACGTCGCCGCCGATCTTGTCGGACTTGCCGACCACCCGGCCCCGGGCGACGCCGCCGCCGGCCATGAGGATCGAGTAGCAGCGCGACCAGTGGTCGCGGCCCCCGCCCTGCACGCTGCCGATCTGCGGCGTGCGGCCGTGCTCGCTCAGCAGCACCACCAGGGTCTCGTCGAGCATCCCGCGACGGTCGAGGTCCAGAATCAGGCCGGAGAGGGTCCGGTCCAGCCCCGGCAGCAGCTCGTCCTTCATGCGCGGGAAGTGGTCCCAGTGGGTGTCCCAGCCGGTCCCGGCCAGGCCGTACTCGTCCCAGAAGACCGAGACGAACCGGCCGCCGGCCTCGACCAGCCGACGGGCCGTGAGCGTGGCCTGGCCGAACAGGTTCATGCCGTAGAGGGCCCGATTGTCCCACGTCTCGGCGTCGATATCGAACGCCTGGCGGAAGGTGGGCGACTGGAGCATGCGGTAGGCCGTCTCCCGGTGGCGATCCGCCCCCGCCGAGCCGGGGGTCGCCGCGCGGCGCGCGTCTTCGAGCTGCTGGAGGAGGGAGCGGCGGCGGTCGAGCTGGTCCAGGGTCACGCCGTCGCCCGCCCCGCCGACGCCGCCGATCTGGAAGCGACTCTCCGGGGTGACGCCGCGATACAACTCGTAATCGTCCCAGGCCAGCTTCGCGAGCGTCTTCTGCGCCTTCCGAGTCCCCGCGCCCAGGAACTCGGTGCAGATCGGGTCGTAAGCCTGGCCGAGGAAGCCGCCGTACGGGCCGGCGCGGGCGACCTCGCCGATCCGCTGGCTGCTGAAGGCGAACGGAAGCTGCAAATTGCGGGGGATCTCGGGACGATCGCCGGTCGCTCGGGCGCGCTCACCGTCGATGTAGTCGACGACCGAGCCGATGTAGGGCCAGTGCGCCGGGTCGCGCGGGCTGAGTTCCATCGCCAGCGGGACCACCGGATTGCCGGTCGTCGCGTAGGCGACGCCGTGGACCGGGTAGAGGTGCGAGACCGATCGCACGACTGTGACCTTGTCCATCACCTGCGCCAGATTCGGCAGCCCCTCGCAGACGTCGAGGCCGGGGACGGTCGTTGGGATGCAGCCGAACTCGCCCCGGATCTGGGAGGGGGCGTCGGGCTTGGGATCGAACGTCTCAATCTGGCTGTGCGACCCGTAAAGGAACAGGAGGATGCACGACTTCGCCTGGCCGAACCCCGGCAGGGCCGACGTGGACGATGCCGCAAGGCCCGCGGCCAGCCCACCACGGCCGGCTCCGAGACCAGTCCCGAGCAGGCCCAGCGAGCCCACCTGGAGAAGATCGCGCCGAGTCAGGCCGTCGCACAACCGCTTGGGACCGCCGAGGACTCGGATCATGGATCACCTCGCCTGACCTGACCTGAATTGATCTGGCTCGAAGGACGACGCCCAGCCAGGGATCCCGGCCGATTCATCCCCAGGAACCATACCCGCCCTTCAAGACTTATTCAACAATCTCGCTATCGAAGATCGGCCGGGTCGGTTCTCCCCCTTGGCGAATTCGCCAGCAATTGTTAAACTTCGGATTTTGAACGCCTTTGGGATTGGGAAGTGGGTTCGCCCGCTCCATGTGTCAGGCATTCCTTCCTCGTGACGAGGGCGACGGCGATGAGCCAGCGACAGGTTCGGGAATCGGTCGGCGCGCGGATGTCGAGGCGGGGGTTCGTGCAGGTGGGCGGCTCCGGGCTGCTCGGGATGTCTCTCCCCGGCTTGCTCGCGGCGCGCCGGGCCTCGGCGGCGGCGGCCGGAACGGCCGCCGGACGGGCGAAGTCGGTGATCGTGATCCTGCTCAGCGGCGGGCTGGGCCAGCACGACTCGTTCGACATGAAGCCCGAGGCGCCCGACGCCATCCGGGGCGAGTTCAACCCGATCCAGACGGCCGTGCCCGGGCTGCACTTCTGCGAGCACCTGCCGAGGCTCGCGGCCCGCGCCCAGGACCTGGCGGTCGTGCGGTCGATGTCGCACCCCGAGGGGAACCACCTGGTCGCCACCCATCACGTCCTGACCGGGAAGCCCTCCTTCCCGCGAGGGGCGAGCGACCTCGACCGGGTCGCGTCGCGCGACGACTTCCCGTGCTACGCGGCGGTCGTCGACCATCTCCGGGACCGCCAGGAAGGGATTCCGAACGGCGTGGCCCTCCCCTTGAAGCTGATCGAGGGGCCGCTGACGTGGCCCGGCCAGGACGCCGGCTTCCTCGGCCCTCGCAACGACCCCTGGCAGCTTCGGATCGACCCCCACAAGCCCGACGCCCGCGACGACAGCCTGTCGCTCCCCGAAGGACTCAACCCCGAGCGGCTCCATCGCCGCAAGCACCTGCTGACGCAGACCGCCCCCTCGGTCCCCGGCGACGCCTTCGTCGACCAGCAAGACGCGGCCATGGCCATGCTCTCCAACAGCACGGTCTCGCGCGCCCTCGACCCCGGCCAGGAAGACCCTCGACTGGCCGATCGCTACGGCAGCCACGTCTTCGGCCGTTCGCTGCTGATCGCGCGTCGGCTCGTGGAGATCGGCGTCCCGGTCGTCCAGGCGACGATGGGGATCGTCCAGACGTGGGACACCCACGTCGGCAACTTCCCCAGGCTGAAGGACGAGCTGCTCCCGGCCCTCGACCGCGCGGTCTCGACTTTGCTCGACGACCTCAAGGCTCGCGGGCTGCTGGAAGAGACGCTGGTCGTCATGCTCGGCGAGTTCGGCCGGACGCCCCGGATCTCCCAGCTGACCCCGGGCGCGGTCCCGGGCCGCGACCACTGGCCGGCGGTCTTCCCGGCGGTCTTCGCCGGCGCGGGGGTGGTCGGCGGCCAGGTGATCGGCAAGTCGGACAAGCTCGGCGCGTATTCCGTCACCAAGACCTTCGGGCCGCCGGATCTCGCCGCGACCGTCTACCGGGCGCTCGGGATCGACCCGGGGGTGGAAATCCGCGACCGCCTCGGCCGACCGCTCCAGCTCTGCTCGGGCGACGTCATCGACCCGCTCTACACGGCCGTCGAGGTCTGAGGGAACGCCGCGTCCCGGAATCGACCCGTTTCCTCCCCTCCCCCGTAATCGAGGATTTCATGCCCATCGCCGCCCTGCGCCCGCTCGCGTTCTGCGCCCTCGTCTCGACGTTCGCCGGTTCGTTCGCCCTGGCCCAGGAGGCGAAACCGGGCGAGCCGCCGCTCGTGACCCGCAACCGGGTGGAGCTGAACCTGAGGGGCGCCGAGGTGATTCTGGACCACGCCCAGGTGAAGGCCAAATCCATGGGACTGTTGATGAACCTGGCGGTGGTGGACGCGGGGGGCCACCTGCTGGCCTTCGCCCGCATGGACGGTGCGCGGCCGGCGAGCGGCCAGACCGCGCTGACGAAGGCGGTCGCCGCCGCGACCTTCCGCCAGGAGTCCGGCCCGCTCCCCCCCGGCGGGGAGCCCAACCTGCTGCTCAGCCTGAGCCTGCCGGCGGCGGCGGCGGCCTCGGGGGGCAAGTTGACGGCGCTCAAGGGGGGCGTGCCGATCGTCGTCGACGGCCAGGTGATCGGCGCGGTCGGCGTCGGCGGCGGCACCGGAGAGCAGGACGCCGAGGTGGCGAAGGCCGGCATCCAGGCTCTCCTCGACCTCCTGAAGGCTCCCGACCCGCACGCGGCCGAATAATGCCAGATCGCCTCGATCACCGACCCTTGGTCGGCGCGCGGAGACGGGGGCGTCGTCGGCCGATTCCAGCCGAGACGCCCCCGTTTTCGCTATCGCTTCCGTACTCCGTCCGGCTCGTCCCGCCTCAGCGGACGACGGCCTGGAACGAGACGTAGCCGGAGGCGCCGGGGGGGATGGTCTCGCGGAGGTCCCAGCGCAGCTCGGTGGAGCCGACCTGGTTCTCGGCGACGGAGAACGCGGCTCCCTTCGGGCCCTTGGCGGTCCCGGCGACGTACTCCAGCCTGGGCAGGAGGCTGTCGACGATGCTGACGGAGCGGATCGGCGTGTTGCCCATGTTGCGATAGGCGATGGCGTAGGTGACCACGTCGCCCGGTTCGGCCTCGCTGACGTCCACCCGCTTGACCACGGCCAGGCCGGGCCGGTTGGGGGGCGTCTCCACGCCGGTCATCTCCAGGGTCGGCTGGCTCCGGACGGCCTCGCCGGTCCCCTGCACCAGGTCGGCGATCACGGGCGATTCGGCCGTCTTGATGCCCGACAGCTTGACCTTGTCGCGAGCGACGACCGGGGCCTGCCGCCGCCGCTCGGTCCCGGCCGCCTGGGCCTGCGAGCCGATCTTGGGCTGCTGGACGTTGCCATACCCCATCGCGCCTCGGACCTCGGATCCGACGCCGGGATAGACCTGGCCCCGCGCGGCCTGGACCCGGCGGCGGTCGCGGGCCAGTTCGGCAGACTGGTTCTGGACCAGGCGGCGGATGTCGTCGGTCTTCTCCGCCTGGACGGGCCTCTGGGTGAGGGTGTTGAGATTCACGCCGTGGATCTCGACGTTCTCGATGGTCCCGGTGCTGACCCGGACCTCGGCGAATCGGGGCGCGTAGATGCAAACCCGATTCGTCGGGAGGATCTTGGGGTCGGGATAACTGTCGACGCCGACGTCGAACCGGACGACGGCGTCGCGAGGGTCGATGCCCCGGATGGCACCGCCGACCCCGGCTCCGGCCTTGGCGCCGTGGTCGCCGCCGTCGCACAGGTATTCATCGCGAGGGAGCAACGGGCGGGCGCCGGGCTCCAGGGGAGGACAGGCCGGGCCGCTGGGGAGCGGGCACGGGGTCGGGCCGCAGGTGAACGGGCAGCGCCCGGCCGACGGGGCGGCCAGGTGGTCGAGGGCGACGTCGCCGGTCGCGCCGGCCTGGATCTCGTCCAGCGTCGGCCGGCGACCGCCGATGCGGACGACGGCGACCACGCGCCCCAGGGCGGCGGCCACGCGGACCGGGTCCTCGGCCGCGCCGACCTCGACCGCCGGGATCTGGTCCTTGCCCAGCTTCAGCGGCAGGGCCTGCTCAGGGTCTTCCAGATAGATGACCTTGGTGACCAGCCGGCCGCGGTCGACGACGTCCCACAGCTCCTCGTCGCTGAAGACGACGCGGATCGGGTACTTGCCGGGGTCGACCTCGGGCGGGCGGTGCATGTGACCGACGACCTGGACGACCGGGAAAAGCTCGACTCCCGGCCGGTTGGGGATCTCGCCGATCCGGAGCCGGTAACCGACCCCGCGCTGGAGGCCGGCGGTCAGGATCCCGCCGCCGTCGCCGACGCTCACCGGGATCGTCTGCGGGGCCAGAACCTCGACGGTCAGGCCCTGGGGCCCCTGGAACCGGACGACCTGGACGTTCGGGTCGAGCTGCGGGCTCACGGGGAGGCCGTGGCCCTCGGGCGTGACGATCCCCGGCGCGTTCGGGCCCGTCGCGGGGGCGGCCGGGGCCGGGGCCGGGGCCGGGCTTGCGGGCGCGGGTTCCAGGGGCTGCGCCGGGGTGAGTTCCGGGGCGACGCCGGCCGGCGCGGGGGCTGCGGGCCCGGGCGGGATCTCCTGCGGGGCCGCGTCCACCCCTCGCCATGCCGGCGCAAGGCCCAGGGCGATCGCGACGAGGCCACCTCTGATCCACCGGTGGTCGAGTGGTTTTGCGTGTCGGCTCATCGACCTCGATCCTTGCTCGTGAGGGAAGGGAACGGACGCTCGCCCCGGGCGGTCGTCGAAGGCCCCGACGGAAGGCGTCGCTGGTACGCTTCCGCCGGGGCCTTCGGGTTCGGGACGTCTTTCGCCGTCGGCCCGGAGATCAGAATTCCGGGGCCTCGGGGGCCGGCTCGGGGGCGGGGGCGGGGGCGGGGACGTCGGCCTGGGGCGGGGCCGGCGCGACCGGCTCGAGGCCGGGGGCCGGCGGAGCGTCGAGCGGGACCGCCTCGGAGGCCGCCGGAGCGGTCACGCCGGGGGGCAGGTCGCCCGGGGGCAGTTCGGTGACCGGCGGGACGAGGCCCGCGGCCGGGGCCGAGCCCGGGGTCGAGTTCAGGTTGATGACGCCGCCTTCGATCGGGGTCCCGACGACCGGGCCCGCGGGCACGCCGCCGACCACGCCCGAGGAGTTCTCCAGGTCGATGGCGCCGAGGCGGACGATCAGCAGGATCGTGCCCCGCTTGTCGGCCTCGATGATCGGGTCGACGCCCGGCTCCAGCCGCGTCGAGACCAGGGTCTCCACGCCCGAGACGGCGACTTCCTGATACTTGGGATCGGGGAGGTAGATGACCTTCGTGACGAAGTTGCCGCCGTCGACGACCTGGTCGAAATCCTCGGCCGTGAACTGGACCGGGATCGCGTTGTGCGCCAGGTAGGCGTCGGTGGCGGGGGTGGTCGGGGCGACCTCGATCGTGGGATACAGGGCGACGTTCTGACGGCCCGCGATGTTCGTGAGCTTCAGGCGGTAGATGTAGCCCTGGTTGAAGTTGTAACGGCCGGGGACGACCAGCGGGGCCCCGCCGTAGCTACGTTCGCCGGCGGGACCGGTGCCGGTCTGCCAGCTGATGTTCATGCCGTCGGGGTCCAGGAAGTAGACCTGGCTCCGCGTATTCACGAAGCGACGGCCCGCGGCGGCGCCCGCGGCGGCCCCGGGGCCCGCCATCGTGGCGGCGTTGAACTGAGGCCCGCCCGGGGGCGGGGTGTGCGAGCTGGCCACGACGTGCGGCCGCAGCCACTTCTTCAGGCCGACTCCGGCGTCGCCGTAGCCGAATCCGTCGCCGGTGGCGGCCGCCGCCAGCAGCAGCATTCCGATGGTTTGCATGGAAATCCTCTCCAGCTCCCGCGACCGAAGCCGGCCGGCCCTTGGCCGATCGCTTCCGATCTCCCGATCGGGGAGAATGCGTGTCGTCCTGACATCCAATGCGACCGAGCCGGCCCGTTCGAGCCGTCGTGTCCCGCGACTCGCCCGTGACCGTCCCCGCCCGTCCCCGCGTCGATCGCGAGGTCGGACGGTCCGTCCGCCGGACTTGCGTCTCCAGACGCCCAGGGATATGATCGGGCATCTTTCCCGTACCCTTGAGAAATTGCGTACACCCAGACCATGCGCATTAACCGGATCGCCCGTCCAATCACGCTCGCCGCGTCCCTCGCCGGGGCCTGGATCGCCTCGACGGTCCTCGCCCAGACGCCGGGCGGTCCGTCGCCGTCCACGCCGGGCCAGGCCCCCGCCGCGAACGCCCCCGCCGTCCCGGGCGGTCCCCAGGCCGAGAAGCCCGAGGAACCCCCCACCGAAGCCGAGACGGTCATCGATGAGGCGATCAAGAAGATCGCCGGCATCAAGGCCGTCTCCGCCGACCTGACCCAGGACGTCCGCATCCTCGGCCAGAAGTTCCAGATCAAGGGCCGCTACATCAAGGCCCCCTCCGCCCGGATCTATCTCCGGCTGGACGTCTCCGGCCTCCCCGGCGCGGCCGGGACCATGCTCCAGGTCTGCGACGGCGACGTCCTCTGGGATTACCAGAAGATCCTCGACGCCCAGTCCTACCGCAAGCTCAGCGTCAAGCCGATCCTCCAGCGCCTCGAGTCCCCCGAGATCGACGCCAATCTCCGCGAGCAGATCCTCTCCAGCCTCGGCTTCACCGGGCCCGAGGCCCTGCTGGCCGGCGTCCGCAAGGCCGTGAAATTCGACGCCCCCAAGGAAGAAGGGGAGCTCGACGGCAAGGCCGTCTGGATCCTCAAGGGAGGCTGGCGCGACCGCACCGGAATCGTCGCGCCGAACCAGACCCCCATCCCGGGCGTCGGCATGCTTCCCCCCTACATCCCGAGCTTCGCCACCCTCTACCTCGACAAGCAAAACGGCTGGCCCTACAAGCTCGACCTCCGGGGACGCCTGGTCACCTCCCTGATCGACACCCGCCAGGTCGGGATCGACGGCAAGAAGATCGGCGCCAAAAGCAGCATCGAGAAGCAAGACCCCAGCGAGCTGACCCTCACCTACACGAACATCCAGTTCGAGCCGACCCTCACCGACGCCGACTTCGCCTTCCAGGCCCCGCCGGACGCCAACGTCGAGGACAACACCGAGATCATCCTCAAGTCCCTCGACCAGGCCATCGAATTCCAGGCCCTCCAGAAGCGGACCGAGGCCGCCAACGCCGCCGGCTCCGTCCTCCAACAGCCCATCGAGGTCCCCGCCGCCCCCCCCGCGGCCGAGATCCCCAAGTAACCCTCCCGGGCCCGCCCCCAAGGAGCCGCCGTCGGAATTTTCCGACGCGCGGCCTCCGTTCCGTTTTGCCCCTGGTCAATACACGACCAAGTTCGCTAAGATAGTAAGGATTGAGTCGAGGTTCCGCGAAGAGGTGCGATCATGACCGAAGCGAACGGGGGCCCGCAAACGCCCAAGTTGAGCAAGAACGAGGGCCTCAAGGCGGCCAGCCGCTACCTCAGGGAGATGCTGGCCGACGAGGTGCACAACGACCGACCGACCTTCTCCGAGGACGCCAGCCAGGTCCTGAAGTTCCACGGCTCCTACACCCAGGACGACCGGGACCTTCGGGCGCGGCGGAAGAAGGAGAAGCAGGACAAGGCCCACATGATGATGGTCCGCGTCCGCCTGGTCGGCGGCCGCCTGACGTCCGAGCAGTACCGCGTCTGCGACGAGCTGGCGCGGGTCGTCGGCAACGGCACGCTGCGGATCACCACCCGGCAGGAGTTCCAGTTCCACGGCGTCCTGAAGCAGGACCTGGCCGTGGTGATCCGCCACCTCAACGAGAACCTGCTCTGCACCCTGGCGGCCTGCGGCGACGTCGAGCGCAACGTCCTGGCTTGCCCGGCCCCGATCAAGGACGCGGTGCACGACCAGTTGAACCTCGACGCCCAGACCTGGGCCTCCCACGTCGCCCCCCGCACCAGCAGCTACTGGGACATCTGGCTGGACGGCGAACGGATCCAGACCCTCCCCCCCGCCGGCGCCCCGCTGCTGAAGCAGCCCGGCGACGACCCGGTCGAGCCGATCCTGGGCAAGACGTACCTCCCGCGCAAGTTCAAGACGGCCTTCGCCTTCCCGGACGACAATTGCACCGACGTGCTGGCGAACGACCTCTCGTTCCTGGCGCACGTCGAAGGGGGCTCGATCGTCGGCTACAACGTCCTGGTCGGCGGCGGCCTGGGAACCACCCCGAGCGCCGATAAGACCTTCCCGTTCCTGTCGCAGCCGCTCGGCTACATCACCCGCGATCAGGTCCTGGCCGTCGGTGAGGCCGTCGTCCGGGTCTTCCGCGACTTCGGCAACCGCTCCGACCGCAAGCGGGCCCGGATCAAGTACCTGATCACCGACTGGGGCATGCCCGCCTTCCGGGCCAAGGTCGAGGAATACCTGGGCCGCCCCCTGGAGGACCCCAGAGACCTGCCGATCACCGACGTCGACGACCACCTGGGCTGGAACGAGCAGGGGGACGGCAAGCTCTTCCTGGGCCTTCCCGTGCAGAACGGCCGGATCAAGGATTCGGGCTCGATGCGCCTCTCCAGCGGCCTGAAGGCGTTCTTCGAGAAGTACCAGACCCCCGCCCGGCTGACCTGCCAGCAGAAGATCCTCCTGATCGACCTCGACCCGGCCTGGCGAGACGAGATCAACGCCTGGCTGGAAGAGTACGGGATCGCCAGCGTGGAGCAGGTGTCGACCGTCCGCCGTTGGTCGATGGCCTGCCCCGCCCTCCCCACCTGCGGCCTCGCCGTGACCGACGCCGAGCGGGCCCTCCCCTCGGTCATCGACATGCTCGAAGCCGAGCTGGCCCGCCAGGGACTGGAAGCGGAACGGCTGACGGTCCGCATGACCGGCTGCCCCAACGGCTGCGCCCGGCCCTACAACGCCGACATCGGCCTGGTCGGCCGCTCGGCCAAGCTGGGGCCCGACGGCATCCCC
Organism: Planctomyces sp. SH-PL62; assembly: GCF_001610895.1. Lineage (NCBI taxonomy): Bacteria > Pseudomonadati > Planctomycetota > Planctomycetia > Planctomycetales > Planctomycetaceae > Planctomyces > Planctomyces sp. SH-PL62. Next base: position 3,676,163 of record NZ_CP011273.1, on the reverse strand, counting down.
GGCCCCGGCACCTACACGGTCTTCCTCGGCGGCCGAACGCTGGGCGACCGGCTCAACGTCGAGTTCAAGGACTACGTCCCGCACGACCAGATCGCCGCCGAGCTGGCCCCGGTCTTCGCCCGCTTCAAGAGCGAACGACAGGCCGGCGAGAGCTTCGGCGACTTCTGCCATCGCGTGGGCGTCGAGGAGCTGGCCCAGGTCGGCGCGGCCGCCGCGGCCGACTGACCCTTATCGGATCGATCGCGCGACGCCGGGACGGAGGACGCGGACCGATGCTCTCCGACGACGATCTTCGACGCCTGTTCGAAGCCGCTCGGGAAGCCTCGGCCCGCGCCTACGCCCCGTACAGCGGTTTCCGCGTCGGCGCGGCCGTACTGAGCGGCCGGGGCGAGGTCTTCGCCGGCTGCAACGTCGAGAACGCCTCCTACGGGCTGACGATCTGCGCCGAGCGGAACGCCGTGTTCGGGCTCGTCGCCTCGGGCGAGGCCCCGCCGACGGTCCTCGCCGTCCTCGTCTACACGCCGACTCCGACGCCGACCGCCCCCTGCGGCGCCTGCCGCCAGGTCCTCAACGAGTTCGGCACGGCCTGCGAGATCGTCGCCGTCTGCGATGGTGCGGAGAGGCTGCGGACCACCCTGGACCGGCTCCTGCCGGACGCCTTTGGCCCCCGCAACCTGGGCTGACCCGGCGACGCCCCCGGCTCGCTTGAATCGTCCCGCCCGCGCGGGCTACAATGGGTCGGGTCGATCCCCTGGACCAAGCTAAGGTCGTGAAGCGTTATGCCTGATCGCGATTACTACGACGTCCTCGGGGTGGCTCGCGACGCCACCCCCGACGCCGTCAAGAAAGCCTACCGGAAGCTGGCCAGGCAATATCACCCGGACGTGAATCCGGGCGACAAGTCCGCCGAGAAGAATTTCAAGGAAGTCCAGCAAGCCTACGACGTCCTGTCCGACCAGGAGAAGCGGTCGATGTACGACCGCTACGGCGCCGCGGGCTTCGAAGGCATGGGCGCGGCCGGGCCGCGCACCAGCGCCTCGGAATGGACCGCCCGGTTCGGCGAGCCCGGCCAGGAGACCGTGGACTTCAGCGAGTTCTTCGGCCAGTTCGGGCAGGGCGGCGGCCGAGGGGCCGAAGGGGGGGCGGGCCTGTTCGACGACCTTCTGGGGCGGATGCGCGGCGGGAAGGCCGCCCGTCCCCGCGCCGGCCGCGACGTCGAAGCGCACCTGTCCATCCCCTTCCTCACCGCGGTCCGGGGCGGCCAGACCTCGATCGAGCTGCAGCGCGGCGACGGCCGGCGTGAGAGCCTGGTGGTCAAGATCCCGCCGGGGGTCGACGAGGGCTCCAAGCTCCGGCTCAAGGGCCAGGGGGAACCCGGCCCCAAGGGCTCCCCGGCCGGCGACCTGACGATCACGCTCGCGATCGAGCCCCATCCTTACTACAAGCGCGAGGGCCGGGACCTGCTGGTCGAGGTCCCCCTGACCGTCGCCGAGGCCGTCCTCGGCGCCAAGGTCGAGGTCCCCTCGCTCGACGGCATGAAAGCCCTGCCGATCCCCGGCGGGGCGTCGAGCGGCCAGAAGCTCCGGCTGAAAGGCCAGGGCGTGCCGGGCTCGGCGGGCAAGCCCGACGGCGACCTCTTCGTCGTGGTCAAGATCGTGGCCCCGAAGAACGTCGACGACGAAAGCCGCCGACTGATCCAGGAATTCGCCGACCGCAACAAGCAGAACCCGCGGGCGGGGTTGTGGTGACCCCCGGCCCTCCGTCGGGAAGGAGCGGCCCCCCTCGCGCAACCGAGACGCCTTATCCGAATCCGAGCCGGCCATGAACGAACGGATCATCCCCCGCGAAAGCGTCGCCCGGCATCTCTCGATCTCGGTCCAGATGCTCGTCCGCTACGAGGAGTTGGGCCTCGTCCACTCCGCGCGCGAGGGAGACGTCCTTGGCTATGAGCCCTCCCAGGTGCGCCGGATCTGGTCCATCATGACCTACCAGCGCGACCTCGGCGTCAACCTGGCCGGGGTCGAGGTGATCCTCCGACTCCGCGACCGGATGTCCCACCTGCATGACCACCTGGCGGACCTGGCCGACGAATTGCGGACCCTGGTCGACGAGCCCGGCTCCTCCGACCGCCCCTCTTGACCCGAACGGACGGCGTCCGCCCATGACGCGCGAGCAGCCCCAGCCGCACGACCCCCAGGCCCCGGCCGCCCCGGAGCCCAAGACCCGGCTGGGGCGGATCCTCCGCGATCATCCCGAGGCCCGCCCCCGGCTCGGCCGGGCCGTCGGCGGGTTGCTCGGCGCCTTGCTCGCCACGCTCGCCGCCGTCGGAATCCTCCTGATCTGGCACTTGCGACGCCGGGCCGACCTCGTCCGCGACCGCCTGGGAAACCTCCCCGCGGCCCCCCTCCCCGACCCCTCCGAACGGCGCCCCGAGCCCGACAAGGATCGCCCCGCGTGACGACCCCGGACCTGAGCTTCCGCCCCCACGAGCGCATCAAGGACCCCGCCGACTTCCGCCGGGCGTTCGATCGCAAACGCTCGGTCTCCGACGGCGTCCTGATCGTCTACGGCGCCGAGAACGGCCTCGGCCACCCCCGGCTGGGGGTCTCCGTATCGCGCAAGCGCGTCCGCAGGGCGACGGCCAGGAACCGGATCAAGCGGCTGATCCGCGAGGCCTTCCGGTTGTGCAAGGCCGACCTCGCGCCGGGCGTCGATCTCGTGGTGCTGCCGCGCGCCCCTCGGGCGGAGTTCGCCCAGGTCCAGGCCTCGCTCGCCGTCCTGGGCCGCGACGCCGCCCGCCGCCTGGGCGTCCGGAAGCGGGAGCGGGAGCCGAAGCCCGCGCCTCCGGCATGACCGCCCACCGCCCGCCCCGCTCGCGCTCGTTCGCGTCCGGAATCGCCGCCCTCCCCGGCCGGCTGGCGGTCGGCCTGCTGATCGCCGCCGTGCGGGCCTACCAGGCGACGATCAGCCCCCTCCTGGGGAACGTCTGCCGCTTCCATCCGAGTTGCAGCCGATACATGATCGAATCCCTGCGCAAGTACGGCCTGATCGTCGGCCTCGCCAAAGGTCTCCGGCGACTGTCTCGCTGCCACCCCTGGAACCCCGGCGGCTACGATCCGCCCTGAGCCGGGGTCCGAGGGACGGCTTCAGGCCGTGCCGTTCGTCAGAGCGAGTCCGACGAGACGACTTCGCCGCCGTTGCGGGTGGCGATCGACCGCCAGGTCGGCAGGCTCACCGAATCCTTGACGAACTGGACGTGGCCGTCGCAGAAGAGGGCGGAGACGCCCCCGGCGTGGTTGCTCCGGGCCGTCTTGATCGCCGGGTTGTGGGGCGGGCTCGACTGCCAGCAGTCGAACTGCCGGGCGTTGGGCGCCAGGTAGTGATTATACAGCGTCGTGCGATAGTCGCCGTCCCACCAGCCGAAGCCCTTGTCGAGCCGCCAGCCGGTCGGGGCCGCGCATCCGGCGTCGCTCAGAGGGGTGGAGCCGATTGCGGCGGCGCGGCGGACGTCGACGGGAGGGTTCGCGCCCACGACGGTCGCGGCTCCTCCGCCGGCGGTGCCGATCAGTTGCTCGGACGCGGCGATCGTGCCGCTCAGCCCGTCGGAGATGCTCGAAGCCGACTGCGGCGGCCCCAGCACGAACGCGCCGTTGGCCCCGACCGACAGCCCCGCGTCCCCGGGGGTCGCGCTGCCGGGCGAGCCGTCGCCGGTGCAGAACTGGTAGTTCGAAGGCCCCGAGAGGACGCCCCCCGGCAGGGTCGTCGGCGGCGGCGTGGAGTCGCTCGGGCAGAGGAAGAACGCGACCTTCGCCGCCATCACCGTCGTGTTCGCCCCGAACGGCGTCCAGGGCGAGGTCCCCAGCACGTTCGACGGTCCCGCCGCGATCGGCCAGTCCATGTTGAGCGCGTTGTAGACCGTGGACTGCTCCAGGTACGGCGACAGTTGCGCCAGCACCGACCACCGGTAATGCAAAGCCGGAACCCCGGGGTAGACCTGGCTCGCCCTCGGGTAGAGGAAGCCCACCGGGAAGACGTTCAGCGACGAATGATAGTTGTGCATCGCCAGCCCGAGCTGCTTCAGGTTGTTCGTGCATTGCGCCCGTCTCGCGGCTTCCCGCGCCGCCTGCACGGCCGGCAACAGCAGCGCGATCAGCACGGCGATGATCGCGATCACCACGAGAAGCTCGATCAGCGTGAAAGCTCTTCGCTTCGACATATTATATTCCGCCCCTTTGCAGATGGATCCCTCGGTGCGCGCGGCCGCCCGCCCCGGGGACGCCTCCAGGCGTTCGACGGGCGCGGCGGGCGCGGTCTCAGCTCCGATCAAATCGAATGCGGCGAGCCCCGAGCGCGTCGCGAGGAAGCGCGCGGGACGGCCTCGGCGGCGCAGGCCGCGAGGCTCAGGAGGCCGAGGGAGCTGGCTTCGGGGGTCGGTCGAGACGGTCGGGCCCTTCGGCGGGGAGCCGATCGGACGCGGGGGGCGGGATGCGGCCTTCTTCGCAGTCCGCTCGTCCACCGAACCCGGCGGCGAGGGCGTCATGTCCCGGTCGGATCGGAGCGGCTTTCGTCGGCGCGACGTCGTCGCCGCCGGGGTCCGCACCGAAGCATGGCCCGGCGGGGGCGGGCGGCGTGGGTTCGGCCGCGACCTTCTGTCTTGTCTCCGGCCTCGACCTGGGGGAGGGCTTCGCGGAGGGCTTCGGGACGCAGCAGCAGACGCCTCCCCGGCATCGCGGCCCGCATTTGCAGAAGCGGGCGTGCTCGCCCGGATCAGACGCCCTGGCCTCCCCTCCGACCGCCGCGAACAGCCCGAGCGCGAACAGCGCCGCGAGGACTCGCGAGCAGAAGGAGGACCGGGATCGACGCCGGGGCGAAGCGGGCATTCGTGTGTCGAGCCGGGGTGGGGAGAGAAGTTGGAGGAGGCCGCATGTGCGATGGGTCTATCTTTCAACGGGGTCGGGGCGCTGTCAAGCATCCAGCTTCCGGCGGCGACGCTCGGCCGGAGCGATCCTTGACAAAGCGACGGCGGCGTGCGACGTTGAACGTTCGTTGAACAGCCCTCCCACCACCCACCGCAGCGTCCACCCTCCAAACCAGAACGGGCGCGTTTCAACAAGTGCACGGAGCTGGATTCATGACTCGAGCCGGGCGATGCGGCCTGCTGGTATTGGGATTCCTGGTCGTCGCTGGGTCGGAGGCGTGGGCCGACCCGCCGAAGGTCAACGACGCCTCGCCGTTCGGGGCGCGTCGCGGCGAGCCCGCGGAGGTGACGTTGACGGGGACGGGCCTCGCGGCCAACCCCCGGCTGATCGCTTCGTTCCCCTTCCAGGTCGAGGCCCTCCCGCCCGAGCGGAGCAAGCCCGAAGGCTGGGCGTTCCGGCTGACCGTGCCCGCCGGCGTGCCGATCGGCGTCTATCCGATCCGGGTGCAGACCGATGAAGGAGTGTCCAACCCGCTCCTGTTCGCCGTGGGACAGCTCGCCCAGGTCGCCGAGGTCGAAGCCAACGACGGCTTCGAGACGGCCCAGGCGCTCGCCGCGACCCCCGTGGTCGTGGAGGGCCGTACGGCGGGCAACGACGTCGACCAGTTTCGGTTCGCGGGCAAGAAAGGGCAAAAGATCGTCGTCGACGCCCAGTGCGCGAGGATCGGGTCGGTGCTCGATCCGTCCATCCGCCTGACGCAGGCCACCCCTTCGCGGCGCTTCATCGCCGCCGCCGACGACACGCCGGGGCTGCTGACCGACGCCAGGCTGATCGTCGAACTCCCGGAAGACGGCGACTACGTCGTCGAAATCTCCGACTCGCGCTACGCCGGCGGGGGTCGGCCGGTCTATCGCCTCCTGGTCGGCGAGATTCCCATCGCCGAAGAGGTCTACCCGCTCGGAGGCCGCGACGGAGAGACGGTCGGATTCGAGCTGCGTGGGGGGACCTCGCCGGAGCCTCGGGCGGCCGTCGCCCGCCTGGAACCGATGCCGCTCGCCGAGGTCGCCTGGCCCCGTTTCGCGGGCGGGGCGAGCGGCATCGACGTGGAATCGATCCGTCCGCTGGTCGTCTCGCGCGTCCCGGAAATCCGCGAGCCGACCGACCCGGCCGCGCCGCCGATCCGAGTCGCCGCGCCGGCGGTGCTCAACGGCCGGATCGATCCGCCGGGCGACGAGGACCGTTTCGTCGTGGCGACCAAGCCGGGGGCCAAGCTCCGGGTCCGGGTGGAGGCCGCGAGCCTCGGCTCCTCGCTCGATGCCGTGCTCCAGGTCCTGAATCCCAAGGGAGCCGCGATCGCCCAGGGGGACGACCAGTCGATCGCCGGGGCGATGCGCGCCGGGGCGGCGGTGAACACGATCAATCCCGACCCGGCCCTGGCCGTGGACGTGCCGGCCGACGCCGACGAGGTCACCCTCGTCTTGCGAGACATGGAGAAGCGCGGCGGGGTCGGCTTCCCCTACCGGATCGTCGTCGAGCCCGCCTCGCCGAACTTCGGCCTGGCCCTGGATGCGTCCGAGGCCAACGTCCCGCGCGGCGGGACGAGGGTCGTCGGCGTAACGCTGACGCGCGAAGGCTATGACGGCCCGGTGAGCCTGACGGTGCAGGACCCGCCCGCCGGGCTGACGTTCCGGCCGGGGAGCGTGGCGGCGGGCCAGGCGATCGGCAAGCTCTCGCTCTCGGCCGCCGCCGACGCGACGTTCGCGATGGCCGACCTCAAAATCGTCGGCGAGGGCCAGGGCCCCGACGGCCCGATCCGCCGGGTCGCCTCCCGCCGCGACGTCTTCGCACAGCAAGAATACCTGGCGACGAACGCCCTGGAGCGAGAGACCCTCGCCACGGCCCCCGCGCAGCCCAGCGTCGTCACGCTCGACGCCCCCGCCGGGCCGATCGAGGCGATCCACGGCCAACCGGTCACGATCCCGGTCACGATCGCCCGGACGCCCGGCGCCGACGCGGCGATGGATCTGTCGGCCCTGCCCCCGGCGCCGGGCTTCACGGCCGCCGTCGTGAAGGTCGCCGAGAAGGCCGCCGACGCCCCGTTCGTCGTCGCCGTGGCCGCCGAGGCCGCCCTCGGGACGACGACTCTGGGCCTCTCGGCCAAGGGCAAGTTCGGCGAGGTCGAGCGGACCATCGAGGCCCCCGCCGTCACCCTCCAGGTCGTCCGTCCGATCGACCTGACACTGGAGACGCCGGCCGTCGAGGCCGCGCCCGGAGCGACGGTCGAGATCAAGGGGAAGGTCGTCCGCAAGGGAGCCTTCAAGGAGCCCGTCGTCGTCAAGCTCGACGGCCTCCCCGCCGGCCTCAAGGCCGAGCCCGTCACCGTCGCGCCGGAGGCCACCGACTTCGTCGTGAAGGCCGTCGCCGACGCCGACGCCAAGCCGGCCGAGGCCGCCGCCACGGTCGCCGCGGCGTTCCAGATCGACAAGAAGGACTACGCGTTCCCCCCCGCCCCGCTGGCCGCCAAGATCGTCGCCGCCCCGCCGAAATGACCCCGTTCCCCGCCCTCGCCCCAGCACCAGCACCAGCCCCAGCCCAAGAACCTCCGGGAGCCTGCGTATGTTCCGGCCCTGCTCGTCGCGACGACGCCTGATCGCCACGGTCCTGCTGCTTTCCCCGCCCCTCGCCCTGCCGGCCTCGGCCGAGGAGCCGACGGACCCGAAACCCGTCAGCTTCATGGCCGACGTCGCGCCCATCCTGGTGCGGAACTGCATCGCCTGCCACAACCCCAAGAAGCCCGAGAGCAAGTACGTCATGACGAGCTTCGACAAGCTCGCCAAGGGGGGAAAGGTCGGCGAGGACATCACCCTGGAGCCCGGCAAGCCCGACGAGAGCTACCTCATCGAGCTGATCCGCCCCGAGGGCGACCCGCGCATGCCGTTCAAGCAAGATCCCCTGGACGCCGCCGAGATCGCCCTGCTGGAACGCTGGGTGGCCGAGGGCGCCAAATACGACGGAAAGGCGGCCGACGAGGACTGGACGTTCCTGCTCCGCAGGACCCGGAAGGTCGACGTCCCCGACTCCTACCCCGTCGCCGTGCCGATCACGTCCGTCGCGTTCACGCCCGACAATGCCCGTGTCGAGGCCGCCGGCTACCACGAGGTGACGGCCTGGAACGTCGCCGACGCCGCGCTCGCCGGTCGGCTCCGAGAGCTTCCCGAGCGGACCTACGACGTCGCCTTCAGCAAGGACGGCAAGTGGATGGCGACCGCCGGCGGCGACCCCGGGCTCTACGGCCTGGCCAAGCTCTACGCCCTGGAGCCGGGCGCCGAGCCCAAGCTCGTCCGCGACCTGGCCGAGGCCCAGGACGCCGTGTTCGCGGTCGCGTTCACGCCCGACGGGAGCAAGATCGCCACGGCCGGCGCCGACCGCATCCTCCGCGTCTTCGACACGGCGAAAGGTGACCTGCTCTTCCAGGTCGAGGACCACGCCGACTGGATCCTCGACATCGCGTTCAGCCCCGACGGCAAGCTTCTGGCCACGGCCAGCCGCGACAAGTCGAGCAAGGTGTTCGACGTCGAGAAGAAGGAGTCACTAGTCACGTTCCCCGGCCACGGCCAGCCGGTCTACGGCGTGCTGTTCGCCCCCGACGGCAAGGCCGTCGTCTCGGCCGGCGGCGACGCCCAGGTGCGGATCTGGACCATCGACGGCGAGGCCAAGGAAGTCCGCAAGATCGCCGGCTTCGGCGCCGCCGTGTTCGCGATCGCCCTCACCCCCGACGGCAAGACCCTCGCCGGCGCCGGCGGCGATAACAAGGTTCGGGTGTACAACTTCGAAGACGGCAAGGCCCTCCGCACGCTCGAAGGCCACAAGGACTGGATCTACTCGACCGCCTTCTCCCCCGACGGCAAGCTCGTCGCCTCCGGGAGCTGGGACGGCGAAGTCCGCCTCTGGAACCTCGAAGACGGCAAGCCGCTCCAGACCTTCCTCGCCGCCCCCGGCTTCAAGCCCCCCGGCGACCAGGCGGCCCGCTGACCGTCCGCGAGGACGCGAGCCGTCGCCAGGCACCCTTCTCCCCTCGTGGGAGAAGGTGCCGCGCGGCGGCGGATGGATGAGGGGGGCGAGCACGAGAGCCGTCGCTTCCTTGGTCCATCCGCGACGACGATCCCCTCATCCGGCCTTCGGCCACCTTCTCCCACCAGGGGAGAAGGATATGATCCTATCGGCGCATGAATTCGTTGCGCCGATTCAGGCGATGACGGGAGCCGCGACGGGCTCGGAGAGGGCGTTCCACCAGGCTTCGGCCTGGTCCTCGTCCCAGTCTCGCGCCGAGGCGCAGGCGGCGAGGTCGCGGGCCAGCGCCTTCACGTTGGCGTAGCGGTCGTCGGGGGCCTTGGCGAGGCAGCGGAGGATCACGCGCTCGAGGTCCTCGGGCACGCCTTCGACGACCTGGGAGGGGGGGACGACGGGGTCCCGGACCTGGGCGATCATGACGGCCATCGCGGTCGTCCCCTCGAAGGGGGGGCGGCCGGTGAGGGCGTAGTAAGCGATCGCGCCCAGGGCGTAGACGTCGGTACGAGGGTCGACGGGACGGTCGCCGGTCGCCTGCTCGGGGGCCATGAAGGCGGGGGTTCCGCTCACGCTGCGATCGGTCGTCAGCTCGGGCGCGTCCGGGTCGGCGGTGAGCTTCACCAGGCCGAAGTCGAGGATCTTGGCGACGTCGGCCTCGCCCCCCCGGAGCGCGACGAAGATGTTGGCCGGCTTGAGATCGCGGTGGATGATCCCCAGGGCGTGCGCCTCGGCCAATCCTCCGCAGACCTGACGCAGCAGGTAGAGGAGCCGGCCGGGGGAGACCGGCCCGTGCTGCGAGACCAGGTCCTGGAGGCTCATGCCGGGGAGGTATTCCATGACGTAGTAGAACGTCCCCTCGTCGGTCCGGCCGTAGTCGTAGATCGCGATGGTGTTCGGGTGCGAGAGCCTCGCCGCCGACTTGACCTCGCGTTCGAACCGCGCCAGGGCCAGCGAGTCGCCGCCGGCGTCTCCCTTGATGAGCTTCAGGGCGCAGGGCCGTTTGAGGAGTTGATGCTCGGCCAGGAAGACCTCTCCCATGCCGCCGACGCCGATCCGGCGGCCGAGCTGATACTGCCCGAACTTGCGCGCGTCGTGCAGGTCCTTGCGGAGGCCGTTGAGGACGTGGGCGCAGTAGATCGCCAGCGAGGCCCCGCACAGCAGGGCGACGACGTTCGACCCCGAATGTTCCGAGGACCGCATCGCCTCCAGTTCTTCCACCAGATCCGGATGCTCGAATTCCAGCAGGAGGGTGAAGGCGACGACGGGGACGAGCGCCATGCTCAGGATGACCTTCGCGGCCGTCGCCGCGTCGTTGGGGATCAGGGCGCCGTAGAGGAGCATCAGGACGATCGACCCGATGACGCCGTTCTTCAGGTAGGTCGCCATCCCCAGCGCGTCGGACTGGCGGAGATATTCGACGCCGAGCAGGTACTGCGCGGCCCCGATCGAGAGCGCGATGGCCCCGAAGAGGCCGAATTCGAGTCCCTTGACCGTCCTCCGGGAGAGCGGCTCGCGGCTCAGGAGGACCGCCGCCACCCCGGACGAGAGGACGAACTGCCCCACTCGGATCAGGCTCGCCCCCCAGTTCCGGCCGAAATGGCCGGCGAGGAGGGACCAGGCCAGGAGCCCCGCCGTGATGAAGGCCAGGAACAGGGCGGCCGACGCCAGCCGACGCCGCCTCAGGTCCTGGGTCTCGGCCGCCAGGCTCCCCGAGAACTCGGTCGCCGCGCCGACGTGGGGCTCGAGGCGAGCCGTCATCAGCCCGTCGTCGGCCGGGGGGAGCTGGAACTCGGTGGGTATCAGGTCGATGTAGGAATCCCCGGCGGGTTCCGTGCGCATGTGGTCCGTGCTCATGGTGCGACTCGATTCCAACGAGGGTTCAGCGGCCGCCGACCTGGGAACTCGACCGGCCGTCGATCTTGGCGGCCTTGGCGCCGGACAACGAGGGGATGAACGCGAACGCCAGGATCACCAGGCCGATCGTCAGGATCGGCGTCACGACGCGGTGGGTGGGCCGCCTCAGCTTGTTCCAGTGGTCGATCGCATATTTGATCGTGTAAGGCGGGAACAGGAACAGGAGGCCGGTGGCCGGCCCCTCGCGGAACGGCACGGCCAGGATGTTCGCCAGGCCGCTGATGATCCGGCCGATGTTCAGCAGCACCACGGCCTGGGCGCCGAGCAGGGCCAGGCCCCGGTTGTGGGCCGTCGCCCCCAGGAGGATGAGCATCAAGAACGGGATCGAGAGCAGATAGGCGAACTCGTTCACCCGCCGGAAGAATTTCTGGACCGAGCCCAGGCCCCGCCTCCAGGCGATCCTGACCTCGCCGGCCGCTCCAGACCCCCGCCCCTGCTCGACGACCGGGATCTTGTAAGCCTCGACCAGGCCGTAGGGCTTGGAGTCTCCCAGGTCGTCCAGCGGGGTCGGCTTCGGGATGGGCTTGCGCAGGCCCGGCATCCGCTCGATCGTCAATGGTGCCAGCCCGACCTGGCTGCCCATGCGTTCCAGCCACCCGGGGCCGCCCGCGACGGACGCCGCCGCCGGAGTCGGAGCCGCCGCCGACTGTGCGGGGACGGTGATCCGCTCGCCGCAGCGTTTACAGCGGCCCGGCTTGCCGGCCGCCTGTTCGCCCACTTCGAACCTCGCGCCGCAATGCGAACAGAAGAAGATGATGCTCATCGTGGCCGCCCTCCTCGAAGGCCCGCGGGGCCCGTCGCTCCACGTCGCGTCACCTCTCGATGCGTCCGGTCGACACCGCCACCGTCAGGAGAATAGCTCGTAAATCGGTTCCGCGTCGGTCGAACCGGCGATCGGCGAGGGATCGACCCCGAGCGCGTGGTACATCGTGGCCACCCATTCCTGGGGCGAGACGGGGCGGTCGACGGGCGTCGCGGCGTGTACGTCGCTCGCGCCGATCACGCGGCCTCCCCGCACGCCTCCGCCGGCCAACACCGCGCTCCAGACGCCGGGCCAGTGGTCGCGTCCCCCGGAAGCGTTGATCCGGGGCGAGCGGCCGAATTCGCCGACGGCGGCCACCAGGGTCGTCTCCAGCATCCCGCGATCGTGCAGGTCGTCGAGGAGTGCGGAGAAGGCCCGGTCGAACGTCGGCAGGACCTCGCGCCGATAGTCGTCGAGCGTACTGAACGGCCGCGCGCCGTGGCAGTCCCAGGTGACGCGGTCGAACACCGATTCGTACATGTTCACCGTCACCACCCGCACGCCGGCCTCGACCAGTCGCCTCGCCGCCAGGCAGTCCCGGCCGAACCGGGTCGAGCCGTAAGCCTCGCGCCTTCGCGACGGTTCGTCGACGGTCGACAGGGCCCGCCGCAACCGAGGATCGGCGAGCGGCTCGGACGGGCGGTCGGCGGCGAGGAAGGCGGGCTCCCAGTCGGTCCCGAGTTCGCCGGCCGTCTGGCCGCGGGGGAGTTCGACCCCCGTGTTCCCGATCGGGCCGGGGACCGCCGCGAAGGCGGGCGTCGAGGCGTCGCGACGGCGGCCCAGGAACCTCGCGGTCGTCGCCCCGAAGTGGGGATGCTCGTCGGTTCGGCTCAGGCGGCCGGTCTGAAGCAGTTGCAGGCCCGTCTCGTGGATCGGCGCCTCATCGTGATTGAGCGACCGGATCAGCGCCAGACGGTCCATCCGGGCCGCGAGCCGGGGCAGATGCTCGCTGACGCGCACGCCCGGCACGCGGGTCGCGATCGAGCCGAACGGCCCGCGGACCTCCTCGGGCGCGTCGGGCTTCGGGTCGAAGGTCTCAAGCTGGCTGGGCCCGCCGACGAGCATCAGCAGAATCACAGCGCGATCCTTGGTCCCTTCGCTCGCCGCGAGTCGCACTCCGGTCCCCGAGAGGGTCAAGGCTCCCAGCCCCACGCCCCCGGCCCGCAAGAACTCGCGACGGTCCACGCCCCTGCAACGACGCCCCGATTTCGGTTCGTTCTGGCTCATCTGCGGCCTCGCTCCCATGCCCGGCTCGGCCCTTCGGAATCGACCCGAAGGGACATCCCTCGGATAACGTAACCCGCTCAAGTCCCGCAAAATAGAGTTTTCCAGGAAATCGCCGCGCCGGATCTGGTCCGACGACCACTCCGACGCAGATCACTTCCACGACAGGAAGGCTCTCCGGGTTATAGCGATAACAGGAAAGGCCGGCGGTTCCTTAAGTTTCGGTAACCCTGGCCAGATAGGTTGGTTCGATTCAACCGCTTCCGAGTCGTAGGCCGATAAGCCATCCGGAGCAGGATGCTCGAGGATTCAGGGTCGGTGATGGTCGGGGAGACGGCTTGCGTCGCCCTCAGGAAGTTAACGAAGGAGGAGCTTGTGACGACCCGAAGCGGCAGGAGGCGGCGGGACACGTGGGCCTGGGTTCTGGGGATGTCGTGCGGCCTGCTGATCCAGGCGACGACCTCTGAGACGGCGCTCGCCCAGGGGGGTCCGGGCTCGGCCGAGGAGGCGCTGCCCAGGGCGATGGGGGGGATGACCCCCGGCTCGCGGGAGTCTCGATTGGGGACGGCGCCCGGGACCGACTCGGGACCGTTCGGGATCCAGCCCGGTCAGGATCAACCGCTTCTGGGGGCAGGCGGCGGGACGGCGGTGCCACGCGTGCCGGCCTCGATCAGCATGCCCGAGGAGGGGCCGACCCCGCGCGCCCGGTCCCTCGGCGCTCCGGAGGCCTTGCCGATCCCCCGCGCGCCGCTGTATGGCTCGCTGTCGCTGCCGGACGGCGAGGAGTCGGAAGGCCCTCCCGGCGGCATGACGATCGAGGAGGCGATGGACCGGCTGATCCGGGAGAACCTCGACCTGCGCTCGAAGTCGCTGGAGATCCCCCAGGCCCGCGCCGACGTCCTGACGGCCAGCCTGCGGGCCAACCCGATCTTCTTCGCCGACGCCCAGATGATCCCCTACAGCCGCTACACCGAACAGCGGCCGGGCGGCCAGACCCAGTACGACGTCAACATCTCGCACCCGGTCGACTTCTCGCGCAAGCGGCGGGCCCGGACCGCCTACGCGGATCAGGTGATGCACATCACTGAAGCCCAGTACCAGGACGCCGTCCGGCTCGAGCTCAACAACCTCTACACGGCCTACGTCGACATCCTCTCCGCACGGCAGATCTTCCGCTACGCGCAGGCAAGCTCCGAGGGGTTCGATCGGCTGATCCGGGCCACCGAGCTACTCTACGAGAAGGAACTGGCCTCTCGGGCCGACGTGAGCCAGGTCCGTTCCCAGAAGGAGATCGCCGCCGTCGGGGTGCTCGACAGCGAGGAGAACCTGAAGCGCGCCAAGCGGACGCTGGGGATCATGCTGAACCTGCCGCCGGACCAGGCCGAGGCGCTGGAGTTCACCGGCTCCATCGAGGACCGCGCCCCGCCGCCGCCCCCCGTCGAGGAACTGGTTCAAATGGCGCTCGCCTGCCGTCCCGACGTCGTCTCCTACCGCCTGGGCGTGCGCGCGGCCGAGGCCGGCGTCCGGCTGGCGATGGCGAACCGCTACCAGGACGCCTACGTGCTCTTCCAGCCCTACACGTTCCAGGACAACTCGCCGACCGGGACCAAGAGCGCGCATTCCTGGGCGCTGGGCCTCACCGTCCCGATGCCGCTCTACAACCGCAACCAGGGGAACATCGAGCGGGCCCGGATCAACGTCCAGCAGTCCCAGCTCGAACTGGCGAACGTCGAGCGCCGGGTCCACAACGAGGTCGTCCAGGCGGCCCGGGAATATCAGATCACCCGCGACATCGTCGGCCGGATCCGGTCGGAGATCATCCCCGCCTCGGAGCAGTCGAAGAACGACCGGTTCATCCTGTTCCAGAGCGGCGAGGCGAACGTCGTGTCTTACCTGGAGTCCCAACGAGTCTACAACGACAACGTCAAAGCCTACCTCGACACGGCGGTCCGGCACCGGCGGAGCATGCTCAACCTGAACACCGTCGTCGGCCGTCGACTGCTCCCCTGACGGACTCGCCGGGTCGATCGGTCCTGATCCGGCCCGGAACCTGGATGCGGACGACGAAACAAGGCCGTGGCGACGTCGTCGCCACGGCCTTGTTTACGTCTTACTTTGAGCGGGGCCCGGCCTCGCCCTGGCGATCGCCGAGGTCAGGCGATCAGGTTCTTGACCACGCGGGCCAGTTCGGCGCCGGTGTCGGTGAGGCTGTAGAAGTTGTTCTTCCCCTGGCGGCGGGGGGCGATGATGTTGCCGTGGCGGAGCAGCGCCAGGTGGTGGCTGACCGCCGGCTGGCTCTGGCTGAGCTGGTCGCAGAGGGCGCCGACGTGGCGCTCGCCCTCGGCCAGGATCAGGATGACCTGGAGCCGGGTCGGGTCGCTGACGTGCTTGAGCAGGATGGAGGCGCGCTTCGCCTGCTGGAACCGCTGGTCGGCCGCCTTGACCGACTTGGGCCGGCCGGAGGCGGCCTTCGCCAGGGCGGAGCCGGAGGTCGCCTTCGCTGCGACGGGGGTCGCCTTCGACGTTGCGGCCGCCTTGGTCGCGGCGGCGCTGGGGGCCGCTTTCGTCGCGGCGGAGTTGGCGGCCGCTTTCGTCGCGGCGGATTTGGGACCGGCTTTGGCCACTGCCATGACTTCGTCCTCCTAGGCTGTACGTGATTTTGGCGATGCGACCGGGGTCGACGCCCTGGACGCGCTCCCGCCTCGCGCGGGGGGTCGGGCGGCGGATGAAGGCCGCAAGGGCGTTCCTCAGGAGGGCGGGCGTCGCCGGGGGGCCGACGCGATGACGCGACCAGCCGCGAGGACGGACCGAGCCGCCGGCACGCACAACGAGACGCTCACAGTCTTGCGCGAACGTATCTCAACGTGGGTGCTTGTCGATATCTTATAGTTAGTTTATTTCGTGTCAATCGCAAATCGCAAACTTTCATCACGTTGATTCGTGCATTTGTCCGCGCAAGGGGCCCGTCGGGCGGCGGCGTGGGGCCGCGGGCCGCCCGACGGGCCCGCCGGCCCGGGCTTTCGGCGGGGAGGGGGACGATCAGGGGGCGGCGGCGGGGAGGGCTTCGGAGATCGTCTTGAGGAGGTCCGCGGTCGTCCAGGCGTTGGACTTCGTCCCGACTTCGAGCCGGACCAGGCGGCCGTCGGGCCCGATGACGGCCGTGCAGAGGTTGTGCACGATTTCGTTCTTGACCGGGCCGAAGGTCAGCCCCAGGGCGGGGGCGATCCGCCCCAACTCCTCGTGCGACGCGGTCGCGAAGGTCCAGACCGGCGGCTCGGCCCCCCGGATCCGCGCATGTTCGCGCAAGACTTCGGGCGTGTCGTGGTCGGGGTCGAACGAGAGCGAGACCAGCCGCACCCGGGACGACCGGCTCGAAGTCGCCGAGATCGATCCGGATAGTTCGGAAAACTTGCGATCCATCATCGGGCAGAATTCCGGCAGCGGGCAGCGGGTGTAGATGAAGGTCAGCACGACCACGAACCCACGGAGGTCGGACAGCTTCCGCGACTCGCCGGCCTGGTCGGTCATCGTGAAGTCGGGCACCTCGTCCCCCGGTTGGAGCCGCGCGGGCTGGGCGACGAGCTTCGGGATCCCCTTCGTCACCTCGAGCAGCAGGGGCGAGCCGATCGCCGGCTTCGTGACTTCCAGGTCGACCAGGTCGTAGTCGACCGTCTCGCCGTTGCGGGAGAGGACCCGGAGCTTCCCCTCGACGACGTCGCCGGCCCGGAATTCGTCGAAGTCGGTCCCCTCGGGCATCTTGAACGGCATCGTCATGGCCGGCATGAAGCCGGGGATCGCCTCGTGGCGGATCTGGAGCTCGCGAGCCCCGGCGTCGACCTTACGGACCTCGCCACGGAGCGCGTAATCCTTCGTCTCGGTCGGGGGCTCGGTTTTCTTGGACGACCCATCGGCTTTCGAAGACGCGGCGGGGTCGGCCGGCCGGGGCGAACATGCGGCCGTCGCGAACACAACGAGCATCAGGCCCAGCCGAACGCCGACGCCGAGTTCCGACATGCCGACTCGCGTGGTCATGTTCCGATCTCCAAGCAGGACACTTGAGCATTCCTAATCGCGTTACGGCGACCCGTCGGCTTATTCCGAGGCGGGTCGGAACGGGAAGTCGGCGTCGAGGGGAGCGGCGGCGAGTTCGGCCAGGAACGCCCCGACGCGGTCGGCGACGAGTTCCGCGTACTCCTCCCCCTTGGCGGCGGTGGCGGCGCGGGGGTCGCCGGAGCCGGAGTTGGTGGTGAGCAGATGCCAGGGGCGGGTGAGCTCGACCCATCCCCGGGCGACGGCGTCGAACCGGGAGGGCCGCACGGCCCCTTCGTCGGCCTGGTCGAGCGTCACGAGTCCGGGGAAGAACGCCAGGCCCATGCTGGTCTCCATCTCGCCGGCGTGGTCCTCGGGCACGTCGAAGATCGCGGCCGAGCGGTCGGCGCCGACCTTGTACCAGTTGCACAGGAACAGGTGGACCGGGGTCGTGCCGTGGAGTTCGCGGAGGATCCACTTGAGGTCGTTGCCTCCGTGGCCGTTGAGCAGCAGGAGCTTGTGGACGCCGTGCTTGGCGAGCGAGGCGACGAGGTCGGCGATCACCCGGGCGAGGGTCGAGGGGTTGAGGTTCATCGCCAGGGGGAACTCCATCTGGTTGGTCTCGGTCCCGTAGGGGATCGAGGGGAGCTGGAGGACCCTGGCGCCCCGGGCCGCGGCGTGCTCGCAGGCGCGGGCGGCGATCACGTCGACCTGGAAGGTGTCGGTGCCGTAGGGGAGGTGGAGGTTGTGGGGCTCGGTCGCTCCCAGGGGGAGGACGGCCGCCTGGAACGGGGGTCCGGCCTTGACCTGTCCATAAGTGATCTCGGCGAGCTTCCAGGAGGACATCGCGCGGGTACCTTCTCGGGGGGAAGTCGGATCCGGGCGGCGGGCGACGCCGGCCTCGACGGGGGTGGGCCGGTCGCGCGATCGCCTTGCGGGTGGGGGGGAGGTCCGGTACGATCGGACCGGGTCGTCGGGCCATCCGTCATGGCGGGACCTCTCTGCTCCGTTATCCTTGGATCGGCGTCGCGATGCAAGCGTTCGAGGCCACCAGCTTCTATTTCGACCAGGCCGCCAGGCTGCTCGACCTGTCCGACAACATCCGGACGCTGCTCGTCACGCCCGACCGCGAGGTCCGCGTCGAGGTCGTCATCGAGATGGATTCGGGCCGGATCGGCAACTTCATCGGCTACCGGGTCCAGCACGACAACTCCCGGGGGCCGTTCAAGGGAGGCCTGCGCTATCATCCGTTGGTCGATCAGGACGAGGCCCGCTCGCTCGCCAGCCTGATGACCTGGAAGACGGCCCTGGTCGACCTCCCGTTCGGCGGCGCCAAGGGGGGGGTCAACTGCGACCCGTCGAACCTCTCTCGGGGGGAGCTCGAGCGCCTGACCCGCCGATTCACCGAGAAGATCCAGGACGTCATCGGCCCCGTCAAGGACATCCCCGCGCCCGACATGGGGACCGACGCCCAGGTGATGGCCTGGATCATGAACGAGTACGGCAAGTACGCCGGGTTCAATCCGGCCGTGGTGACCGGCAAGCCGGTCGAGCTGCACGGCTCGGCCGGGCGCGAGGCCGCCACCGGCTACGGCGTCGCGATCGTCGCTCGCGAGATGCTCGGCAACATGGGCCGGACCATCGGCGGCTCGACGGTCGCCATCCAGGGCTTCGGCAACGTCGGCGGCCACACCGCGCGGTTCCTGGCCAAGGAGGGGGCGAAGATCGTCGCCATCTCCGACGCTTACGGCGCCGTCTTCAACCCCGACGGGATCGACGTCGCCGCGCTCGACCGCCACGTCGCCGTCACCCGCAAGGTCGTCGGCTTCGAGGGCGCCCAGGCCTCGACCAACGAGGAGTTGCTGAGGGCCGACGTCGACGTCCTGATCCCCGCGGCCCTGGGGGGCGTGTTCGACAAGGCGACCGCCGAGGCCGTCCGCGCCCGGCTCGTGGTCGAGGCCGCCAACGGCCCCACCTGGCCAGAGGCCGACGCGGTCTTCAACGCCCGGGGCATCCCCGTCGTCCCGGACATCCTCGCCAACGCCGGCGGCGTCATCGTCAGCTACTTTGAATGGGTCCAGAACCTCCAGAACTTCAAATGGCCCCTGGAGCAGATCCAGCGCGAGCAAGAGGCCAAGCTGGTCACCGCGTTCCACGACATGCACGACCTGGCCGTCCGCAAGAACATCCCGATGCGGACGGCCGCCTTCTACCGGGCCATCGCCCGGGTCGGCCGGGCCCACGCCCTGGCCGGCATCTGACCCGACCCGGACTCGCGGGCGAGCCGAGACGTCGACGTTCGCCCTCGCCCGATCCCCCCCTTCGCCCCCCTTCCATTGATCGATCGGCCCATGAAAGACTATCAGACCTACGACAACCCCCTGATCCAGCGCTACGCCAGTCGCGAGATGGCCCACCTGTGGTCGCCGCAGGTCAAGTTCTCGACCTGGCGTCGTCTCTGGGTGGCCCTCGCCGAGGCCGAACGCGCCCTCGGCCTGAACATCTCCGAGGATCAGATCGCGGCGATGCGGGCCGCGGTCGAGGCGATCGACTTCCCCGCCGCCGAGGCCTACGAGCGGCGGTTCCGCCACGACGTGATGGCCCACGTCCACGCCTTCGGCGACGCCGCCCCGGCCGCACGGGCGATCATCCACCTGGGCGCGACGAGCTGCTACGTCACCGACAACACCGACCTCATCCTCACCCGATCGGCCCTGACCCTGGTCCGCGACCAGCTCGTGGGGGCGATCGAAGCCCTGGCCGACTTCGCCGCTCGCTGGAAAGACCTCCCCTGCCTCGGTTACACCCACTTCCAGCCCGCCCAGCTGGTGACGGTCGGCAAGCGGGCGACCCTCTGGTGCTATGAACTGGTCCTCGACCTCGGCGAGATCGAGCGTCGGCTGGACGACCTGCGGTTCCTGGGCGTCAAGGGGACCACCGGGACGCAGGCGAGCTTCCTCGCCCTGTTCGACGGCGACCACGCCAAGGTCCGCGAGCTGGACGCCCGGGTCGCGGCCGCCTTCGATTTCGACAAGACGTACGCGGTGTCGGGCCAGACGTACTCCCGCAAGGTGGACTCGCTGACCGTCGCCTCCCTGGCCTCGATCGCCGAATCGGCGCACCGCTTCGGCATGGACCTCCGGCTTTTGGCCCATGAACAGGAAGTCGAGGAGCCCTTCGAGGCCGAACAGATCGGCTCGTCGGCCATGGCCTACAAGCGGAACCCGATGCGAGCCGAGCGGATGTGCTCGCTCGCCCGGTACGTCATGAGCCAGGTCCCGGGCATCGCCGACACGGCGGCGACCCAGTGGCTGGAGCGGACCCTCGACGACAGCGCCATCCGGCGGCTGATCATGCCCCAGGCGTTCCTGGGGATCGACGCGGTCCTCACGCTCTATAACAACGTCGTCCCCGGGCTGGTGGTCCACCCGCCGGTCATCGCCAGGCACCTGGCCGAGCAACTGCCGTTCATGGCGACCGAGAACCTGCTTATGGCGGCCGTCCAGGCCGGGGGCGACCGCCAGGCGCTCCACGAGCGGATCCGGGTTCACTCACTGGAGGCCGCGGCGCGGATGAAGGTTGGGGCCGGCGTGAACGACCTGGTCGACCGTCTTCGCAACGACTCGGCGTTCCCGAAACTGGACTTCGAAGGGATCATGGACCCGGTCCGCTTCACGGGCCGCTCGTCCGCCCAGGTCGACGAGTTCCTGGAAGCCGAGATCGAGCCGATCCGCCGACGCTACGCCGGCCGCGCCGCGACCACGGCCGAGGTCCACGTCTGAGAGCCTCGGCATGAGCTTCGGCTCGGCTCGACCGCATTCGAGCCGAGCCGGGCGGATTCGAACGAAGCACCGCCCGGCGGCGCGAGGAGACGAAACTCCTGGCGCCGCCGGGCGGTCCTGATTCGTTCGAAGGGCGAGACGGGATCGTCAGGCCGGATCGTCGCGGGTCAGACCCGGGAGCTCTGGTGCTGGCGAGCCTTGCGGAGTCGCTTCAGTTCCTCGCGACGGCGCCGCTCGCTGGGCTTCTCATAGTACGCCTTCCGGCGCATCTCTTTGCGGAGCCCGCTCCGCTCGCAGAGCTTGCGGAACCGTCGGACTGCTTCCTGGATCGACTCTCCCGCGCGAACCCGTAACTTCACCACGTTGATCTTCCCTCATTTCCCTTCAGTTGGATCGGACCGGTAGCGCCTTCCAAACCGGCGGCCCCGAGGAACTCAAACACCCGCGAGCCTTGCGAATCGACCGCACTCCGGGCTTCGACGCGGCCTCCAGGCCAGGTCGGGAGCCGACTTCGGGCTGGGGGCCCGGGGCTCCGCCTTCGGCGTCGCGGGTCGCAGGTACCGGCGAGAAATCCAAAGTATACCCAGGGGGGTCGCCTTTGACTAGCTTCAGCTTCGGTCCTTCCACGCGAATTCGCGTCGGATCTCGAGGCGAGGTTTTCCGGCCGCGGCGAGGTCTGGCCAGGGGCGTCCCCGGCGCCGGAAACTCGGAGGCGGGCTCATGTCCGCCGACCTGGATCGCCGATCCAACTCCAACCGTCGTCAGGTGGGGGGTCCGAGGGAAGACTCAGACCCCGGCCAGGGCCGGCTCGGCGTGGCGATCCGCGGTCTGCTTGACGAGCAGCTCTTCGCGGTAGATCTTCACGTGGCCAGGGGCTTCGATGCCGATGCGGACCTGGCCGCCCTCGATCTTGACCACCGTCAGCACGATTCCACCGTCGATGACGATCTTCTCATTGACCTTGCGGCTGAGAACCAGCATCACGTTCCTCCTTGCTCGATGGCTGTAGCGTCTTGCGATTGAGTTAGCGTCCTTCGCCGGGTTCCTTACGAAGCCTTTCCGGTTTCGTGTCTCGAACCCCCAGCCTGGGTCGCCCTTGACACGGTTCACTCTAAGCAGCCGGGATGCCGAAGTCACCTCGGATTATCCTGAGAATAGCCGCAAACCCTTTGATTGACTAGCCTTGATTTTATTTAAGGATCCCGACGCGGATTGCCGATGGTCTAATCAAAAGTACAGGACCTGAACCTTCTCTTCCCAAAATTCCCAGCTCGAATGGGCAAACCTTCAAAATGGGAACGGTCGGCCGAGGGTCCCGTTGGGATAGTCAGCACTGGGCGCACCGGGTACCATCTCGTGCGCATCGCGATGCGTCCCGACCGCCGACGGCGTGAGGGGCGTCGAATCCCTGTCGGGGCGGGCCGGCACCCTCCGGGGGCTGGGCCGCCCCGGCGAAGAGAGGTTGGGAAGCGGACCCGTGCGCGTAGGAATCGGTCACGACACGCATCGCCTGGTGGAAGGTCGGCCGCTGATCCTGGGGGGCCTCCGGATCGAGCACCCGCTGGGCCTGGCCGGGCATTCCGACGCCGACGTCGTCTGTCACGCCGTGGCCGACGCCCTCCTCGGCGCCGCCGCCCTGGGAGACATCGGCGAGCATTACCCCGACACCGCCCCCGAATGGCGCGACCTGGACAGCACCCGGCTCCTCGCCGAGGTCGTCGCCCTGATCGCCGCCGAGGGCTGGAAGCCGGTGAACTGCGACGTCATCGTCCACGCCCAGGCTCCCAAGCTCGGCCCCCACAAGGCGATGCTTCGCGCCAACCTGGCGAGGCTCCTCGGGCTCCCCGACGGGGCCGTCAACGTCAAGGCCAAGACCGGCGAGCACGTCGGGCCGGTCGGCCGGGCCGAGGCGATCTCCTGTCACGCCGTCGTCCTGATCGAGCCGATCGACCCCGGGCGTTGACGCCCCGGACCGCGGCCCCCCTGCCCCCTTCCTTCCCCGCGAGAGCACGCGAATCCCATGGCGCTTCGAGTCTACAACACCCTGAGCCGGACCAAGGAGTCGTTCCAGACCGTCGCGCCGGGCAAGGTCGGCATGTACGTCTGCGGCCCCACGGTCTATTCCAAGAGCCACATCGGCCACATGGTCGGGCCGGTCATCTTCGACACAGTCAAACGCTACCTCGCCTATCTCGGCTACGAGGTCTCCTGGGTCGTCAACATCACCGACGTCGACGACAAGCTGATCGTCCAGGCCCAGAAGGACGGCACGACCGTCAAGGCCCTGGCCGAGCAGGTCACGGCCGACTACCTCGACTGCCTGAAGGCCCTGAACGTCACCGGCGTCGACCACATGCCCCGGGCGACCGAGCATATCGACGACATCATCGACATGAACCAGGGGCTGATCGACAAGGGGTTCGCCTACGCCTCCGGCGGCGACGTCTACTTCGACGTCTCCAAGGCCGACGCCTACGGCAAGCTCAGCCATCGCGACCCCGAGGAACTCCAGGCCGGCGCCCGCATCGAGCCCTCCACCCTCAAACGCAACCCCGGCGACTTCGCCTTGTGGAAGGCCTCCAAGCCCGGCGAGCCCTCGTGGGAAAGCCCCTGGGGGCCGGGACGGCCGGGCTGGCACATCGAGTGCTCGGCCATGAGCCTCAAGCTCCTGGGCCGGCATTTCGACATCCACGGCGGCGGCCTCGATCTGGTCTTCCCCCACCACGAGAACGAGCTCGTCCAGTCCGAATCCTTCACCGGGGGCCCGTTCGCCTCCTACTGGATGCACAACGGCCTGCTCACCCGGGAAGGCCGGAAGATCTCCAAGTCCGACCCCGACACGATCGTCCTGATGAGCGACCTGCTCGATGAGTACGAGCCCGACGTCATTCGGATGCTCCTCCTCTCCAGCCACTACCGTCGGCCGATCGACTACGGCCCGACCCGTCTGGCCGAGATCAGCCGCAGCCTCCAGACGTTCCACCGGGCCTTCGAGCGGTTCGAGGAGCTGACCGGCGAGCGTTTCGACGCGCTGGAGGCTCCGACCCGTCGGCACGACCAGGAGGGGGATGCGAGCCCGGAGCTGACCGAGCTTCGCCAGGGCTTCCTCGACGCCATGGACGACGACTTCAACACCGGCGGGGCGGTCGGCGAGCTGTTCGAGATCGTCCACGTCCTCAACCGGACGGCCGCGGGGCTCTCGCCGGACTCGCCGCCGCAGGAGCTGACGCAGTATCGCGAGGGGATGGTGGCCCTCAAGGAGCTGAGCAACCTCCTGGGCCTCTTCGCCAGGCTCCCGGACAAGAGCCAGGTCGGCGGCGACGCCCTGACCGGCGACCTGATGAGCCTCCTGATCGAGCTTCGGGCCCGCCTCCGCAAGGAGAAGCACTACGCCCTGGCCGACGAGGTCCGCAACCGCCTTGCGGGCCTGGGGGTCGTCCTGGAAGACGGCGCCGACGGCACTCGCTGGCGGGTCGAAGCCAAGCGCTGAGTTGAGAGCCCGGGGGCGGCCCAGAACCGCCTCGTCTCCCGACGGAGGAGTCGCCCCGATGACGTCCCGATCGTGCGAGTCCGAAGGGAGCCTCGACGCCGTCAAGCCCGGCGACGGCGCGAGCCCGCCGGTCTGGAGCCGGGTCGTCGGCATCGACCCGGGCCTCAACGTGACGGGCTACGCGGTCGTCGACCCCGGCCCGCGCGGGCCGGTCGTGGTCGAGGCCGGCGTGATCCGTCCCGGCTCGTCGAGCCGGGCCATGGGGCAACGTCTGGACTACCTCCATCGCAACGTCGTCGAGCTGCTGGCCGCGTACCCGCCCGGCGCCCTGGCGCTGGAGCAGGTGCACAGCCACGTGAAGTTCCCGCGCACGGCGATCCTGATGGGCCACGCCCGGGGCGTCATCGTCCTGGCCGCCGCCTCGCGGGGCATCCCCGTCTTCGGCTACGCCGCGGCCCGGGTCAAGAAGACCCTCACCGGCAGCGGCCGCGCCCCCAAGGAACAGATGCAGCGCGCCATCCAGACCGAACTGGGCCTGGACGAACTCCCCGAGCCCCACGACGTCGCCGACGCCTGCGCCCTGGCCCTCTGCCACTTCCAGATCGGCCGCACCCTGCGGAGCCTCAAGGGGATGTAGGACGAGCCGGTATTGGGTTCGTTCGCGCGAACCAACCCAGGCCGCAACGGACCTCTCCGGACGTGCCCGGCCGCTCCAGGAAGCGAGAATCCCCCTCCGCACGCCTCGAGAAAATTGGGTTCGTTCGTGCGCTTTCGACGCCTCGCGCGATCTGCGTAGGAGGCGGCCGAAGCCTGGACGAGGTCCACCTCGTCCGCCGCGAGGGAAGGAAGGAATGCTGGCGCGATCATGCCTTCCCCCCTGGTGGGGGTGGCCGCAGGCCGGATGAGGGGGACCTTCATCGCGGACGAAGGGAAGATGCGTCGGCTTGCGTGCTCGTCGCCCCCATCCGCCGCCGAACGGCCGCTTTCCCGTCCGAGGGACTGATCGTCCGAAATGGCACTTCTCGGCGGGTCACGCCCGGCGCGCGGGGCGTCGGGCGCTTGATCGCCGAAGGAACCGAGACTACATTGCCAAGGAACAGGCCGGGGACGGAGTCCTCCAAGCTGACAATGCGACGCTTCGCTCGATTGGAGCGGCTCCCGCGCACGAAACGCCCCCTTCCCGCCCGATTTCGCACCGACGCCCTCCCCCGCCGCATGAGGATGCCCCCATGAGATTCCTCCAGATCGCGCCCGCCCTGGCGGCGGCGCTCGCCTTCGTCTCGTCGCAGATGGTGAGAGGGGCCGACGACCTCGTCTGGGACGTGATGGCCGACACCTGGACGGCCACGGACGGGCTCGGGCGGACGACGCCGGGGTTCGACGAGGCGGGGCCGCCCCGCGCGGATCGGACCACGGGGATCTTCTACTTCCTCTGGAGCGAGGGGCAGAACCCCGTCTACGACCTCTCCAAGATCCTGGCGGCGAACCCGGACGACCCGAAGTTCGGGCCCAACCAGGCGTTCCACCACTGGGCCGAGCCGCTGTTCGGCTACTATCGGGACGACGATGCGTACGTCATCCGAAAGCATATTCAGATGCTCAACGACGCCGACGTCGACGTCCTGTTCTTCGACGTCACCAACGCCCTGACGTACGACTCGGTGCGCGACGCCGTGCTGAAGGTCCTCGACGAGTTCCGCGCGTCCGGCCAGCGGACGCCCCGGATCGCGTTCCTGACGAACTCGGCGAGCGCCAGGACGGTCGAACATCTCTACAAGACTTTTTACAAGCCGGGGAAGGGCCGTGAGCACTGGTTCGCCTGGGGCGGCAAGCCCCTGATCCTCGCGCCGACCGACGGCCTGAGCGACGAGGTCAAGGACTTCTTCACGATCCGCCGCTCCTGGGCCTGGACGAAGGGGCATTCCTGGTTCGGCGACGGCCGCGACCGTTGGCCCTGGCTCGACAACTCGCCCCAGACCCCCGGCTGGCATGAGGCACCCGACAAGCCCGAGCAGATCTCCGTGACCGTCGCGCAGCACCCCACGGGGAACATCGGCCGGAGCTTCCACGACGGCAAGCAGCCGCCGCCCGAGGAACGCCACCCCGAGCGCGGGCTCTACTTCGCCGAGCAGTGGAAGCGGGCCCGCGAGGTCGATCCTCCGTTCGTCTTCATCACCGGCTGGAACGAATGGATCGCCCAGCGGTTCATCGACCCCAAGGGGGAGATGTCGATGGGGGGCGTCCGGCTCAAGCCGGGCGGCACGTTCTTCGTCGACCAGTACACGCCGGAGTACTCGCGCGACATCGAGCCGGTGAAGGGGGGCTTCGGCGACGCGTACTATTACCAGCTCGTCTCCGAGGTCCGGCGCTACAAGGGGGTGCGCAAGCCGGCCGACGTGGCGAAGGCCAAGGTCCGGGTCGACGGCGCGTTCGGCGACTGGAAGGCCGCCGCCCCCGAATTCCGCGACACGATCGGCGATCCGGCCCGACGCCGGCACCCCGGCTGGAAAGGCGAGCCCGACTTCGTCAACGAGACCGGCCGCAACGACCTGATGGCTGCGAAGGTCGCGCCCGGCGACGAATTCGTCTTTTTTTACATCAGGACTCGCGAACCCCTCACCGCGCCCGCCGAGCGCTGGATGACGCTCTGCATCGACGCGGACCACGACCCGAAGACCGGCTGGCTGGGCTACGACCTCGTCGTCAACCGCGAGCAGATCGTCGACGGCATGGCGACCGTCGAGCGCCTCAAGCCCGACGGCGCGACCGAGCCGCTGGACGCCGCCGCCGCGGTCGCCTTCGACGGGAACGAGCTGGAACTGGCCCTTCCCCGCTCCGCCCTGGGCTTGGACTTCCCCGGCGACGGCTCCAGGCGAGTCGCCTTCGACTTCAAGTGGCTCGACAACGTCCCGATCGGCGGCGACGCCTCGACCTTCACCCTCGACGGCGACGCCGCTCCCAACGACCGATTCAACTACCGGGCGACGTGGGCCGAATGACCCCGATCCGGCTCCTCCCAGGACCGACCCCATGCACCGCTTCTTGCTGAGTTTCCCCCTCTGGCTGGCCGTTTCCGCCGTCGGGCATTCCGTCCGGGCCGAACCGCCCTGGACCGTGCGCGAGCACATCCCGCCGGGCGAGTTCATCGTCCAGGCGCATCGCGGAGCGGGCGAACTGGCGGAAGAGAATACGATCGAGGCGTTCGAACTGGGCTGGTCGCTCGGCTGCATCCCGGAGGCCGACGTCCGCACCACCAAGGACGGCGTCATCGTCCCGTTCCACGACGCGACGTTCGCTCGCGTCGTGCGGGGCGTGGACGCGGAGACGGCGAAGAAGGGGGTCGGGGACGTCACCTTCGAGGAGTTGAGCAAGCTCGACGTCGGCGCCTGGAAAGGGGAACGGTTCTCGGGCCGTCGCGTCGGCCCGCTGCGCGACGTCTTCGCGGCGATGGGTTCCGATCCGGCGCGTCGGCTCTACCTGGACATCAAGCAGGTGGACCTGCCCCAACTCGCGAAGGAAGCGGCCGAGGCCGGCGTCGCGTCTCGCGTCATCCTGGCGTCCACCAACTACCCGCTGATCCGGCGCTGGAAGGCGCTTTCGCCGGAGTCGAAGACGCTGCTCTGGATGGGAGGAAGCGAGGACGCCTTGCTCAGGCGGTTCGAGGAACTTCGCGCGACCGACTTCGCCGACGTCGATCAGCTCCAGATCCACACCAACCTCGCGCGTCCGGTCGCCGAGATTCGCCGGGACTCTCGGGACCCGTTCAAGGAGTCCGACGCGTTCCTGATCGCTCGCGGCGAGGAACTGCGCCGCCACGGCGTCCTCTACCAGACCCTGCCGTGGGGAGGCTCTACCCCCGACGTCTACGCCAAGCTCCTGGACCTCGGCTTCATGTCCTTCGCCACCGACCACCCGAAAGCGACCTGGGAAGCCGTACGCCGGTATTACCAGGTGGACTGACGCGGCGTGCCGCGTTTCAGACGGCCGGCCCTGTGCGTTCGGCCTGGTCGAACCATTCGGCGAGCGGGAGGCGGAAGCCGGGGAGGACCGCACCGCCGTCAAGGACGTCGGCGGCTGTCAGGGTGACGGGGTCGGCGGGGGACTCATAGACTCGGACCTCGCGGGCCTTGGGGTCGACGTACCAGACCAGCCGCACGCCGGCCTGGAAATATTCGTCGAGCTTCCGGGCCATCTCCTTGCGGGTGTTGGACTTGCTCAGGATCTCAACGGCCAAATCGGGGGCCACGGCGGGGATCTCGCCCGGTCGCAGCCCCTTCGGATAACGCCCCCACGAGATGAACGACACGTCGGGGATGCGGACGAGGCCGGGGAGCAGCTTCACCGTGCCGTCGGCACCCAGGACGACGCCGAGGTCGGTATCGCGGAGGAAGGCGATCAGATAGCTCGCCAGGAGGATCGCATAACGAGATTCCTCGAACCCCATGGTCTTCTCCACCAGGACGCCGTCGACGAGTTCGAAGAGTCGGTTTTCGCGATCGTGGGCTTCCACCACGTCGCGCTCGGTGGCGGTGCCGAGGGGTGGGTCCAGGCGAACGCGGAAGGCGGGGACGTCTCCGAGGCGTTCGAGGAGATCGGCCACGGTCTCGGGGGGCGACGTCTCGGTCTTGACGGACATGGACGTTCCTCGTGGGGGGTGGCGGGGCGCTCTCCTGGATTCTGCGCCCAGGTGGACTCGGAAGACAAGGGGCGGCGAGAGGAAGCGCGGGCGGAAAATCGGCGGTCGGGGCGGCATGGGAAGATCGCTCGCGGGGAATGTGAGCGAAAAGGCGACCTGAAAGCGAAAAACCGCCGATAATCCGACCTGTGCCGATGGGATCGACGTAGAATTTCGAGAGTCGGCGCTCCGGTCGGCCTTCGCTGTCGAGGGAAGTCGGGCTCTCGTCGACGCCGGGAAGCTGGCCCGCGATCCGAGCTCGCGGCGAAAACCTGGCGGTCGGCCGTCCCATTAAGTGGATCGTGAAAGCCGAAAGGCCGGCGTGGGGAGACCCACCGTCGCGGTTGACGAAATCCGTAAGTCCGTTGTAAGATGCAGTATTGCAATGACTTGCTGCAACGTATCATTCGCACGGGGACCACGCGGCAATGGAAGTGCTGACCGAGCTTTGGGATAAGACGACCGACGCCCTGTCGGCCCTGTCCGAGGGGGTTTCGGAAGGGCTCGTGCGAGTTTTCGGCAGCTCTAACGAACGGCGCATCCGGCAGATGCGTCCGATCGTGGCCCGGATCAACGAGCTGGAGCCCTCGGTCCAGACGCTGTCGGACGACGCCCTGAAGGCCAAGACGGACGAGTTCCGCCGCCGCCGCGAGGCCGGCGAGACGCTCGACCAGCTGATGCCCGAGGCGTTCGCCGTCTGCCGCGAGGCGGGCCGCCGCTATCTGAACATGCGGCACTTCGACGTCCAGCTCATGGGCGGCATGGTCCTGCACGGCGGCAACATCGCCGAGATGGTCACCGGCGAGGGCAAGACGCTGGTCGCCACCCTGGCCGCGTACCTGAACGCGCTGGACGGCAAGGGCGTCCACGTCATCACGGTCAACGACTACCTCGCCCGCCGCGACGCCGAGTGGATGAGCCCGCTTTATCAGGGCCTGGGGATGTCGGTGGGCGCGATCCAGTCCGAGATGGACTCGACGGAGCGCCAGGAGATCTACGGCCGCGACATCACCTACGGCACCAACAACGAGTTCGGCTTCGACTACCTCCGCGACAACATGAAGCCGACCGCGGAGTTGCAGTGCCAGGGCGAGCTCCACTACGCCGTCATCGACGAGGTGGACAGCATCCTGATCGACGAGGCGCGGACCCCCCTGATCATCTCGGGGCCGGCCTTCGACGACGTGCGGAAGTACGCCGAGGCCGACCGGATCGCCCGGCTCCTGAAGCGGAACGACCATTTCGAGGTCAAGGAGAAGGAACGGACCTGCCACCTGAACGACGCAGGCATCCGCGAGGCCGAGAAGATCGCCGGGCTGGAGAGCTTCTACACCCCGGGCAACATGGAGTGGCCCCACCTGATCGACAACTCGCTGAAGGCGCACCACCTGTACCGTCGCGACCGCGACTACGTGGTCCAGCCCAACGGCGAGGTGGTCATCGTCGACGAGTTCACGGGCCGGCTCATGGTCGGCCGCCAGTGGTCCGACGGCCTCCATCAGGCGGTCGAGGCCAAGGAACGGGTGAAGATCAAGGAGGAGAACCAGACCCTCGCGACGATCACCCTCCAGAACTTCTTCAAGCTGTACAGGAAGCTCTCGGGCATGACCGGCACGGCCATGACCGAGGCCAACGAGTTCTACAAGGTCTACGGCCTCGACGTGGTCGCCATCCCGACCAACCGGGGGCTGAGCCGGGTGAACTACCCGGACGTAATCTTCCGCTACGACCGCGAGAAGAACCAGGCCCTGCTCGACGAGATCAAGGAGGTCCACGCGACCGGCCGGCCGATCCTGGTGGGGACGGTCACGATCGAGAAGTCGGAGGAGCTGTCCGAGTACCTGACGCGGTACGGCATCGCCCATCAGGTGCTCAACGCCAAGCACCACGAGCGCGAGGCCGAGATCGTCGCCCAGGCCGGGCGCCGGGGGGCGGTCACGATCGCCACCAACATGGCCGGCCGCGGCACCGACATCATCCTCGGCGGCAACCCCGAGTTCATGGCCTGGTTCGACCTCAAGCGCGAGGTGAACGAGGACGGCCGGCCGCTCTACGAGACCCGCCTGGACGTCCCGCCCGAGGTCTGGCAGGCGGCCGTGGACAAGTACGAGCGAGAGATGAAGGCCGAGGGCCGCGAGGTCGCCGCCGCCGGGGGCCTGCACATCATCGGCACCGAGCGGCACGAGAGCCGCCGGATCGACAACCAGCTCCGCGGCCGATCGGGCCGCCAGGGCGACCCCGGCTCGTCGCGGTTCTTCCTCGCGCTCGACGACGACCTGATGCGGAAGTTCGCCGGCGAATGGGTGTCGGCCGTCCTGACCCGCCTGGGCATGCAGGAGGGGGAGGCCATCGAGAGCAAGATGGTCAGCCGCCGAATCGAGGGCGCCCAGAAGAAGGTCGAGGAGCGCAACTTCGACATCCGCAAGAACCTCCTCGAATACGACGAGGTCATGGACGAGCAGCGGAAGCGGGTCTACTCGTTCCGCCAGGCGCTGCTGGAAGGGTCGTCCCCCAAGGATCGCATCCTGGAGATGATCGACTCCCAGATCCAGGACGCCGTCGACCGCTTCCTCGCCGACGACTACGGCCAGGCCAGCTTCGCCGAATGGGCCTCCCAGCGCCTGGGGGCGGACATGACCGCCCGCGACTTCCGGGGCGTCGAGTTCGAGGACGCCGGCGAGATCGTCCGCCGCCGCGCCGAACGCCATCTGTACGAGGCGATCCGCGAGGCCCTGGACGAGAACGTCCCGGCCGACGCCGAGCCCGCCGACTGGACGTGGGGCGCCCTGGTCAACTGGGCGAACACCCGCTTCAACCTCTCCCTCAAGGATAAGGACCTCCGCAAGTTCGAACGCCGCGACGGCGACGAATCGGACCTCGACCGGCCGGGCCTGGAGGAGTTCCTGTACGATCAGGCCAAGGCCTCGATCGAGGGCCTCGACCTCGAGCCCGCCAAGGAGTTCCTGGAGCCCGACTGGGGCCGTCGCAGCCTGGCCGGCTGGGCCCAGCACAAGTTCGGCCTCACGGCCGAGCTCGACTCGTGGAAGGGGCTCGACCGGAACCGGATCGCCCGGAGCCTCAAGGAGCAGGCCCGAGAGCTGTACGTCGCCAAGGAGGCGGAGCTTCCCGTCCGGATCGCGACGACCCGCTTCCTGGGCGATCGCTCGCACGCCCAGAACCAGACGCCCCGCTACGACCGCGAAGGGCTCGCCGCCTGGGCTTCGGAGCGGCTGCACTGCGTCGTCGACCCGGCCGAGCTCCAGACGATGCTCCGGCCCGAGATGGAAGCTCATCTCATCGCCCTGGCCCACAAGAAGTACGACGGCGCCCGGCTCTCCGACGAGTTGACGGCCCGGCTCGACGCCGCCTTCCCCCACTCCTCGGCGCGCGACAAGCCGGCCCCGCCCGCGTCCCCGGCGGCCCTCGCCGGGCTGGTCGAATGGGCGCACAAGAACCTCGGCTCCTCGACGACCGCCGAGGAACTCGCCGCCAAGACGGCCGAAGAGGTCCGCAAGGAGCTCACGGCGGCCCTCGACGCCAAGATCCGCCCCGAGATGCGCGAGATGGAGAAGGTCCTCCTGCTCCAGATCCTCGACTCGAGCTGGATGGAACACCTCCGGGCGATGGACCACCTCCGCAGCTCGATCGGCTTGCAGGGATACGCCCAGATCGACCCCAAGGTCGAGTTCAAGCGCGAGGGGATGCGAATCTTCGGCGAGATGTGGAACGGGATCGGCGACCGCGTCACCGACCTGATCTTCCGCGTCGAGCAGTTCGATCCCGAGTTCCTGTCGTACCTCGGCTCGCGCTGGAAGCTCGACCGGGCCCAGGCCATCCATCAGGACGCCGACTCGGCCTCGTCGTCGCTGGCCGCCGTCCCCGACTCCGGCAACGGCGTCCGACGGGCCCAGGACGCCGCCATCCACGCCGGCGAATCGGCGTCCGACAAGAAGAAGGAGCCGGTCCGCAACGTTGGCAAAAAGGTGGGTCGCAACGACCCCTGCCCCTGCGGATCGGGAAAAAAGTTCAAAGCCTGCCACATGCGCCAGACGTCGTCCCCCGACATCTTCTGAGCATTCGTTGCATCCCCGCCGACCCCCCAGCCCCCCGGGACGACCCCCGGAGGGGCCGGGCGTCCGGGGCCGCCCGCGGCCTCGGGGCGTCCCGAGCGACGCCCCTATCCCTTTCGGATCAAGCGTTTGAGTCGACATCCGCTGGCCGTCGTGGGTTTTCCCATGCCGGCGGTGGCAAGCGAGGGCTCGGACGCCGCGACGGTTCGCGAAAGGTCGGTCAGGGGTCTCGAA
The DNA here is from genome assembly GCF_001610895.1 of Planctomyces sp. SH-PL62. Lineage (NCBI taxonomy): Bacteria > Pseudomonadati > Planctomycetota > Planctomycetia > Planctomycetales > Planctomycetaceae > Planctomyces > Planctomyces sp. SH-PL62. Next base: position 3,642,956 of record NZ_CP011273.1, on the reverse strand, counting down.
CGGCGGCGGGCACGGCGATTGCTTGATCAATTCGCGTCTCGTCGAGCGGACCACTCGCTCTCTATCGGGAAAGGATTCCCCGGGATGCCGCTGGTTTTGAACCTGATCTATGCCGCGACGTTGATCGTGCTGTCGCCGATCCTCGTATTCCGAATGGTGCGCTCGGGCAAGTATCGCGACGGGCTCTGGGAGAAATTCTCGGGGGATGCGCCCAACCGGATGGGGGGAGGCCCCTGCCTCTGGTTCCACGCCGTGAGCGTCGGCGAGGTCTTGCTGCTGCGCCCCCTGGTCCGCGAGATGGCCCGCCGACGGCCGAACTGGGAGGTCGTGATCTCAACGACCACCCCGACCGGCCTGGCCGTGGCCCGGCGGACCTTCCCCGAGCTGATCACGTTCTACGCCCCCTTCGACTTCAGCTGGGCGACCCGGCGGGCGATGACCCGCGTCCGGCCGACGGTGCTGGCGCTCGTCGAGTTGGAGCTGTGGCCCAACCTGATCAGGTCGGCCAAGCGGTCCGGGGCCAAGGTGGCGGTCATCAACGCCCGCCTGAGCGAGCGGAGCCATCGCGGTTACCGGCGGATCCGCCGCCCGCTCGGCCCCACGCTCCACCGGATCGACGCCGTCGCGGCGCAGGACGAGGACTACGCCCGCCGGTTCGTCGACCTGGGCGTCCCCGTCGACCGCGTGAGCGTCACCGGCTCGGTGAAATTCGACGGCCTGGAGAGCGATCGCAACAATGCCCGCACCCGGGAACTCCGCGCGGAGTTGGGGCTCATGGCCGCGGACCTCGTGTTCGTGGCCGGGAGCACGATGGACGGGGAAGAGGAAGCGGCGCTCGCCGCCTACCGCGGGGCGCGTCGCGACCACCCCCGGCTCCGGCTCGTCCTGGTCCCCCGCCACGCCGAGCGGTTCGAGGCGGTGGCCCGTTGGCTTGAGTCCGAGGGGGAGACGGTGGTGCGCCGCAGTCGCGGCCCCGTGACGCCTTCTCCGGCCGGCAAGCCGGCGCCGATCGTCCTGATCGACACCCTCGGCGAACTCGGGGCGGTCTGGGGCCTGGCCGACGTGGCGTTCGTGGGCGGCAGCCTCCTGCCCGGGCGGGGGGGCCAGAACATGATGGAGCCGGCCGCCTACGGCGCCTCCGTGATGTTCGGCCCGCACACGGCCAACTTCCGCGAGACGGTGGCCCAGCTCCTGGCGCGCGACGCCGCCCGACGGGTGGCCGGCCCCCGCGAGATGGCGATCCTCCTTCGCGAAGATCTCGACGATCCCGAGAAGGCCGCGGCGCGGGGCGAGGCGGGCCGTCGGTTCGTGCTCGCCCAGCACGGCGCCTCGGGGCGGACCCTGTCCGAGCTGGACCGGCTGGTCGAATCCTCCGGCGCGCAAAAATCGGCTTGATCGATTTTTTCGTTTCGCGATAGTCTGCACCTGATATCGTGGACCCGGGACCGAGAACTCGCCGTGGACTCCTCTCCCGGACACGGTCCAGGAACCGCACGGCGGCCCAAGCAAGAATAGGATGGATCTGGAAATGAGCGAGCCTGAGAACCCCACGCAGCAGCAGCAGGTGACCACCGAAGTCGTCGTCGACGATTCGGCCACGGTGCCGTCGTACTCGAACTTCTGCCGCGTGACGGCGACGCCGGAGGAGGTCATCCTCGACTTCGGCCTCAATCCCCAGCCGTTCGCTCAGGGCCGGCAGGACGTCAAGGCGAACCAGCGGCTCGTGATGAACTTCTACACGGCCAAGCGGCTCCTGACCGCGCTGGGTATGACGATCCAGCGGCACGAGGGGACCTTCGGCTCGATCGAGCTCGACGTCCGCCGCCGCGCCCACGTCCCGCAGCAGGCCCAGTCCGGCGGCGCCCCGGCCGGCCCCAAGGGCGTCGTCGAGTAAGTCGACCGACCCCCGATCGAATCCCGGAAATCCAATCGCGGGAGATCGCGAGGAGCCGTCCGCTCCTCGCGATCTCCCGCGTTGCGTTCGGCCCCTCCCCGCCCCCCTCCGGCCGGTCCTCGGCCTCGCCGCCCGCCCCACGGCCCGGAAATAGCGATTTTTCCGCTTGCGAAGCCCCTTTCGCTGATCGACGCCGCCGTCGCCGACCGATTCAGAAGGTGAGAAAAGATCCGAGTGCGCGGGTTGCAACCCGAGTCCGGGTCTTGCCGGATGTTTCGACTCATCGTCAAACGCCAGGTGCGCCGATACTGAGGATTGCCGGGCGTCTCGGCCTCGGTTCAGGACGGACGAGTCCAGCGTTAGGAGATCATGGAATGTCTCAGCCATCCCGACCGCGGGCTCAGGGCCCAGCGAAGCGGCGTCATCGCAACATCAAGCTCGAAGGCCCCACCCCCCTGGAGCAGCGCGCCCTGCTCGCCCCGGTGGTGCCGATCTTTCCGACGCAGGCCGTGTTCACGGCGGCGGAAACGCCGACCAACAATTTCCTGGGGACGGTCGTCGTCAGCTCGAACACCGAGGCCGACACGCTCACCAGCCCCGCGCCGATCACGTCGGTGGCCGAGCTGACCCCGCTGTCGTCGTTCGGCGGCGACATGGTCCGGATCCAGGCCGGGCCGGGCGGGATCTTCGGCAACGGCCTCTACGCCGTCTCCCGCGGCGGCGGCGACGTCGAAGGGGCCGTGGACCGCCCGGGCGTGATCTACCGGATCGACCCGGCGACGGGCAAGGCCAGCGTGTTCTTCGACCTGAACACGGTGATGAGCCAGATCGATCCCAACGCCCTGAACACTGACGGGAGCAACCCGGCGGCGAACTCGCTGGGCGGGGCGACCGGGGATGCGGTCGACGCGACCGGTCTCACCAACTGGTACGACATCGCGTTCGACTCCGAGGGCTACATCGACGGCAAGGCGTCGATGCTGGTCACCACGGCGGACCGCTCCGACCCGGCCAAGAACGCGATCTACCGGATCGGCGCCGACGGCTCGTTCATGGGGGCCTTCGTCACCCTGACCGACGGCCAGGCGGCGACCAAGTTCAACATCAACCCGACGGCCGTCGTCGTGCCGGGACCGGAGTTCCAGAAGTTCCTCCGCGGGGTGATCGCCGGCAGCGGCGTCAGCTCGACGGGCGGGACCATGGCGGCCCTGTTCTTCGACGCCAACCAGTACTCGCCGGGCCAGGTCATCTCGAACGCCGCGAGCCTCCCGAAGGGAGTCTCGGAGACCGGGATGTCGTTCGGGCCGATCGTGGGCATGACCCAGGCGAACATCGACTACTTCTCGCCGGTCTACTCCGCCTTCACCGACTTCGGCACGCCCTCGGGCGGCGGGATCCCGGCGACGCCGGGGTTCAGCGGCGTCCAGGGCTCCAACGGCGACTTCCTGATCGGCGCGACGGTGGTGACCGACGCGACGACCGCCGAGACCCTGGTGGTCGACGAGTCGTCGATCCTGAGCACGCCGTTCCGGCGGTTCCAGGACATCGCCTTCGACCAGTACAGCTACTTCGCCCAATCGATCGGCCTGGAGGCCGCCGACGCCGCCACCACGACCGGGACCACCACCGGCCTAACGATCACCGGCCAGCCGACCTACGCCGGCAACCTGTTCGTCAGCGACCTGGCGTCGGGCCTGTTCGTGCCCGTCACCTCGGTCGAGGAAGGGGACATCCCGGCCGGCGTCATCGTGAACGTGCCGGTGCAGGGGAGCGGCTTCATCGGCATCGAGAAGGCCGACCCGACGCAGCCCTACAACGCCGCGACCAACCCGCTGGTGCCGATCGTCCGCAACGGCAACACGACCGGCGGCAGCAACGTCGGCGGCCGGGTCATCCGGATCACGCCGGGCGGCGTCATCTCGGTGTTCGCCCAGGGTTTCAACACCTCGGGCGCCCAGGACTCGACCAGCTTCATGGATTCGACCCTGAGCATCACCTTCTCCGCCGACGGCACGACCTTCTACGCCTCGGACGGCGACGGCATCTGGCAGTTCAAGACGAGCTCCAGCCTCGCCGGCTCGACCTCCGGCTCGCTGATCGGCCTGAACGACCTCCGCACCCTGGGCGTGCCGTATGACGGCCGCGGCAGTGCGGTGGCGGTCGTCGACACGGGCGTCGACTCCCTCTCCTCCCCCTTCCGGGGACGCGTCGGGGCCGGCAAAAACCTCTACACCGGGGGCAACGGCAACATCGACGTCGCCTCGCTCGACACGAGCACCACGACCACCGGCGGCGGCGGCACCGGAGGCGGCACCGGCGGCGGCACCACCACCACCGGCACCGTCCTCGCCAACAGCTTCGACGGCCACGGCACGCCGGTGGCGGGCGTGGTCGCCCAGTTCGTGCCCCAGGCGACCCTGGACCCGGTGTCGATCTTCTCCCCCTACTTCGGCAACCGGACCATCTCCATCGGCGGGACCACCGGCGGCGGCGGGACCGGGGGCGGCACCGGGGGCGGCACCGGCGGCAACACCGGCGGGACCACCAGCCTGACCGCGGCGGCCAACGCCCTGACGACCACCAACGGCGTCTACAACGGCCTGGCCTACGTCGCCTCGCGGCCCTACGTCAACGACCCGGTGCGGCCGGGCCAGGTGTCCCGCGTCATCGCCTCGACGATGGCCTTCGGCACTACCCAGACCTGGACCAGCGAGGCCCAGGCGTACCGCAACTACCCCCAGATCGTCATCGCCCTGAAGCTCCAGCTCAAGAAGTTCCGCCAGCTCGGGATCGCGCCGATCGCGGCGGCCGGCCAGTTCGGCTCTCCGCTCGGGTTGGGCTCGGGCGGCGGGACCACCGGCGGCGGGACCGGCGGCGGCACCGGCGGCGGCACCACCACCGGCAGCACGAACACCGGCCAGTTCCGGAGCAACGCCGACGATCCCTCGCTGGGCGACACCAATGGCATGTCGCTGCCGGCCATCCTCAACGAGACGATCTCGGTGACGGGCGTCTATCCGTTCCCGTACGCCGGGGACGTCAACACGACGCCGAACAACGTCCCCGTGGGGGCGATCCCCAACCCGCGCGGCCCGATCCTGGTCTTCGGCAACGCCATCTCGATCGGCGGGACGGCCACCGCGGGCGGGACCAACGCCGGCGGCGGCGGGACCGGCGGCGGCGGGACCGACACCAACGTCGCGGGGAACGTCGACATCTTCGCCGGGGCCGACTTCAACATCTGGAACGACCGCATCCCGGGGGCCGTCAACCGCGGCATCGCCACCGACTTCGCCGCCCCGGCGATCGACGTGCCGACGTTCCGCAGGCGGTTCTCCGAGATCCAGGCCGGGAGCACCACCGGCGGGACCACCGCCGACAGCACCGGCGACGCCGCCAACCGCCTGACCTTCACCCAGGTCGGGACCTCGATGTCCACCGGCATCCTGACCGGCGCCTACGCCATGGTGGCCTCGGCCCTGGACTACTGGACCAACATCAACAAGGACCAGGGGATCACCTCGGACGCCTACCTGACCACCCCGGTCGGCGTCCGCACGCTGAACTTCGGCCAGCACGCGATCGGCGACCTCTCGGCCTACAACTCGCCCGACGGGATCAACGGCATCCTCGCCTGGACGGCCGTCCCCGCCTTCGACCTCAACGACGGCGGCAGCCTCGCCACCCCGGCCCTGGTCAGCTCGACCGACAAGCAGAACAAGTTCGTGGGGGCCAACGAGCCGCCGGCCTACGCCCGCGTCTCGGTCAGCAACGCCGTCGCCGCGATCGAAGGCACGATCGCCCTGAACTACCTGATCAGCCACAACATCCTGCCGATCATCGACGCCAACAACGACGGCGTCCTGACGGCCCAGGAGGTCCAGGACTTCACCGACACGGCCGCCACCAAGGGCATGCCCGAGGCCGGCGCCATGGCCCGGTTCCTCGGCGGCACCGCCACCTACGCCCAGCCCGAGGGAGGCATCAACAACCTCCTCTTCAACGAGAATCCGGACCAGCCCGCGGTCCTCCAGCGGCGGTTCAACTTCTTCGACTTCATCGCCAACGGCCAGCTCAAGGGCGGGGTCAGCCTCGAGAGCCTCAAGATGCTCTCGCAGACCCTCCTCCCCAAGCCGGACGACTATGTGGTCGTCGACCGCCAGCGGGCTTCGGTCAACGGCTTCCTCGTCGACCCCACGGCCCAGCGGAACACCACGGCCCTGCAGCACAAGCTGCCGAACTTCATGTGGGTCCCCAAGGCCGCCGTCGCCCGCTATCGCGGCATGTCGCCGGCCCGGTTCAAGATCGACCGCAACGAGGCCCCCGGCACGTCGTTCCCGGTCTACACGCTGTTCCAGAACTCCCCGCAGCACCAGCAAAGGGAGTCCAGGGCCATCTCGACCACCAAGGTGGTCAACGGCCAAAAGGTCAACCTCATCAGCGTCGTCCAGGGCGGGGTGATCTCTCAGAATCAGACCCCGACGCCGATCCCGGCGCCCACCCCGACCCCGACGCCGACCCCGACGCCGACCCCGACCCCGACGACCACGACTCCGGCCGCGACCGGCGACCAGTCGAACCAGATCGTGGCCGCCCTGGTCAACCTGGCGAACCAGAACCAGCAGACCGGCAAGCCGAGCACCACGCTGCCGACGGCCACGCCCCTGGTCGCCGACCAGACGACCGATCCGGCCGCCGCCGCGACGCCCGTGTCGACGGCCGCGGTCTCCACCGAAGTCCCGACGACGCCGACGACCCCCGACCCGTCGGCCGCCGCCAAGACCGCCGCGGCCGAGCTGGCCGCCCAGCAGCAGGCCGCCGCCCAGGCCCAGGCCGCCAAGGCCGCGGCCCAGAAGGCCGCCAAGGCCGAAGCCGGCAAGAAGAGCGCCCTCGAGAAGCTCTGGGACGACATCAAGAACCCGTTCACCTGATCCCGAACGGCTGAATCGTCGTGAAAAACGCGGCCGTCCCCGATCCCTGCCGGATCGGGGACGGCCGTTTTCCGTTGCGACCCGCCCCCGATTCCCGTCTACCGCCGAGACGGCCGAGCCACTCCGGAAGGAAGGCCTCGTGGTCCTCGACCGAGGCCGGATCGACACCCCGTCCCTCCTCGAAGATGTCGACGGAATCGGCCATGCGACCCAGCCTGGGTCACGGCACTCCGCTCCGGGGCCAACGCTCCATCACGCATCCCCGCCGGGTCGGAATCGGCTCCTCATTCCGATGCGGGGGCGATCTCGTCGCCGGCCCGATTGATCCACCTCCCCCAATAGTCGTGCAGGCACCTTGCCCCACCCCGATTGATGACGTCGCGCTCGACGATCTCGCCGTCGCGATTCCGAGAGACCTCGACCTCAAGGCGGAATCGGAGGTGATGCCCCTCGCCCAGGGGGAAGTCCGTCCCCTGATGGTTCAGAAAATGAAAAAACGATCGTATGAACCTGTCAGCCGAGGCCTCCGCCAGGAGGATTGCGACCTCGCGCTCGTCGTCGGCCAACTCCGAAGCCCCGTCGAACGGACGCCGCTGGATGGCCCCCAGCTTCGATCTGGCGACGGAATCCTCCGTCAGCGTCCTCGTCGATTCGTGATTCCTTCGCCGCAGCCACATCAGATAACGACCGAACAGGTCGACGATCGCTTCATGACGGGCCGTCGCGTCATCAGACATCGCGCCGTACCGCACATCGGCGCCGGGGAACAGCGGTGAACTCATGACAGCCTCTTTTGTGATGGCCGACCCCGGGGGTCCGCGAAAGACCGACCGCCCAGGATTCGGGCGGGGGCAACGGTGGGGAACGAGTGGGGATGGTGATGAGATGGGAGGAGGGGCGGGGATTGCCTTGATGGGCCGGGTGAGGGCCCTGACGCCCCGCCGCTTCGACGACGGCCGGCGACCGCGCGGCGGTGGGCGCCGCCACCATGGCGACCGGCTCCGGAACCTTCGGATCTCCGCATCATCGCGGGGCTTCCGCCGATGCGACGTCCGCCCCAGGGTCCGGGACGGTCAGCCCTTTCCTCGTATTGAAAATCGGGAGCCACCGGAAGCGACGCGAAGGCCTGGCCGCCGCAGCCTCCGCCGCCACTCTCCGGGTCGGATCCAGGCTTCGCGTCCACTCCAGGTAGAACTCCTCCTGGACCTGGACGGAGACCGGGTCCACGTCGGGCCCGTCGTCGAAGATGGAGACGAGGTCCTCAACGGCCCCCGGACGCCCCAGAAACATACGATAAGCGCGCATGCCGCCCCAATCCCGAGTCAATCGGGACGGGTACACGTTTCGACTGGCGCCGTAGCAGCGGGGAGCGAGGCCTCGCGGTTCGAGAGCCGACCGGATCGCGGCGAGGGCCGAGAAATACTCGCAATCGGCGACCGCGATTTCCTCTCCGTCGAACCTCAGCACCAGGCGATGGCCCTGGACTTGATCGCCGTCCACGGTCGAGAGCAGGAACTCCCCCGCCAGGACGTCGCCGGACACGAAAACCAACGTCACGGGTAGTCTCGTCGTCATGGACTCCATGATCGCCGCCGTCCTGTACGGATGGAAACGCGCCGGACTTCTCGTCGCATCGAAATGAGAGTAGGAGACCGAGGGCGGTTCGACAAGGGGCGGATCGTCTCCGTCGAGACGGCCCCTGGGTACGACGTCCGGCCTGTCGGGGATCGGTCCGACGACCATCCTGCAGCCCGTACGGGACGTCGCCGCTCCTCGGGCGGTCCGTTCATTCGAAAGCGACGAGGCCCGACGGCGATCGTTGGATCGCGGCCGGGCCTCGGGGGTTTGCGACGGCTTCGGCGCCGGCGTCAGATGGTGAAGTGGAAGGTCTTGGTAAGGAGCCGCCAGAGCCACCAGCCGAAGGTGTGGGTGCCGGCGTCGATCTTGGCGAACCCGCGCTGGCCGGGGTGGAACTCGAGGTTGGGGTTCTCGATGGGGATGACGACCTCGTAGACGGCGGACTGAGGCTTGATCTGGCCGGTCTTGGGGTCGGGGGAGGCGGCGATCTCACCTCCGGCGGTGTTGGAGAGCTCGATGGGGATCTCCTCGCGGTTCCGCTTGGCGATCTGGGCGACGGTGCTCTTGAGGGTGATCTCGGAGCGGCCGTAGACCTTGACCCAGGCCTGGGGCGGGGGCGAGAGGCGGATCAGCTCGATGTCGGACTGGTCGATGATCAGGTGGGCTTCGAGGTGGTGGGGGTCGGCGACCTCGCAGAAGGGCTTGCCGGGCTTGACCCACTGGCCGACCGTCTCGGGGTGGGGGACGCCGATGACCTGGCCGTCGCGGGGGGCGGTGAGGACCAGCTTGCCGAGCTGCTCGTTGATCTTGGCGAGCGTGGGCTCCAGCTCCTCGGCCATCTGCACGCTCTGGCGGGCCTGGGCGCGGCCCTCGTTCTCGGGGCTGCGGCCGTACCAGAGGGCCTTGAACCAGTAGGCGTCGTGCTCGGACTGGCGCTGGATCAGCTCCTTCTGCTTCTCGTGGTTGACGAGCTTGGCGATCACGTCGCCTTCCTTGACCCACTGGCCGTCGAGCACGGCCAGCTCGACGAGCCGGCCCTCGACCTCCGAATAGATCTCGGTGGGCTTGGCCGGCGAGAGGACGAGCGTCCCCTGGATGCGCAGCGGGGTGGGGATCAGCAGGACGCCGGCCACGAGGGCGACGAACGCCGCGGCGAAGGCGGCCGCGCGAGCTTTCTTCACTTTGCGCATCCTCCCGGGGGTGCGTAGGAATTTACCGATCTGGTAGATGGGCATCCCCAACAGCGGGACCAGCGAGCCGAGGGCCAGCATGTAGCTGAGCGCCTGGAGCTTGTACGGCTTGAGGACCTGGGACAGGAAGAACAGGATGCTGAAGGTGACGACCCAGCGGTACAGGTAGCTGGCGATGGCGTAGGTGACGAACAGGCTCCGCCGCGACCGCGGCATGTAGCTCTGGACGGGGATCTCCAGGCCGAGCACCTTCTCCTGGATCAGGTAGGTGAAGAACTGGGTGCTCTTGATCCGCAGATTGGGGATCTCCAGCCAGTCCGACATGACGTAGTAGCCGTCGTACCGCAGCAGCGGGTTGGCGTTGAACAACACGGTGTTGACCGAGCAGATGAACATGACGGCCATCGCGAGGCTGTTGAGGAGCCCCTGCTCGGTGTTGAACCAGACGAAGGTGGCGATGCTGGCGAGGAACAGCTCCACGTAGATGCCGGCGGCCGAGATCCAGATCCGATGCCACTTGTTGGGCAGGAGCCAGCTGTCGGTGACGTCGCAGTAGAGGGCCGGGGTGAGGACGAGGAAGAGCATCCCCATCTCGTGGACCTCGCCGCCGAAGTGCTTGGCGGTGAGGCCGTGGCCGAACTCGTGGATGATCTTCACGACGGCGAGGCTGATCCAGAAGGTGAAGATCGTCCACCAGTTGAAGAAGCTCTGGAACTCGGGGAGCTTGGCGTAGAACTGGCTCCACTGGCTGACCACCAGGGTCACCGCGGCGAGCATCAGGAAGACGCTGCCGGCGACGAACGCGCGGGTGAAGAGCCAGCGGAAATAGGGGTACATCCAGGTCAGGAGCCGCTCGGGGTCGATGACCGGGATCTTGATGAACAGGATGTTGGCGAGGAAGCCCCAGACCTTCTTCCACTTGTTCTTGCGACGGCGGCGGATCAGCGCGGCGGCCTGTTCCGGGCTGTCGATCTGGACGACGCCGGCCTCGTGGAGCTGGGCCACGAACCGGGTGAGGTCCTCGATCGAGATCGTCTGGGGCCGGTACTTGCGTTCGAAGGCCCGCTTGACGTCCTGGAGGTTGTTCTTGCCGTCGAACTGCTGGAGGAGGAAGTATTCCTCGATCTTGAACCGGAAGTACTTGAGGGCCAGCGGGTCCTTGATGACGTAGTGGGTCATCCCCTCATAGAACTGGGGCTGGACCACCAGGTCCCGGCGGAGCTTGACCCTGAGATGTTCGGCGGCCTGTCCGAAGGGCGCCGGGGTGGTGGAGGGTGCTGCGCTCATCGATCGGCGATCCTCGGCAGGGCCGTGCGGGGCGTCTTCGTGGGGGGGTTGCGGGCCCTCCCCGGCCGTCGAGGCCGGGTCGATCGGGCCCGCGTCGCGTCAGGTCAGCGGGCCGGTCGCGACGAGGGCCGGGCGGCGACCTCCTCGTCGTTGAGGTAGATGGTCATGGCCGCCTTGAGGCCGGGACGCAGCTCGAGGTCGGGGTTCTCGAACTCGGCGCGGATGCGGACGGCGCTCTCGGCGATCGCCTGGACCTCGGGGTCGACGAACTTGATGACGCCCCGGAAGGTCTTCCGCTCGATGGACTGGTCGCCGCGGCTGCCGTCGAGGCGGGGCTGAAGCTCGACGACCTGGCCGACCTTGACGCGGTAGGCGTAGTCGAGCGGGACGAACGCCGTGGCCGCGAGCCGGGAGAGGTTGCCCATCTGGACGACGGCCTCGTTGGCCTGGACGCTCTCGCCCGGCTCCTTGTAGCGCTTGATGATCATGCCGGAGAACGGCGCGTAGATCGTGTGCTCGCGGAGCATCTGCTCGGCCAGGGCGAGCTCGGCCATGTTGATCGCGATCTGCTCCTCGGCCTCCTTGACCTGGGCGACGGCGACCTTGAACTCGCCCTCGGACTTGGTCATCTCTTCCTGGGAGACCAGGTCGGCCTTGCGGGCGACGAGGCGGCGGTTGCGGGCGACGGCCGCCTCGGCGACCTCGCTGGCGGCCTTGGCCTTCTCGACGGACCCCCGGCTCTCGGCCGTGAGCTTGCTCTTGGCGACGCTCAGCTCGGCGATCTCCTTGTGGAGCGAGCCGATCTCGGCGCCCGCCTGGGCCGCGTCGCCGAGCCGCAGCTCCATCTTCTCCATGACCCCTTCGCGGAGGGCGGCGACGTCCGACTTCTCGATCCAGGCGATGGTGGCGAGCTGGTCGTGCGAGTCGAGGACCAGGGTGGCGGTCGGCGCCGAGGCCGGGGCCGTGGCGGGCCCGTTCTGGCCGAACGCGGCGACGGAGAGGGTCGCGAGGGCTCCGAGGGCGACGGATGCGGCGGTCTTCAGGGGGGACATGGGTCGGCGGACCTCCACTCGGGATGATCGATGGCGGTGTGGGGGAGGCGGCCCGGCCGACGCGCCGGGCTCGCGGATTCGGGGTTCTCGACGGCCTCGTCTCACTGGAGGAACGGCCAGCGGAAGAGGACCGACTCGTGCCAGACCTGGACGACCTTGCGGAAGAGGACGTAGGCCAGGCGGGCGTCGCCGCAGTCGATCCGGGCGCGGACCTCGGCGCCGGGGCGGAACTCCTGGTTGCGCTGGAGGAACTCGGCGCGGACCGCGTCGCTGAAGCCGACGGTGACCTTGACGGTGTGCCGCTGTTCGGCGCTCTCGGTCTTGGTCTCGGCCTTGGCGGCGATCCGGCGGACGTAGCCCTGGTAGCGGTGCTCGGGCTCGGTCATCACCACGAAGTAGGCCGCCAGGGTGGACCCGGCGGGCTTGGTCCCGGCGGCGACCTCGGCGTCGAGCCGGGCCTGGGCGGCCAGGACCGGGCCCATGTCGTCGTCCGGCACCTCGACCTCGAGCACCCATTCGCCCTCGGTCTCGGCGAGCTGGAGCAGGTCGGTGCCGATGTCGACCGGGCGGCCTAGCAGCGTCTTCTTGACGTCCCAGGTGGTGATGAGGCCGTCGTGCGGGGCGCGGATCGACATCTCGTCGATCTGCTCCTTGGTGATGTCGATCTGCTCCTTGGTGCTCCGGGCGGTGATCTGGGCCTCGGTGAGCTGGGCCTGGAGCTGCAGGCCTTCCTGCCGGTTCCGCTCGCGCTCGTTGGCCGACTCCTCCTGCTGGCGGAGGATCAGGCCCTGGGTGTTGGCCTTGTTGTACTCGGCGGTGAGCTTCTTGAGCTCCTTCTCCAGCTCGCGGCTGTCCAGGCGGGCGATCACGTCCCCCTTCTTGACGCGGTCGCCGTGCTCGACGGGGGCCTCGACGATGATGCCCGGGTTGGGGGCGTAGACGGTGTGCCGCTCTTCGGGGAGGAGCGAGCCTCGGCCCTCGATGCGGAGGTTCCAGGGGACGAAGGTGAGCGCGCCGATCAGGGCGACGATCAGGGCCAGCACGGCCAGGATCTTGGCCAGGGTCCGGCCCCGCAGGAGCCGCCAGGGGGAGCCCATCGCCTTGAGGACGGGCCGGAGGAAGATCCGGTGGTGCTCCTGGGCGTTCCAGAGGGCCGTCGAGGCGTGCCGCGAGACCACCTCGGTCCGGGCGTGCATGTCGGTCGGGGCGATCTCGTCGCCGATCTGCTCGGCGACCAGGCAGCCGTAGGCGACCTTCTCCTTGCGCTCCGGCCCCTCCTCCTTCTCGGGCTTGTAGAGGAGGACGACGGCGACGGCCTTCGAGCCCGACTCGTCGACGTAGAGTTCCAGGGCGTCGCGGATGTCCGGGGCGAACCCCTCGGTGTGGCCGGTGTAGACGAGGTCCTCGCCGGAGCGGAGCACCGCCTTGCAGAGCTTGGTCAGCTCGCGGACCTGGTTCGACCGCTGCTCGACGACCTCCTGGCCGCTGATCGCCTCGACCAGGGTCCGGCCCGAGATCTTCATGGCCACGCTCAGGCGGTCGCAGCCGACCAGTCGCTTGCCGTCGTTGACGACGGCGTAGGTGGTCTCCTTGAAGTCCAGCGTGTGGTGGATCTGGTGGGTGAAGGTCTCCAGCTGATTCCACATCCGCTGCTGCGAGACCATCTGCCGCATCTGGCGGTTCTTCAGATAGTTCGCGGCCAGGTCGGTGAGGTCGCCGACGAACCGCAGCGTGCTCTTCTGCTGGGCGGCCCGGCGGTTCGGGTCCATCAGGATTTCGAGCAGGCCGACCACCTGCTTATCGACGATCAGGGGGGCGAGGATGATCGTCAGGTGGGTCGGGTTGAACGCCTGTGGCATCCCCTCGATCACCGCGCCGGGGGGGATCACCTGGGGCTGCGAGGCCTGGACCATGCAGCCGAGCAGCGCGTCGTGGGAGGCGGTCTTCACCCGCCCGTCCATGAGGCCGGTCTGGGCGAAGTCGAGCTGATACTGGAGCCGGAGCCCGCCCCGACCGTCCAGCAGCCAGAACGCGCCGCCGGACGCGGCGGTCGCCGCCACGGCCCGGTTCAGGAATTCCCCATAGAATTCGCCGGGCTGGACGTCCGACTCGGCCAGATCGGCGATCTCGGCCACCAGCTTGCGGATCTGATTCTTCGTCTGCTCGAGCAGACCGGCGTCGATGGTTTCTTCCGGCATGGTGGTACCAGTTCGTTGAGGACCGGGGTCGTCTCGCACCCCGGCGGGATCCATGTCCACTCGGCGACGGCCGCGCCCCGACCTCCAAAGCTCCCGAACCGGCGCGCGACGCAGCTTGACATGGACAACGGGACGGCGACTCCCGGCACATTCCTGACGTTCCCGTCGAAAATCCGCGCGGGCGTCTCCCGGCGGGTTCCGACTTCAACGATCGGGGAATCAAGACCGTCCTCCGCAGGGTCGATAAAGCCCATGCCGGCTCATGCATTTGGGCCGTGATCCGTCGCGCCGCCGTGCGATGCGGCGATCTCGCGAAGGCAGGCGAAAGAGGCGGGCTGCGAAACGGATGAAGCCCAGGGCGATCCTCACACTCGCGGCGCTTTCCATCCCGGTCGGAGGCGTCGCGGCCGACGGACCCCCGACCGATCCAGCCCCCTCGCGCGCCGAGGCTCCCGCCGGCTCGCTCGACGCCCGCTTCCGCGACCTCGAGTCGATGAACCGGGCCATCCTGGAACGTCTCGACCGGTCCGAGCGCGACCGCCGGGCCGCCGACGAGCGCTATCGCTCGCTGGAGTCGAAGTACGAGGAGCTGCGAGACCGCCTTGAACGCCAGGACGGGCGGAACGCGGACGAGGGGTCGCCGGCGACGGACCTCGAACCCCTGCTCGGCTCGGAGGGATTCCGGGATTCGCCCTCGGACCACGACGAATCGACGGGCGACCAGGCGGACGAGGCGTCGGACAGGCCGACGTTCCCGGAGCTTCCCCTCCGCGCGGCCTTCGGCGAGGAAGGGGTCGCCCTGCGGTCGTTCGACGACGAGTACCAGCTCCGCTTCCGCATCCTGGATCAGACCGACTTCAAGCTCTTCTCGCCGGGCGACCAGATCCCCGCGTCCAGCGGCCTGTACATCCCCCGCGTCCGCATCTACTTCGAAGGCAGGCTGACCCGCCTCTTCGACTACGAGGTGTCCATCCAGAGGAGCGTCGAGGGAGTCTGGGACCTGCTGGACGGCAACGTCGACGTCAACATCGACCCTCGATTCCGGATCCGGTTCGGCCGTACCCTGGTCCCGTACAGCTATGATTGGTACGACCACCTGGAGCAGTACTTCATCACCCCGGAGCGTTCCCTCTTCCCGCTCAATTTCGGGCTCTCTCGGTCGGCGGGGCTGATGGCCCACGGCCTGCTGTTCGACGACCGCATGGAGTACGCCGTCGGCGGCTTCGACGGCCACCTGACCGGCCTGGCGGACGAGAACACCACCCGAGACGCCGTCTCCTACCTCAACTTCAAGCCGTTCCTGAAGACCGAACGGTTCCCCCTGCTTCGCGACTTCAATTTCGGCTTCTCCGGATATCTGGGAGAGCAGGTCGTCCCCCAACGGCCGCTCCCCTTGCGGACCTCGCTCCAGTCTTCCGAGAACGACGAGGCCGCCCGCCGCGCGACCTCGCTGTTCCTGGATTTCGAGGAGGACGCCTACCTCAGCGGCGACCATAGCGCGATCGCCGCGCATCTCGCCTGGTACGTCGGCGGGATGTCGTTCGAGGCCGAATGGCAGGGGAGCCGCGACCACTACACCCGAAGCGGGATGCCGTTCCGGCTGTTCTCGGTGCCGGCGACCGGCAGCCATATCACGCTCGCCTACTTCCTCACCGGCGAGAAGGTCCGGGATCGAAGCCGGGTCGACCCGCTCCGCCCGTTCGATCCGACGCGGAACTCCTGGGGTCCCGGAGCCGTCGAGCTGTTCGCCCGGTTCAGCGAGCTTCGCCTCAGCGACGAGGTCTTCCGCGCCGGGCTTGCCGACCGCGAGAAATGGACGAACGGCCTGGCCCTGACCGACATCGGCCTGAACTGGTACCTCACCAGCTACCTCAAGATCTATCTCGACTGGCAACGCTCCTACTACGACTCACCCGTCGAGCTCAACCCCCATCTCCACAGCCGGATCAACGACCTGTTCTGGATCCGCGGCCAGCTCTATTACTGACCCCGCCCGGGGGCCGGCCCCAAGGTTGCCGCTTGTGCTTTCGGATGGTTATCCGATAATTCAAGTGCCTGAGGCCGGCGACGGGCGTCTCGGAGCCGCCCCGTCGCGCCTCGATCACGAGGAAGACGCCGTTGAGCCGAAACACCGAGCCGCATGAGGCGATCCGGCGATCCATCCTCGAAGCGGGCCGTTCCCTGAGCGCCGTGGAAATCCTGGAACTGGCCCGGAGGGACGTCCCCGGCCTGGACGCGGCGACGGTCCAGCAGGTCATCGAGAGCCTGCTTGAAGAAGGAACCCTGATTCCCGTCCGGATCCCGGGCGCGGCCGACCGATACGATCTCCGGGACGCCGCCTCGAAACACCACCATCACTTCATCTGCAGCGCCTGCGGCCGCTCCTTCGACGTTCCAGGCTCCTCGGTGGGCTTCCAGATCCTGACGCCGCCGGGATTCGTCGTCGGCAGCCATGACGTGGTACTCTACGGCTGCTGCGATCGGTGCCCTGCGCCGGCGTACGACTTCTAATACATCCCCCGAAAGCGATCGAGGCCGACCCTATGAGCCGATTCGAAGGACCCCGACGCGCCCTCGTCACCGGGGCCACCGGCTTGCTGGGCAGCCACCTCGTCGCCAGGCTGCGCGCCCGGGGCGACCACGTCCGCGCCCTCGTCCGTGCGTCCAGCGACACGACCTTCCTGGACGAACAGGGAGTGGAGCCGTCCCAGGGCGACCTGCTCGACGTCCGCGCCGTGGAGCGAGCCCTCGACGCCGTGGACGTCGTCTACCACTGCGCGGCGAAGGTGGGCGACTGGGGAAGCTGGAGCGAGTTCCAGGTCGGCTGCATCGACGCCACGCGCGTGCTCGCCGAGGCGTCGGCGAAGGCCGGCGTCGGTCGGTTCGTCCACGTCAGTTCCACCAGCGCCTACGGCCATCCCCACGACCGCGAGGAGCCGATCCTCGAGTCCCACCCGCTCGGCGAGAACATCTGGGCGCTCGACTACTACACCCGGAGCAAAGTTGAGTGCGAGCGGCTCCTCTGGAGGATGGCCGAGACCGACGGACTCCCGCTGACCGTCGTCCGGCCGAGCTGGATCTTCGGCGAGCGCGATCGCACGACCATTCCCAGGCTGATCCGGGAGTTCCGCTGGGGCCGGGTCTCGATCGTCGGCAAGGGGGACAACCCCCTGAGCGCCGTGTACGCCGGCGTGGTCGCCGACGCCATGATCCTGGCGGCCGACGACCCGGGCTCGGTCGGCGAGGCGTACAACGTCACCAGCCATTCGGAAATCACCCAGCGCGAATTCCTCGACATGCTGGCCGACGCGGTCGGCGTCCCCCGCGTCACCTGGCGCTATCCGTACTGGTACGCCTTCTACGGCGGCTACGCCCTGGAACTGCGGGAGCGCCTCCTGCGGAACCCGAAGCCCCCCCGCGTGACGCGGTACGGCGCCTGGCTGCTGGGGCGCCGACTGAGCTACAGCACGGAGAAGGCCCGACGAATGCTGGGCTGGACGCCCGCCCTGACCTATCAGGAAGCCATTGAGCGCACGGTTCGCTGGTTCCTCGACGACGAGGAGGCGCGCATCCCCCGCCGTCGCACGCCGACCCTGGTGGCGATCCGTCGCGCCCTGTCGCCGGGGGGAATCAGAACGGCACGACCGGAGCGGCCGACTTCGTCGCCGGGCTCGCCGGATTCGACGCCGGCCGCGACGGCGACGACGGCGGAGCGCTAGCCGGGACCGGGACCGCGATCTCCGGCGCGGGGGCGAGCCGTTCGACCTGCAAGGCGCAGCGGAATCCGACGTAGGTGAGCCGCTTGTCCGGCGCGATCGGTTCGCGGCTCGACGCCGCGCCGAGCTTGCCCCCCTTCACCACCACGTCGTAACGACCCGTCCGAGGAGGAGCGGCGCCGGCGGGGTCGTCGACCACCCGCCCGGCCAGCGAGCGATAGTAGTTGCGGTCGAAGGCGTCGGCCGTCCATTCCAGGACGTTGCCCGCGAGGTCGAACACGTCGTAGGGCGAGCGATCCTCCGGGAACGACATCACCGCGTCGACCTGGCGCGGGACGCGCTTCCTGGAGTAGTTCGGCGGCTCGTCGCCCCAGGGATAGAGGCGGCCGTCGGTGGTCCGCGCCGCGGCTTCCCACTGCGCCTCGGTCGGCAGCGCCTTGCCGGCCCACTCGGCGAAGGCCATCGCGTCGGCCTGGCTGACCAGGACCATGGGCATCGCCTCGGCCGCCCTGGCCTTCGCCTCGTCCTTCTCGTCGATCGCGGGCCAGTTCCCGCGATAGCGGGTCTCGGAGACGAAGCGGCGGAACTGGCCGACGGTCACCTCGTGGCGGTCGATGTAGTAGGCCCCGAGGCGGACCTTGTGCTCGGGCGAGGCGAACTGCGGGTCGCGTTCCTCGCCCATCAGGAAGACGCCGCCGGGGACGAAGACCATGATCGCGCCGTCGCGGTCGCCGACGATCGCCAGGGGCCAGCCGCTGGGATCGACGCCGGCCTCGGGACGGGCCGCGAAGCCGGGCGGGAGCCTCCGATCGGGAGCCTCGCCGGGCGATGCGGGCTGGACCGCGACCTCGCCGGGGGCGGGAGGAACGACGAGGGTCTCGGCCGGATTGACCGGCGGCGCGAGCCGGGCGTCGCCGCCGACCTGGGCGTTCGGCGGTCGGGCGTCCACGACGGCCGGCGGAGGCTCGGGCGCGGCGGGGGGCTGGGGCGCAGGCGCATCGGCCTTGACGGTCGGGCCGTCCAGGAACAGGGGCAGGTTCTGCGAGGGCCGCTCCAGGGCCTCCTGCGCCTGGGCGGCGGTCCGGGTCTTGGGATACGCCTTCTTGAGCTGCTCCAGGAGGGCGATCGCCTCATCGGTGCGGCCGTTCCTGGCGGACTCCCGCGCCCGCGAGAGCATGGCGCGGGCCTCGAAGTCCAGGTCCGGCTTGGTCGGCGGGGGGGCCGCCTCGACGACGTAGCCGTCGTCGGGGGGGAGGTCGTCCATCGGGAACGGGTCGTAAAGGAAGAGGCTGTAGACGATGTAGACCGCCAGGCCGACGACGAAGACGAGCATCCCGCCCGTGGCCAGCCGGACCCGCTGGCGGGTCTCGTACGTATCGAAGACAGGGGTGTCCTCGATCAGGACTTTCTTCTCCCCCTTCTCGTTCAGGTCGGGCTTGGGTTTCAGCCCGGTCTTCCGGGTCGATCCCCCTTCGGCGGCGGGTGCGCCCCTCCGCGACGGCGGCGGCGGGGGCTCGGCGGCCCTGGGTTTCGGGCTCGCCGCCGGGCGTACGGGTGCGTCGTCGGGTTCGGACTTCCACATCCGAGGCAGCGGCTGTCCCGGGACTCGCGGGGCCGTGGGCTTCGGCGGAGGCGGCGGCTCGGAATCGAGCCGATCCGGCTCCGGAACGTCGGCCAGATCGTATTCGTCCGGTGCGTCGCCGTTCATGATCCGGGGTTCCCTGGTAATCGTCCGGGAGAGGAATTGGGGATTCCTCAAGCCTACTCCGTGACGGCCACGCGTGACAGGCGGAATCGCGGGACTCCACGGGAGTTCGGGCCGCGTCGCTTCGGACCTCGGTGGTAGAATGGGCCATCGATCGATCCGACGACGGGAGGCGAGGTCCATGCAAGAGCGAAGGTTCGGGCGGCTGGGATGGCGAGTCAGCGAGGTCGGATACGGCATGTGGGGGCTGGCCGGCTGGACCGGCAACGACGACCAGGAGACCACCGCAGCCCTGGAGCGGTCCGTCGCCCTGGGCTGCAATTTCTTCGACACCGCCTGGGGATACGGCGAGGGCCGAAGCGAGCGGATCCTCGGCGACCTGCTCAAGCGGCATTCCGAGAAGCGGCTCTACGTCGCCACCAAGATCCCCCCCAAGAACTTCCAGTGGCCGTCGCGCCGGGGGATGACGCTCGACGAGTGCTTCCCGCCGGACCATATCCGCGAGTACACCGAGAAGTCGTTGACCAACCTCGGCGTCTCGACGATTGACCTCCAGCAGTTCCACGTCTGGGAAGACGCCTGGGCCGACGACGACCGCTGGCTCCGCACCGTCGAAGACCTCAAGCGCGAGGGGCTGGTCCGGGGCTTCGGCGTGAGCGTCAATCGCTGGGAGCCGACCAACGTCCTGCGCACCCTGCGCACCGACGCCATCGACGCGGTCCAGGTGATCTACAACATCTTCGACCAGGCCCCCGAGGACGAGCTGTTCCCCCTCTGCCGCGAGCGGGACGTCGCCGTGATCGCCCGCGTCCCGTTCGACGAGGGGACGCTCACCGGCACCCTCACCAGGGAGACGAAGTGGCCCGAGGGGGATTGGCGGAACACGTACTTCGTCCCCGAGAACCTGTCGCGGAGCGTCGACCGCGCGGAGGCCTTGCGTCCCCTGGTCCCGGCCGGAATGACGATGCCGGAACTCGCCCTGCGGTTCATCCTCCAGGAACCGACCGTCTCGACGATCATTCCGGGCATGCGGAAGGTCCGCAACGTGGAAGCCAATCTCGGCGCGAGCGACGGCCGACGGCTCCCGGACGACCTGCTGGCCGAGCTTCGCAAGCACCGATGGGATCGGACGCCGACCTCCTGGTCGCAGTGACGCGACTGCAGGATCCGAACCTTCGCCTTGACCGATCCCGGGCGTTCGACCACGATCGCCGCCGCGTGGAGGATCCGCGCCGATCGCAGTCGATCTCGCCCGGTGGTCGCAAGGAGGTTCACGGATGCCGCTCTTGACCGCAATGCTCATGGCCGCAGGCGTCGGGATCGGACAGGCCCACACCCCCAGCAAGCTCGCCGAGGCGGCCGTCGCCGAACTCTCCTCGAAGACCACCGCGGCCGCCGAGCCTCCGCACATCGCATTCGAGATCCACGACCTCACGGCCGCGAACCCCGACTGGCGCGGGAAGATGCTGGCCAAACTCCAGCCGATCGCGCGGCGGGACGGCGTCGCCGTCTGGGCGCTCGACGCCGACGGCGTCCGCGAGCTGGTCGCGACCTGCCAGTCCGACCCCCAGGCCCGCGTCCTCCAGGCCCCTCGCATGGTCGCCCGGCTGGGCGACCCCGTGCGGATGTCGAACGAGGACGAGACCCACTACGTCGCCCACCTGAACCGGGTCTCCGACGGCCCGCCGAACGAGGGGACCCACATCGCCTTCCAGCCCGTCGTCGACCAGATCCACGACGGCGTCCGCGTCGAGCTCTCCCGGACCCGGATGAAGGGCCCGGTCCTCTTCGCCCACATGATCGTCCAGCACAACAAGCTCCTCGGCTTCGTCACCACGAGCTACAAGGAGAGCGTGACGAACCCGGAGGCCGACCCCGAGGTCGTCAAGACGTCGCTCCTGGGCAAGCTCCGGCCCGAAGCCGCCGACAAGACCGCCATCGCCGGCACGATCCAAGTCCCCGAAGTCTCCACGCGACGCATCGAGGGAGACTGGATGATACCCTCCCAGGGGGGCCTGGTCGTCAGCCTGGGCCCGCATTCCCTCGGTGTCAGAGGAGTCGGCCGCAAGCATTACGAGGAGCGCCTGATCGTCGTCACCGCGCGCCCCGAAGCCGTCGTCGCGACCGAACCCTCCGCGCCCACGCCGCCCGAGAAGTCCTCAGCGAAGGCCTTGCCCGGCGCCGAATAATCTTATCTGCTCCGACCTAGCGTCCCCGACCGGCGAGAAGCCTCGACATGCGCCCGTATCTGGATCTGTTGAAGGACGTGCGCGAGAACGGCCTGCGCAAGCCGACTCGGGCCGTCCTGCGCTCGACGGGCGAGAAGGTCGACGCCCTGAGCGTCTTCGGCCGCCAGATCCGGTTCGACCTGGCCGACGGCTTCCCCCTGGTCACGACCAAGAAGACGGCGTTCAACGCGATCGCCCACGAGCTGATCTGGTTCCTGCGGGGGTCGACGAACATCGCCTACCTCCGCGAACATGGCGTCACCATCTGGGACGAATGGGCCGACGAGGAGGGCGAACTGGGTCCGGTGTACGGCCGGCAGTGGCGGTCGTGGCAGGCCCCGGACGGTCGCGACATCGACCAGATCGCCGAACTCGTCGCCGGGATCAAGGCCGTGATCGCCGACCCGACCGCCTCGGTGGGACGGCGGCTGATCGTCTCCGCCTGGAACCCGGCCGAGATCGCCGAGATGGCCCTCCCCCCCTGCCACACCCTCTTCCAGTTCAGCGTCGCCGCCGGTCGGCTCTCCTGCCAGCTCTACCAGCGCTCCGCCGACCTGTTCCTGGGGGTCCCGTTCAACATCGCCAGCTACGCCCTGCTCACCCACCTGACGGCCCACGTCACGGGATTGGAGCCCGGCGAATTCATCCACACGTTCGGCGACGCTCACATCTACACCAACCATCTAGATCAGGTCGACGAACAGCTCGGGCGCGATCCCCTGCCCCCGCCCCGGCTGGAGATCGACGCCGGCGTCCGCGACCTGGCGACCGTCGAGCGGTCCCAGATCCGGCTGGTCGGATACCAATCGTGGCCGGCCCTGCGGGGAGAGGTCGCGGTCTGACCGCGAAGGAGCCGTGATGGACGTTTCCTTCGTGGTCGCCATGGCCCGGAACCGCGTGATCGGCCGCGACGGGGCCCTCCCCTGGCGGCTCCCGCGCGACCTGCGGCACTTCCGCGCCCTGACCTGGGGCAAGCCGATCATCATGGGCCGCAAGACCCACGAATCCCTCGGCCGAGCCCTGCCGGGCCGGTTGAACATCGTCCTGTCGCGAGGCTCGTTCCCGCACACGGCGGAAATCCAGGTCGCGCATTCGGTCGAACAGGCCCTGGAGCAGGCCCGGCTCGCGGGGGCCGAGGAAGCCATGATCATCGGCGGCGGCCAGGTCTACGAGGCATTCCACGCCCTCGCCACGCGGATCCACCTCACGCTCGTGGAAGGCGACTTTCCCGGCGACACGTACTTCCCGTTCGACCCGCTCGCCGCGCCCGACTGGCGGGCCGTCCACGACGAACGATGGGAGGCCGACGCATCGAATCCGTTCGATGCGTCGTACCTGGTCCTCGAACGCGGCTCGGGCCCGGCCGGTTCGGCCGACGCCTAGAAATCGACGTCCTGGCGGGCGATGGAGACGACGTCGCCGTCGTTGACGACGTAGACGACCCGCTTTTTCGCGCTCTTCCCCTTCTCGTTGACGAGGGTCAACTCGACCGGCCACTGGACGCCCGCGCCGAGGGGTTGGCCCTCGCCCTCGATCCGGTAGTCCGTGACCTTGGTCCCCTTCTGCCAGTCTCGGTCGAGGACCTGGACCGGCGGGGACTTCGCGGAGAGGTCGGCCTGCGCGCCGCCGGCCTTCCAGGCGTCGAGCGCGGCGGCGAGGTGGACGCGGGAGGCGGCCGGGTCGGTGGGCGACGGGGCCGCGTCGCCGCATCCCGCCGCGCCCCAGGCGGCGGCGACCAGGGCGACGGCCCAGGAGGATCGGACGATTCGTCGAACCTTCATATCAAGAATCCTCCGGCCGAATCACAGGGCGTCGCTGCTGATGATCTCGCCCATGTTGCGAGAGCCCATCGCGCGCCAGGTCTGGATGTTGACCGAATCCTTGACGAACTTGACCGAGCCGTCCCCCAGCAGGACGTTGACGCCGCCGGGGTGCTTGCTGTTGGCCGTGGTGGCGATCCGCAGCGGCGGGAACATGCAAGACCGGCTCTGGGGCGGGCCGACGTGGTAGTACGAGGTCGTCGAGTGGTAGCCGTAGAGCCAGGGGGCGCCGACGTCGGAAAAGCCCTGCTTGGAGAGGTCCTTCCAGTTCATCTCGCGGCAGGCCTGCACGGCCTCGTCCTGGGTGGCCGGATAGGCGCCGGGGTTGAACGTGTCGCCGTGCTCGCTGGCGATGGCCTGGCTGAAGTCGCCCAGGATGTGCTCGCTGAACATCGCGGTGTTGGACGTGCCGTCGCTGAGTTCGGCCATCCCCTTCGCCTCGTTGGCGAAGAAGACGCCGTCGGGGCCGCGGAGGGCGGCGTTCACGCCGGTCGGGTCGGACTTGCCGTGGCCGAACAGGAAGTTCGACCCTTCGCTGGCGCGGTAGTTGGTCCCGGCGTAGCCCTGGGGCACGGTCGTCACGGCGTCGGACGGGCAGAGGAACGCCGAGACCAGCGTGGCCCTCGCGGTCTTGTTGCCGTCGTAGCCGCCGTTGTTCGGGTCGGGGTTCCAGGTCAGGTTGAAGTTGATCGCCTGATACAGCGGCGACTGCTCGACGAACGGCAGGATCTGGCTGTGGGGCGAATAGGCTTTGTTGATGCTCACGGCAGAGCCGGCGACCTCCACCACCCGACCCAGCGGGAACTTCTGGTGGGTGTCGTGGTAGTTGTGGACCGCCAGGCCGATCTGCTTCAGGTTGTTGACGCACTGGGCGCGGCGGGCGGCCTCGCGCGCCGCCTGGACGGCCGGCAGCAGCAGGGCGATGAGGACGGCGATGATGGCGATCACCACCAGCAGCTCGATCAGCGTGAAACCACGGCGGCGAGACGTTGCGAGAGCGGTCGTCATGCGTGGAGCCTCCGGTCTAGGTTCTGATGAAGGGATGAAATGATTCGGATTCAAGGTCTCGTCAGAACTCCAGGGGGAGTCCGGCGGCCTCGGTGACGCGGCCGAAGAACGAGGCGACGGTCACGAAGTAGACGACCTCGGCGGTCTCGCGGTCGTTGTAATGCTTGCGGACGGCTTCGACGTCGGCGTCGGTGACCATGGCCGGGTCGACGGTCAGCTTCCTCGCCAGGTGGAATGCGGCCTTCTGGCCCGGCGTGAAGCGGTCGTCCGGGGCGTCGAGGGCGAAGATCGCGTCGTCCGACTGGCCGAGTTCCTGGAGCCGCTTCTTGGCGTGCCCGAGCGCGTACCAGGCTCGGTCCTGGCGGGCGGCGATCCAGGCGATCTGGGCGCGAAGCGTCGGGTCGAGGACGCCCTTGTCGGCCGAGGCCCCGGCGGCGAGGCTCACGATGCGGGCCTTGCCGGCCTCGGGGAAGTTCGCGAGGAGGCGGACCCAGTTCGGCAGCGGGGCGGCGGACCAGTCGTCGGGGAGGATCTTGCGGGCCTTCTCCTCTTCGACCAGCGGCAGGCGGGGCTTCCGATCGCGGGCCGCGGCCAGGCGGGCCTCCACGTCCGACCGCGACTCCAGCGCCGGGCGGTTCGCGGCCGAGGGCTTGCAGACGGCCTGCGCCGCCGCCCGACCCGGGTCCAGCGGCGCGACCAGGCTGGGGAGCTCGCGATAGGCCGCGGCGGTCGGGGTCAGGTAGTCGCGATGGTCCTCCTGGGGGATCGCCAGGCCGCCGGTCCAGCGGGTCATCGCGCAGTAGTTGCCGGTCGAGAAGATCATGTCGAGGATCGCGAGGTCGTCATGATGGCCGCGCAGCGCGTCGAGGTCGGCGTCGGCGATTTCCTGGGGAGCCTTCGCCAGCGTCTTCACGAACGCGAACGCCGCAGCGTCGGCCTGTGGGAACGCCGACCAGTCCGTGTCGAGCGCCGCGAGCTGGTCGTCGGTGACGCCGGCCGCCTTCAGTTTGACCTCCTGATGGCCGAGGCAGTAGTAGCAGTTGTTCGCCCTCGCGACGAGCCAGAAGAACATGATCCGCACCGTCGGGTCGAGCGGCATCGCCGGGTCGCCCGCGCCCATGCGGAGGATCGATTTGGGGTCGGTCTTTCCCACGTCCGACGGCCGCACGTAGAACTCGCTTCGGAACTCGGGGGCGAGATAATAATTGCGCATCCGGCCGTTGTTGACGATCCCCGCGAACACGCCGCGCTTGGGGTCGGCGGCGGCCTTCTCGGCGCGGGCCTTGTCCTCCTCGGTCAAGGGGGGGAGCGGCAGCCGGGGCTTGCTCTGCTTGGAACCTTCGAGCACCTGCTTCAAGCCGGGCCGCGTGACCGCCACCGGCGAGGGAGCGGAGGGCGATTCGTCGCCGGCCGTCGCGTGCAAGGTCGACAGCGCCGCCAGGACCGACGACGCGGCCATGAGTCGTCTCGTGATCATGAGAAGACCTTTCAATCGGAATGTTCGGGGATTCGGGGAACGGCGGTCGCGCACGCTTCTTGGGGCGCGACGGGGCGTCGTCGGGGCCGGTCCTCAGGCGCATCGTCGAGCCGGTTCGCCGCGACGCCGCGAGGGCGTGGACTGCGAACGGGCGGGGGCGACGCGACGGGACGCGGTGGTCGGCCCGCGCGTTGCATCTCCCGACTCGAGAGGGCGCGGGGCGCGATCCGGGCGTGAGGGGGCCGAGGGATCGGCGACGGTCAGCGGGGGGGGTGGAAGATGAGATCGCGGCGGAGGATCGGGTGGAGTTCGACCGAAGCAAGGATCGTCCGCGAGCGGCCGGGGCCGAGGAGATCGGCCCGGTCGACGGCGTGGGCCCAGAGTTCGACGCGGAGGTCGACGCCGCCGCTGAAATCCATGCCGCCGGAGTTGATCGGCTTGGAGCAGAAAGCCCCGGTGCAGCCGCCGGGCTTCAGGGGGGCGTCGCCGAACTCGGCGGCCGCGCGGGCCGCGTCGATGAGATCGGGCGAAAGCCCGAGAACGTCCGTCGTCTGGTCGCTCCCCCGATGCGCCAGTCCCACGCAGCCCGCGCGAGCGTTCGACGGCGAGGCCAGGGCGAGGGCCCCGGCGGCCAGGAACACTCCCAGGCGGAGCGCGAACAGGGATAGGCTGGCGCGTCGGTGCGTCATGTATTCGGGATCGTCGCTCGCGGGTTTGCGGCCCCGTCATGGAAGGGAGACGGGCGGGGCCTGACCGGATCGAACCGTTCTGCGAACTTAATCTATATCCCGACGACAGGTTAGTTCAAGGCGCAAGTCGAGATTTCGTCGCGTTTTCAGGACGAAGGAATTCAGAGCGGCCCCGAGGGCTGGGAGCGGCCCGAAGCCTTCGCGGCGGGGGCCGGGCCGATCGAGACGACCTGCGCGGGCTCGCGGCCTCCGCCCGCCGAGCACTTGCCGCAGGCGGCGCCGCAGCCGGCCGACTTCTCGCCGGCGACGCCGCGCCAGACGAGGCTGATCAGGTAGAGGGAGGCGCCCAGGACCACGCCGATCGCGACCGCGTCTTGCCAGCCCATTCCGCGCCTCCTCGCCGGGCCCTCACGAGCCGAGCCACGTCCCCACTTGATAGGTCAGGAAGGCCCCGATGTAGGCCAGGATCGTCATGTAAGAGAATGAGAGCGCCGGCCAGATCCAGCTCCCGGTCTCGCGCCAGACGACCGCCAGCGTGGAGACGCACTGGGCGCAGAGGGCGAAGAAGACCATGATCGAGAGCGCGACCGGGATCGTGAACAGGGGCTTGCCGGAGTCCGGCCAGGTCGCCGCCTGGAGGGCCTGGGTGAGCCGCTGCTCCCCCTCCCCTTCGGCCACGTCCTCGCCGACGTCGAAGATGACGCCGAGGGTCGCCACGACGACCTCGCGGGCCGGGAACGAGGCGATCGCCGCGCTGCCGATCCGCCAGTCCCAGCCCAGCGGGCGGACGACCGGCTCGATGACCCTCCCCATCCGGCCGAGCAGGCTCTGCCGCTGCTGGGCCCCGGCGATGTGGTCGTCGGCGGCCTGCACGGCCTCCTCGGCGTCGGCGGCCTGCGCCTCGTCGCCCGCCGACCGCGCCGCGTCCAGCTCGCGCCCGGCCTGCTCCTTCACGGCGAGCATCGGCGCCAGGTCGGCGTCGGAGAGCCGGGGGTAATACAGCAGGCCCCACATCACGATGGAGACGGCGAAGATGATCGTGCCGGCGTTGTAGAGGAAGTCCCAGCCCCGTTCGAGCATCCGTTTCACGACGACGACCGGCGAGGGCCACTGGTAGGCGGGCATCTCCATCAGGAAGATGGGAGTGGCGCCGCGGAGGAACGTCCGCTTGAGGATCAGGGCCACGGCCGCGGCCACGACCACCCCCACGAGATACATCCCGACCATGGTCAGCCCCTGGAGCTGGACCCAGCCCCCCAGGTACGCCCGCTTCGGGATGAACGCGCCGATCATCAGGACGTAGACCGGCAGGCGGGCGCTGCAGCTCATCAGCGGGGCGATCAGGATGGTCGTCAGTCGGTCGCGACGGTTCTCGATCACCCGCGTCGCCATAACGCCGGGGATGGCGCAGGCGAACGAGGAGAGGAGCGGGATGAACGACTTGCCGCTCAGGCCGACGTGGACCATGATCCGGTCCATCAGGTAGGCCGCGCGGGACAGGTAGCCGCACTCTTCCAGGACGGCGAGGATGCCGATGAGGATCATGATCTGGGGCAGGAAGATGACCACGGCGCCGATGCCGCCGACGATCCCGTCGACGAGCAGGCTGCGGATCGGCCCTTCGGGCATCGCCCCTTCGATCGCGGCCCCGACGGCCCCGATCCCGGCGTCGATCCAGTCCATGGGGATCGTCGCCCAGGCGAAGACCGCGCTGAAGGTCAGCAGCAGGACGGCGATCAGGATCAGCGAGCCCCAGAACCAGTGCGTGAGGACCGAATCGAGGCGGTCGGCGACTCGAGGGCCCGCCTCGACGCCGTGGACGACGACCCCCTCGGTCGCGTCGGCGATCCAGGCGTATCGCGAGGTCGTCTCCACCTCGGGCGTGCGGCAGCCGGCCTCGGCGAGCCGGTCCCGGACCTCCTGGACGCGGCCTCGAAGTTCCTGCCGCTCGGCCTCCGGGAGCCCCAGCGCCTCCTCGACGTACGAGCCGGCGTCCAGGACCAGGCGTTCGACCAGATATCGCGTCGAGTGGGCGCCGGTGAGGTTCGCCCCGAGCCGGCCGTCCAGATCCGCGGCCAACCTGTCGATCTCGCACTGGAACGGCTCGGGGAACAGGCCGTCGATCGTCGGTGGGTCGCTCACCCCCGCCCGCTCCACCGCATCCTTGAGGGCGTCGAGCCCCACCCGGCGCTGGGCCTGGACGGCGACGACCGGGATGCCGAGCCGTCGCGACAGGGCCTGGGCGTCGACCTTCGTCCCCTCGGCCTCGGCCAGGTCGTTCATCGTCAGGGCGAGGACGACCGGACGGCCCATCTCCATCGCCTGGCTGACCAGGTAGAGATTCCGGTCCAGATTGACGGCCGACGCGACGCAGATGATGACGTCGGGCGGCGGGACGTCGGCCCGACGCCCCAGCAGGACGTCGACCGTGACCATCTCGTCGGGCGAGCGTGGGGCCAGGCTATAGGTGCCCGGAAGGTCGACCAGCGACCACCGCCGGCCGTCGTGGGCGACCTCGCCCGTCCGCTTCTCGACCGTCACCCCCGGATAGTTCCCCACCCGCTGGGCGACGCCCGAGAGCGCCCCGAAGAGCGTCGACTTGCCGGTGTTGGGATTGCCCACCAGCGCAATCGTCCAGGTTGTCTTGTCCGAGGCGACCGCCATGGCAGGTTGATTTGGGTCCAAAGGGGAGGGAAGGACGACGAGACGGCGTCTCGCCGCCCGAGAAGGCGGGCGCGGGGCGAGGGCTCAGGAGGCCATCGCCGGGATGCGGACCAGGACGCGGGCGAGGTCGTCGCACCGGAAGCCCAGCCGCTGGCCGGCCAGGCCGATGATGCAGGGGCTCCCCTTGCGGATCATCTTGACCTTCGCTCCGTCATAAAACCCCATCTCGCGGAGTCGATGGACCAGATCGACGTGGCCGAGCACCTCGCCGACGCACCCGGTCTCGCCGACCCGGAGCAACGACAAGGGAACCATCTCCCCCGTCTCCTCTCCCTGAACCGCAAGCGTCTGCGCCTTCATGCTTGGACCTCGACCCACAGGATGCGGAAGAAGACTCGCCCCGGATCCCGCCCCAACGCGTGCGCCGAACGGGAGAAGACCTGCTCAGAATCGACCTCGACATTGAGATTGAATCTCAACAACAGATTATAACCGCGACGACGACGGATGACAATCGGTTTCGGAACCCAGTGCGGATCGTGGGTCCTCGCGACACGGGCCGAAGACGACCCACGGCACTCAAAGTCCGAACTCCAGGCGTGTGGGGCCACCCGAAGCCGGGAGACAGACGCCGTCCCGGACGGCCTTCCACCGAGCATCCGCCAGACGCGGGCCGGTCAGGACTTGAGCCTAACTACAACGCCTGCCGCCGAGGCCCCCCGCCTCGGCCCCGACTCCAATAAACGACGAAGGGGCCGAGGCGATGATGCATGGGCCGGCCTCCGCATCCGGTCGGTTTTCCACGCTCAGGCACCGTGAACGTTCACGCTGTAGATCGAGAAGTTGTTCGTCGGATTGATGCGAGATCGGGTCATATAGATTCGCACATACCGTCCTCCCGCCTTGAGATTCGCGTGTTCCACGACGCCCCCCGTCGTGGCCCCAACGACGTCCCGAACCATCGTCCAGTCGCTTCCGTCGTCGCTCACCTGGATCTGGTAGTCGACGCCGAAGGCGGCCTCCCAATTGAGTCTGACGCGGTCGATGTCGAATCGGGCACCGAGGTCGATCACGAGCCACGCGATCTGATTGTTCCGGGACCACTGCCCACTGGACCAGCGAGTCGTCTCGTCGCCGTCCACGACGTTGCCGGGGCCGAACGAGGAGCTTTCATTGATCAACGACGTGACGCTCTTGCCGCGGGCGAGGTCGATATTCGGGATCACGACCTCGACGCCCCCGACCTTGGGTTGGTCGGGTTGACCGGTGCCGTCGAAGTTCACGACGATCCTGCCGAGGGAATCGGCCGTCGCGTCGATCTCGCGCACGACCGCCTTGTATTGGCCCCCAGCCGCGGCGAGGATGTCGAAATGATCGAGCGCGAGCGATCCATTGACGGCAACGTTGAACGTGCGCTGGCCGGGCGCCGTCCAATAGTTCTCGGCGAAGTGGAGACGCACCTTGTACTTGCCGCCGGGTGCCAGCCCCGAGATCGTGTACGTGAAGTTCCCGTTTCGCTCGTTCTGATAGATCGACTGGGGGGCGGGGTCGACGACGGCGCTCACGTCGATGAACTGTCCGGTGGAATAGAAGTTGCCGCCGCTCGCGTGGGCCGCGTCGTCGCCCCACCCCGCGACCGTCGCCGAGCCGGCCTTGACCGCGAGGACCCGAGAGGTCTGGAGAGCGATCTCACCCACCTGGATGACCGAGCCTCGGTCGCCGTTGGCGTCCTTGCCGGCGAGGATGTCGTCGAATTTGTAGTATTTGAACGCCGTGGTGTTCGAGAAGCGATACGTCCGCGACGTGAAGTTCGCCGTGATCGCCTCGCCGCGACGCGAATCGAGGATCGTCCAGTTCGCGCCATCGTTCGACCCCTTGAGAATCCAACTCTCCGGGGCCCGAGTGGGAAATGTGGCCGTGTCGTTCGCGCTGGTGATCGTGTACTGCGTGACCACGTGCGCCGCCCCCGCCGCGAACTGATACTGGATCCAGCTCGAACCGGCGAAGTCCAGCCACTTGGTCTGGGCCGTGCCGTCGAACGCCTGCGCGGCCCCCTCGCCGCCGCCGGGGTTGCTGCCGCGAGCGGTGACGATCCCAGACGGAACCACCCGATTCGCGAGCATCGGAAGCTTCGCCATCGCGTGGATCGAGCTTATCACCACCGGGGGCGGCGTCGGCGCGTCGGTGTAGGTGATGTTGATCGTGAAGTAGCGTCCGGTCTCGTTCTGGTAGGGCTGGATGTACAGGTCGGCCGTGGTTCCGTTGCGGACCAGAACTGCCTTGTCCGTCGTCCCCGTGTCGCCGAACCACCAGGTGCCACCGCCCTGGCCATCGATCTTGACCTTCGAGATCGTCTTCCCCTCCGGAAGCCCCGAGAGCACCAGATGGACATCCTGGAAACCGTCCGGGCCCGTCGAACTCGAGCCCGAGCCGATGAAGTCGCGCCCGTCCTGCCCCCGAGAGAGCCCGGTGACGAGGGACGCGCCGGGCAGGTTGATCGTCCGCAATGGAGACCCCACGCCGTCGACCAGCGCCGCCGTCACCAGGATCGTCCCCTCGCCCCCCGCCGAGGCGTCCGCCCACCAGTTGTTTTGCGTGGTCAGCCGCAAGGCGCCCGGAGTGATCCAGGGATGGGCGCTCTGGGCATAATCCTTAAGGCCGATCTGCATCCCGGTCCCGGAGCCTCCCTCCCGGATGAACTTGTTGTTCGTGAACCTCCCCGTGAGGTAGGTGCGTCCGACCGTCGACGCCTTGTCGTGCGAAACCCCGATGACCCCCGTGTTCCCCCGGAACGTGTTGCCGTCGACCGTCAGGTCGAAGACGGGCATCAGCATCTTCCCCCAGATCACCTGGGAGGGATTCGAGCCCGGCGGATATTCCTGGGTTGCGTCGGCCTGGATTCGAAGGCTGTTGTTGCCGACGAAGGTGTTGTCGAGGACGCGGGTCCCCCAGGCGTTGTTCGTGATGACGAGGCCGACGGTCTCGTTGTGCCGCCCCGTCGTGTCGATCTCGTTGCCGCGGATGGTCGCGTTGACCAGCCCTCGTCCGATCGAGATCACGTAATCGCCCAGCGGCAACGGCTCGGTAAGCAGATACTCCGTGTCGCTGAACTTCGCCGCGATCATCCGCCACTGGCCGGCGTGGACTCCAGTCAAAATCGAGACGACGTCGCCGGCTTCCGAGACGGCCCCCTGGACGTAGGGAACCCGGACCACGTAGCCATCCGGGGAGATCGCCGACGGCTTCCCCTCGAATCGCGGCAGATACTGCTCGAACAACATGATCTCGGGGCTATTTCCCCCGAGCGGGGCGTAATTGTCGGGGGGTTGCCGATCCCCGCGCGAACCTTGTTGTTCTCGATGGCGAGGTTGAACCAGCGGCCGTGGTCCGACGAGCCGAACGAGAAGAACCGCAGCGCGTAGCCCTCCGCCTCCTCCTGTCGCAGATCGTTGCCCCGGATGACCACGT
This sequence comes from Planctomyces sp. SH-PL62, assembly GCF_001610895.1. Classification (NCBI taxonomy): domain Bacteria; kingdom Pseudomonadati; phylum Planctomycetota; class Planctomycetia; order Planctomycetales; family Planctomycetaceae; genus Planctomyces; species Planctomyces sp. SH-PL62. The sequence goes on along the minus strand of NZ_CP011273.1, from coordinate 3,610,051 downwards.
CGTGAAGGTGATAGCCCGCCAGGAAGGATTGAGCCGTCGTCCTCGCCACCGCCCCTAGATACTTGTTGTCGGCCACCAACCAGGGGCCGTGCCCCAGAACTACACTCCCCCCCTTCAGAACGTTGCCGGAAATGACCCCTGAGTCCTTGTCGTCGAAGTGCATCAGATCGAGCGCCTTCTGGTGGGGCTCACTGGGACCAGGCCGCGGAGCCTCGACATCCAGATTCGTGATCGACACATCAACATCCTGGTCGTCGGTTTTCCCCCGGATGACGGCCCATCCGTCCGGCGGCGAACCCAGAACGTCAGTGTATCCCTGAAACCGGATGGCGAAGCCGTCGAGCGCGACGTGGCTTGAATTCACGACGAAGGCTCCGGCGCTGCCGTAGTTCGTGTTGTTCAGAGCGAACGTCAGAGTCACTGTCACTCCCGGAGCGGCCTTGATGCGAACCGGGTAGTTGAGCGTGAGCGGCCCGTTGAATGTATAGGAGCCCGACTGAAGCTGGATCAGCGGCTTTTGAGCGTTCAACGCCGAGATCAGACTCGCCGCGCTGTTGACGTCCCAGGCGGTCTCTCCGATTCGCGAATCGGGATAGCGGCGGTTGATGTCGCTTTCCACTCCGGCGAAGCGGGCGAACGCCTTCTTGCCGTCGGCGAAGGTCAGAACCAGCGTGAGGTTCGATCCTCGCTCGTCGCGGACGGGGAGGAAGTCGAAGCGTCCCGCTCCCGCGTCGTACTTGAGTTGGTAAAGGTTGCCGTCGCTCAGGTCCATGTCCCAGGTCGTTCCGTGCTGGTTGCCGAGCCGGGCCTTCACGATCGCAGACGTCGTGGGCAGGCTCCCCGGAACGATCCGGATTCGGCTCTTCCCCGTGGCCAGATCCTGCGGCTCGCTGTACGCCTGGAACTGAGGCTGGTTCGCGTTCGCGACGGCGGGCATGGCGGCCGTCGCGCTCGTCACCGAGGTGACGGTGAATGTGACGCGGTGCGGCTTGTCCTTCCGATTATATTGGATCGGATCATCTGGGTTTCCCGGTTTGCCGTCGGCGTAAGTCACGGTCAACGTGAACGTCTGATTCAGGAAGTTCTCGTCCGCCCCGACGAACAACTCGGCCGTGGAGCCGGTGACGCCGGTTCGATTGCGAAACTCGGCGGTCATGTGGTCTTCCACGGCGACGGCTTCATTCTTGTTCCACCCCCAGCCCCAGATTCGGCCTCCTGAAGGCCCCTCCAGAACGACCCGGCGGATATCGGAGGGCGAGAGGTTCGCCAACTGGATACGCACGTCCTGGACGCCGTCGGGGCCGACGTTGAGGCTAGGGCTCGTCCAGTCCTGCGCTACCTGCGCCAGCGACGTGACTTGCAGTTGCTTGCCTGGCGCCCGCAGGGCCAGGTCGACCGCCGCCGTCGCCCTCGTGGTCGTCGTGACCGGCGCCGAATCACCGACGTACTAGACGGCGATCTCCTGGAAAAGATGGTTGGCGGAATAGGGATCGCGCGGCTCGATGTAGACGTGGCCGGTCGTGCTGTTGACCGAGTCGCGCGTGAAGTAGGCGGACTGGCCCTTGCCGGTGTTCCACCAGGTCCAGTCCCATCCTCCTCCTTCTTTCGCGACGTGGACCTTGGCGACCGTCTTGTTCGGGTCCAGACCGTCGAGCCGGATGTGGACGTCCTGGTAATCGTTGGGATAGGGGACGGCCCTCCCCACGCCGTCGGGCCCGCGATCCGTCCCCACGTAGTCGAGCCCGTCCTGACCGAGGTAGGCGGCCGAAAGGGCCAGCAGGCGACGCGATTCCAGCAACTCGATCGAAGGCGCGCGCAGCCGCCGCGACGCGCGGGTCTTCACAGTGGATACTCCCAAAGGTGTTCATCAAGGATGAATGTCACGCGAATCCGAGTTCGCGCCGAGCCGGCGATCCAAAACGTCGAACGCCGACGACATTCCCACGAAATACGACTTGACGCCGCCGTTGTCAAAGGTGCGGCGGACATTTTCGGCGGTCATTCCCGTCTCGACCGTCTCAACCAGACTTTCGGGCGAGCCGGACACTGGCATTGACCGATCGGACCATCCCAGCTACCGTCCCCGCAGGCGGCTTAAACAAGCGGAGGCGTTGGAACGCCCCCCCGCGACACCACGCAGGCACTCCAGGAAGGACGTAAACCCATGCCTCGCATCACCGGCCGTCTCCTCCCGCTTTATTGCATCGCGGCCTTCGGACTGCTCGCCCCAGCAGTCTCCGCAGCCCCCCTGCGCAACTACACCTTCACCAATCTGGGCCCCTACAGTGGGAAGGGAGGGCTCGACAACGGCGGCAACCTCATCGAGCGGCCGATCCGCACCATTCCCAATGGGCCGACGTACCGGGACGGTAAAGGATGGAGCGGAGGATCGAATCTCCATCTGCCGTCCTACGGCCATTCCACCTGGGCCGAGGTCGCAGACGGCACCCCCGACGGAAGCCTCATGATCACCAGCCTCGGCAACGGCTCCCCCGGCCGGTACATGTATAAAACCGTCGTACACACGCCCAACTCCCTCCCCAACCCGACCGGTTGGACCACCAGGATGCTGACGGACGACTACTGGAACTCCATCCAAGGAACCAAAATCAACGCCGCCGGCGAGATCATCGGCCAGATCTCGCGGGTCAACGATTACAGCAGGAGGGAGGATGGGGGCTATTTCTACGCCGCCGCGGGCGAGACGACCATCCACAGGCTGGCCGAACTCCTTCCCCCTGGATTGAACTGGAAGAACCTGAGCCTGCTGGACATCAACGACAAGGGCCAGATCCTCGGCATGGGCAATAATCCCGACGGGGTGTCCTCGAACTTCCTCCTGACGCCGAACAGCGTGCCCGAGCCCGGCGCGTGGGCCGTCTTCGCCCTCGCCGCCGCCGCCGGATGGGGGATGAAGCGACGCAACCGGGATCGGGAGAGGCGGCCGTCTTGACCAGCAAGCCTCTCAGGTGCGAGAACCGGCCGGCGTCCCCTGGCGTCGGGGCGGAGGAGGGGCCAAACTGGGCGAAATGAGTCTGGTCGGCCCGTCGCGGGCCCGTTCGATCGCGAGAGGTGCAAGGGATGCGTTCTCAAAGCTGGAACCGTCGTGATTTCGCTCGTCTGGCGCTGGGTTTCGGCGCGTGGTCGGCCCTTGGAGGCGCGCCGGCGCGGGCCTTCGCGGCCGGGCGCGATTACGGATTCAGCAGCACGATCTCGCGAGAGGTGCTAAAGAACTACCTATCGCGAGCGATCACGACGCAAGATCTGTTCATCGGTCAGGGGGACTTCGCCGACAACTTGCGCATGCTCACCTCCGTCGGGGCGAAGTTCCTGGGACGGAGTCTCTGTTTCTGGGGGGGCGAATCCCACCTGCTCGCGAAGATGGAGCGGGCTCAGGGGCTGATCCCGAAGGCCCACGAGGCCGACCCGGAGATGATCGCCCAGGCCTGCATCTTCGAGATCGTCTCCCACGAGGTCGACCGGGTGCCGATCCCGGCCTGGGCCTTCGAGGCGTTGGGGCTCCCGGCCGAGTCCCGCAACTTCCGATTCGCCGACATGGCCTTCCCCGACGGCGCGTTCCGCGATCAGTGGGGGAAGGGGACGATCGTCCCGGACGTGAGCCGGACGGAGACCCAACTCTGGTTCCACTTCCTGGCCGCGTCGTACATCGACATCGGCGTCGAGGCGCTCCACTACGGCCAGGTGGAGTTGATGAACCGCAACGACCGCGACCTGGCGCATTATGCGAAGGTCTTCGAGCGGGCCCGGGCGCACGCGGCGAGGAAAGCCCGGCGAGGGATCATCCTCTGCGACGCCCACGTCCCCGGCGGCGGCCTGGTCCGCGACGGCAAGCTGCTCCTGGACTTCCACTCGTTCCCGCTCCGGGTCAAGGAGATCCCCGAGAAGCCGATGGAGGGAGTGCTGGAAGTCGGCTTCCTCGACAGCTTCTACGGCCGCAGCCGGGGCGGAACGACCTTCAGCGGCTGGACCTGCGAGCACCTGCCGTATCTCGTCGAACTGGACAACTGGGGCCCCTGCGACAAGCCGGGCGAGCCCGGCCAGGGGGGCGTGTGGTGCTGGGGCTACGACGAGATCGGCTGGTTCGCCCACCTGCCCGCCGATCGCCGATCCGCCTGGCTCCGGTACGCCTGGGACTGGATCCGCGAGCACGCCCCGAACGGCCACCTGCAAATGCCCGGCGACCGCGTCCTCCACACCCCCGTCGGCGACAAGCACTGGTACTACGCCAACGCGGCGAGCCCCGCCGTCCCCCACGGCTTCGGCGACGAGTCGACCATCCGCGCCATCTGGGAGGCCGACTCGAAGCCCTGATTTCGATCCCGGCCCGGTCAGCCGAGGACGTCGCGGGGCTTGCCTCCCGTCCAGGTCCCCCGTCGCAGCGGGACGCCCGCCTTGGCCAGGCTGGTCAGCACCGCCGCGACGAAGAAGGCCAGCCCGATCACGATGTAATCGAGGCCCGGGATGTGGGACCGCAGCGCGTCGTAGCCCCGCCAGCCGCCCGCCGCCAGCCACGAAGCGGCGACCAGGGCGGCGGCCCAGAGCGGCGTGGGGTCGCGCACGATCAGGCCGTAACCGCACAGCGCGAGCCCGACGGCCGGCGGGTACGCCGCGACCGCCCACGGCGCGATTCCCGCAGGCGCCTCGATCGAGCCGATCGTCGCGACCAGGCAACTCAGCACGGCCATCGCCACGCCGAGCCCCCGGGCCAGCCGGGCGAAGGCGTCGTCGAACACCGCTCCGACGACGAGCGAGGCCGCCATGATCAGGTGGAAGGCGGCCGGCTCACGCCAGCCTGTCAGCGGGATGCCGACGCCCGACGGCGCGACGATCACGGCCGTGAGGGAGGCCGCCCCGATCAGGCAGCGCCAGGAGCTTCGATCCCGGAGCCCGATGGCCGTCTGGAGTGCGGCGATCGCCAGGAGCGGCAGCGGGCGGAGCGCCGCCAGCCCGTCCAGGCCGCGAGTCTCCGTCGCGACGAACGCCAGCGCGGCAAGGGCGACCGTCAAGGCCTCGATCGCCAGCGGGACGCGTCGCAAGGCCGCGACGGCGTAGAACAGCCCGGAAATCGCCAGCGTGAGGTGCAACGGGCTCCCCCCCAGCCGTCCTTCGAAACGGCCGAGGAACTCCTGGTAGGCCAGTTCGGGGCGATGCCCGATCGCGGCCAGGACCGTCGCGATCGCCGGCAGGGCGAGAGCGACGAGCTTCACGCCGGACCGCCGTTCCACCACGCCGATCTCCATCAGCACCGCCGCCACGGCCAGCAGGAACGGGGCCAGAAAGTAGCCGCCGAAGATGTAGGGCTCGGCGCCGTAAGCCTTCCCGGCGTGGTGCATGGACCAGCAGAGCATCGCCGACCGCGCGACGACCCCGAACGCGAGCAAGCCGAACAGCGTCCACGGATACCACGCCCAGCGCCACGGACTGCCGTTGTCGGCGACGTATCGCCGGCCGCGCCGGACGGCCGGGAGCAGGGTCAAGGCGATGAGCCCGGCCGCGGGCGAGAAGCCGAAGAGCGCCCATTGCAGGGCCTCGCTCTCGGGCTGGTCGAGGAGCGGCGCGAGAGCGACCGGGTACAGGAAGAACAGGGCCAGCGTCAGGTGGTACGGGACCCGGAACAGCGCGGGAAGCGCCAGGCGAGTCCCTCGCAGCAGGCCCTCGCTGACCGCCACGGCGAACAGCAACCCCAGGAGGTAGCAGGCCGCCCCTCGGACCGGGTCGCGCGTGAACACGTCGTCGAACGTCACCGACGTGGCGAGGATCAGGAGCACCACCAGAAGCATGATCGTCCGCACGTCGTCCCAAACGCCCACGCGACGCACCAGCAGGCACGCCGTGACCGCCAGGAGGAGCGTGTAACCGGCCATCCCGCCGAACAGGGCCCACGTCTGCGAGGCGTCGGCGTGGGCCCCGAACGACACCCGCAACCCCATACAGACCATCCAGGCGCTGAGAATGTAGAACGGATTGCTGGTGCAAATCCGGCGGGCCAGCCAACGAGGAAAGAAACCCGTCGCGCTGGCGCGTTCCGGCCGAGCTTCGAGCGGCATCATCGTGACGACCCTCGACGTGAAAGGGGAGGTTCCGGGGGCCCGAAGGAGACGAAAGGAGGTCCCGCGCCATCACTAACGGCCCCGGAGCCAGCCTGTGACATCTGTAAACGGTCGAATCCGGCGGGGAAACCGAACCCCGAGGGTCGGACGCCGAGCGGGCGTGTGGTCGGCTCGCGGACCTGCTAAAATCGGGGGAGTTCGCCGATCACGGTCTACGGGCCCTTCCCGCTCGCCCCCGCGGCCAGGACGCCATGCGCAAGATCACGCTCAAGCACAAACCGCCCGAGGGGCTGGCCCGGCAACTGGCGGAGGACCTGAATCCGTCGCAGCGCGAGGCGGCGGCGGCGCCGGACGGTTACAACCTGATCCTGGCCGGCCCGGGGTCGGGCAAGACGCGGGTGATCACGTATCGGGTCGCCTGGCTGATCGGCCGAGGCGTCCCGGCCGAGTCGATCCTGCTGGTCACGTTCACGCGACGGGCGTCTCGGGAGATGGTCGGCCGGCTCGGCGGGCTCGTCGGCAACGAGGCCGGGCGGGTCTGGGCCGGGACGTTCCACCACGTCGGCAACCGCCTGCTCCGGCGCTCGGCCCGCGAGCTGGGCTTCGAGCCGAACTTCACGATCCTCGACGGCGAGGACCAGACCGACCTCCTCCGGCTGGCGATGGACGACGGCGGGCTGGCGTCGAAGAACAAGCTCGCCCCCAAGCCCTCGCAGGTCCAGCACCTGATCAGCTTCGCCCTCAACACCAGGAAGTCGCTGGAGGAGGCCGTCGCCGAGACCGCCGGCGACCTCGTCGAGTGGACCGCCGAGATCCAGCAGGTCGCCGAGGCCTACGCCGCGCGCAAGCTGGCGAGCAACTGCATGGACTACGACGACCTGCTCGTCCTCTGGCTGAAGCTGCTGAACGAGCATCCCGCGCGGCTCGCCGAGCAAGGCAAGATGTTCCGCCACATCCTGGTCGACGAGATGCAGGACACCAACGCCCTCCAGATCGAGGTCGTCGAGAAGCTCGCCGCCGCCGGCGCGGGGAACCTGACGGCCGTCGGCGACGACGCCCAGTCGATCTACCGTTTCCGAGGGGCCGACTACGACAACATCCTGAAGTTCCCCGACCGCCACCCCGGCTCCAGGATCTTCCGCCTGGACGTCAACTACCGCTCGACGCCCCAGATCGTGGCGCTGACGCAGGCGTCGATCGCCTGCAACCAGACGGGGTTCCCCAAGTCGCTGGTCTCGACGCGCCCGGACGGCCTCAAGCCGGTGGTCGTCGCCGTGGCCGACGTCTACGAAGAGGCGGCCCTCGTCTGCCAGGAGATCCTGGAGACGCGCGATCGGGGCGTCCCCCTGTCCGAGATGGCCGTCCTCTACCGCAACCATTACGACAGCGTCGTCCTCCAGGGGGAACTGCTGGCGAGGAACATCCCGTACAACGTCCGCAGCGGCATCCGGTTCTTCGAGCAGGCCCACGTGAAGGACGTGCTGGCGTTCCTCCGCGTGGTCCTCAACCCCCGCGACGAGGCGTCGTGGCGACGGCTCCTGCTGCTCCTGCCCGGGATCGGCCCGGCCAAGGCGGGGGCCGTCTACCAGAAGCTCGCGTCGTCGGGCGACCCGTTCTCGGCCGTGGCCGCCGCCGGGACGATGGCGGCCGTCCCCCCCAAGAGCCGGGGGCTGTTCGCCGCGTTCGTGAACGACCTCAACCTGATCCGCGCGACCGACCCCGAGAACCGTCCGGCCGCCGCCATCCAGGCCGTGCTCGCCGGCGGCTATCCCGCCACGATCCGCCAGCGCTACGACAAGCCGGAGAACCGACTCAAGGACGTGGAGCAGTTCGCGGTCCTCGCCGCCAAGTACGAGAGCCTGGAGCGGCTGGTGGCCGACCTCATGCTGGCCGGCGACCTCTACGGCGTGGACGCCTCCGGCGGCGAGGACCCGACAGACCTGCTCGTCCTCAGCTCGGTCCACCAGGCGAAAGGCCTGGAATGGTCGCACGTCTTCGTGATCCGACTCGTCGACGACGGCTTCCCCAACCGCCGCGCCGTCGACGAACCGGGGGGCGAGGAAGAAGAACGGCGCATCTTCTACGTGGCCGTCAGCCGCGCCAAGAACGAGTTGATGCTGTCGTACCCGTCGACCATCAGCCGGGGCGGATACGGCCCGACCGTCTTCTCCACGCCGAGCCGCTTCATCACCGAGGTCGACCCCGAACTCTACGAACGCGCCGAGCTGGAACACGACTTCGAGGTCCTCGAAATCGAGGCGAAGCCGGGCGACGGCGACGACGAACGCCCGACGAAATGAGGGGGCTCGGAATGTCAGGTTTCCGGATTCACGCGCGGGTGGGATGGCTGGCGGCGGCGTTCGCGTGCGTCGCGACGGCCTTCGGAGAGGAGCCGGCGACGGCCGCGCGGCCGTTCCGGATCGTGGTGGTCGACGAGCAGACCGGCCGGGGCGTGCCGCTGGTCGAGCTGCGGACGGTCAACCAGATCCTCTACGTCACCGACTCCAACGGCGTCGTCGCGTTCGACGAGCCGGGGTTGATGGGCCGTCGCGTCTTCTTCTCGATCAAGAGCCACGGCTACGAATACGCCAAGGACGGCTTCGGGATCGTCGGCTCGGCGGTCGAGACGAAGCCCGGCGGCGAGGCCCGGCTGAAGATCAAACGCATCAACATCGCGGAGCGGCTCTATCGCGTCACCGGCGGCGGGATCTATCGCGACAGTCTGCTGACGGGCGTCCCGGCGCCGATCCGCGAGCCCCTCCTGAACGGGCAGGTCCTCGGCCAGGACAGCGTCCTCAGCGCCGTCTACCGGGGAAAGGTCCACTGGTTCTGGGGTGACACGAACCGGCCCGCCTACCCCCTGGGCAACTTCCACACGCCGGGGGCGGTCTCGGACCTGCCGGACCTGGGCGGCCTCGACCCGTCGAAAGGCGTCGACCTGACGTATTACGTCGACGAGAAGGGGTTCGCGAAGCCGACCTGCCAGATGCCCGGCGACGGCCCGACCTGGGTCACGGGCCTCGTCGTCCTGACCGACGCGGAGGGTCGCGAACGGATGTTCGCCAACTACGCCAAGATCAAGCCGCCGATGACGACCTACGAGCGCGGCGCCGTCGAATGGGACCCGGAGAAGAACGAGTTCGTCAAGCGCGCCGTGTACTCCGGGCCGCCCGAAACCAACCCCGGAGAGACCCTCAGCGGCCACACGTTCCAGCACCGCGACGGCGACCGCGACTACATCTACTATTGCAACCCCCTCCCCTTCACCCGCGTCCCGGCCGACCCCGAGAAGATCATCGACGAGGACGCCCTGGAGGTCTTCACCTGCCTGGAGCCGGGGACGGCGCCCGAGGACGGCAAGGTCGACCGCGACCCCGACGGCCGACTCCGCTACGGCTGGAAGACGAAGGCCCGACGCGTCGACCAGCGGAGCCAGGACGTGCTCATCAAGGACGACAAGCTGAAGCCCGAAGAGGCCCTCGTCCAGCTCCGAGACGCCACCACCGGCAAGCGGGTGACGGCGCACGGCGGGTCGGTCTACTGGAACGACTTCCGCAAGCGATGGGTCCTGCTGTTCGTCGAGATCGGCGGGACCTCGATGCTGGGCGAGATGTGGTTCAGCGAGGCCGACACGCCGCAAGGCCCCTGGACGTTCGCCCGCAAGATCGCCACCCACGACACATATTCATTCTACAACCCCAAGCAACACCCCATGTTCGACCAGGACGGCGGTCGCGTCGTCTACTTCGAGGGGACGTACACGGCGAGCTTCTCGGGTGCCAAGGAGCAGACTCCTCGCTACGAGTACAACCAGGTCATGTACCGGCTCGACCTGACCGACCCCCGGCTCAGCCTCCCCGAGCCGATCTACCAGGTCGACGCCTCGGTCGCGACCGGGGGCCTGGCGACGGGTCCGTCGCTGGCCGACGGCCCGAAGGGCAAGACGATCGCGTTCTACGCCCCCGATCGCCCCGGCGAGGCCGGGGTCGCGGTCGTGGAGGTCCCTGACGGAAAGGGTGGGAAGACGCTGGCCCTGGCCGGAGAAGGCGCGAATCCCGCCCCCGAGGGCTCGACGCCGCGGTTCTATCTCCTGCCGCCGGAATCCCGGCTTGCGGAAACGACGCCGATCTACGAATACTCCAGGGAAGGAACCGCGCGACGGGAGTACTCCATCGACCCGGACCGCGCGGAGGCGGGGTGGCGGCGCTCGCCGGAGCCCGTCGGCCGCGTCTGGAAGAACCCGGGGCCCTCGCAGGTCTGGTGACGAATGGATTCCCCCGCTCGACGGATCGAGACCCTCGCGGCCGAGCCGCCCCCCCTCTCCAACGACCCGATCGGGGCCCCCTCCCCGATCGACGAGTTGCTGGAAGGGCTCCGACTCGACCCCGAGGATTGCTGGGACGCGTTCCTGGGCCTGGAATCGCTCGACCCGGAAATCCGGGGGCCGATCGTCGAGGAGCTGCTCAAGGCCCCTCCGAGCGAAGGCCTGACGAGGCTCCTGCACCTGCTCGGGGCCAGCCGAGACGACCTCGTCCGCGCGACCGTCCGCGAGGCGCTCGGGACCGAAAAGCGGGGAGCCCCCGGCTCGCCCCGGAACGGGCCGACGCCCGCGCCCGGGCCGAAGCCGGGGCCGCCCCCAGGGTCCACGCTGCCCGCCGTCCACCTCGAGCCGCCGCGATTGGTCCGATCGCTGGCGACGGCCGTCGACGGCGAAGGCCTGGGGACGGTCGTCGTGTCGGGAGTGCGCGGCGGCCGGGCCACCACCGCCGCCTTCCTCTGCGACGTCCGCCGGGGCATCCTCGAGGTGCTGGGCGAGGCGGAGGAGGACTTCGACGCCGAGATCGACCTCTTCGAGCGGTTCCCGGAAATCGCCCGCGGGCCGCTCGTCGAGGACGTGCCGGAACTGGCGACGGGCCTCCTGGCCGGGAGCCTGATGCTCTCCGGGCGCGAGACGCCCCCCCAGGTCCGGGAGTGGCTGGACGCCACCCTGGGGCGAGGCTTCCACGCCGGGGCCTTCCTAGCCGCCAAGCCCGAATGGACCTCGGCGGCGGCCGAGCCGGCCGCCCTGGCCGAGCGCTCCTGGCGCGTCCTGGAAGCCTGTCCGGGCTGGCTGGACCGCTCGCTTTTGACGTTCGACCTCGCCGAGGAGATCACCGTCCGCGAGCGCCGGGCCGCCGCCGACCCGTTGCGCGACGCCGGAGCCTACCGCTTCCTGTTCGAACGGCGGATCCTCCACCGGCTGGAACTCTACCGCCGAATGCTCCTCTGGATGGCCTTCTTCTGGGACGCGGCCGACGAGCCCGCCCTGTCGCTCGCGGCCGGGGTCCTCGCCGACCAGCTCGGCGACCCCCAGTACGCCGTCCCCGCGCACCCCTTCACGGTGGCCCTCACCACCCGAAGCCTGCACGAGGCCCAGCGGCTCCTGAATACGCCCGCCGACCCCCGCCGACGCTGAAAACGGCCGCCTCGACGATCAAAGGCCGGTGCCGAGCCTCCTGATGGGGACGCACAGCGGCCGGCCTTCGTTGGGATCAAGGCGATGACGGCCGCGAGCGGCGGCTCATTTCTTCGGCGTCTTGGTCTCGGTCTTGGAGGGCGCGGCCGATTTGCCCGTTTTCGATTTCTTCTCGTCGGCCTTCTTCTTCTTGGCGATGTCGCGAGCGTCGCTCATGGGTGCGTCACTCCTTCGGATGGATGGACCGAACGGCCCGGCGGAAAGGGGGAGGCGTCGCCGTCGAAGGGGCGGCGACACTTCTGAAGATGCCGTTCCGATCGATGAATTTCAAGGTGCTTGGCGGAAATTCCCATCAGAATCCCCCACACCCGTTCGGATCAGCCTTCCCGAGTTTTCGCGATCCTGCTAAGCTCCCCCGCCGGTACGGACGCCCCACTACGATTCGACCCCATTCGTCACCCAACCAAGGAAGGCGGGCACGCTTATGATCAACCCCCGGAACTCCCACTCTCCCCTCCCGGACGATCGCCGCCGGCGCTGCCCGGTCTGCCGCCAGTCGGTCTACTCGAAGGCCGGGATTCATCCCCAGTGCGCCATCAAGCAGGCCGATCCCCTGCAGGCCGACGACGACCTGGACGTCGAAGCCGCCGCGCTGGAATCCGTCGGCGGCTCGTCCTCATTGGCCGTCAAGGCCCCCGAGAAGCTCAAGCGACTCGTCAAGAAGTGAGCGGACGGGCCCGAAAGTCCGGTCGCGCGGCGACCGCTCAGGGCTCGATCGGCAGGTCCGACCGCTCGCTCCACTCGTTCCACGAGCCGTCGTAATTGGCGAGGTCCGTGTAGCCGAGCCGGGCGAGGTTGAACAGGACCACCGTCGCCGCGACGCCGCCGTTGCAGTACGCCACGACCGGCCGACCGGGATCGAAACCCTCGCGTTCGGCCAGCGCGCGGAGGTCGTCCATCGACAGGAACCCGCCCCCCTCGGCGATGAACCGCTCGCGGGGGACGTTGACGGCGCCCGGGATATGCCCGCCGCGAGGCCCTCGACGCCGCGCCCCGGTGTACTGGCCGGCGTCGCGCGCGTCGACGAGCTGGAGGCCGGGCTCGCCCAACCTGGCGGCGAGCTGATCGACCGTCAGCCGGAGCGCCGGGCGCTCCTTCGGGGTGAACGTGGCGCGGGGGGGGGACGGGACCTCGGTGGTCGTCGGCCGGCCCTCCTCGACCCAGCGATTCCAGCCTCCTTGCAGGACGCTCACGCGGTCGTGGCCGTAATACGAGAGCGCCCACCAGAGCCGGGTGGCGTTCTGGGCGCCCATGTGGTCGACGGCGACGACGTGCGTCTCGTCGCCGATCCCCCGGATGGCCATCGCCTCGGCGAAGGCGGCGGGACGGGCGATCTGAGCCTTCACCGGATCGTCCAGGTCGACGATGTCGCGAGTCCAGTCGACGTAGACGGCGCCCGGGATGTGGCCGGCAGCGTACTCCTGCGGGGCGCCCTTGTAGTCGGCGTCCTCGACCCCCGGCGCGAGGGGACGGGAGACGACGTAGCCCCGGATGTCGACGACGCGCAGCTCGGGGTCGTCGAAGTGGGCTTCGAGCCATTCGGGCGTGACGAGGAATCGGTCTTCGGCCATGAGTGCGTCCCCTTGTGGGTTTTTCTTGGGCCTCGATCCTAGGATAATCAGGTTCCGACGTTTCCCCAAGAGCCCCGCGCCGGGCCGACCGCCCCGCCGCCGCCCAGCCGGAAAAGAAGCGAATCGACATGAAAGCCGCCGTCTTCTCCTCGTTCGGAGACCCTGCCGAGAGGCTCCAGGTCCGAGACGTCCCCACCCCCGAGCCGGGCCCCGGAGAGGTCCGCGTCCGGATGATCGCGAGCCCGATCAACCCGTCGGACACCATGGTCGTGGAAGGCCGCTACGGCGTCCTCCCCCCCCTGCCCGCCATCCCCGGCTTCGAGGGGGTCGGCGTGGTCGACAAGGCCGGGCCGGGCCTGATGGGCCGATTCGTGGTGGGCAAGCGGGTCGTGGTCATCAATCACAAGGGGGGGAACTGGGCCGAGTACGCCGTGATCCCCTGGAAGCAGGCCCGGCCGATCCCCGACGACATCTCCGACGAGCAGGCCGCGACGTTCTTCGTCAACCCGGCCACCGCGCTGGCGATGGTCCGCCACGTTTTGGCCGTCCCCAAGGGGGACTGGCTGCTCCTCTCCGCGGCCGGCTCGACGCTGGGCAAGATGATCATCCGGCTCGGCCGGCACGACGGCTTCAAGACCCTCTGCGTGGTGCGACGATCCGAGGCCAAGCGCGAGCTGATCGACCTCGGGGCCGACGCCGTCGTCAGCTCATCGGAAGGCCCCGTCCCCGAGCAGGTCCGGCGGATCACCGGCGACGACGGCCCCCGATTCGCGCTCGACCCGATCGGCGGCGAGGCCGGGACGGCGATCTATCAGGCCATGGGCCGAGGGGGCCGGCTGGTCGTCTACGGGTCGCTGACGGACCAGCCGATCGAGGTCGACCCGAGATCCCTGATCTCGTCGCGGAAGTCGATCGAGGGCTTCTGGCTGGGGTACTGGATGGGCGAGCGCTCCATCCCCGGGGCCTTGCTCCTCTTTCGGGAGATCGCCTCCCTGATCCGCAAGGGCGTCCTGACGGCCGATGTCGGGACCTCCTACCCGCTCGACCGGGTCCAGGACGCCGTCCGCGAGGCCGCGGCCGTCGGCCGAGGGGGGAAGGTCCTCCTGAGGATGCCGCAAGCCGGTGGCCCCCCCGGCGAATGACCCCGCCTCGCCGCAAGCCCCTGGCGGATCGCCGGATTCCGACGATCCCACGGACCGAGGGGGTGGTGAGTTTTTGAGATTTTATTCGCCGGTGCTCGGGGGAAACGCTACAATTCGTCGTGTAGAGACCATCAGCGAGATGTAGCTCCGGGAACGCGCCACGCCGATCCTTTGCGAACGGCCCGCCGCGCTTCCGTCGCATTTCGTTGGACCCCCGCCACCTCCGGCCTCGCCTTCGTCATCCATCGCGCTGGCATCATGGAGATTCGGCCCCAAGCCGCGTCTTCGTGTTTTCGTCGCGCGGGGTGTCGATCGCCGGCGCGACTCGGCCCGATGGTTCTACTCGATCAACGACTTGCAAGACGATGCCCGGCCGAGCTTTTCAACGGGTCGTACAGAACAAGTCCCGACGCGACGTGAAGTCGACAAACCAGGCCGCAGGATGCGGCGATGGTTGCGTCGGGCGGGGAATAATCGACGATGAGTAGCGGAACCAGTGGTGCTCAGGACTGGCGAGCGATCGCATGCCTCGCCCCCAACGGCGAACGTCTCCTCTGCGTGGGTGAGAGCTCCTCTCAGGTCCGCGCCGCGTACGCGGGGGCCTGGGGCGAAGTGATCCGGGACGAGGACCGTCCCACCGTGCGCGCCATCTCCCTGCAGCGCTGGACCGGCCAGTTCTGGTCGGGGCAGTGGGAGCACCAGACCTACCTCGCCGTCCCGGCGACCCGCACCGGCAAGGCCCCCGGCGGCGACGCCGACGCCGAGACCGATGGTGAGGAAGTCGAGGCCGATCTCGAAGGCGGCGTGGCCGTCGCCGTCGAGGACGAGGAAGACGATCTCCAGGAAGCCGGCGATACCCAGGCCTCCCAGAATTGATTGTGATCGATTGAATTGAAAGTCCCGGGCTTCGGCCCGGTCGACTTCTCGTCTTCCCCTCCTCCCCCGGAACACTCCGGGGGTCTTTCATTTCGAAGCGTTCTCGTCAGTGCGCCGCTGGAAGCAAGGCCCCCAGGCGACGTCTTCGATTCGACTTACCGGACCTCCGCCGCTGGAAGAAGCCGAGCACGAGGGCCGTCCACGTGACGGCCCGCGCTACGATCGGCGCGGGTCGGGGAGGATGGCCAGGGGGTCGGTCTCGTCGCGGCTAGGCCAGACGAGCAGGTCGGGGAAGGCCAGGGCGATCTGCTCGGCCAGGTCTTCGACGCCCGGCCGTTCGGTGGCGTAATGGCCGGCCACGATCAGGCCGACGCCGAGCGCGCGGGCCTCCAACGTCCGGTGGAATCGCGCCTCGCCCGTCAGCAGGACCTGGGCGCCGAGCCTCGCGGCGTCGACCAGGAAGTCGTCCCCCGCGCCGCAGGAGACGGCCACCCGCTCGACCGGCATCGCCAGGTCGCCGACGAGTTGGAGCATCGCGCCGCCGAGCGCTTCCGAAGCGGCGCGGGCGAACTCGCCGAAGGGTCGGGGTCCCTCCAGCTTGCCGATCCTCCCCGCGCCGAGGCCCCCGGGCGGGGTCTCGATCGGGTAGACGTCGATGGCCGGCTCCTCGTAAGAGTGCCGCGCCCGGATCGCCGCCAGGACCGCCGAGAGCCGATCGCCGGGGCAGACCATCTCGATCCGAAGCTCCGCGACGGCCTCCCGACGGCCCCGGGCGCCGACCGTCGGATCGGTCGACTCGCCTCCGAAGAACGTCCCCGCGCCGGGGATCGCGAACGAGCATTCGGTATAGTCGCCGATCCTCCCCGCGCCGGCCTCGAACGCCCCGGCGAGCACGGCGTCTCGATCCGTCTCGAGGGCGAAGACGACGACCTTGAACGTTGACGGCCCGGCGATCGGCCGGATCGGCGCGGCGTCGACCAGGCCCAGGCGTCGGCAGAGCCCGGCGTTGATCCCCTGCTCCGCCGAGTCGAACGCCGTGTGCGGGCTGGCGACGGCCACGCCGGCGCGGGCGAGCTTCCAGAGCGGGGCCGTCGCCGGGATGTCGGCGCGGATGCGCTTGGTCTCGCGGAACAGGATCGGGTGATGGCTGACGATCAGCCCGGCCCCCTCGCGCACGGCCTCCGTCGCCGACTCGTCGGTCACGGTGAGGCAGGTCATGACCCGCTCCACGGGCGCATCGGGATCGCCCCAGAGCAGCCCCACGTTGTCCCACTTCTCGGCCAGCCGCGAAGGGGCGAAGCCCTCCAGCCAGCCGGCCACCTCGGCGACGGTCCTCATCATGATCCTCCCGTTTCCAGCCACTTCAAGACGTCCGCGGACAGCCGTCGGGTCGTCGGCCCCGGCGCGGGGAATCGGGCTTCGCCCCAGCGGCCGACGGGGATCACCCCCCGCACCGCGTTGGTCAGGAAGACCTCCTCGGGGTGGAGCCGCCGGTCGAGCAACGAGAGCGACGCCTGCTCGACTCCGATCCCCAGCGACCGGGCCCGCTCGACGACCAGGCGACGCATGATACCCGGCACGATCCGGCCGTCGGCGGGAGGCGTGACGAGCCTCTCCCGGACGACGAAGAAGACGTTGGTCCGGCTCCCCTCGCACACCGCGCCGGTCTTGTCCACGAGCAGGGCCTCGTCGCAGCCCTCGGCCCGCGCGCGCTCGTGGAGCAGGCGGTACGGCCAGTAGTTCAGGGACTTGTAACCGGCCAACGGGTCCTGCCGGGCCGGGCCGATCGTCCCCAGCCGGGCGCCCTCGGGCGACGGAGGGGGCGGCAGCGGCGAGGAACGCATCCAGAGCGTCGATCCGGCCGTCGCCGAGAGCCCGCCGGTCAGCGTGATCCGCAGCAGGGCGTCCCCTTCGCGACCGTCGGCCTCCAGGAGCGCCCGCACGTCGTCGGCGGTCGGCTCCGCGTCTGCATCCACGGGGAGGCCGAGTTCCCCGGCCGAACGTCGCAGGCGGTCCAGATGCCGGGGGAGGAGCGCGGGCCGACCGTTCCAGGTGCGAAGGGTCTCGAACAGGCCCAGGCCGTGCTCGAACGTCCGGTCCAGGATGCTCACCTTCAGGGCGTCGTCGGCCACGATCTCGCCGCGAGTCCAGATCATCGGGCGTCCTCCCCCGTCAAAACCCGGCGCAATCCCCGGCCCTTGTGGAGCGTCTCCTCGTACTCGGCCTCGGGATCGGAATCGGCGACGATCCCCCCGCCGACCTGATAGCTGACGCGGTCCCCCTCGACGATCGCGGTCCGGATCGCAATGTTGAAGCCGCTGGTCCCGCCCCGGCTCAGGTAGCCGATCGCCCCGGTGTAGAGGCTCCGGCGCGTCGGCTCCAGCTCGTCGATGATCTCCATCGCGCGGATCTTGGGCGCGCCGGTGATCGAGCCGCCGGGGAACAGGGCGCGGACGACGTCGATCGGGCCGACGCCCTCGCGGAGCGTCCCCTCGACGGTCGCGACGAGGTGGTGCACCTGGGCGTAGCTTTCCAGCGTCAGGGGGTCGACGACCTCGACCGAGCCGTACCGGCAGACGCGGCCCAGGTCATTGCGCTCCAGGTCGACGATCATGATCAGCTCGGCGCGGTCTTTCTCGGAGGCGGTCAGCTCGGCGGCGAGCGCCGCGTCGGCCTCGGGCGTCGCGCCCCGGGGGCGGGTCCCCTTGATCGGCCGCGTGACGATCCGCCCGCCTCGGGTCTGGTAGAACCATTCCGGGCTCGCCGAGACGACCGCCAGGTCCCGCCACCGCAGGAACGCGGCGAACGGCGCGGGGCTCTCGTCCTGAAGCCGCAGGAACAGCCCGAGCGGATCGACGCGGCCCCTCGCCGCGAACCGCTGCGAGAGGTTGATCTGGAAGACGTCCCCGGCGCGGATGTAGTCCAGCACGCGGCCGACGGCCGCCACGTATTCCTCGCGCGTGAAGCCGCCGGTGAGCGGGCCGAGGGCCGTCGCGCCCGGCGGCCTCGGCGACGCGACGGCGTCTCGAAGCGCCCGCCGCCAGAACCGGGCCCGGCGTTCGACGGCCTCGCGACCCTCTCCCAGCAAGTCCCAGGCGTGGATCGCGGCCGTCCCGGCCTGGCGGTCGATCGCCACGGCGGTGTCGTGCAGGGCCATGCGGACGTCAGGGAGCCTCGAATCGCGGGCCGCCTTGCGCGGCAGGCGCTCCAGCGACGGGGCCAGGTCATAGCCGAAGTAACCGATCAGGCCGCCACGGAACGGGCAGGCGTCGGGATCAGGGCCGGGGTCGTCGGCGGGGTCGGCCAGGCGGAACTCACGGGCCAGGGCGTCGAGCCGGGCGAGCGGGTCGTCGCCGGCCTCCACCGCGCCGGAGTCGGTGCGGATCGACCACCGGCCGCCGACGGCCTCGAAGACCCTCCTGGGATAGGCGGCCAGGATGCTCCAGCGCCCGGCGGGGCCGAAGCCGGGTCCGCTTGCCAGGATGGCCGGCTCGGGCCATCCGCCCACGGCGGCGACCAGCCGGTCGGCCGGCAAGTCGAGTGGAATCCGCACGGTCGTCGTCGTCAGCGGCTCTCCCACGGGGGATTGACCTCTCCAAACCTGTCGGCGTCGCGTAACCTAGGGGAAGTATACGGGAGTCGATGATCGTCAACAGCCCCGACGGCTTCAACCCAGGCTCGATCGACCGCTACGATGATACGAAACCCACTTGGACTCAGGCTCGACCCAACTCAACCCATCCGCGGCCAGATCCAGCAGGCCGCCCGCCTCGGAGCCAAAGGCGTGGTCCTGGAAGCGTCCGGCGACCTCGCGCCTCATCGGCTGGGGGAGACGGGCCGGCGCGACCTCAAGCACCAACTCCGCTCGGTGGAGGTCGCCCTCACCGCGATGGTCCTCCCCACCCGCCGGCCGTTCGACTCGATCGACCAGCTCGACGAACGGCTCCGCCGCGCCGACGCCGTCTTCGCCCTGGCCTTCGACCTGGGGACGCGGCTCGTGCTGGCGCAGGCCGGGCCCGTCCCGGCCGCCGACGACGCGGCGCGTCGCGAGACCTTCACGAACGTCGTGGCGTCGCTCGGCGGCCGCGGCGACCATCGCGGGGTCCGCCTGACGCTGGAGTCCGGCTCCGAACCCGCCGACCACCTCCGCGCGTTCCTGGACGTCCTGGCGCATCCGTCGATCGCCGTCAGCATCGATCCCCCCAACCTCCTCCGCGCGGGGATTGACCCGGTGGCCGCCACGCGAGAGCTGCACGCCTGGGTCGCCCACGCCTACGCCGGCGACCCGACCGGCGGCACGCTCACCGCCCGCAACCCGCGAGGGATCGGCTACCCCGCCGGCGCCCTCGACTGGGAGGAGTACGTCGGCGCCCTGGAGGAGATCGCCTACCACGGCACGCTGACCGTCTGGCCCGAGCCCCCGGCCGACCCGTCGCGACTGTTCAAGGCGGTCGTCGAACGGGTCGCGGAGATCTCCTGAGGCTTGTCCACCCCTCGCGCCCCCGGCTACCATGGGCCCATCGGGGAGCCTCCCTCCCCCTTCGCCTCGAGACGACGAGGATGGAACCGATCATGAGCGAGAACGAATCGACGCCCGTCCCGGCGGTCTCCTGGGTGCCTCTCACCGCTCGCGAGCGGCGCGTGCTGGGGGTCATGGCCGAGAAGGCCAAGACGACGCCCGAGTACTACCCGATGACGCTCGCCGCCATCGTCACCGGCTGCAACCAGAAGAGCAATCGCGACCCCGTCGTCAACTACGACGCCGACGACGTCGAGGACACGCTCCACTCCCTCCGCAAGAAGGGGGCCGCGATCCTCGTGGAGTCCGGGGGCCGCGTCTCGCGCTGGAAGCACACCCTGTACGAATGGCTGAAGGTCAGCAAGGTGGAGCTGGCCGTCGTCGCCGAGTTGCTCCTGCGAGGGCCGCAGACCGAGGGGGACCTCCGGGCGCGAGCCAACCGGATGGAGCCGCTCACCGACCTGCCCGCCTTGCAGGCCCAGCTCGAAGCCCTGTCGGGCCGCAACCTCGTCGTCTACCTCTCGCCCCCCGGCCAGCGTCGGGGGGTCGTGGTGACGCACGGACTCTACCCGCCGGAGGAGTTGGAGAAGGTCCGGCAGGCGTTCGCGCACGCGGCCGTCGCCGAGGACGACGAGGCCTCCGCCCCCTCCCGGTCGTCCTCCGCTCGCGGGGAGTCGGCCCCCGGCTGGCGTGACGAGGCCGCCGGCCTGCGCACGGAGATCGAGGAGCTTCGCAGCCGGGTCGACGTCCTGACCGCCGAGCTTCGCGAACTCCGGACCGCCCTCGGAGCCTGATTGCATGAGCACGCCCGACGCCGCGCCGAACGAGCCCGCCCCCGAGTCGCCCTCCGGCGTCTTCGAGCCCTACACCGAGCCCCCCGCCCCCGAGCCGGTACCGGAAGCTCCCCCCGCCCCCCCCCGGACCGGATGGACGCTGACGGCCCTGATCCCCGACGCCGGCAAGGAGCCCTCGGCGGGCCTCACCGACGCCGAGGCCCAGGCCGCCTGGTGCGCCGTGACGGCCCTGTGGCACCCGTCGCTGCTGGCGAAGGCCGCGGCCACGCCCCGCATCGAGTCGATCACCGCCCCCACGCCGCCGGGCCCGGACGAGGTCCGCCTCGCGGTCGACGGCCTGCTCGACCGGCTCCCCTCGGGCTACCGGACCCAGGCCGAGGAATCCGGCGCGATCCTCCTCGAATCGAGCCCCGACCGCGACCGGACGATCCGGGAGCTTCAGGAACGGCTCGGCCTCGGCGAGCCGAGCGGAGACGCCGCGCTCGAGGCCTCGGCCCGCGACTTCCTGGCGCTGGGCCTGGTCCGCTGGATGGTCCGCGACCTCGCCGCCGCGATGGGACGGCCGGACGCGATCAACGAGGACGCCCTGGCCCGCGAGGCCCTCGCCGCCGCCGACGCCTGGGCGGCCGGCGACGCCGACGCGGTCCCCGGCCGGCTCAAGGCCGCCTTCGAGATCCTGACCCAGGCTCGCGAGCACGTCTATTCGGTCGACGCCTACCTCGTCGACCTCTGCCTGCTCGACCCCGCCCTCCCCGCCGGCGCGATCGCCACGGCACTGGAGACGAACGTCCCGATCACGTTCCTGGCCCAGGCCCAGGCGATCGAGGTCCAGGCGAAGCTCGACCCCGACGTCATCCCGGTCCTCGGCCAGGCGATCACCGACGGCTGGGTGGACGTCGCCGGCGGGACGTACGCGGAGGCCGAGGACCCGATCCTGCCGATCGAGTCGACGCTCTGGCAGTACCGCCGCGGCGCCGAGGTCTACCGCGAACACCTGGACGACCGGAACGTGGAGACCTACGCCCGCCGCCGGTTCGGGCTCTGGCCCCAGGTGGCGCAGCTCGGCCGCCGCCACGGCTACCGCTTCGCCGTCCACTTCGCGCTCGACGGCGGCCGGTTCCCGGTCCGCCGGGAACCGAAGCGGCTGTGGGAGAGCCCCGAAGGGTCCACCCTGGAGGCCCTCTTCCGGCTGCCGATCGCGGCCGACCGGCCGTCGCAGGGGCTGATGTTCCCGTGGAAGCTGGCCGCGACGATGCGCACCGACATGGTCGCGACGCTGCCGCTGGTCCACTGGCCGTCGCCGGTGGCCTCCTGGTACGTCGACCTCCGCCGCGCGGCGACGATCTCGCCGGTCTTCGGCCGCTGGGCCACGCTCAACGACTACTTCCAGCTCACCGACCGCCCCTACGAGACGTTCCGACCCGAGCCCGACGCCTACGCCTCGCCGTTCCTGGCGCAGGCCGCCGCGAGCCGCGATCCCGAGCCGATCGCGCGGTTCGCCCGCCACCACCGGCTCCGCGCCCGGCTGGAGGCCGTCCACTGGCTGCGGACCCTGGCGCGGGCCGTCGACGCCTCGCATCCCGACGCCGCCGCCATCGACCCGGAGGCGGTCCGGACCGAGCGGGAGGCGATCGAGGAAGCCGAGGCCGCGATCGAGACCCGCCGCCACGACGAGGCCGCGACGGCCCTCGACGCGCTCGAAGCGCAGTGGACGGCCGCGCTGGCCCGGAGCATCGGCTTCGGCGCCGAGCCGAAGGCCGACGCCCGTCCCGGCTACCTCGTCTTCAACCCGCTGGACGTGCCGAGGAAGGTCGCCGTCGTGCTGCCGGGGGCGTCCCCCGACCTGCGTCCCGAGGGGCCTTTGATCGCCGCGCAGCTCATCGACGAGGGGGTCGCGGCGGTCGTCGACCTGCCCGCCTTCGGCTTCGCCTGGGTCCCCCGCGACACCGACCCGGAACGGCCCGCGGCCGAGCAGGGCAAGGTCTCGGCCAGCGGGAACGTGCTCAAGAACGAGACCATCGAGGTCGAGTTCGACCAGGAGTCGGGCGGCCTTCGCGGCGTCCTGGCGATCGGCGAATCGACGGCCAGGCTCGCCCAGCAGGTCGTCGTGACCGGGCTCGACGGGGCCGACGGAAAGCCGGCCGCCTCGCGGATGAAGCGCGAGTCGTTCGAGGTCGAATACGCCGGGCCGGCGGTCGTGCAGGCCGTCGCCACCTCGCAACTCGTCGACCCGACGAGCGGCAAGGCCCTGGCGCGCGTCATCCAGCGCTGTCGGCTCTGGGTCGGGCGGCCGGTCGTCGAGCTGGACGTGAGCGTCCGCGAACTCGACCCGATCTGGGCCGAACGGGCCGCCGAGACCGACCCGTGGTCGCGACACCTGGCCTGCCGATGGGCCTGGCCGGACGCCACCTCGATGGTCCGTCGCCTGGCGTTCCTCGCCCCCGAGACGACCGACTCCGAGCGCCCCGAGACGCCCGACGCGATCGACGTCTCCACCCGCCGCCAGCGCACCGCGATGGTCTTCGGCGGCCTCCCCTATCACCAGCGGGCCGGCGGCCGGATGCTCGACACCCTGCTCGTCGCCGGCTCCGAGACCGGGCGCGACTTCCAGCTGGCCGTGGTGCTCGACTCCGAGCATCCCCACCGGGCCGCCCAGGAGTTCGTCACCCCCGCGATCGTGATCGAGACCGACGCCGGCCCGCCGCCCCTGGGCGACCGCGGCTGGCTCTTGCGGACCGACAGCCAGGCCGTCGCCGTCACCCACGTCGGCTTCCTCCACGAGACGTATGACGAGCGCGGGTGGGGGATCGACGTCCACCTCGTCGAGACCGCCGGCTACCACGCCCGCTGCCGCCTCCGCTTCTTCCGCAACCCCACCTGGGCCCGCCAGTACGACCTCCAGGGCGACGCGCAGGGCGACCTCTCCGTCGACGGCGACGGCGTCTGGCTCGACCTCATGGCCGGCGAACTGTACCGCGTCGTCGTGGCGTTCGGATGAGCTGAAATCCGCCAGTCGCACCCACCGCCGATTGGGTTCGCTCGCGTCATCCCGCGAGCGAACCCAATCGACGCAAATCCATATCCAATCGAAATTTAAATCGGATATTCCGATCACCGAATTGGCTTCGTTCGGCGTTTTTCATCAACGCGCGTCGCCTCACGCCGCCCGAGTCCGATCACTCTTCAACCGTTGCCGCGCGCAGCATCCCCTGACTGGATGATGCGACGTGTTCTCGAAATGCAAACGCGGAATCCGACGCG
Organism: Planctomyces sp. SH-PL62; assembly: GCF_001610895.1. Lineage (NCBI taxonomy): Bacteria > Pseudomonadati > Planctomycetota > Planctomycetia > Planctomycetales > Planctomycetaceae > Planctomyces > Planctomyces sp. SH-PL62. The sequence goes on along the minus strand of NZ_CP011273.1, from coordinate 3,586,302 downwards.
GCGTCCGGGCTCGTCCGGCCTGGCGAGCCCCACGTCCGTCATCACGGCTCCCTTCGGCGGCTTTCCCTAAGAAACCTCGACCGGCGTCGTCTATCATAGGAAGAGGGCGCCACTCCGGCAGGGAACGCCGACTCCGAATCCCGACCGTCTCGCGCGAGGCCGAAATGAAAATGTTCACCTTCGCTCTGCTCGCCGCCACGGCGTCTCTGGTCGTACTCGGCGGCGCGGTCGTCGGGTTCCCGGGCGCGGAACCTCCTCAGGCCCGGTCCAAGGCCGAGGCGGACGCCCTGATGGGCCAGGGGAATTTCAAGGACGCCTATGACGCCTACCGGGTCCTGGCCCTGGCGGCCGGGACCGATCCGGCCGAGGTCGAGGACTCCCTGAAACGGGGCCTCGAATGCCTGGCGCGGCTGGGCCGGCCCGACGAGTCGGACGAGTTCCTGGAGGCTGCGCTCGCCGTGAGGAAGGGAGACGCCCGGACGGCGATCGCCGTGGCCTCCTGCTACATGGACTCGATCAGCCACCAGGGCTTCGTCGTCGCGGGCGAGTTCTCGCGAGGCCGCCAGCGGCGGCAGGACGGCCGCTACGTCGACGCCTCCGAGCGCGACCGCGTCCGGGCCCTGCAACTCCTGACGGGATCGTTCGACGCCGTCCGGGCCGACCCCGACCGCGCCCGCGCCGGGCGGTTCTTCCAGACCCTGGCTCGCGCCCTGGCCTGGGGGCGGCACCCCGGAACGGCCTGGCGATTCCAGAGCCTGACGGCGCTCGACGCCCTGCCCGACTTCGAGGAGGGATATCGGTTCATGGGGGGCTGGGGAGGCTCGCAGACCGGCGCGCCGGTGGACGCCGAGGGCTCGCCCGTCTATTACCACGTCCCCGAGGGATTCGACAAGGCCGCCAACGACGGCGAGCGCTGGCGATGGGCGCTGGCGCAAGCGGTCGAGGCCGACGCCGAGTTGCTCAACGCCGTCCGCATGACGCTGGCCGACTTCGCCCTCAGCCAGTTCGGCCCCCAGACCCTGGGCGGCGGCCCCGAGCCCCTGTTCGTCGACGAGGACGGCGACGGCGAGCCCGACGCCCCCACGACGAGCATCTACGCCCTGGAGACCCTCAAGGACGACGAGACGGTCGCCCGGCTCGCCTCGGGGATCAAGCGGTTCACGCTCCCCGACGAGTTCAACCCGATCAAGATCTACCAATCCATCCTCGACGACCCCAAGACCGGCTGGGCCCAGGACGCGACGAACGCCCTGGCGGGGCTGTTCGAGAACCGCCGCCAGTTCGTCCGCGCGGCCGAATACTGGAAGCTCGCGAGGTCCAAATACGGCGACCCCGACGGGACGTATCAGCAGCGGCTGGCCCAGATCGAGGCCCCGTGGGGCCGGTTCGAGCCCGCCTCGACCCACCCCGCCGGCCGCGGCGCGACCTTCGATTTCAGCTTCCGCAACGGCCGCAAGGTCCATTTTGAAGCCCATCGCATCCTCGTCGACAAGCTCCTCAAGGACGTCAAGGACTACCTCAGGAGCCGCCCCGCCGAGGTCGACTGGCAGCGGACCGACGTCAACGAGGTCGGCGCGCGGCTCGTCTCGCAGAACCAGGCCCAGTACCAGGGCGAGTCGGTCGCCCGGTGGGACATGGATCTCGACCCCCCGGCCGACCACTTCGACCGGCGAATCACCGTGACGGCCCCGCTCCAGACGGCCGGCGCGTATCTGGTCACGGCGCGGATGGAAGGGGGCAACGTCGGTCGGATCGTCGCCTGGATCGACGACACCGTGCTCGTCCGCAAGCCGATGAGCGGCCGATCGTTCTACTTCGCGGCCGACTCCCGTACCGGCGCGCCGGTCGCCGGCGCGGACGTGAATCTGTTCGGCTGGCGCGTCCGGCAGATCGACGGCGGCCGACGTTTCCAGGTGGATGTCAAGGAGGAGGCCGGCAAGACCGACGCCAACGGCCAACTCGTCGCCGCCGTCGCCCAGACCGACCTGGAGGGCGGGATGTTCCAGTGGCTGGCGACCGCCCGGACCGCCGAAGGCCGGCTCGCCTACCTGGGCTTCACGCCCATCTGGGGGCTCGGCGAGCCCCAGGAAATCTACGACCAGGTCCGGGTGTTCACGATCACCGACCGCCCGGTCTACCGCCCCGGCGGGCCCGTGAAGTTCAAGTTCTGGATCGCACGCTCCCGCTATGACCAGGAAGGCGGCTCCGAGTTCGCCGGCCGCGAATTCCTCGTCGAGATCAACAACCCCAGGGGCGAGAAGATCTTCAACAAGGCCCTGACCGCCGACGCCTTCGGCGGCCTGGCCGGGGAGTACGAGCTGCCCTCCGACGCCGCGCTCGGGGTCTACGCCGTCAACGTCGTCAACCAGGGCGGGGGGACGTTCCGGGTCGAGGAGTACAAGAAGCCCGAGTTCGAGGTGAAGGTCGACGCCCCCGACAAGCCCGTCGCCCTGGGGGAGAAGGTCAAGGCGACGATCAAGGCCGACTATTACTTCGGCGGCCCCGTCACGCAGGCGACGGTCAAGTACAAGATCACGCGGCGATCCGCCGACGACCGCTGGTTCCCCGTCGACCGTTGGGACTGGCTGTACGGCTCGGGCTACTGGTGGTTCGCGTCCGACTACTCGTGGTATCCCGGCTGGAACACCTGGGGGATGCGGGCGCCGTCCCCCTGGTGGTGGCACCGCCCCGAGGGGCCGCCGGAGGTCGTCGCCGACGCCGAGGTGGCGATCGGGCCCGACGGCAAGGTCGAGGTCGAGATCGACACCGCCTTCGCCAAGGCCGCCCACCCCGACCGCGACCACCGGTACGAGGTCCAGGCCGAGGTGACCGACCAGTCGCGCCGCACGATCGTCGGGAGCGGCGAGGTGCTGGTGGCGAGGAAGCCGTTCACCGTCTACACCTGGGTCGACCGCGGCCACTACCGCGCCGGGGATACGATCCAGGCCGAGGTCCGCGCCCAGACGCTCGACCACAAGCCGGTCGTCGGCGAGGGGACGCTCCGGCTCCTGAAGGTGACGTACCAGGCCGACGGCAAGCCGGTGGAGACGCCGTTGGAGACCTGGCCCCTGAAGCTCGACGCCGACGGCCGAGGCTCGCAGCCGATCAAGGCCGCCGAGCCGGGCCAGTTCCGGATCTCGGCCACGGTCGACGACGGCCAGGGCCACACGATCGAAGGGGGATACCTGCTGACCGTCGCCGGCGGGGGCTTCAACGGCGCGAGCTACCGGTTCGGCGACCTGGAGATCATCCCCGACAAGAAGGAGTACAAGGCGGGCGAGAAGGTCCGCCTGCTCATCAACACCGACCGGGCCGACTCTACCGTCCTCCTCTTCGTCCGCCCGTTGAACGGGATCTACCCCGTCCCGTCCACGTTTCGGATGCGCGGCAAGACCGAGACGGTCGAGCTGGACGTGGCGACGGCCGACATGCCCAACCTGTTCGTCGAGGCGATGACGGTCTCCAACGGCAAGGTCCACGACCAGGCCCGCGAGATCGCCGTGCCCCCCGAGTCTCGGGTCTTGAACGTCGAGGTCAAGCCCTCGCAGGAGACGTACAAGCCGGGCGAGAAGGCCCGGCTCGCGCTCAAGCTCACCGGCCCCGACGGCCAGCCGTTCGTCGGCTCGACGGTCCTGACGGTCTACGACAAGGCCGTCGAGTACATCTCGGGCGGATCGAACGTCGGATCCATCAAGGACGCCTACTGGAAGTGGAAGCGGTCGCACGACCCCCGGACCGAATCGAGCCTCGACCGGCGGTTCTCCAACCTGCTCAAGGATCAGGAGACGCCGATGCTCGACCTGGGCGTCTTCGGCGGCGGCCAGGCCCCCGGCCGCGGCATGGGCGGCATGATGGGTGGCATGGGTGGCATGGGAGGAGGCATGGCTCGCGGGATGGCGATGGCGATGGCGCCTGAGGCGGCGCCCGCTCCCGTGATGGCCGGTGGTCGGTTGGAGATGGCGAAGACCGCCCAGGTGATGGCGGACTTCGATCAGGCGGCCCCACCTCCGGGCGGGGGCGAGGCCGGGCCGGCCCCGGCCGTGCGGACCAACTTCGCCGACACGGCCTACTGGGCCGCCGCGATCGAGACCGGGCCCGACGGCGCCGCCGAGCTGGAGTTCCCGGTCCCCGACAGCCTGACGACCTGGAAGGCCCGCGCCTGGACCCTGGGCGCCGGCACCCGCGTGGGCCAGGCCGAGGCCGAGTTCGTCACCTCCAAGGACCTGCTCGTCCGGCTCCAGGCCCCCCGGTTCTTCGTCCAGAAGGACGAGGTGGTCCTCTCGGCCGTGGTCCACAGCAAGCTCAAGGAGGCGAAGTCCGTCCAGGTCGCGCTCGAGCTGGAAGGCGGCGTCCTGGAGCCGCTCGCCGAGACCTCCAAGACGATCGAGCTGGCCGCCGGCGGCGAGGCCCGCGTCGACTGGCGCGTGAAGGTCGCGCACGAAGGTCAGGCCGTCGTCCGCATGAAAGCCCTGGCCGACTCGGACTCAGACGCCGCCCAGATGACCTTCCCGGCCTACGTCCACGGCATGCTCAAGATGGAGGCGATCGCCGGGACGATCCGGCCCGAGGAGTCCGAGGCGAAGGTGACGATCCGGGTCCCCGCGGAGCGTCGGCCCGAGCAGACCCGGCTCGAAGTCCGCTACTCGCCGACCCTCGCCGGGGCGCTTGTGGACGCCCTCCCCTACCTCGTCGACTATCCTTACGGCTGCACCGAGCAGACCCTCAACCGCTTCCTGCCGACGGTCATCACCCAGAAGGTCCTGATCGACCTGGGGGTCGACCTGAAGGCCGTGCAGGCCGCGCACACCAACCTCAACGCCCAGGAACTGGGCCCCAACCGGCCCCGCTTCCAGGGCGACGCCCAGCGCAAGAAGAATCCGGTGTTCGACCTCGACGAGGTCGTCAAGATGTCCCGCGCCGGGCTCGACCGCCTGGCCGACATGCAGCTCTCCGACGGCGGCTGGGGCTGGTTCTCCGGCTACGGCGAGCGGTCCTACGCCCATACCACGGCGCAGGTCGTCCACGGCCTCCAGATCGCCCGCCGCAACGACCTGGCCCTGGCCGAAGGGATGCTCGAACGGGGCGTCGCCTGGCTCACCAATTACCAGGCGGAGCAGGTGAATCTGCTGAAGAACGGCCTGACCGAGACCAAGCCCTACAAGAAGTCCGCCGACGAGCTGGACGCCCTCGTCTTCATGGTCCTGGCCGACGCCGACGTCCGAACGCCCGGCATGCTGGAGTTCCTGGAGCGCGACCGCCCCGGACTCTCGGTCTACGGCAAGTGCCTGTACGGCCTGGCCCTGCACAAGTTCGGCGAGGCCGACAAGCTGGCGAAGGTCCTCCAGAACGTCGCCCAGTTCGTCGTCGAGGATGAGGAGAACCAGACCGCCTGGCTGAAGCTCCCCAACGAGGGCTTCTGGTGGAACTGGTACGGCAGCGAGACCGAGACCGGCGCCTTCTACCTCAAGCTCCTCGCCCGGACCGACCCCAAGGGGCGGCTGGCCTCGCGGCTGGTGAAGTACATCCTCAACAACCGCGAGCACGGCGCGTACTGGAAATCGACCCGCGACACGGCCTACAACATCGAGGCCCTAGCCGACTATCTCAAGGCCAGCGGCGAGGACAAGCCGAACCTCTCGCTCGCCATCGCCGTCGACGGCGAGACCCGCAAGGAGCTGACGATCACCCCGGCGAACCTGTTCAGCTTCGACGCGTCCCTCGTCCTCGAAGGCGCGGAGCTTGATTCCGGAGAGCACGTGATCTCGTTCGTCAAGAAGGGATCGGGTCCGCTTTACTTCAACACCTATTTGACCAACTTCACCCTCGAAGACCCGATCACCCGCGCGGGGCTGGAAGTGAAGGTCGACCGCAGGGTCTACCGGCTGATCCGCGACGACAAGGCGGTGGACGTGGCCGGAGGCCGCGGCCAGGCGGTCTCCCAGCGGGTGGAGAAGTACCGTCGCGAGCCGCTGGTCGACGGGGCGACGCTCAAGAGCGGCGAACTGGTCGAGGTCGAACTCGCGATCGACTCCAAGAACGATTACGAGTACCTGATCTTCGAGGACTTCAAGGCCGCCGGCTTCGAGGCCGTCGAGGTCCGCAGCGGCTACAACGGCAACGACCTGGGCGCGTACGTCGAGTTCCGCGACGAGCGCGTCGCCTTCTTCGTCCCCAGCCTCTCGCGCGGCCGGCACAGCGTCGCCTACCGCCTCCGCGCCGAGATCCCCGGCAAGTTCCACGCCCTCCCCGCCCGCGCCCAGGCCATGTACGCCCCGGAGCTGAAGGGGAATTCGGACGAGATCCGGCTGGAGGTCGCGGACTGACCGGCGCCGCCCCCCGCGAGAAAATATAGATATACTGGCACGACCATGCCTTCCCCCTGGTGGGGGGGGCGGCCGCCGGGTGAGGGGGACCGTCATCGCGGACGAGCCGAAACGCCGACGGCTCGCGACGATCCCCGGCGCGAGCCGCCTTCCGGCAAGGCGGCGACGGCTCGCGCGGGACGGTGGGAGCGAGATCAGGTCAGCGGGTCGCCGTAGGCCGTCTTCCATTCGGGGGAGGCGGCGAGTTGGAGGCCGAGGCGGGCGAGTTCCTGCTCCTCCTCGGGAGAGAAGGGCTTGTACGCGGCGACGGCCGCGGCGGCCTTCTCCAGCTCGGCGACGCCGTCGACGCCGATGACGGCGACAGCCAGGCCCGGGATCGAGAGCGCGTAGCGCACGGCCTGGTCGTAGTGCTTGTCGTCCATCTTGAAGCCGGCGTCCGATCCCTTGGCGCCGCCGAGGACCTTCATGGCGACGAGGCCCAGGTTCATGTGCCGGGCGCGCGACCAGACCTTGTGTTCGAAGTCGTAGTTGTGGCGGACGATGAAGTTGACGGCGTTCATCAGGACGTCGATCTCGCCCGAGTCCATCGCCGCGTGGAAGCGGCTGGGGTGCAGGTGGCCGCTGGCGCCGATGAACCGCACCAGGCCCTCTTTCTTGGCCTCGCGGAGCGCTCCCATCGCCCCCTTGTCGCCGAAGACCAGCTTGTCGTCGCCCCAGATGTTCGAGTCGCCGAAGTTGTGCAGGTGGACTAGGTCCACGTGGTCGGTCTGGAGCATCTTGAGGCTGTGGCGGAGCGACTTCCAGGTCCCCTCGTAGGTGGCGTCGGGCGTCTTGGTGACGAGGAAGACCTTGTCGCGGACCTCCTTGTCGCGGAGGGTCGGCCCCATCTTCTCCTCGGCGGTCCCGTAGGCGGGCGCGGTGTCGAGGTAGTTGACGCCCAGCTCCAGGGCGCGGCGGATCGTGGCGCCGACGTCGTCGGGCGTGACCTTTTCGCGGTTGAAGTAGGCGCAGCCGATGCCCATCCTGGACACCTTCGCCCCGGTCCGCCCCAGGACGACCTGGGGGATGGGGCCGGTCGCCGCGTCGTCGCCCCGCGCGGCGGTGGTGGACGTGGCGGTCAGGGCCGCGCCGCCGAGGACGGCCCCGGCCCCGACGAAATGCCGTCTCGAGATCGTCGAATCCCTGGATTCCATACATGCCTCCGGTTTGGCGCCTGTCTGGGGCCCGGCCCGGCTCTCACGACGCCGGGGGCCTCGTTCCAACCCATCGTATCAGGTCCGTCCGGAGGTCTCGTCAGACTTCCAGCCAGTCTTCCTCATCGCGGGGCTTGGTCGGGAGACGCTGCGGTCCGTGGTCGAACCACTGGACCAGCCCGCAGCGCTCGCAAATCAAGGTCGTCGCGACGCGGGGCCTGTTCAACCGAGCCCATCCCTCCGAGAATCGAGCCCCGCCGCAGTGGGGGCAGGCGAGCGTTCGACCGCCGGCCGAGTAGGACGAAGGATTCCACCCTTCGACGAACGACCTCCTGGCACGCTTCAAATCGCCCCAGATCGAATTCCTGGCACGCCTCAGCCCTTCCCAGACGCCCATACGCCCCTCCTCCGATGGCGACGCCACGCCTTCATTCGGGGCGGGGTGGCGCGGCGAGTGTCCGCTTCGCTCGATCCCGTCGCGGCGCCTGCGCCGATTCAGCCTTTATTCGCCGGGAGCGGGTCGCTTATTGGCGGCGACCCAGTCGATCCCCTGGAGGACCAGCTTCCCGAAGTCCGGGTTCCGCAGCGGGTCGTCCTTGTCCGGGCCGAAGTCGCGGTGGCCGAAGACGGTGTGGAAGACGCGGCCTTCGCCGTACGTCCGGGTCCAGGCGACGGGCCAGTCGACCCCCTCGTACTCGACGACGGCCAGCGGCTTGAGGTCGGGCTCGGCCTGGAGGTGGTAGTACAGCTCGTCGTTCAGCTTGAAGTCGTGGAGGCCCTGCGCGACGGGGCTCGACGGGTCGACGAGGCGGACGGTGTACTCCCCCTTGCGGACCTTGCCGTCGGGGAGGCCGAAGTGGGAGAAGACGGCGCCGAGCATCGGCTTCCATTCGGGCTCCCAGTCGGCCGGCGCGTTGTCGGCGCCGTGGATCGAGACGTAGCCGCCGCCCCCCCGGACGTAGGCGAAGAGCGCCTCCTGCTGCCCCTTGGTCATCTTGAATTCGGGGTCGCGGCGATCCGACAGGCCGATGACCAGGTCGTACTTGGCCAGAGCGGGGGTCTCCAGGACGGCGGCCTCCTCGGTCTGCGTGACCTCGTACCTGCCGGTGTCTTCCAGCGCGGCGCTGAGGTAGAATGCCTGATCGCGATACCCGTGGTGCTGCCGCTGGCCGCCGGAGAGCAACAACACCTTGGCGCCGTCCGGGGCCTTCTTCTGGGCGGTCGCGGGGGCGCACCAGCTCCCGGCGAGGATCAAGAACGTGCAGGTCCGGGCGATCGCGGTCCGAGTCATGACGGCGCTCCTTGGCGAGCCGGGGGTCGAGTCGATTCGAGTCGAGATCCGAAAGCCAGGTCAGCGTATTCGCAATCCCGGGGCGTCGCAAGCGGCGGCGTCCCCCGACAGGCGTGAACAGCGAGGCCGAGACATGAATTTCGTACGTTCCACGGCGGCCCGGCGGTGGTCGACCCTCACGGCCGGCCTGGCCGCGGTCGCGCTCCTCCTGGGTGCCGACGATCCCAAGCAGAAGATCGAGGCCCGCGGCCTGAATTTCCAGGCCCCGGCGAGCTGGAAGACGGTCCCGACCACTTCGCAGATGCGCGCCGCGCAGCTCCGGGTGGAGCCCGTCGAAGGAGACGACTTCCCGGCCGAGCTGGTCGTCTACGTCTTCCCCGGCGGCGCCGGCTCGGTCGACGCCAACGTCGAGCGCTGGCAGAAGCAGTTCAAGGGCGCCGACGGCAAGCCCCCCAAGGTCGAGACCAAGAAGGTGAAGGCCAAGGGCGTGGAGGCCTCGCGCGTCGAGATCGCCGGCCACTACCACCCGACGGCCTTCCCGGGCATGCCCGCCGAGCCCGACCGCCCCGAGGCCCGGCTCCTGGGCGCGATCGTGATCACCGACAAGTACGGCTACTTCCTCAAGATGGTCGGCCCCGACAAGACCATGAAGGCGATCACCCCCGACTTCGACGAGCTGGTCTCCACCCTCGAAGCGGGCGCGAAATGAACCCGGAAGGGGCCTGAGCGATGTCGTCCGCGACGATCGTCTGCGCGCGTTGCACGTCGGCGAATTACGGGACGGACCGCTTCTGCGCGGGCTGCGGGCTGCCGATCGGCGGCGCGCAGCCCGACGCCGACGCGGGCTCCGACGCCCTGGGACCCTATGAAACCCCCGAGCCGACCGACCCCGACGTCGGCCGCGCGATCCAGCAGTTCCTGACCCGCTCCGGCGCCCCGCTCTCCCCTTCGGGACGGGGATGGAGGACCACCGTCCTCCTCGGCGGCCTCGACCGACGTCAGGCCGTCTACATCGGCCCCGGCGGGATCGACGCCGAGGGCCGCTCGCTCGTCGCCTTCGTCTCGGTCTGCGGGCCGGTCGTGGAGCGCGACTGCCGCAACCTGCTGAAGCTCAACGCCCGGACGACCGACGGCTGCTTCGCCATCCGGGTCCTCCGCGGCGAGGAGTATTTCGTCTTCGTCGAGAACCTTCCCGTCGACTCGCTCGCCTCGCTCGACGCCGGCGACCTCCTCCGCCGCATCGCCGCCGCGGCCGACGGCCTCGAAGGCCGCCTCTCGCGCGGGGGCGACATCTACTGAGACGCCGGCCCGCGCCTCGCGTCGGCCGCCCGATAGATCGCGATCGTCGAGTCGTCCGTCAGGGCGACGGGGGCGACGCCGTCGAGCGATCGGAAGAACCCGTCGGGGCCCCAGGCGCCGAACTGGAGCGACGCCGAAACGGCGACGAACGGCGTCGTCGCATCTTCGACGCGGGTCGGCGGCGACTGGCCCTCGTCGGCGTTGATGACGTGGTGCACGCCCTCGACGCCGTAATACGACGGGTCGACGTCGCCGAAATAGAAGAGCGTCAGGTCGCGGAGCTCGGGCCGCTCGCGCTGGAGACGCACGAGCGAACGGAGCCCCTGGCCCCAGTCGAGGTTCGAGTCGGCCAGGATCCGCCGGCCTCCCGTGCGACCGCCCGCGATCGCGTTGAAGTACGTCAATTCGTCGGGATGGACGCTCGCCACGGCCGCCGCCTGGCCCAGCAGCGCGACGGCCAGGACGACCCGGCGGAACCTGCCGAGGCGCGGTCGATCGTCTCCCTCGTCGTGAGCGTCGGCGCCGTCGCCTCGGGCCAGCCGCGACAGCCAGACGACGGCGAGCGGGGCCATCGGCAGCAGGTAGCGGACCCCGTAGTTCCGCGACGATCCGACCGACGCGGCGGCCATGAACAGCAAGGCCGCCTGGAGCAGCATCCGATCCGGGGCCTTTGTCAGGCAGCCTCGCAGGCCGTCGATCCGCACCCGGCAGGCCGCGAGCAGCCAGAACGTCAGCGGGACTTTCACGACCATCGCCACGAGGTAGTAGTACCGCCAACCCCCCAATCGGCGCTCGCCCAGCAAGTAGCCCGGCCCCCCCGACGCCTGATGCCGCACCTGCGCGGCGAACCCCACCAGATCCTGGGGGATCGGCGTCTCGTAGAGCCGAGAGACGAGCGAGCCCAGCGGGCCGAACCAGGCCGAGGCGCTGGGGTGGTCGCCCGACGTCGGGCTCAGCGGGAGCGTCGCGAAGCCCGTCAGGGCGAAGTCGCTCGCCAGCAGGGCGGCCACATACGCCGCCATCCCGGCCGCCATCCCTCCGGTGCGCCGCAGTCGGGCCGCGAAAGCCTCGTCCCGCGAGAGTCCGTCCAGCCACCAGATCACGCCGAGGATCGGCGGGTAGAGCACCACCGTGAACTTGCACGAGAACGCGACCCCGGCCATCGCCGCCGACGTCCAGAACCAGCGGCGACGGCGCGTCGTCAGGAAGCGCTGGAAGGCCAGGAACGATCCGGCGGTCGCCACGGTCACGGGCATTTCCATCGTCACCAGCGCCCCGTGCGCGATCAGATTCGGGCTCAGCGCGTAGAGCCAGGCGGCGAAGGCCATCGCCCAGGGCCCGTTCAGCCTCCGAGCCCACCAGGCGACGAGGCCGAGCCCCAGCAGCCAGATCCACGACGCGCCGATCCTCGCCAGCGGGAGCAGCTCGGCCTGGCGGCGGGGCTGGTCGACGATCAGCTCGCCCCGGCCCAGCAGGTCGAGCGCCCAGAAGACGGGCGCCTGCTGGAGCTTCCAGAACAGGATCGGCGAGCCCATGCGGGTGATCCCGACCTGGTCCCCTTCGCACCACCACCGCGAGCCGGCGTTCAGGTAGGTGGTCTCGTCGTACGTCGCCGAGGATGCGATCGCGGCGTGCCAGACGAGAAGCAGGCCGACGACGGCCGCTGCGGCGGTCCAGAACATCGGCCGTCGATCATGGTCATTTCTTGAGGAGGCTATGGGCACGTCTGGATCCTGCTCAGGCATGTCGGCTTCGCGCGTCCGACCGCGTCATTCCGGCTCGGGGGGATCTTCGGGCATCGAGAGCCAGGGGTGGCGACCGTAGTAATCGTACTTCCGGCGCATGGCTTCGTGCCACTTGCCCTTCTCGGTCGTCATCCCGATGTAGGCGGGCCCTTGTTCGGTGAGGATCAACGCCCCATCCATACCGGCGTGACCGGAGTGTTCGAGGGCGATCTCCAGGAGCCGGTTCCGCCGCCTGGCCAGCCCGACGCCCACGCCGAACAGGACGGCGACCACCGCAACGGCCAGGATCAGGTTGCGAACCGTGAGCCCGATTCGGAACCGGAGCCTGCGGAGGACGCGAGCCACGGCCGTCCGGAACGAGATGTACACCTTCCGATCCTCCTCCAGGGCCCGGTTCGGGGATCAGCTCGGCGGCGAATCCGGGCGAGGGACGACGCCCCCCCCAGACTGGCCTCGTTCCATGTCGCGGACGAGCCGGGCGATCTCCAGCGCGTCCCGGATCGTGGGCGCGGACGGGTCTCCCTGGTGGACGAGACGGTGGAACTGCTTGTTGAGCACGTCGCCCACGGTGGGCTCCGGGGCGAGGCGTTCCTCGTGGGCGCCATCGGCGTCCCACCACTGGATCCGGTCGGGCGGCTCCAGCCATGCGACCCCGCGTTCGGCGAAGACCTGGACGCCCGCCGGAGGGAGGAATCGGACGGCCTCGCCCCATTCCTCGCGATGGTAGCGCCCATAGGAGAGCTGGGCCGTCGCCCCGCCGGGGAAGACGGCCGTGAAGCTCTCGAAATCCGGCGCGTCGCCGCGAGACGGCAGCACGACCGAGCGGGCCGACGCGATCGAGGTCGGCGGGGAGCCGAGGACGAACGCGCACCAGTCGAGCAGGTAGCTCCCGGGGTCGACGGCCAGGGGGGCGGGGACGAGCTGGGAGGTCGGGCCGGGCAGGGCGTATCGGTCGAAGTCGGAGAGGCGGGAGTGGCCGACCACGAGCCTGGGCTTCCCCAGCTTCGTCGCGAGCAGCTCCCGGAGCCGCTGCGTGGCCGGGTAGCAGCGGCGGGCGAATTCGGGCATGAAGACGACCCCGGTCCTCTCCACCCGCGCCGCCAGCCGCTCCAGCTCCGGCAGGTCGCCGGAGAGCGGAAGGGCGCAATAGACCGGCTTGCCGGCCTCGCAGGCCAGGTGCGCCGCATGCAGGCCGAACCACTGGGGGGAGAGGAGATAGACGACGTCGACGTCGGACCGCTCGATCAGGCTCGACAGTCCCTCGCAGGCGACGCAGCCGAGCTGGGCCGCCTCGATCTCGGCGCGGCGGGCGACCTGGTCGTAGACGGCCGTGACGCGGAAGCGGTCGCGAAGGCGTATGAGCGACGGTTTGTGGCGGCTCTCCCAGAGGCGGCCCGGGCCGACGACTCCCACCCGAAGCCGTTGCGGTCTCGACGCGTCTTCCAAGTCCCGCCTCCTCGTCCCCCGCCCCGCCGCCACGCCACCGGACGGCCGCCTCCCGGCCCCGGCCGTCGCCCCCAAAGGTTATCACCTCCACGCCCGCCCGGCCACCCGGATCGACCGCCCGGCCCGGGGGCCGCTCGAACTCGCAGCCCGGGCGGCCGGGCCTTCTCGGAATGGAGACCGGCCCGGCCGCCCCCCTCGCATGGTGCGGGGGCACGGCCGGGCCCGACGGAATGGTCGACCGCTCGGCGGCGGCGATCGCGCCGGCTCTCGACGTCAGATCTCCTGGTGGTGCGGGCGGATGCTGACCTCCACCACGTCGCAGCGCTTCGGCTGGGTGAGGCAGTAGTAGACGCATGCGGCGATGTCTTCCGCCTTGAGCATCTCTCCTCGGTCCGCCTTGGCCGCGTGCGTCTCCTTGGCCGGCTGCATGTCGCTGCCGACGGCCCCGGGCTGGATCAGCGTCACCTTGACGCCGTGCGCGTTGACCTCCTTGCGGAGCGCCTCGCTGAAGCCCTGGATGCCCGCCTTGGTGGCGACGTAGACCGAGCTGCCCGTCTCCCGGACGTCCGCGCTCATGGAGCCGATGTTGACGATGTGGCCCGATCCGGCCTCCTTCATCCGGGTCACCGCCTCCTGCGCGCAGGCGAGGTAGCCGATCAGGTTGGTGCGGATTACGTACTCCCAATCTTCGCGGGCCTGGTCGACGATGCTCCCGGCGCCGAGGGCCGCGTTGTTCACCAACACGTCCAGGCCCCCCAGGACGCGGTCGGCCTCGGCGAAGACCCTCGCCACGTCCTCCCGCTTCGTGACGTCGGCGGTCAGGCCGTGGACCTCCCCGCCCGCCTTGCGAAGGTCGGCCATCGCGTCGGCGAGCTCCGGCTCGTGACGCCCGAAGACCAGGACCCTGGCCCCCCGCGCCGCGAGCAACAGCGCGATGGCGCGGCCGATGCCGGTGGTCCCGCCGGTGACGACCACCGCCTTGCCGGCGACCACCTCGGGGACGTCGTCAAGCTGCGTGTTCTTCTTCATCGTCGTCCTCCTCGTCCTGGCGTGTGTCGAGATGCAAGCGGGCTCACGGTTGGGGATGCTCGCGAGGGCTCGCCGTGGCCCGCCTGCCCCCGCCTTCTTCCCGGCGCTTCGGGCCCGGCCTCGGCGACGATTCGCCGACGTCTCGCCGACCTCCTCGCTGCGCTCCCACTCCAGGGTCGCTTCGGCGTCGCCGGGAAGGTCGAAGACGAGGCAGCCGAACTCGGTGCGACGTGCCTCGACCGCGCCTCGGCCTTCCACCGTGATCCGGGCCTCGGGCATCGGCGTGGTGTGGTCCGCCACCACCCAGGCCTGCCAGGTGCAGCGGCGGTCGCCGAGCGCCCGGAAGCGGGCCGTACCCCCGCGCGGCGTGGCCTCGATCTCGGGCCCCTGGATCGGGTAATTGCAGTGCAAGCCGAGGGCCGACCCTTGCAGCTCGTAGCCGTGCCGGGTCACGAAGACGAAGGGGGCCGCCGCCCCGTACACCTCCTGGCCGACCGTGCCGGCGCTGGTCCATCCGTCGTAGAGATCTTCCAGAGGGATCGAGAGCTGGCGGTTGAGGTGGCCCGACCGGGGCTTCTCCGCCAGGACGTCCGCCGGCAGCTCGCTCGGATAGTGATACCACGCCCGGTCGATCAGGTACTTGCAGTATTCCGGGAGCAGCACCCGCGCCGCGGGATGCACGTCGTCGCCGGCCTCGCGAAGGTAGTCGTGGAACGCGGCCAGCACCTCCAGCTCCTCGTACATCGCCAGGTAGCGCGCGTCCTGGAGAGGTGGCAGGCCGAGGAAGGTGCTGTAATGCCGGGCGTGGCCGTAGTCGCACTCCCAAAGCCAGAAATTCTTGACGAGGTTCGCCAGGCAGACCAGGCTGAGGTCGCGGAACGACTCGTCGCCCGTCTCGCGCCAGAGCCGCAGCAGCCCTCCGGCGCCGAAGCTGGTGTTGTTGAACTGGTAGCCGAGGCGGAAGCCGAGGCCGCGCAGGGCCTGGGCCGACCGGACCGCCTCGTCGAGGAAACGGCGCTCGCCGGTCAGGTCCCACGCCAGGAGCATGACGTGCGCGTACTGGGCGCCGACGTCGTTCTCGCCCCCTTCGCCGGGCGTCGCCTCGGCCTTGATGATCTCCAGAGTGTGCGTGTCGTAGAAGACGGGCCAGCGGTATTCGAACCGCTGCGCGACGCGCACGCCGTACTCGATCGAATCGAGGAACAACCGCTTCGCCGTCTCGTCGCCGCCGTGCCCCAGGCGGCCGAGGTTCAGATAGGTATGATAGAGATACCAGGAGTCCATGATGCGCGGCCCCATGTGCTCCTCCTTGCCCTCCAGGAGCCGCTCCTCGCCGGGCAGCCAGCGGACGACCGTGCCGATCTCGGGGTCGAAGAAGGTCGGCAGGTTCGCCCTCAGCGCGTCGATCAGCGGGATCTCCCGGTCCCGCGACCGGGCGTACTCGACCAGCGGGACCAGGACCGCCAGTTGCACCATGCTCTCCGGCGGTCGGTCGTCGGCGCCGACGTAGGCGAGCAGGTAGCGGTGCCCCTGCTTCTCCACGGCGCATTCCGGCGAATGCGTCAGCGAGGCGAGCGTCTCGTCGAGCCGCCGCGACCAGTCGCGATGGATCGGCTCCGGCCGGGGGAGGGCGAGGTAGATCTCGGCGTAGAGGTCGAGGAACTGGCGAGCGGCGGCGAGGTCGTCGTCCGGGGGCTCGGGGGCCGGCAGGACGTACGCGTCGGACAGGACGACCTCTCGCCCCGCCCCAAGCGGCTTGGCGGCCGTCGGCGGCGCGAAGCCCAGCTCCGGCCACGAGCCGCCGACCCGGTCCGCCGGCGACGCGCCGGTCTGCTCGCAGTAGTCGTTCAGGGAGGTGAAGTCCTGGACGTAGAGGAAGGAGCTTGCCTCCGGGCGGGTCGTCGACGCGTACAGCAATCCCCCCTTCGGTCCCTTCTGCGCCGCATGGACGATCCCCCGCGTGTTCAGCGGGTCGCCCGCCTCGTCGATCGGGAAGACGTCGCGGGGCCAGTAAGGGAGCACCAGATCCGTGGCCGGGAGCAGGGACGTCTTCCAGTGCAACACCCGCCGTGAACCGGCCGGCAGCTCGACCCGGACCCTCAGCACGCCGACGGCGGTGTCGAGCCGGGCGTCGAGCGTCGAGTCGTCGCTCCGCTCCACGACCAGGCTCGACCCTCCGGGCGCGTAGGCCGCGCAGAAAGCCACCCGGGCGCCGGACGGCCAGGACGCCAGGATCCAGAGCGAGGCCCCGGCGTGGCGCACCTCGAAGGTGCAGCCGCCCGCCTTCGCGCGAAGGAGCGGATCGCCGTCGAGCTTGCGCAGCTCGTCGCGCAGGAGCAGCAGCCACGGGCTGACGCCGACCACAGGGCTCTCATCGGCGATTCTCGATTCCACCACGTCCATTCCCTCCTCTCTTACGACCCTCAGATCGCCGCACGGCCCGCAGAGATCGGCCCACGCAAACGGCATACCCACTCGTCCCGACCGCGTCCGAGCCCGACGTCGCGGGGGTTCCGGGCACTCCCTACCGCGCGGGCTTCGGGACGGCTAAGATGTCCGGCGTTTCGATGATCCGTGCTTGCGAAGGAGCCTGCGTGGGATGCGAGCCGTCGTGCAACGCGTGTCGCGAGCCTCGGTCGAGGTCGAGGGCGAAATCGTCGGGGAGATCGGCCGGGGCTGGCTGGTCCTGCTGGGGGTCGCCCGCGAGGACGCCCCGGAGGACTCCGCCCGCCTGGCCGAGAAGATCCTGAACCTCCGCGCCTTCGAAGACGAGGCCGGCAAGATGAACCGCAGCGTCGTCGACGTCCGGGGAGGACTGCTGGTCGTCAGCCAGTTCACCCTGATGGCCGACTGCCGCGCCGGGCGTCGTCCCGGTTTCAGCGACGCCGCCGATCCCCAGACCGCCGAGACGCTCTACCTGGACTTCGCCAGGCGCGTCGGCGAGTCCGGGCTCGACGTCGCCACCGGGGTCTTCCGGGCGGATATGAAGGTCGCGCTCGTCAACGACGGCCCGGTGACGTTCCTGCTCGACAGCCGCCGCCAGTTCTGACATCGTTCGCCGAAACTCAAGGTCCTTCCCCCCTCGCGGGGAAGGTGGCCCGAAGGGCCGGATGAGGGGGAAGACGAGCACGAACACCGTCGGATCGGCACGCGACGCAATCCCAGCCACCTCCCCCAACCGCCTCCCCTCTCCATCGAAGACGAGACCTCCCCATGAGCAGCAAGCAACCGATCGTCCTGGGGCTCGACGTCGGCACCCAGAGCCTCCGCGCCGCCCTGGTGGACCTGAGCGGGAGGACCGTGGCCTTCGGCGTCGAGCCGATCGAGACGACCTATCCCAGGCCGAGCTGGGCCGAGCAGCACCCCCGCGACTGGTGGAACGCCGCCAAGTCCGCGACCCGGGCCGCGCTCGCCAAGGCGGGCGTCAGTCCCGATCAGGTGGTCGCGATCGGCCTGGACTGCACGGCCTGCACGGTCGTCGCCTGCGACCTGGACGGCGCCCCCCTGCGTCCCGCCCTGCTCTGGATGGACCAGCGGGCCTTCCGAGAGGCCGACGAGATCAGCGCGACCGGCGACCCGGTGCTCCGCTACGTGTCGGGCCGGGTCTCGCCCGAGTGGATGCTCCCGAAGGCCCTCTGGCTGAAGCGCAACGATCCCGAGACGTTCGCCCGAGCCGATCGGATCGTCGAGTGCACCGACTGGATGATGCACCGGCTGACCGGCGCGTGGACGCTCTCGCTGAACCACCTGGCGGTGAAGTGGAACTACGCCCGCCCCGACGGCGGCTGGCCGCTCGCCATGATCGCCGCGGTCGGCCTGCACGACCTCCCGGCCAAGTGGCCCGAGGCGATCGTCCCGCTGGGCAAGGGAGACGCCGTCCTGAGCAAGTCGGCCGCCGAGGACCTGGGCCTGAAGGCCGGGACGCCCGTGGCGCAGGGGGGCATCGACGCCTATCTCGGCATGCTTGGCCTGGGCGCCACCGGCGACGGCGACGTCGCGCTCATCGTCGGCTCCAGCACCTGCCACCTGGCGCAGACCCGCGAAGGGGTTTTCGGCTCCGGCGCCGGCGGCTGCTATCCCGACGCCACCGTCGAAGGGCTCTACACCATCGAGGCGGGCCAGACCGCGACCGGCTCGATCCTGGACTGGTATCGCCGCCACTTCGCCGGCCACGAGCAGGCCGAAGCCGACGCCCGAGGCGTCAACGTCTACACCGTGCTCGACGAGAAGGCCGCCGCCGTCCCCCCGGCGCCGAGGGCCTCGTCGTCCGCGAGGACTGGCAGGGGAACCGATCCCCCTACAAGAACCCGCAGGCCCGAGGCGCGATCGTCGGCCTCTCCCTGGCCCACGGCCCCGGCCACGTCTTCCGCGCCCTTTATGAAGCGACCGCGATGGGGACCCGGCACATCCTCGACGACGCCTCGCGACACGGCCTGAAGGTCGAGCGCGTCTTCATCGGCGGCGGCGGCGCCAAGTCCCCGCTCTGGCTCCAGATCCACGCCGACGTCCTGCAGAAGCCCATCCACCTGACCCGCGAGGGCGAGTCGTGCGCGCTGGGCTCCGCGATGACCGCCGCGGTCGCCGCCGGCGTCTACAAGGACTTCGACGAGGCCGCCGGAGCCATGGTCGCCATCGAGCGCGTCGTCGAGCCCGACCCGGCGAACGCCCCGGCCTACGACGAATTGTTCGTCCGCTACGTCGACCTCTACCGCCGACTGAACGATCCCGCGTGACCCGGATTTCCGAGGTCCTGACGACCCCTGTCGACCTGGAGTCGCATCGATGCCCCCCGACGACGAAGTTGCGACGCTCGAGCCGCCCGACGTCTATCGGCCGAGCGGCCGGATCGACTTCCTCCGACTGATCCCGCGACTCGTGGCCGGGGGGATCGTGGCCCTGGTCATGGCCGTGGCGCTCTTGCTGACGGAGGGGGGGTTCTATTTCTATCTCATCACCCCATTGATCCTGGCCGTCCCGGTCTTCGGGATGGTCTGGGTGGTCGTGCGGGGGGGCCGCTGCCGCAACCGAGGGTTCGCGGGCTTCGTGGGCATGGCCTTGGCGTTCGTGTATTACGCGGGCTACTGGGAGCTGAGCTACCTGGCCAACGTGGTCTCCCACGGCCCGGGAATGGTCGCGCTGACCGAGGCCGTGGGGGGCCTCCCGGGCCTGCCGGGGTACGTCGCCTTCCGCTGCAAGACGAGCCGGCCGGTCGACGTCGGCCGAGGGGGGGCGAACCAAGCCGCGCGTCCTCCCGGGGCCGTCGACGTGATCTTCAACGGCGTCTTCTTCGGGATGGAGACGCTCCTGATCGCCGGCGCCGCGATCGCGATCGGGCGTTCGTCGGCCTCGCGCGTCTACTCGGAACGGCTCCGGCGCTGGGCGAGTTCGACGGAGTGCAGCCTCCCCATCGCGGCGACCGACGGCGTGCTCGCCGCCGTAGAGGCGGGGGACTGGGCCGCGATCGGGGCCCTGCCCCGGTCGTCGAGCAAGATGAACGGCGGCGCGCCGAGCGTCGTCGTCCGGATCGAACACTTCCCGGAAGACGTCACGGAGCCTTCGTACGTCAGCGTGCTCGGCGGCAAGACGGGCCTGATCGCCCAGCGGTCGATCCCCGCCGACCAGATGGCCGCCGTCGCCCGCGAGTTCCCCGATGTGAAGCGGCCCGCGGGCGACGTCGTCGGGGACTCGCCGTCGGCGCTCCAGGAATCGATCGACCGCCTGGGCCTCGCCGCCGAGTCTCGCCCCGAGGCCGACGCCGACTTCCGCGCAGCGGCCGTCGCCGCCAGCCTCGCCCGTCTGAAGGGGAGACCGATCGAGGGGTTGGACGTCGTCCCGACCTCGCTCTGCACGCCCGCCTCGGAGGACGGCCGCCGCACGATGAGCCGAACATCCTGGGCCGTGTGCCTCCTGATACTCGCGCCGATCGTCGCGGCGTTCGGCTGGATAGGGGCGATGCTCTACCTGGCCTCGCGGGTGAATGGTCCGAACGGCGCCCCGACGCCTCTCAGCGAGACCTATTCCGTCGCGGGAATCCTCGGATTCTTCGGGTTCCTGGCGGCCGGAATGTTCATCTGGTTCGGCGGGTTCCGCCACTGGAGGGGGTTCCTCGCCCGACGCATCCACGGCCGCTCCGGCACGCCGGTCGACGGCCGTCCCGACCTCCCCTCGCGCGTCCTCGCACTTGAGGACGCCCGGACGTTCGACAAGCCGAAGCTGGTCGGCGACGACCTGGGGATCGCCTTCTTCGACCGGGCGGGCCGTCGTCTCATCTTCGAGGGCCTGACCCATCGCTACGTGATCCGGGGCGAGGACGTCGCGGCGTTGTGGCCGGTGCCGAGCCAGTCGAACGTCGCCGTCCGGATCGATTATCGCATCGGAGAGATCGTGCTCCCGCTGGTCTTCGCGACCCCGAACCCCTGGAACCAGGTCCCCCTCGCGGGCGCGCTAGCGAACCGACTCGTCATGGGCTACTTCGCCGACTTCACCGAGGCCCTGGGCTGCGAGATCGGCGCGGCCTCCACTCCATAGGCGAACGGTCGCGCCGGGCGGGACGTCCGGACGCGGGACGCTTGATTCGCGGGGCCGTCCGAGGCATGCTCTGGCATGGGCCTGAGCCCCGGGCGGTCGTCGTCCGGCCGGGCCCTCGCCGATCGCGAGCCGGAGACGCCCCATGTCCGACGATTCGACGATGGCCCCGGGAACGCCCGGGGCAGCCCCTTCGAGGCGCCAGTTCCACAAGGCCGCGGCCGCGGCGGCCCTCGGCGTCTTCGCGGCCCCCGCCTTCGTCCGGGGCCGGAACCTCAACGAGAAGCTGGACATCGCCTGCATCGGCGTGGGCGGGCGAGGCGCGGGAAATCTGGGCGACGTCTCCTCCGAGAACATCGTCGCCCTCTGCGACGTCTACGACGTGGCCGTCGAACGGGCCGCCGAGACGCGTCCCCACGCCAGGAAGTATCGCGACTTCCGCAAGCTCTACGACGACCTCAAGAAGTACGACGCCGTGGTGGTCAGCACCACCGAGCACACCCACGCCTTCGCCGTCCTCCCGGCCCTGCAACTGGGCAAGCACGTCTATTGCGAGAAGCCCCTGACCCACGACATCTGGGAGGCGAGGCTGATCCGCGAGGCCGCCGGCAAGGCCAAGGTCGCCACCCAGATGGGGACGCAGATCCACGCCGGCGACAACTACCGGCGCGTCGTCGAGTTGATCCAGGCCGGGGCGATCGGCGCCGTCAAGGACGTGCACGTCTGGGTCGGCCGCGCCTGGGGGCGGCAGTCTCCCGAGGAAGCCAAGGCCAACGGCGACATCGTCTCCGTCACCGAGCGGCCGGCCGGCTCGTCGCCGATCCCCGCCGGGCTCGACTGGGACCTCTGGATCGGGCCGGTCAAGTCCCGCCCCTTCCACGAAGTCTATTTCCCGGGCCCCAAGTGGTATCGCTGGTGGGACTTCGGCAACGGCACCATGAGCGACCTGGGGAGCCACTGGATCGACCTGCCGTTCTGGGCGCTGAAGCTGAAGGCCCCCAGCACGATCGAGGCCTTCGGCCCGCCGCCGCACGCCGAGATCGCGCCCGCCTCCATGAAGGCGGTCTATGAATACGAGGCCAAGGGGGACCAGCCCGCCACCCGCCTCACCTGGTATCAGGGGGCGATGAAGCCGGAGCCCTGGTCGTCGGGCGCCATCCCCAAGTGGGACAGCGGCGTGCTCTTCGTCGGCGAGAAGGGGATGCTCCTCTCCGATTACGGCCGCCACCTCCTCCTCCCCGAGGACGAGTTTCGCGACTACAAGCGGCCGGAGCCGACGATCCCGGCGTCGCTGGGCCACCACGCCGAGTGGATCCACGCCTGCAAGACCGGGGCGCCCACCACCTGCAATTTCGAGTACGCCGGCTGGCTCACCGAGGCCAACCACCTCGGCAACGTGGCCTATCGCGTCGGCGGGAAGCTCGAATGGGACGCCGCCGCCCTCAAGGCGACCAACGCGTCCGAGGCCGACGCCCTGATCCGCCGGGACTACCGACCGGGCTGGTCGCTGGGCTGAGACGTCGCGAGGGGAGAGGGGACGGCCGCCTCTCCCCTCCTCGGCTCACTCGGACTTCGTCGCGATCGGCCGGGCCGGGACGCCGACGACCGTCGCGCCTTTGGGGACGTCGTTGTTCTTGGTGACGACGGCGCCGGCGCCGACGACGGCCCCCTCGCCGACCGCGACGGGGGCGATCAGGACGGCCCCCGAGCCGATGTGGGCGTCGGCGCCGATCGTGGTCGCGTGCTTGCGCTCGCCGTCGAAGTTGGCGGTGATCGCGCCGCAGCCGACGTTCACGTTCGCGCCCACGCGGGCGTCGCCCAGATAGGCCAGGTGGCGGACGACGACCCCCGCGTCGAGCGTCGAGCGGCTGACCTCGACGAACGCGCCGACCTCGACGTCGTCGGCCAGCTCGGCACCCGGCCGGAGGTGGGCGAACGGGCCGATCTTGCAGCGGTCGCCGACCTTCACCGCGCCGTCGAGCACGCTGAACGGCCGGACGACGGTGTCGCGGCCGATCTGGGCGCGGCCGTCGATGTAGGTGTTCCGGGGATCGACGATCGAGACCCCCTCGGTCATCCAGTGGTCCTGGATCCGGGCCTGCATGATCTCCCCGGCCTGGGCGAGGTGCTGGCGGGTGTTGACGCCGAGGATGTCGTCGGCCGAGAGCACGTTGAGGGCCAGGACCTTGCGGTCCATCCGCATCAGCTGCTCGGGGGCGTCGGTGAGGTAGTATTCGCCCTGGGCGTTGCTGGTGCCGATCTGTTCCAGGGCCTCCCAGAGCGCGGGAAGCTCGAAGACGTAGCAGCTCGGGTTGACCTCGCGGATGGCCCTCTCTTCGGGAGTGCCGTCGCGTTCCTCGACGATCCGCAGGAACCGCCCGGCGGAGTCGCGGAGGATGCGGCCGAAGCCGGTCGGGTCGTCGACCTCGGCCGTCCCCAGCAGGCAGGCGGCCCGCTCGCGCTTCTGGCGATCGAGGAGGTCGGCCAGCGGCTCGGGGCGGAGCAAGGGCTCGTCGCCGACGAGGACCAGGATCGGGCCTTCGTAGCCCTCCAGCAGCGGCCGGCAGACCTTGACGGCGTGGCCCGTGCCGAGCTGTTCCTCCTGGACGGCGAATCGGATGTCAGGCTCGCCGTCCAGGGCCTCGTAGAGCTGATCGGCCGCATAGCCGACGACGACCACGATGGTCTTCGCCCCCGCACCCCGGGCCGCGTCGACGACGTAACTGATCATCGGCCTGCCGCACACCTCGTGCAGCACCTTCGCCCTGTCCGAGTTCATCCGCTTGCCCTGGCCGGCCGCCAGGATGATCGCCACCGGACCTTCGATCGCCATGAATCCGCCCCGATCCTCAGAGTAAGTAGTCCCCCGGCCGTCGCCCCGGCATCGCGAGGCCGGCTCGGCGTCGGGCCATCTTAGAAGCTCGCAGGGGCGGTCGTCAAACCGTCGCGGGTGCCGACGACGGCGGACCGGGCTTTAAGTTTCACCTAAAATGATTGCTTTCGCGTTTCTCGGCCGGTAGGATTCGGCCGTTCCACCACTTTTCCGCCTCCAATCGACGCCTCGGCAAGCCCCTTCGGGTGCCTCGCGAGGCGGTCTCCCGGCCCCAGTGGAGCCCCCCCATGAAGCGCATCGTCCTTTGTTTCGACGGCACCTGGAACGTGCCGGCCGATGAAGGCCGCGACCCGAGCGAGCGGGTGGAGACGAACGTCAGTCGGTTCCACGAATCGGTCCAGCCGGTCGGCCCCGACGGCGTCGTCCAGGCGAAAGCGTACTTTCGCGGCGTGGGGACCGACCACTGGGATCGGATCACCGGCGGCGTGCTGGGCGCCGGGCTTGCCGAGCACATCCGTGACGGCTACGGGAAGCTCATCGAGCTGTACGACGAAGGGGACGAGGTCTACATCCTGGGATTCAGCCGGGGCGCCTACACGGCGAGGAGCCTCGTCGGCATGATCCGCAACAGCGGCCTGGTGAGCCGGCGGTACGCCAAGCTCGCGGCGGCGGCGGCGTACCTCATCTATCGGACCCGGGGCGACGGCCCCGACACCGCGCGGGCCCGACGCTTCCGCGCCCGCTTCTCGCGCGAGATCCCGATCCGGTTCCTCGGCGTCTGGGACACCGTCGGGGCGCTCGGCATCCCTCTGGAGCTGGCGGGTCGGCTGAACGCCTCATATTTCCAGTTCCACGACACCGAACTCAGCGCCATCGTCGAACGGGCCTACCACGCCCTGGCGCTGGACGAGCACCGGGCCGACTATGAGGCGGCGCTCTGGAACCCCAAGGAGAAGCCGGGCCAGACGGTCGAACAGCGCTGGTTCGCGGGCGCCCACTCGGACGTGGGGGGCGGCTACGACGATCGGAGACTTTCCGACATCGCCCTGCGGTGGATGCAGGACCGGGCGGCCGACGCGGGCCTCGGGCTCTCCCGGGTCGCGGTCGGGGCCGAGAGCTTCAAGGGGACGGCCACCGACTCCTACGCGAAGTTCCTCCTGGGGCTCTACGCCCACCGCCATCCCCGGCACTTCCGCTCAGTGCTGGAGACGAAGGGGAACGAGGCGATCGATCCCTCCGTCGACCTGCGCCGCGGCGACCCCGCGCTGGCGTACTCGCCGCGCAACACGGGGCTGCCGGACCTGATCCTGACGGCCTGAGGACCGCGTCGGTCATTCGCCCAGCGGGTTCTCGCTGCGGGCGGCGGTCATCTCCGGGGCCCCGGGGACGGGCTGGGCGGCGGGCGTGGCGCCGGCGTCGTCGCCGCCGACCGGCCCCCGAGCCGTGCGTCGTCGCCGGCTCGGACGGCGGCGGAGAATTCGGCGTGGACGCGGGCGCGCTCGCGGTCCACCTGGTCGGGCGTGGCGCCGAGGCGGTGGAGCAGCGACTCGGTCATCGCCAGGGCGACCTCGCCTTCGCCCGAGAAGACGCTGTCGGCGCCGGCGGCGCGCATCTCGGCCACCTCGCGCAGGTAGGTCGTTCGGGCGAGGATGAAGACGTCCGGGTTGATCTCGCGGGCGAGCCGGATCGTCTCCTTGCCGCCGCTCATGGTCGAGCTGCTGAGGATCAGGCCGACGGCCTTGTCGACGCCCGCGTGCTCCAGGACCTCGCGATGCATGGCGTCCCCGTAGAGCGCCCGCACGCCCTCGTCTTCCAGGCGGCGGACGGTGTCCATGTTGAGCTCGACGACGACCGGGTCGATCCGGATGTCGCGGAGCAGCCGCGAGAGGGTCTTCCCCACCGGCCCGTAGCCGATCACGACGACCCGGTGCCGTCCCGAGGCCTCGGGCTCCTCCTCGTCGTGGTGGACCCGGTTCTCGACCGGGCTCGGGTCCTTCATGAAGCGCTTGAGGAGCCGCTCCATCGGGCCGATGGTCCGATAGAGGATCGGGTTGAGCGTGATCGTGATGATCGCCGCGGCGATCAGGACGTTGTTCGCTTCGTCGTCGATGATCCCGAGCGCCTTGCCGCCGGTGGCCAGGATGAACGAGAACTCGCCGATCTGGGCCAGCACGACCCCGACCGAGGTCGCCGCCCGCAACGGATAGCCGAGGAGGTGGACGATCGACCAGGCCGCCAGCGGCTTGCCCACGAGGATCACGACGAGCGTCCCGGCGAGCAAGCCGGGGGAGTCGAGCAGCGACCGGGGGTGGAAGAGCATCCCGACCGAGACGAAGAAGAGGACGGCGAAGGCGTCCCGCATCGGCAGGGCCTCGGTCGCCGCCCGCAGGCTGAACTGCGACCGGCCCACCACCATGCCGGCGAGGAAGGCCCCCAGGGCCATCGACACGTCGAACAGCTTCGCCGCCGACACGGCGATCCCCAGCGCCACCACGAGCACGGTCAGCGTGAACAGCTCGCGCGAGCGCGTCGCCGCGGCCTTGTCGAGCAGCCAGGGTATCGCCCGCTCGCCGACCACGAACGTCAGCGCCACCATCACGCAGAGCTTCACGGTCGCCATCCCGACGGCCGACCCGACCGCCCCCGCCCCCGACGCCCCGGGCCGAAGAGCGCCGGCAGCATCACCAGCAGGAAGACCGTGAACAGGTCCTCGACCACGAGCCAGCCCACGGCGATGTGGCCGGTCTGCGTGTGCAGGTCGCCGTTGTCCGCCAGCACTCGCACCAGCACCACGGTGCTCGCCACCGAGATCGCCATGCCGAAGACCAGGCCCGCCGACCAATCCCAGCCGTGGTAGTGGCCCAGCAGCGTCCCCAGGACCGTCGCCACCACGCTCTGGCAGACCGCGCCGGGGATCGCCACCCGCTTGACGGCGAGCAGTTCCTTGAGGTGGAACTGCAACCCGACGCCGAACATCAGCAGGATGACGCCCACCTCGGCGAGCTGGTCGGCCAGGTGCTGGTCGGCCGTGAATCCGGGCGTCGCCGGCCCCACCGCGATCCCCGCGAGAAGGTAGCCGACGATCGGCGAGAGCCGGAGCCTGAAGGTGATGTAGCCGAGGACGAGCGCGGCGGCCATGCCGCCGGTGAGGGTTACGATCAGGTCGATGTCGTGCATGGCGCGAAACTTTCCCGCAGAAGGCGCTCCGGTCTCCTGGCCCTTCCCCTCGCGAGAACGAACGGTTCGGCCCCGTGTTCGAGGGCCCATTATGGAGGATCGACCGGGCCGACACCAGACCGATTAACGGCCGTCCGCCGCCCCGAAGCCCCGGGGACTTCGCCGCCGGCCGCCCCGGGAACCCCCGCGGTCGAGGGCGGCCCCCGAGGCGTCCCCGCGCCTTGAAGCCGGGGGCCGGATCTGTCAGACTGGCCCGGTGCGCCGGGTCCGGTCGGGCCCGGCGGCGGGAATCCCAGGCGCGAGCGAGGAGAGAGCCGGACGATGTCGCTGTCGACCGAAGAAGTGGCCAAGGTCGCTGTGCTGGCGCGGCTGCGCCTCAGCCCCGACGAGTTGCGGACGTTCACCGGGCAGCTCAACGCGATCGTCGATTACGTGGCCCAGCTCCAGGAGCCCGACACCTCGGGCGTCGAGCCGCTGGCCCACGGCGTCGAGGTCCGCAACGTCTTCCGCGACGACGTCCGCGGCCCCGCCCTCCCCCGCGAGGACGCGCTCGCCAACGCCCCCAAGAGGAACGCCGAGAGCTTCCTCGTCCCCGCCGTCCTCGACTGAACCTCCCGACCCGCCGCCATTCCCGACGGATCGAACGACCGCCCGAACGACCGAGCCGAGATCCCGCCCCCATGAACGCCGACCTGCTGAAAGACGCCACCGCCGCGAGCCTGCTGGCCAAGCTGAACGCCGGGGAGATCCGCAGCGAGGAGCTCGTCCGGGGATACCTCGACCGCGCCGAGGCGCTCAAGCGGCTCAACGTGTACGTCCACCTGGACCCCGAACGGATCCTCGACCAAGCCCGGGCGATCGACGCCCGCCGCGCGGCCGGCGAGCCCGTGGGCCCGCTCGCCGGCGTGCCGGTGGCGATCAAGGACGTCCTCTGCGTCGAGAAGGAGCCGACGACCTGCGGCAGCCGGATGCTCAAGGACTTCCGGCCCCCCTACGACGCGACCGCGATCGTCAAGCTCCGCCGGGCCGGCGCGATCCTCTTCGGCAAGACGAACATGGACGAGTTCGCGATGGGCTCGTCCACTGAGAACAGCGCCTACGGCCCGACCCTCAACCCCTGGGACGAGACGCGGATCCCCGGCGGATCCTCCGGGGGCTCGGCCGCCGCCGTCGCCGCCGACCTCGCGCCGATCTCGCTCGGCACCGACACCGGCGGCTCGATCCGCCAGCCGGCCGCCGTCTGCGGCGTCGTCGGCCTCAAGCCCACCTACGGACGGGTCAGCCGATACGGCCTCATCGCCTTCGCCAGCTCGCTCGACCAGATCGGCCCGTTCGCCCACGACCTGGCCGACGCCGCGCTCTTGCTCGGGGCCATCTCGGGCCATGACGACCGCGACGCCACCAGCGTCGACCGGCCGGTCCCCGACTACGTCGCGAGCCTCGACCGCAAGCCCGAGTCGCTGCGCATCGGCGTCGCCCGCGAGTTCTTCGGCGAGGGGCTCGACCCCGAGGTCGAGGCCGCCGTCCGCGAGGCGATCCGGGTCTATGAGAAGGCCGGCGCGACCATCAAGGACGTCTCGCTGCCGAACTCCAAATACGGCGTGCCCGCCTACTACATCGTGGCCCCCGCCGAGTGCTCCAGCAACCTCTCCCGCTACGACGGCACCCTCTTCGGCCACCGCGCCGAGGACTGGTCCCCGATGCACCCCGGCGAGGAAGACCTGCACCCGCTGGTCCGCATGATGATGGCCAGCCGCGCCGAAGGGTTCGGGGCCGAGGTCAAGCGGCGGATCATGCTGGGGACGTTCTGCCTCTCGGCCGGCTACGCCGACCAGTACTACAACCAGGCGCTCAAGGTCCGCCGCCTGATCCGCAACGACTTCGACGCGGCCTTCCACGACGTCGACGTGATCCTCGGTCCGACCTCCCCCTCGCCGGCCTTCAAGCTCGGCGAGCGCACGGCCGACCCGCTGGCGATGTACCTCTCGGACATCTACACGATCACCGCCAACCTCGCCGGCATCCCCGGCCTGAGCCTCCCCTGCGGCTTCACGAAATCGGGCCTGCCCATCGGCTTGCAGCTCCTGGCGCCCGCGTTCGCCGAGGAGAACCTCCTCCGCACGGCCCGCGTCTTCGAACGCGAGACCGACTGGAACCGCAGGCGCCCGGGGCTGTCGTGACGCCCGGTCCGGCGGCGCGACAGGTCGCCGAGAACGCCCCTTTTTGAATCGAGAAAGCCCGGCGGGTCCCCCTCCTATGAGCCATCCCTACGACGTCGTCATCGGCCTTGAAATCCACGTCCAGCTCCAGACCGAGAGCAAGATGTTCTCGTGGTGCGGCACCGAGTTCGGCCTGCCGCCGAACACGCAGACGGACCCGGTCTCGCTGGGGATGCCGGGGACCTTGCCGGTCATGAACCGCAAGGCCTTCGACCTGGCCCTCAAGACGGCCCTGGCGCTGCACGCCGAGATCGCGCCGTTCACCAAGTGGGACCGCAAGAACTACTACTATCCCGACCTCCCCAAGAACTATCAGATCAGCCAGTACGACCTGCCGTTCTCCCTCGGCGGCTGGCTCGACATCCCCGTCCGCAAGGACGGCGGCGGCGGCGGCCGGTGCGCCCTGACGCGGGTGCACCTTGAAGAAGACACCGGCAAGCTCACCCACGGCGTCGGCGAGTACTCCGAGGTCGACCTCAACCGCGCCGGCATCCCGCTCTTGGAGATCGTCGGCGAGCCCGAGATCCGCTCCGCGGCCGACGCCCGAGGCTGCCTGGAGGAGCTTCGGCTCACGCTCCGCTACCTGGGCGTCTCCGACTGCGAGATGCAGGAAGGGTCGCTCCGCTGCGACGCCAACATCAACCTGCACATCCACAAGGACGGCCGGACGATCGCCACCCCGATCGTCGAGATCAAGAACCTCAACAGCTTCCGGGCCGTCGAGAAGGCCCTGAACTACGAGACCGATCGCCAGTACCGCAAGTGGGAGGAGGACGGCCTCACCATCACGGACTCGCCCAAGACCACCCGGGGCTGGAACGACGCCGAGGAGGTGACGAAGCCCCAGCGCGAGAAGGAGACGGCGGCCGACTACCGCTACTTCCCCGAGCCCGACCTCGTCCCCGTCGTCGTCGACGACGAGTGGCTGGCCCGGATCCGCGCGACCATCGGCGAACTCCCCGCGGCGCGCCGCGAGCGGTTCCAGACGGCGTTCGGCCTCTCCCCCTACGACGCCAACGTCCTCGTCGAGCAAGGCGAGGACGTGGCCGACTACTTCGACGCCGTCGCCAGGGAGACCAGCGAGTACAAGCTGGCGAGCAACTGGATCCAGCAGGACGTGCTTCGCACGATCAAGGACAGGAAGCTGGCGATCGCCGATTTCCCCGTCCGCCCCGACGCCCTGGCCGACCTGATCAACCGCGTCAAGCGCGCCGAGCTGAACACCAACCAGGGCCGCGAGGTCCTCGGCCGGATGATCGAGACCGGCGATCCGGCCGAGAAGGTGATCGAGCTGGGGGGCTACAAGATGGTCTCCGACAGCGGAGCCATAGCCGACGCCGTCGACGCGGCGCTCGCGGCCAACCCCCAGGCCATCGAGGATCTCAAGAAGGGCAAGAAGAAGCCCGAGGCCGTCAAGGGCTTCCTGCGCGGCCAGGTGATGAAGCAGACCGGCGGCAAGGCCAACCCGGCACTCGTGGGCGAGTTGCTGGAAGCCAAGCTCGCCGAACTCCTTGCGTGACGAAAGGCTCGAACCCATGCAGAGGCTCAACATCGACCGACGAGGATTCCTGGCGGCCGTCGGCGGCGTCGCGGCGGGCGCGGCGCTCCGCGGCCCTTCGGCGCTCGCGGCCGACGCCCCCAAATGGAAGCGAGCCTTCATGCTCGGCGGCCTCACCAAGGGCCCCGTGCTCCCCACCTTCAAGCTGCTCAAGGAGGCCGGTTTCGAGGGCGTCGAGCTGATCAGCCCCAACGAGCTCGACCTGAAGGAAGTCCTCGCCGCCCGCGACGAGACGGGCCTGGTCATCCACGGAGTCAGCGGCGGCCGACACTGGTCCGACCCCCTCTCCGACCCCGATCCGGCCGTCGTCGAGCGTGGCGTGGAGGCCATCAAGCAGGAGTTCCTGGACTGCAAGGCGTACGGCGGGACCACGGTCCTGGTCGTCCCGGCCGTCGTCAACAAGAACGTCTCGTACCGCCAGGCGTGGGAGCGGTCCCAGGCCCAGATCCGCAAGCTCATCCCGCTGGCCGAGGAGGCCGGGGTCAAGATCGCCGTCGAGGAGGTCTGGAACAAGTTCCTCCTCAGCCCGATCGAGTTCGCCCGCTACATCGACGAATTCGAGAGCCCGACCGTCGGCGCGTATTTCGACGTGGGCAACATCGTCGAGTACGCCTACCCCCAGGAATGGATCCGCGAGCTCGGCAAGCGGATCCTCAAGATCCACATCAAGGAATACGCCAAGCCCAAGCGGTTCGGCTACCCGCTCGGCGAGGGCGAGATCGACTGGCCGGAGGTCAAGCAGGCCCTCGTCGACGTGGGCTACGAAGGCTGGATCACCGCCGAGGTCGGCTTCGGCGACCTGGACGCCATGAAAGACGTCGTCGCCCGCATGAACCGGCTGTTGTTCAGCTGAGGACGCCGGCCCCGCCTCCGAATCCACGAACCGAATCCGGCCGCCTCGCCCCCCCGGGCGTAGGCGGCCGGCGTCGCGCTTCGGGCGAATCGTGGGCTTTCGTCGAGAAATCCGCATTCGTCGGGGGCCGGATCGGCATAATGGGTTAGAGCATGTGATTCGAAGGGGGCGAGGGCCGGAATCGCGATGATCGAGCGGGCCACGGATGCGATCTTGCTGAAGCGCTTCGCGGAGGAGCGGGAGGAGGCCGCGTTCGCCGAACTGGTCGAACGTCACGGCCCGCTCGTCCGGGGTGTCTGTCGGCGGCTCCTCCGCAGCGAGCACGACGTCGAGGACGTCTTCCAGGCGACGTTCCTGCTCCTGGCCCTCCGGGCCTCGGACGTGGCCTGGCGGGCGTCGATCGGCGGCTGGGTGCGCGACGTCGCCCGACGGCTGGCCCTGAACGCCCGGACCGAGATCGCCCGCCGCCGCCGACGCGAGACGCCGGTCTCCAACCTCTTGCCGGGATTGCGTTTCGGCGAAACCGGAGCCCTGCCCGACCGGGCCTGTCCGCTCTCCGTCTTCACGGACGAGGTCGAGCGCCGGGACGTTCGCCGGGTGATCGACGGCGAGGTCGACGACCTGCCGGAGAAGTACCGCGAGCCGTTGGTCCTCTGCTACCTGGAAGGCAAGACGAACCACGAGGCCGCCGCCGCGCTCGGCTATCCGGTGGGTTCCATGTCCCGTCGCCTGGAGAAGGCGCGAGGGCTGCTCCGCAAGCGGCTGATCGGCCGTGGGGTGACGCTCGGCGTCGTCCTGGCGCTGGTCGGCTGGCTCGTCGCCACCTCGCCCCGACCGGGAGGCCGGCCCGATCCGGGCCCCGGTTCGCCCCCCCTCGGCTTCGCGGCCCAGGCGGTCGAGTCGTCGAGTCGGTCGGAACTTCGAGAACTTCTCGCGGCTCTCCAACGTAATGATGGGAATGGCCTCGGCCGGGATCGGCTCGGACTCGCGGTCCGGCACGCCGCCGAAGCCGCCGAACTCGCCCCGGCCGCGAGCCGGGAGCGGCTGCTCGGATTCGCGGCCGAGACCCGGCTGGCGGCGCTCGACCTGTCGGGGATCGGCCCCGACGACGACCGGGCCGACGTCCCGCGACTCCTTGCGACGTGCGTGCGCTGCCACGTCGCGCTCCACTGACCGACCCGCCCGCCGGCCCCGACGAGGCTGTTCGCCCGTAGGGGCCCTGGTTTAGAATCGACGTATCCTGGGGCGGCCGGCGACGGCCCGTCCCAACCCGCCCGGCTCCCCCCCGATTACGATCCTCCCTCCTCGGCAGGTGCGACATCATGGCGACGGCCACCAAAAAGCCCCCCGGCCCCGTCCCTCGGCCCCCAGCCCCGGGCGGTCGATCGGCGGGCGGATCCTGGGCGCGATCGACGCGATCTACAAATTCCTCGCCTCGCTCAAGCTGGCCGTGCTCTCGCTGTCGAGCCTGGCCGCCGCGCTGGCCTTCGCCACCTGGTTCGAGTCCACCTACGGGACCCGGGCCGTGCAGTCGTTCGTCTACAAGAGCGCGGGGTTCGCCGTCCTCCTCGCGTTCTTGGCGATCAACATCTTCTGCGCGGCGTCGATCCGCTTCCCCTGGAAGAAGCGGCAGACCGGCTTCGTCATCACGCACGCCGGGCTCCTGGTCCTGATCGCCGGCTCGTACGTCCACTTCAAGTCGGGCGACGAGGGAATGGTGGGGATGCTCGAAGGGGAGTCGCGGAGCGAGATGCTCCGCACCGACGCGCCGATGTTCCGGCTCCGCGAGGTCGACCCGCACACCCAGAAGCCGTCGGCGAATTACGAGCTGCCGTTCGACGAGTCCGGTCCGTTCCCCTGGGGCGGGGGCTCGCAGCGGATCCGCAACCTGTTCGACCTGACGCTCAACCGCCTCACCGGGGGCCGTTATCCGATCGTCCGGGACGAGGCCGACGTCCTCAGCAAGGCGGGCGACCCGTTCAAGTTCGTGGTCAAGCAGTATCTGCCGGCCGCCACGCCCGACACGGTCCGCCGGAGCGATCCTTCCGGCCAGCCGATGGCCCGGCTCCTCCTGCGGTTCAAGGCCCCGGGGATGCCCGACGCCCGGCTGGCGAACGCCGAGGACGCCGCGCAGTGGTTCCAGCTCGACCGCCGCTTCTACCGGACGGCCCGGAGCGACGGCATGCCGGCCCTGGTCTCGTTCTCGTACGTCGACCGTCCCGAGTACGTCGAGGACTTCCTGAAGCCCCCGCTCGCCGAGAGCGCCGTGGGGGTCGCCCGGATCCGCTATCGGGACAAGGACGGCAAGGAACGCTCCCACGACTTCAAGCTGGAGACGCCGGCCGACCAGCCGGTCCCGCTCCCGGACAGCGACCTGATCGTCTCGCTCCAGAAGCTCGCCAACTTCCCGACCGCCGAGGCGGGCCTGGCGCGGGTGGTGGGCGCGGATTCGATCCCGATCGCCGTCTTCGACGTCCGCAAGGGGGACGCCCCCGTGGTCGAGCACGTCGCGATGGGGGCGATGCCGATGTTCCCCAACATCATCCCCCGCCCGACCGTCGACGGCGGCAAGCCCCCCGAGGCCCTCGTCAGGATCCACCTGATGCTCCCGCCGGACCTCGACCCCAAGTCGAGCGGCCTGTTCGGCCAGATCGACGTCCTGGCCACGCCCGAGAAGACCCTCTACCAACGCGTCTTCGGCCGCGGCAAGGACGGCAAGCCCGAACTGCGGAGCGCCGGCCCGATCGAGACCGGGAAGTGGATCGACGCCTTCGGCGGCGGCGCCGGGGCCGCCATGACCATCGGCTTCCAGGTCGGCGAATACCTGCCGACCGCCGTCGAGAAGCGGATCTTCCGCCCTCTGTTCCTGATCGGCAGCCAGATGGACGAGGCGATCCCCGCCTGCCTCGTCGAGCTGACCGTCGACGGCAAGACCGAGGAAATCTGGATCCAGCGCAGCGAGGCGCTGGAGGCCCCGGTCTTCCGTCCCGTGCCGTTCGGCGGCCGACTCTTCGAGATCGCCTACGACGCCGACCGCCGTCCCCTGGGCTTCGACCTCACGCTCGAGGACTTCGAGGTCGGCTTCGAGCCGGGGACCGAACAGGCCACCAAGTTCGTCAGCCAGGTGAAGGTGGACGACCTGTCGCAAGGGGTCCGGGACCAGCTCCACACGATCTCGATGAACGAGCCGATGACCCATCGCGGCCTCACCTTTTACCAGATGCGCTACTCGCCGATCGTCGATCCCCGCACCAACCAGCGGACCGGCCAGTTCCAGTCGGTCTTCCAGGTGGGGAGCAACCCGGGGAGGCCGATCATCTACGCGGGCAGCCTGCTGATCGTGCTGGGGACGTTCGTGCAGTTCTACATGCGCGCCGGCCTCTTCACCGACGGCGGCAAGCGGGAACGCGAGCAGGCCGCGAAGAAGGCCGGGGCGCCGACGCCCGTCGAGCCCCCCACGCCCGCGCAGTCCGATGAAGACATCCTGTGATGACGGGCGCGACGACCGTCCGGCCGAGGCCGGACCGGTCCCGACGCCCCTCGACCAGACCGCCCCAATCCGATCGACAGCCATCTCCGGGAGATCCGCGATGAGACGATACGGCCGACTTCTCTTTGGACTGGGCCTCTTCGCGGTCCTGGGGATCGCGACGGCCTCCGTCACGCCCCCCGACGGCGGGGGCTCCAACGGCGGCAAGCTGGGCGTCGGCCCGGCCTACGACCGCATCGGCCGGGTGGCCGTCATGCACCAGGGGCGCGTCAAGCCGCTGGACACGGTCGCCCGCGAGGAGGTCAAGCAGGTCTTCGGCCGCGAGTCGATCAAGCTCCTCGACGACCGCAACCAGATCGTCGAGACCTGGGGACCGGTCGGCGCGTTCGTCGACTGGATCGCGCGTCCCGAGTTCTGGGACTCGCAGCCGTTCATCCTCGTCGACTATCTGCCGCTCAAGCGTCAGATCCTCCTGGGCCCGATCCGCGCCCGCCTGGCGGCGATCGCGGCCCGGCCGGAGACCCCGGGCGAGGACAAGGAGCGGCTCGCGGTGCTGGCCGAGGACGACGGGCTCGACGCCGGCTCGCTCCTGAAGTTCGTCGAGACGTCGAAGATCGAGGAGGTCGACCGCAAGGCCGTCCTGGACATGGCGGCCAAGCTCCACGAGGACCGCAAGTGGCTGTCCCCGGACGACCTGGACGAGGCCAAGATCAGCCACGGCGACCACGAAGAGCCGTTCATGGAGTGGGTCGGCCAGCTCGACGATCAGAAGCGCAAGTTCGATTCCAACCCGACGCTCGCCGAACGGCTCACCGAGGTCGAGCGCCGGGCCATCGACGTCGGCCATCGGCTGGCGACCTACAAGGCGTATTCCGGCGAGGAGATGCGCACCGCCGGGCTGATCCGCATCATGCCCCGACCGTTCAGCCGGGCGGCCCTCGACTTCTACAAGGAAGTCATCCCCAAGGCCCGCACGGCCGCCAACCTCCGCGACCTCTCGCCGGTCGAGTTCGACACCCTCAAGGCGCTCGACACCTACTGGAACGACGTCCCCAGCAACGACCGGCACGACCCGGGCGAGGACGCCGGATTCGACGCCAAGTTCTCCTCCTGGCTCGCCGAGAACTCGGTCTGGACGCCCCTGAAGGTGCTGCTCAAGGCCGACGCCGAGTCGCTCGTGAAGGCCGGCTTCCCCGAAGCCGAGACCCGCGCGTTCCTCGACGCCTACAAGGCGTTCGAGCAGGCCGAGAACCAGAAGCCGGGGGCGATCCCGATCGAGACGGCCGACGCCCTGCTGGCGTCGTCGCGGGCCCTGGGAGAGGCGCTCAATCCGGAGCACTACCCCACCGCGGCGGCCGTCGAGCGCGAGTCCCACTTCAACGCCGTCAACCCGTTCTACCAGGCGCCGTTCGCCTACGGCGTCTCGATGGTCCTGCTGGCGATCGCGCTGGGGTTCTCCGGCGGCCGGGTGGGCCAGATGGGGACCGCGGGCCGGGCGCTGCACTCGCTGGGGATGCTCGGCCTGCTGGTCGGCATCGGCCTGGAATGCTACGGCTTCTACCTGCGGATCCTGATCACGGGATGGGCGCCGGTCACGAACATGTATGAGACCGTCATCTGGGTCGCCCTGGTGGCGGCGGTCCTGGCGTTCGCCTTCGAGCTGGTCTACCGCCGCACGTTCACCGCGCTGGCGGGGGCGGGCGTGGCCCTGCTGGGGACGATCACGGCGGCCAACGTGCCGCTCCTGGACCCCAGCATCAAGAGCCTCCAGCCGGTGCTGCGGAGCAACCTCTGGCTGACGATCCACGTCTTGACGGAGGTCTCCAGCTACGCCGCGTTCGGCCTGGCCTGGGCGCTCGGCCTGATCGCGACGGTCTATTACATGACCGCCACCTACCGCCGTTCCCCCTCGTACGGCGAGCTGGCCTCGCCGCTGGTCCCCGCCTTCCCGCTCCTGTCGGTCGGCGTCGGCGGCATGGCCGCCTCGTACGGGGCGTTCGGGCCGCAGTGGACGACCGGCGATCCGCTCTTCTACGTCTTCTCCACGATGGCGGCGATCGGCGGCATGGTCTCGCTGGGGACCGTCCTGGCCCTGCTGGGCGAGGCCGCCAACCGGCTGACCTCGCGCGGGATCGACGACGCCCCGGCCGTCGCGGCCGAGACGCCGGCCCCGGCCGTCTCGCCGCAAGCGCCCGGCGTGCGGCCCTCGGTCGAGGAGATCCGGGCGATGGCCGCCCCCGCCACGCTCGACGCCCGCGGCCAGGCCATGCAGGAGACGGCGGCGATGATCAAGCCGCTCTCGAACTTCATCTACCGCGCGATGCAGGTCGGCGTCCTCTTGATCGCCGCCGGCACGATCCTCGGCGGCGTCTGGGCCGACTACTCGTGGGGACGCTTCTGGGGATGGGACCCGAAGGAGGTCTGGGCGCTCATCACGCTCTTGGTCTACCTGATCCCGCTCCACGGGCGGTTCGCGGGCTGGGTCACCACCTTCGGCCTGGTCTTCGCGTCGGTGGTCTGCTTCCTCTCGGTCGTCATGGCCTGGTACGGCGTCAACTTCGTCCTGGGGGTCGGCCTGCACAGCTACGGCTTCGTGGAAGGGGGCTCGCAGGGCTTCATGGGCGTGATCCTCTCCGCCATCATGGCCCTGCCGCTGGGCGCCTACTGGCGTCGACGGCTGGGCCAGCTCCGCCCGGCCGCAACGGTCGCGTGAAGACGCGCACGGCCGAGCCCTCGGCGACGACGGGCTCGGCCGGCGGATCGTCGGCCACGGAGCGGGCGAAGGCGATCAGGGCGTCGAGGTCGAGCCCCAGGAGCGAAGGGCCGACCTCGGCGCGCACCTCCGCGAAGTGGTCGGCCGCCCTCCTCGCGTGCGATCGCACGCCCCCAGGCCTCCCCTGCCGGACCTTGACCCCGGCCGCGGCCAGCTTGATCAGGCCCTGCAACACCGCCGCAATCGGCCCCCGGCGGCCGTGCGCCAGCCAGAGCGGCTCCCAGGCTTCATGGGCCTCCCAGTAGCATCCGGCGTTGAACAGGTCGACCCCCCGCAGGTAAGCCGGCGACTCCGCCCAGGCGTCCCCCGCGATGGGCGGCGGCGACGGTCGGGCCTCGTCACGCGGGGGCTTCGGGCGGCCGGCTCCGGGGACGTAAGTCCGCGCCGGCGGCTCCTCGTCCTGGTATGATCGGATCGTCTCCCGCATCCTCCCCGCCTTTCTGGAGCCGGTCTCCGCGATGTCCCCACAGCCCTTCGTCGTCGTCAACGCCGTGGGACTGACCCGGCGTCTCCTCGTCCACGCCCCGCGCCTGAAGGCCCTGGCCGAATCCGGCTGGGTCCGCTCGCTGGAGGAGGTCTCCCCCGCCGTGACCTGCACGGCCCAGGCGAGCCTGCTGACCGGAAAGCTCCCGCAGGAGCACGGGATCGTCGCCAACGGCTGGCTGTTCCGCGACACCCGCGAAGTCCGATTCTGGCAGCAGTCGAGCGCCCTGGTCCAGGCCGAAACGGTCGAGACGACGCTCCGCCGCCGCGCCGGCGAACAGGGCCGCGAGATCCGCATCGCCAAGCTGTTCTGGTGGTTCAACCAGGGCGCCGACGTCGACCTGAGCGTCACGCCCAAGCCCTATTACGGGGCCGACGGCGCCAAGGTCTTCGGCATCGCCGGCACGCCCGACGGCCTCTGCGAGCGCCTGGAATCCAGCCTGGGCAGGTTCCCGTTCCACACCTTCTGGGGGCCGAACGCCGGGCTCCCCTGCACGGAATGGATCGCCAGGGCCGCCGCCGACGTCCTCGAACGCGACCGCCCCGACCTGACGTTCGTCTACCTGCCGCACCTGGATTACGAGCCCCAGCGCCGGGGGCCGTCCGGCTGCGACAT
This sequence comes from Planctomyces sp. SH-PL62, assembly GCF_001610895.1. Lineage (NCBI taxonomy): Bacteria > Pseudomonadati > Planctomycetota > Planctomycetia > Planctomycetales > Planctomycetaceae > Planctomyces > Planctomyces sp. SH-PL62. Next base: position 3,547,449 of record NZ_CP011273.1, on the reverse strand, counting down.
GCCGAAGCTCGTCCGCGAGCTCGACGCCGCCGCCGCCCCTCTGCTCGACCGCGCGAAGGCCGAAGGCGCCCGCGTCTGGGTCGTCAGCGAGTACGGCCATTGCGACGTGAGCCGTCCGGTCCTCCTCAACCGCGCCCTCCGCCGGGCGGGCCTGCTCTCCGTCCGCCCCGGCCCCTTCGGCGAGATGATCGACACGTTCGGCAGCCGCGCGATGGCCGTCTGCGACCACCAGCTCGCCCACGTCTACGTCTCCCGACCCGAAGACGTCCCGGCCGTCCGCGACCTGATCGCGGCCCAGCCTGGGGTGGCTCGGACGCTGGCCGGCGCGGAGCGGGCCGAGATCGGACTCGATCACGCGCGGTCGGGCGAGATCGTCGCCCTGTCCGAGCCCGACGCCTGGTTCGCCTACCCTTACTGGTTCGACGACGCCCTCGCCCCCGACTTCGCCCGTACGATCGACATCCACCGCAAGCCGGGCTTCGACCCCTGCGAGATGTTCTTCGACCCCGCACTGTTCTGGCCCAAGGGTCGCGCGATCCGCCGCCTGATCCAGAAGAAGCTGGGCTTCCGCACCCTCTTCGACGTGGTCCCGCTCGACCCCTCCCTCGTCCGAGGGAGCCACGGCCTCCCCGCCGCCGACCCCCTCGACAAGCCCCTCCTCCTGGCCGACGGCCCGCTCCCGGCCGAGGATCGGCTCAGGACGACCGACTTCCGGGACCTGCTCCTGAACGCCTTTTCGCAGAGATGATCATGAAATCACCCTTGATGATTCTGGCGGCGGCGATCCTCTCCGCGACGGTCCCGGCGACGTCCGGCCGGGCGCAGCCGCCCGACGGGAAAGCCGACCGGCCCAACGTCGTCGTGATCTTCTGCGACGACATGGGGTACGGCGACCTCGGCTGCTTCGGGCAGACGAGATACGCCACGCCCAACCTGGACCGGATGGCCGCCGAGGGGGCGAGGTTCACCGACTTCTACGTCTCCAGCGCGGTCTGCTCGGCCTCGCGGGCGGCGCTCCTCACCGGGGCGTACCACGAGCGCGTCGGCATCCAGGGGGCGCTCGGGCCGAAGACGAAGGTGGGGCTGTCGCACGACGAAACCACGATGGCCGAGATGTTCAAATCGGCCGGGTACGCCACGGGGATGGCCGGGAAGTGGCACCTGGGATACCGACCCTCGCAGGCGCCGGTGCACCACGGCTTCGACGAGTTCCTGGGCCTCCCCTACTCGGGCGACATGTGGCCGCACCATCCCGAGCGGCCCGAGGGCTATCCGAAACTGCCGCTGATCGAGGGAGACCAGCCGGCCATCGCCGACGTCACCGCCGAGATCCAAAAGACGCTGACCAGCCGCTTCGCCGACCGCGCCGTCGACTTCATCAAGCGCCACAAGGACGAGCCGTTCTTCTTCTACCTCGCCCCCAACATGCCCCACGTCCCGCTGTTCGTCCGCGACGAGAACGCCGGCCGGAGCGGCGCCGGGCTCTACGGCGACGTGATCCGCGAGATCGACGACGCGGTCGGCGCGATCCTGTCGACCCTCCGCGCCGAGGGGCTCGACGAGCGAACCCTGGTCGTCTTCACGTCCGACAACGGCCCCTGGCTGAGCTACGGCGACCACGGCGGCTCGGCCGGGCCGCTGCGCGAGGGGAAGGGGACGAGCTACGAGGGGGGCGTCCGCGTCCCGTTCGTCGCCCGGTGGCCCGGCAAGGTCCCCGCCGGCCTCGTCCAGCGCCAGCCCGCCGCGACCATCGACCTGCTCCCGACGTTCGCCGCGATGATCGGCGGCCACCCGCCCGCCCTGCCGATCGACGGCCTCGACGTCCGCCCGCTCCTCTTCGGCGAGCCCGACGCCAGGAGCCCCCACGAGGCCCTCTTCTTCTACTACGGCGACGGCGAACTCCAGGCCATGCGCTCCGGCCCGTGGAAGCTCCTCTTCCCGCACGCCACGCGCACCATGAACGGCCAGGCCCCCGGCGGCGGCGGCGTCCCCGGCAAGTACCGCCCGCTGGCCGTCGGCCTGGAGCTGTACGATCTCGATGCGGACCTCGGCGAGACCCACAACCTCGCGGCCGACCGCCCCGAGGTCGTCGCTCAGCTTCAGGGCATGGCCGACTCGATGCGCGCCCGGCTGGGCGACCGGCTCACGAAAGCGGACGGCCCCGAGATCCGTCCCGCCGCGACGGCCGCCGACTGAGCGTGAGCGTCGATCACGCCTCGGCTCCACAGCCGCGCAGGTTATGCGCATCGTTCACGATCGCGGCCGTGAAGGAGGCGAGCACGGCGTCGACGTCGGCCGTCGATCGACATTCGTGGAGGTCCGCCGACGCGATGGTCCGCAGCTCGTCGCCGCCGGCCGAGACGTGCACGGCGACGAGCCGGACCCAGTCCCAGCTGCGCTCGTAGGAGATCGAAACGAGTTCGCCGGGTCGGCTCCAGTCGAGGAATTGCGGCGACCTCGTCCAGCGAGGACTCCTGCCGACGAGGAGGAAGCCGGCGTCCCGGAGGGCGGGGTCGACGGCGTCCCGAACGTCGGCCAGCAACAGGCCCACGCCGACTCCCTTGTAACGATTCGGGTCCCCTCGGCGACCGCGATCGTCGTCCCCGCACGACTCCCGGTCCATCACGTCCTCCCGATGGGAAAACTCAAATCAACCTTCAGGCACCCTTCAAATACACCGTTCCGTCAACCAGCCTCCCGCCTCTAGACCGACGACGACCTCTTGAGTTCGCGACGGGGAGCCGCTACTCTGGGCTAGCTCGACAGGTGCCCCAGGCCGAGGCCGCTCGGGGGGGAGAATAGGGAAGCCGGTGAGAATCCGGCGCGGGGCCGCCGCTGTAATCGGCCAGGCTTCGGACCGCAGGGCCACTGCCCCCCACGGGGGCGGGAAGGCCGTCCGAAAGCCGTCATGAGCCGAGAGCCAGAAGACCTGCCCGTCGAGAGCTGTCAGGATGCCCGACCGCCTGCATCCTCGGTGAACGCCTCAGCGGATCGTCCGCTCGGCGTGCGCCCGGGACGGTCGCGCCTCCGCCACGCTGCCCGTCCCGGCGGAAAGGTCCCCATGATGGTAGCTCCCTCGTAAGCTCTCGCGCGCCTTCCGGCGCGCCTTGCTCGTCGCGCGGGCCGCACGCCTCGCCCGGACCTCCTAGCCGGGCATTGAGCGGTCGTGCGCGCCGTCTCTTTATCCCTCCCGGTCGACGCCCCGTCGCGAGCCGGCCCGGTCGCCTTGCGCGCCGAGGCGGCTCCGCGGCCTTCGCTTCCACGCTTTCGATGTCTTCAGGATTCCATTAGATGAAATCGCGATCACTTTCTCTTGTGACATCCCTGGTCTTCGTCGGCCTCCTCGGCCTGGCTCCCGCCGCCCGCGCCGGCGTCGTCGACTTCGAGGATCTGAGCCTCTCCCCCGACTCCGCCACCGCCGGCCCGATGTCGGGAGCGACCTCCGCCCCCGGCTCCTGGGGCTCGACCGTCTGGACGGGGACGTTCGCCTCGGGGGGGGCGGAATTCGCGAACCGCTTCGCCGACTACGGACAGGGCGTCTCCACCTGGAGCGGCTTCGGCTATTCGAACCGGACGGACGCGACGACCGCCGGATACGGCAACGAGCTCTCCGCCTACGCCGGCTCGGCGCACTCGGGCGGCAACTTCGGCGTCGCCAGCGGGTACAGGAACCCGCCCTTCGCCCCCGCGAACCCGGCGGACCTGGCAGGCCTGCCGACGTTCTCGATCCCGACCGGGGCGTCCCTCGCGGGGATGTTCGTCACCAACACGACCTACGCCGCCCTCTCGATGCTCAACGGCGACTCCTTCGCCAAGAAGTTCGGCGGCGACTCCGGCGACGACGCCGACTGGTTCAAGCTCACGGCCTACGGAGTCACCGCGGCGGGCTCGCTCCTGGGGACCTCCGTCGATTTCTACCTGGCCGACTACCGCTTCGACGACAATTCGCTGGACTACGTCCTCGATACGTGGGCCTACATGGATCTGTCGTCCCTGGCCGGCGCGTCGCAGCTCTCGTTCAACCTGACCTCCTCCGACGTGGGCCGCTATGGGATGAACACGCCCGCCTACTTCGCAGTGGACGACCTCACCTACCGCCTGCCCCCCGCCGCCGTGCCCGAACCGGCGTCCCTGGCCCTGGCCGGTGCCGCCGCCGTCGTGCTGGGAGCCGCCCTGCGCCCCCGCCGCGCCGCGGCTTCGTCGAAAACGCCCTGAGGAGCGCTCAAGCGAGTTGAAGCCGCGCCTCTCTTCGACCTCTCGAGGAAGGTGGGTCGACCTGCCCGTCCTCCCCCAAACCTAACGGTCTTCCCCCCTCGCGGGGGAAGACAGACCCCGCAGGGGTCAGATGTGGGGGAGGACCAGCAAGTCGATCGTCGAAATTCGCAATCCAGTCCGAGTGTCCGCCGACGGTCTCCGTGCTCGTCCTCCCCCTCATCCGGCCCTGCGGGCCAATACTGTTCGGCACGAGATTTGAGCCGCAATAGGCATCCTGTAAGTCATTGGCCTGCAAAGGCTTGCCAAGACGATCTCAGGTGTGGATGACTCGCGGGAAATTAACAATCATAAATCAAGCTCCCCGTGGGCGTCCTTTTCGCTCTCGCCGAAACTCGACGTAACTCCTTGAGGCACCGTGCCGGCGAAGGTCTGGAGGCTGGTCCGTCGATCTTCTTCGTACGACGCTCTGATATGCAAGTCGTGCCGAACAGTATTGCCCTGCGGGCCATCTTCCCCCGCGAGAGGGGAAGGAATAGAAGGGAAACGGGTGCCTCGGCCTGGCGGCGCATTCCGCGTACGCAATTCGTGGGCGGGATGTATCGTGACTTCCAGGGGGTCCGGGTAGCCGGCAGGTCGATGATCGAACGGGGCGGGTCGCTCGCGAGACGAGGGAAAAGTGCCGAGCGAAGCCAATCGCCGAACCGATAAACCCACGCCAACTCTTTAACTAACAAGGATTTACGTCAAATGGCTTCGATTTCAGGCGACGGCGAGCGAAGCCAATTTCGCGGGTCCCGGGGTCAGTCGGCCGGGAGGATGGGAGGGGCCCAGGTGGGGAGGTCGCAGAGGCCGCCGCCGCAGTAGAGGTGGTGCCAGAGCTGGGTGGTGACGACGCAGGTCAGGCCGACGTCGTAGGTCAACCGAGGGATGGTCACCCTGGGGATCCGCGTCTGGCGAAGCCTCTGCCTGCGGACCCCTTCGGGGTCGAAGTAGCCGGTCTTCGCGAGCGATTCGGGGCTCAGGAGTTGGTCGACCCAATGGGGGCGGTGCGGGCCGAGGAACGTCCCGGACATGCTGGTGCGGAACATCGTCTTGGGGCGGTTGGCGATCTGCTTCGGCAGGATCCGCTCGGCGACGCGCCGGAGGATCCATTTCTCGGTCATCCCGCGCAGCTTGTATTCCGGGGCGATCCCGGCGGCGAACGAGACCACGTCGTCGTCCAGGAACGGATAGCGGGCCTCGACGGATGAATTCATGGCGATCCGGTCTCCCTTGGAGATCATCAGGAGGCCGGCGAGCATCACCTTGTAGCCGAGGTAGAGCGACTGGTTGAGCGGATCCCAGCGCGACATGCGCTCGTTGGGGACGTCGAGATCGGCGTACGGGTCGTGGCCGTCGAGCCTCAGCTGCATGCCGTCGGAGTAGAGGATCGGCTTGCACTGCGAGATCATCTCGTACATGTCTTGCTGGGCCGTGCGGACGCCGTGGACGGCCCCCTCGGGGGGGACGGCGAACCGTCGGCCGCTGATCGAACGGCCGATCAGGTTCCGAGCCATCCGGGGGAGCGTCCGACCGACGACCCGATACGCGGCGTCGCGGACTTTCTGGGTCTTGTACCAGATGTAGCCGGCGAGCGCCTCGTCGGCGCCCTCGCCGGTGAGCGTGACCTTGTAGCCCTGCTGGTGGACGGCCTGGGCCAGGCGGAGCAAGGCCGCGCACGACGTGTCCACGATCGGCCCCTCGGCCGCGAGGACCAGTTCGGGGAACGCCTCGGCGACCCGCGAGCGATCCATGACGATCGTGGTCAGGGGAGAGCCGAGGGTCTCGGCGGCCTCGGCCGCATGCGCGCGCTCGTCGGGTCCCGCCCGGTCCAGGCCGATGGTGAAGGCGGGGATCGGGTCCTTGCGGAGCCGGCTGCAAAGGCCCAGGACGACGGTCGAGTCGAGCCCGCCGCTGATGTAGGTGACGACCGGCACGTCGCTGCGGAGCCGTCGCTCGACGGCCGTCTCCAGGCGGCCCTGGAGCTCGTCGACGAGGGGCGTCGGATCGCTCATTCGGATCTCGTCGCCGGCGTCGGGGAAATCCAGATCCCAGTACACCTTCGGTTCGATCCGGTCTTCCCGCACCTTCAGGAAGTTGCCGGGGGGGATCGAGGAGACCCCCTGGAAGAAGGTCCGCGAGGTACCCGAGCAGAAGAACGTGAACAGATGATCGATCCCGCGCACGTCGGCCTCGGCGCGGACCAACCCGGAGGCGAGGATCGCCTTGATCTCGGAGCCCCAGAGGAGCCAGCCGTCGACCTTCGCGTAGTAGAGCGGGCAGATGCCGATGCGGTCGCGGCCGAGGATCAAGGTGCGGGTCTTGCGGTCCCAGAGCGAGACGGCGAACTGGCCCCGGGCCTGCTCGAACATCCCCTCGCCGAGGTCCTCGTAGAGGTGGACCCAGGCCTCGGTGTCGCAGCGGGTCGCCAGGTGGTGGCCGCGGTCGAGGAGCTTCTGGCGAAGCTCCGGGTATTCGAACAGCTCGCCGTTGAAGGCGACCCAGACCGAGCCGTCCTCGTTGGAGAGGGGCTGTCGGCCGCCGGCGAGGTCGATGATCGCCAGCCTGCGGGCCCCCAGCGCGACGCCGGGCTCGATGTGGATCTGCTCGTCGTCGGGGCCGCGATGGGCGATCGCGGCGGTCATGGCGAGCAGGCGGCGGGCGGGGAATTCACGCTGGCCGGTCAGGTCGTAGGCGCCGGCGATGCCGCACATTCCAGGGCTCCGGAGAGGGGGGACGAGGCGCCCGCGCGCCCCGCGTCCGTCCCTCGGCGTCGAGGGGCGGGCGGGGATCGATTCACTCGGCGTGGAGCGAGTCGAGATGGGGCGACGACGGCAGCGTGGGGTTGAGGAAGGTCAGGTCGCGACGGCGGTAGGCCTTGCGATAGATCACCCCCCCCATGACGCCGATCAGGAAGGTTCCAAGGCGGAAGACGCCGCCGCGCGGGCCGAGTGGGATGTAAAATGCCACGCCTTCAATCCTCGCTTCGCATGAATGGTGACGGGGGCCAACAGGAGATCGGGGCCGAGGCCGGCGCGGACCGGCTCGCCGTGGCGGCCGTCGCAGATGCTGCTGAGCCCGGCGAATCGGTCGTGGATCGTGGTGTGCAGCAGGGGGATGCGGGTCTGGGTCTCGCCGCACTGGTTGGCGAAGACGACCGGCACCCCCAGGTCCTGCGCGACCCGCGCGGGGATGTCGCTGCAGAGCGGCCCGACCCGGCCCAGGAGCCAGTGTCGACGACCGGTCCCGCGATCGGCGAATTCGGGCCAGGCGGACGAGACCACCGCGAGGTCGATCTGGCCGCGGTAATCCTGCCAGACCCGGTCGTAGATCATGTCGGCGCAGATGGCGAAGCCGATCCGGCCCCAGGGGGTCGGCACGATCAGGTTGCGGCGGCCGGGATGGAACCGGAAGCGTTCCCAGAAGACCAGGTTCCGCTTGCGATAGACGTGCAGGTCGCCGCCGGGGGTGCAGAAGGCGAGCGAGTCGTAGAGGTGCCGCCCATCGCGCTCGGCGTAGCCTGCGGCGATGTGCATCTTCCACTGCCGGGCGCGGCGGAGGAGGTAGGTGAGGGTCGGGCCTTCGGGCGTCTCGCTGTGCGGGCCGAAGTCGGGGCAGAGGCTGTAGCCCGTGTTGAACAGCTCGGGCAAGACCACGAGCTCGGCCCCGGCGTCGCGAGCCTGCCGGAGCAGGACGTCGGCGCGCTGGAGGTTGGCCGAAAGGTCGAGCAGGTCGCTCGGCATCTGTACGGCGGCGGCCAGTAACTTCACTTCAGTCCACCTCCACATCCCTGAGGACGGCGAACGCGATGTCGGGATCTCGGTTCGCGGGGGTACGGCTCCCCCGGTTCGGTTCGACCCCGCCGCTACCCCATCTTCGGTCGCGGCGGCGAGGTCGCTTGAGCCGGACGGCCCGGCTCGTTTCGGTTTCGGTTCAAATTCGGATCGGATCAGATCGGCTCAGGCCAGGTCAATCAAAGCCCAGCCAGGCGAAGAATCCGCGACGCCTCGGCGTGGGGGGCGCCTGGGACTCGGCCCGAAGGGCGTTGGCCCGATCGTACAGGTCGTTGGCCGCGGGCGCCTGCGCCGGCTGGAGTTCGTACTTGTACTCGCGCTCGTCGCGCAGGGTGAACGGCACCACGTTCTCCGCGAAGAACTCGGTGAGCAGGTTGTCCCACCAGGGAGCCGGGACCGGCTGGATGACGGTCTTGGTCTCGAAGCCGTCCTTGACGAGGGTGATCTCGCGATCGCCGTAGAAGGTGAACGCCTTCGAGACCGGCGTCGGGCCGATCTCCTCATCATTGACGATCACCTGCGCGCCGGGGGGCTCGCTCCGGATCGTGTAACGCCGGATCACGCAGCCCGTATCCAGGACCAGGCACGCGGCCGACAACACGAGGCTCGCCGCCGCGCGACGGCCTACCTTCGGGGATCTCACCATCCTTGGCTCTCCCATCTCGCCGGCCTGACCCGGCCTCTTCCGAGGACGACCCGCCGGGGCGCGTCGGCGCTCGGGGGGTCGGGGGCGGCCGGGATTCTAACCTTGACGGCGAAACCCGACAAGGCGGGTTAATCCGCCAAATCGACGTCGTCGTCAAGCCTCATCCGCCCCGGCGAGCGTCAGATGCAGCAGGGGGAATGGGTTGCCCTGGCCGTCGCGCGGCGAACGCCCCGCCTCGCGGAATCCCATCCGCAGGTAGAACCCGACGGCCTGCGGGTTTTGTTCGTTCACGTCGACGTCGACGCAGCCCAACCGGCCGACCGCATGTTCGACCAGCGCCCGCCCCACGCCCTGGCCGCGATGCTCCGGGGCCACGAACAGCATCTCGATCTTCCGACCGGACGTTCCCAGGAATCCGAGCAGAGTCCCCTCCCCGTCCCGGACCGCCGCCAGCTCGACCGCCCCGAGGTATTCGTGCAGGAGCAACGGCTTCATGACCTGGATGTCCGCCTCGGTCAGGAAATCGTGGGTCGCGCGGACGGACGCCTCCCAGATTGCGACCAGGCGGGGGTACTCGGCCTCGGTGACGGAGACGATCGTGATCGTCATGGGGGCGCGGCTCCCGGGGCGTCGGCGACGGCGCGGCGGTCCTTCTTCTTGCCGACCAGCCGACGATCGCCTTCGTCCATGATGCCGCCCCGGGCCCGCCGTCGCGAGGGGGAATCGGCTTGGCGCGTCCGGAGATCGTTGCGATCATCGGGTTTCGAGGTCCCGGTCGATGGTCGCGACGAATTCGATGGTCCGGGCCCGCTTCACACCGCAAGGACCGAGCCCGCCATCATGACGATCAGCATCATCCGGCAGCCGCTGGCGACCGTGGACGCCCCCTGGGTCGCCGCCGGGATCTTCGACAAGGACGGCGGGCCCGCGTCGGACCTCCGGGGCTCGGCGGTCGAGGCGCTCGTCGTCCGGCTGCTGGAGGAGAAGGAGATCAAGGGCTCGGCCGGCGAGACGATCGCCCTCCACGAGCCGGTCGGATTCCGGACCAGGGCGCTGCTCCTGGCGGGACTCGGCGCCAAGGCCAGGTTCGACGCCCGCGCCGCCTACACGGCCGGCGTCGCGCTGGCGAAGCGGCTGGCGAGCAAGCCCAGGGAGAAAGTCGGGGTGAGCCTGGCCGCCGTCCTCGAAGCGGGCGACCCCGCGCTCGTCTCCTCGCTGGTCGAAGGGGTCTGCGTCGGCATGCAGGGCCCCGGCCTGCACAAGACCGAGCCGAACCGCCACCCGTTCGAGGTCGTCCTCATCGCCCCCGAGGGGACGACCGACGAGGCCCTCGCGGACCTGGAACGCCTCGCCGCGCGGGGCGGAATCGTCGGCCAGGCCGTCAACCTGGCGCGGATGCTGGCGAACACGCCGCCGTCGGAGAAGCCCCCGGTCGTGCTGGCCGAGGTGATCCGCAAGGCGGCCGAGGAGCACGGCGTCGACGTGCAGGTCTGGAACGAGGCGCGGATCCGCGAGGAGCGGTTCGGCGGGCTGCTGGGGGTCGCCGCCGGCTCGGCCGAGCCCCCGGCCTTCGTCACGCTCGAATACCTCAACGGGGGGGACGCGCCCGTGGTGGCCCTCGTCGGCAAGGGGGTCACGTTCGATTCGGGCGGCCTCAGCCTCAAGCCCTCCGCCTCGATGGAGGACATGAAGAGCGACATGACCGGCGCGGCGGTCGTCGTCGCCTCGATCCTGGCGGCGGCCCGGCTCCGGCTTCCGATCAACGTCAAAGGTTATGTCGCCCTGACCGAGAACATGACCGGCGGCCGGGCGATGAAGCTGGGCGACGTCCTCACCATGCGCAACGGCAAGACCGTCGAGGTCCTCAACACCGACGCCGAGGGCCGGCTGATCCTGGCCGACGCCCTGAGCTACGCCGCCGAGGCCGGGCCGGCGCGGATGCTCGACCTCGCCACCCTCACCGGGGCCTGCCTCGTCGCCCTCGGCCCCAAGATCGCCGGCCTGTTCAGCAACGACGACGGCTTCGCCCGCGACCTGGCCGACTCGAGCCGGAAGGTCGGCGAGCGGCTCTGGCAGATGCCCCTGGACGACGACTTCAAGGAGGCGCTCAAGAGCAGCGTGGCCGACCTCAAGAACGTGGGGGGCCGCTGGGGGGGCGCGATCACCGCGGCCAGGTTCCTCCAGGAGTTCACCGCCGACGTGCCGTGGGCCCACCTCGACATCGCCGGCCCAAGCTGGGTCGACGCCGAAGGCGCGGCGCGCGACGCCGGAGGGACCGGCTGCTTCGTCCGAACCCTGACGGCCTACCTTGAAGCCGCCGCCGCCGTTGACGGCGTCGCCAGGGACTGAGCGGAGATGGGATGGAAGGCCCGGATCAGCCCGCCGCGTGGCGATAGCGCGGTCGGGCCGGGTCGAACTGGCAGGAGAGCCGCGAGCTGTTGACGTCGAGGAGCGTCAGGATCGCGCGGACCTCTTCCATGGGCTGGCCGACGTCCATCGCCCACTGGATGATGTGGAGGTTTTCCTCCCCCCACCGGAAACGCTCGACGATCGTCTCGGCCAGCGGAGAGTCGACCAGCCCCGGCCTCCGCAGGATGGCGAAGGTCCTGGCGTCGAACTCGATCCAGTGGACATCGCCGGCGAGGTGCTCCAGCCAGTGCTGGCGCAGGAACCGATTCCAGAAGCGACCGATCCAGAGCCGGATCGCCGCCTCCCCAAGATCATGCCCCGCCTTCTCGCTCTCGATCCACTTGAACCGCAGGGCCTCCAGCTCGGCACGTTCCTGGAGACTACATCGAACCGCCGGATCGATCTCCACTTCAGCCATCGAAAGAGGCGGCATCGACCCCTCCAAAGCAAGGACGCGACCCAATTCCCGGGGCCTCTCCCCACAGCTCACGAGCGCTGGCGAATCATACGAGCCATCGGCCCTACCCTCTACCTACTGGTAAACGGGCGGAAACGTGGGAACGTGATGATCACTCTTTCATCGAGCTCGGGCTTGGATCGAGGTTACGTCCTTTTTCTCCCATCGGCAAGTCTCTTCTCGATCCCCCGCGCGCCGTCGAGGCCGGATGCCCCCCCTTCGGCGAGTCCGCCCGGCTCGCGATGACTTCACGCAACATCCGGGCCAGAGGCGTCCCGAGGCGAGGATCAGCCGGTTTTCCCGTTGGAGAACCAGGCGAGGTTGCCGCCGATCATCACGGCGACCCCGGCCCGGCCCGCCGCGCACGGGCCGACCGGCTGGGGGGCGACGAGCCGCCAGCGGATGCGGCCGTCGAACCCGGCGCAGAGGACGTGGACGTCCTTGCGGACGACGCGGAGGGGGCGGCCGTCGGCGTCGAGCAGGTAGACGTCGTTGGCTCCGCCGCTGGGCCCTCCCTCGTGGCGCACCTCCCCCGAGCCGTCGAACGCCAGGGCGCGGCCGTCGGCCGCGGCGATGACGGCGAACGGGCCGAGGCGGGAGAGGGACCAGGCCTCCCAGGGGAGGCGGCGGGTCCAGAGGACGTCCCCCGCAGGCTGTGCCCCTTCAGCTCCTGCGCCCGGCGGGCGAGCGTGATCCAGGCCAGCCCCGGCGGCGAGCCCTCGGGCGCCTCGATGAGGAACGGGGGGTCGGCCGCCTCGAAGCCGGGGGTCGGCGTGATCTCGCCCGCCGGGTCGAAGACCAGGAGCCGGCCGTCGTTGGTGGTGGCCGCCGCGAAGCCCTCGACGCCGATCGCCAGGTCCTCGATCGCCGTCGGCAGCTCGTGCTTCCAGACCCAGCGGCCCGAGGCCGTCGCGCGGCCGATCCGGTCGCGCTCCTGGACGATCGCCAGGCCGAACGAGTCCGGCTTGATCGCCAGGTGGGTCAGCTCGACCAGCCGCAGGTCCACCCGGCGCTGCTCCCCTCGCCTCAGGTCGCACAGGGCGACCTGGCGGTCGGTGGCCGCCGCCAGCCACCCCGGCGCGGCGCGGAGGATCCGGCCGACGCCCGTCGTCTCGGGCCCCTTGCCCAGCTTGCGGCCGTCCGTGCCGAACAGCTCCAGCCGGTTCGGGCTGGAGAAGAGGGCGATGCAGGGCGGGTCGTCGCAGACGATCGACACGACGGTCTCGGCCTGCTCCTCCGATTGCACGGCGGGGACCGACCAGTCCGGATTCCGGATGGAGCCGGTCCCGCCCTGCCCCCTCCCGCCCCTCGCGGCCGCGCCCGAGGACGCCGCCGACGCGCGAGCGGGCCGGGACGACTCGCCGCCGGGGGGCGGTCCGAAGAAGTCCAGGCGGGTGATCTCGCCGGTGGCCCGGCCGTGGATCGCGAACCGCCCCAGGGGGTCGATCTCCAGCGCGATGGCGGGGCGGTCGAGGCGGGTCCGCCAGCGGACGTTCCCCGCCGAGTTCATGATCGCCAGCTCCCCCTCGATCGTCGCCGCCGCGATCGTCCGGCCGGCGAAGTCGGGGACGGCGTGCGAGACGGTCCCCCCCGGGTGGTACGCCCCCTCGTTGCGGCCGTCGAGGCCGAACCGCTGGATGCCGTGGGTGAAGCAGCTCGCCAGGATCATCGAGCCGTCGCCGCTGGTCGTCAGCCGGCCCACGTTCGACATCAGCCGGTCCTGCCAGACGACCTCGGGCTCCAGCCGGCCCGGCGTCCGCGACGGCTCGATCTCCACCCCCGCCAGCATCCCGAACGCCGCCGCCCCCACCAGGAACGGCCGATCCGGGATGAAGCAGAGGTGGGCCATCGGCTGGATCGTCTCGATCCGCCCCGCCGCGCGGCCGTGGCGGTTCACCAGTTGCACCGCGCCCAGGCGACTCCCCACGGCGACGTAGCGGCCGAACGGGTCGGTCGCCACGAACGACGCCTCCCCCGGCGCGGCGCGCTCGGCCTGGATCTCCAGGTCGCCGCTGAGCAGCAGCAGCCCGGCCTCGTCGTTGTCGCAGAGGATGGCGACCAGTGAGCCGTCGTCGCTGATCGTCCCGGCCAGGACCCGGTTCGGCGACCGCGTCGACGACGTCATCTCGCCGTGGACGTTCAGGAGATAGAGCTGGTTCCCCTCGTCCCAAGCGAAGATCCGGCCCGCCTCGCGCGCGAACGCCATCCCCTTCAAGGGGGACTCGGTGACGACCGTCCAGGACTCCTCCGGCTCCAGCCTCGTGCTGCTGCGACCGCTCATTTCGGACATGGGGAGCGTCTTCACCCTCGTCGAAGTTCCGGGGAAGTCGGATCCGACGAGCGTCGGACTCACGACGTCGATCGTCGCGTGCCGGCCCCCGAAAGGCAACCCCCACGGCGGTCGGGTTGACAGGATCGCCGACCGGGGTATGAAGGGGCCTCTCGAACGGGCGGACAGCCCGGCCTCGAAAACGGTCTTCCCCCCTCATCCGGCCCTGCGGGCCACCTTCCCTCGCGAGGGGGGAGGGGCGTGATGACGGCCCCTCCAAAATCCGTGACGCTCAGGATCATCCACACCGGCCGCGTCGAGGACCCAAGTGCATTCCCAGCCTTTCTCGACCCCAAGGACTCAAAGACTCGCCCGGATCGCCGCAACGGGCGCCTGGTGGGGCCTGGTCTTCTGGTGTCTCCGGGCGACCTTGCGGACCCGCGACGCCGGCGCGGAGCACCTGATCGCCGCGACGGTCCTGGCGTACCTCGCCGGATGGGGCCCGCCGCTGGCGCTTGCGCGATGGAGCCCGGCCGGGAAGCTCGCGCGGTTCGCGGCGTGCACGGCGTCGATCGTCGCGGCTTTCCTCGTGGTCGAAATCCCCGCCGCGCTGGGGGTCGTCGATTATCGCGAGGTCTTCCACACGCCGACGCCCCCCTGGAGGCGATCCGGGAATCTTCCCGACCCCGACCTGCTCTACGCCCGAAAACCCAACCAACGGCTGCGGCTCTGGTTCCAGGGATCGGATCGGCACGGGCTCCGCGACGCCCCCCCGCGCGGGCCTACGCCTGCGACGCCACGCTCGACGGCCTGGGCTTCCGCAACCCCGACGGGCTCGAGGCGGCGGAGGTCGTCCTGATCGGCGATTCCTTCGTCGAGGGGCTCCAGGTGGGGGACGCGCAACTGGTCTCGGCCCGCCTCGCCGATCGGATCGGGGCGCCGGTGGCGAACCTCGGGCGGACCGGCTACGGACCTCCACAGGAACTGGTCGTGCTCGACCGTTACGCGGGAAGGTTCAGCCCCCGGACGTGCGTCTGGTTCTTCTACGAAGGGAACGATCTCCAGGACCTGAACGGCTACGAGGCGGAGCGGGCGCGCGTGCGGGCGCTTCGGGCCGAGTCGCCCCGGCGAGCCTGGTACGGCCGGTCGTTCGTCCGCAACGCCGCGGGCTGGTCGTCGCGGTCGGGGACCGCCGCCGCCACGTTCCCCGCGCGGTCGCGGGCCGGGACGTTCCGCGACGCCTCGGGCGCGACGACCGAGTTCTATTTCTCCTGCGGCGTCCACGAGGGGGCCGCCGACGCCGTCCCCGAACGCGCCGCCCCGGAGACGATGGATCGCCTGAAGGAGGTCTTCGCCGAGGCCGGGGCGCTCTGCCGGGCGCGGGGCGTCGATCTGGTCGTGGCCTTCGTCCCGGCCAAGTTCCGGGTCTACCGGGACCTCTGCCGGTTCGAGGCCGACTCCCCCTGCGCCGACTGGCCGATCGACGACCTGCCGGGAGCGGTCGAGAAGGTGGTGCGCGACACCTCGCCGGCGATCGGCTTCGTCGACCTCACCCCCCGGCTCCGCGCCGAGGCGGAGGCCGGAGGGTTGGTCTATTTGACGGACGACACCCACTGGTCGGCCGAGGGTCATCGCGCCGCGGCCCTCGCGGTCGCCGAGCTGCTCGACGACCGCGGGCGGGAGCGAGAGCGAGGCGACGCGGCCGACGCCTCAGCTCGCGGTCACTTCGGGGCCGTCGCCGCGCCCTGAGCCGGGGCCGGGCTGGCGGACCGGATCGAGCGGACGAAGGCGATCAGGTTTTTCAGGTCCGCCGGCGTCAGGTCCTGTTCGAGCCCCTCGGGCATGAGCGAGATGCCGGTGGAGGCGATCTGCTCGATCTGGTCGCGGGGGACGACCTCGGCGACCCCTTCGGCCCGCTTGAGCACCAGCGCGGCGGCCGACTCGGAGGCGATGAGGCCCGAGATCACGCGGCCGTCGACCGTCGCCACGTTGTAGTTGAGGTAGTTCGCCGCGACCTCGCGGTTGGGGTCGAGGACGTGGGTCAGGATGTCCTCCGGCGACCGCGCCGCGACGGTCGCCAGGTCGGGCCCGACCTCGACGCCCTGGCCCTCGGCCCGGTGGCAGGTGGCGCAGGCCTTGAGGTAGACGGCCAGGCCCTTCTCGCGATCCCCCTCGCCGTCGAGCGCCGCGCGGTACGCCGTGATGACCGCCGAGCGTTCGCGGGGGGCGTCGGCGGAGCCGAACGACTTGAGGGCGCGGTCGCGGATCGTCGCGTCGGGGTGCTCGCGAAGCTGCTTGAGCCGCAGCGGGTCGATCTCGGCCGTGGCGAGCCTCTTGGACTCGACGGCTTCCAGAAGGGCGTTGATCCACTCGACCCGGCTGAACAGGACCTCGGCGGCCTCGCGACGCGCCGAGGGGCTCATCGCTTTCCACTGGCCGAGGACCCCGTCCGCCACGGCGGGCCCCCCCTGCTCGGCCAGCGCGCGGAGCGAGGCGAGCTGGATTTCGGAGGGCTGGCGGGCGTCGAGCAATGGGGGCAGGGCTTCGAGCGCCCGGTCGGGGCCGCTGAGGCCGACGAGGGCGACCGCGACGGCCCGGCGGCCGGCTGGCTGGTCGGATTCGGCCGTCTCGACGGCGGCGTCGAACAGCGGGTCCAGCCGCTTCCAGGTCGCCTCGGAGAGCGTCGCCTTGAGCGAGCCCCGGGCCCGCTTGAGGCCGGCGCCGACGGCCAGGACCACGCGGCCCCGAAGGTCGTCGGGCAACTCCTTGGCGAACAGGTCGGCGACGACCTTCTCGATGACCTCGGCGTCCTTGGCCTGGCCGATCATGGTCGCCAGGTCGTCGAGCCAGGGACCGCCCTCGGGTTCGGCCAGGAAGCCGCCCTCGGCCAGCCGGGCGAGCAGGTCGGGGGCGCGGCCGCCGATCGAGGTGAGGACCGCCGCGCGGGTCCAGCGGTCGCCGGCGTCGCGGCGGGCGATGGCCGCCAGGGCGTCCAGGGCGCGGCGGTCGTCGTTCACGTCGCCCAGGGTGAGGGCCGCCTGGAAGCGGACCATCGGGTCGGGGTCGTCGGCCAGGGGGAGGACGTTGGCGATCAGGGCGCGATCGGAGATCACGCGGCCCTCGGCGAGCTTCGCGGCCCGCTCGCGGACGCGAGGGTCGGGGTCGGCCAGGGACATCGCCACGTCGGCGTCGTCGAGGACGCCCAGGGCGTCCATCGTCCAGAGGGCGTGGAGCCGGGCGAGCGCCGTGGGCCGGTCGGCGGCCAGCTTGCGGAGCGCGGGGGCGGCCGAAACCTCCTTGCGCTCGATCAGGAGTCGCTGCGCGGTCTCGCGCCACCAGGCGTCCGGGTCGGCCAGCAGCGCGACCAGTTCGGCGGCCGGGGCCTGGCTCAGCCTCGGCTTGCGGAGCGGGCGCGGGCCGTCGGCGAGCAGCTCGTAGAGCCGGCCCCGGTCCTTGCCGCTGGTCAGGTCGAGGTGCTTCTTGATCGGCTCGGGGATCGAGATCGGGTGCTCGATCGTCTCGCGGTACATGTCGACGACCAGGAGCGTCCCGTTGGGCGTGTTGGCGAAGTTCACCGGGCGGAACCAGTTGTCCTTCGACGCCAGGAACTCGACCCCCTCGTCGGCCCGGTCGGCGACGTAGGTCGCCCCGGCGACCTTGAGCGTCTTGCGGTGCACGAGGTTGCCGCCGACGTCGCCGACGAAGGCGTTGCCGCGATAGGCCTCGGGGTAGGCCGAGCCCCGGTAGATCGTGACGCCGGTGGCCGACGTGAAGTAGCCGAAGGCGAACTGCTCGGTGTGCGAGAGCCTCTTGAGCATCTCCGGGTCGGCGACGCGCTGGCGGGTCCGGACGATCCGCCAGGGCTCGGGGTCGCTGATGCGGAAGACGGGCCCGGAGGGGCCGTCGCTGGGGATGTCGAGGATCACCGCCGGCGGCACGTAGGCCGGGTTGCGCTCGACGTCTCGCGACGGCAGGACGATCTGGCGGATGTGGTTGCTGTTGCCGCAGGTGAACTCGTGGCCCCAATCGTCGGTCGTGAAGCCGAACTGGCCGCCGCCGGAGATCGCCTGGAGTTCCAGCGTGTCCGGCTTGAAGCGGAAGTCTCGGCCGCGGACGGAGACGGCCGGGCGGTCGGCGTGCTCGACGGTGCGGATCAGGCCGCCGTTGCTGCTGGTGACGCCGTGGATCCAGCCGTCGTCGCCCCAGTGCAGGCTGTTGACCAGCCCCTGGACGTTGCCGGTCTCGAAGCCGGTGAAGACGACCTTGCGGACATCGGCCTTGCCGTCCCCGTCGGTATCCTTGGCGTAGAGGATCTCGGGGGCGACGGCGATGAAGACGCCGCCGTCGTACGGGACCACGCCGGTCGGCCACATGAGGCCGTCGGTGAACACGACGCGGGAGTCGAACCGGCCGTCGCCGTCGCGGTCCTCCAGCCGGGTCACCGAACCCGAGGGTTTGTCCTCGAGGAACGGATAGCCGCGCATCTCGACGACGTAGAGGACGCCGTCGGCGTCATAGGAGACGGCCACCGGGCTCTTGACGAGGGGCTCGGCCGCGATCTGGTCGAGCCGGAACCCGGGATGAACGGCGAACGTCGCGAGCGCCTCGGCCGGCTCCTTCGCCGGGATCCTCGGCAACTCGCGGGCCAGATCGTCCTGCGCGCCGACCATCGACGCCGCCCCCAGCCACGTCGCCAGGGCGAGACCTTGAATACGCTTCAGCATCCTTCCGCGACTCCTCGATAGGTGTTCCGGAACCGGGCCGAGAAGGACCCGGCCGGCGACACGACGAACCATTCAGCGATGGCGGGAGAGGAGGCCGAGGTCGCGCCTCGGCGCACCCAAGGGGAAAGAAAGCGGGAGCGGGGGCCTCAGCCCTGGATCGCGTTGGTGCGTCCCAGCGCGATGTCGAAGTCGCCGACGGCGGGCACGAGCATCGCCATGAGGGCGAAGCCGTAGACCCCGGCGCTGACGAGCAGGGCGGCCATGAAGTCTCCGTTGAGCAGGCTGATGATGCAGTAGAACGAGCAGAACGGCGTCAGCAGGGCCACCAGCGCGATCGCCCGCGAGGGGTTCTTCGCCCCCAGCGATCCGAAGAGCGCCACGCTCCCCGCCCCGATGAAGATCATGAAGCTCAAAAGCTGACGGCCGAACTCGCGGTCGCTGAAGATGATCAGGTAGGCGCAGAGCAGGATGCCCACCATCAGGAAGAAGATCGTCCCCAGGCTGTGCGCCACGGCCGTCCGGCTGCTGATATAGGTGATCGCGTCGTGCAGGCCGAGCATCGCCGCGAAGTGGCAGAAGAGCAGGTAGTCGATCAGGAAGAAGGCGAGATTCTCTCCCGACATCCGACCCGTCCACCAGAGGTAGGCCGCCAGCAGCATCGGCAGGAGGACCATCTCCTTGGCGTTGTACAGGACGCCGAAGAGCTTGCCGTAGATGAAGTCGCCCGGCGACAGCTCGGTGACCAGCAAAAGGTCCAGCGCGCCGGTGTCGCGTTCGCTCGTCAGCGAGGTCACCCCCTGGGCGTTGATCAGGACCAGGCTGAGGATCGCCAGGCCGACGGGGATGAGCCCCAGCCCGGTCGCCAACGGCTCCTCCAGGCCCTGCGAGAGCCCCAGGAAGAAGCCGACGCCCAGCGCGAAGAGCAGGAGGTAGCAAGCCTTGATGATCAGGGGACGGGAGCCGTAAGCGCGGGTCATCAACTCCCGCCAGAGGATCGGGTTGGCCCAGGGCTTCCTGTAGGGCCGGGGCGCCGAGGCCAGCCGGCGGTGGGTGCGGCGAGGGACGTGCAGGCCGGTCGTGCCGCCCGCTCCGGCGTCGGCGTCGCGGCCGGCGTCGGGCCCGCCCCCCAGGGCCGCCGCGGTCGCCGTCCGACCGACGGCCGCCGCGGGCTCGCCGCCGATCGCGGCGGACGCCCCCGAGAGCGCCGGGACGGCCTCTTCCTCGCGGACCTCGACCAACGTCTCGACGACCTCGGCGTCCTCCTCGCCCTTCTCCCTCGGCTCGTTGTGGCCCGGGTTCCAGACCCGGAGCATGGCCGTGCCGATCGCCACGATCGAGGCCGCGAACGTCAGCCGGACGCCGATGTAGACGAGGCTCGTCGTCCGGACCAGCCCCGTGGCCTGGTCGGACGTCGGATAGAGCACGGCGAGCATCGCCCTGTAGGGGTTCAGGACCTCCGCGACCGGTACGCCCAGGAACTCCAGGTCGGGGAAGAAGACGCTGAAAAGCTCCACCCCCGTGACCGAGAAGACCACCATCAGGATCGTCAGCGAGATCGACTGGAACGTCCGATCCCGCCAGAGCGCGACCAGGAGCCCCATCGCCCCGCCGGCCACACCCGACGCCGCCGTCACCGCGAACAGGTTCACCACCTGGCCGAACGAGATCCCGCCGAACAGCGCGCAGAGCGACAGCAGGCCGATCCCCGCGCCCAGCATCACCACGATGTGCAGGAGCCCCGCGACCAGCTTGCCCAGGACGATCTCCAGGTCGCTGAGCGCCGTCATGAGCAGCAGGGTGAAGGTGCGGCGGTCCTTCTCATAAGCGACGGCCGCCGCCGTCGCCAGGGGGGCGAAGAAGAGCATCAGCGTGAGCTGGAGCATGGCGAACATGCCGTAGAGCACGCCGCCGAACCGGGCCATCAGGCCCAACTCGCGGACGTCCTGCCAGCCCACGATCGACTGCCAGGCGGTCCAGAGCAGGATGAACAGGAAGCAGGCGAAGGACGCCCGCCAGAGGTAGTACCGCAGGCTCCGCGGCGAGGTGAGCACTTCCCGGGCGATGATCGGTCCGGCGAACAAGAGCGGATCCCCCAACGAGCGGAGAACGGGCGGACGGGGCACGGGCTGATGGATGAAGGAAGAGGAGGGCCCCCGGAAGCGTCCCCTGATCTGAAAGTGTAGCAAACCCGGGCGCGGCCGACCAAGGGGTCGCGCGACGAGCCGATTGACAGGATTCCGACCGGTCTCGTAAAGTGCGACGATCCCTCTCAGCCTCGCCTGTTCAATCGTGCGGAGCCCTTGGACCTTGGATGACTCCGGTCGCCCGAAGATGGGACGATCCCGGCCCCGCCTGGCGATCGCGGTGGCGGCCCTGATCCTCGCCGTCTCCGCGCGCGACTCCCGGGCCGGCGGCTGCCACGTCCCGGATCGCCCGATCCTCGCGCGATCGACGTCGTGGGACGCCTGGGCGACGACCGGCCCGGCGATCCTGGTCGAGTTTCCGGCCGCCCCCGCCGCCTTCCGTCCGCTCCCGTGCGAGGTGGAGACCCCCTCTCACTCGGGCCGAGACGTCCCCCCGGCCCCGTCCGCCTCGACTGCGTCGCTCGCGATCGCGACCCCCCCGGCCGTCGGCTCGCCGCTCCGCCCCGCCGAGGAGCCCATCGCCCCCACCTTCATCGCCACGCCCCCGACCGTCCCCCCGTCCCTCCTGACGTCCGTCTCCTCATCGGAACAACGCGACTTTCCAGGCATGGGAAAGGGTTAAGGCGTGGCTCACGCATCGCTCGTCCTCGCGCGTCGCGACGTCGGCATCGGCATCGTCGCGTCGGTCCTGATCCTCTTCGGGTCGGGGTGCGACCTCTCGTCGACGGCCCCGACGGCCGCCCCCCCGCTCGCGCTCTCCGGGGCCTGGAAGCCGGTCGACCGCTCGACCTGGCTCGCCCCCGGGGTCCGGCTGGCGGCCTGGTCGGGGCCCTCGGGCTCGTCGCTCACCGTCTACCGAAAGCCGCCGATCCCCGAGGGGACGGCCGAACAGATCGTCGAATCGATGGTCAACCGGATGACCCATCTCCCGGGCTTCCAGGTCGTGGAACGTCGCGTCGAGACGATCGCCGGCGTCCCCGCGGCCCGGGTCGAGATCGTCGCGCCGGGGACGGGGTCCGAGATCGCCCCCAGCGGCCTGAACGCGGCCGTCGCCCCTCCGGGGGCGACCCTGACCCCCACCCGCGAGATCACCGTCGGATTCGCACGCTCGGAGGGGGCCCTGTTCCTCGTCTGGCGGATGCCCGAGTCGGCCCGCGACGCCGTCGCGCCCGAGGTCGATTCGACCCTCGCGGCGCTCGCGCTGCCGCCGGATCGGACGCCGGCGACTTCCCGTTACTGATCCCGGATCGGCCCTCCATCCCGCATCATTCTTCCTTCTTCCAGATCCTCGACGAGTTCGCCTCGCCGGACGCGCGGCGGGGGACCGGAGCCCATTCATGTCGACGCCCACCGCCACCCCCCGCGACCGCGCCGGGAGGGTGTACAAGCCCGCCATCGGCCCGAAACTCCGGCCGCTGCTCTGGGCCATCCTGATCGCCTTCGCCGTCCTGGCGGCCAACGGCTTCTATCTATCGAGCGTCACCGCGCTGACGTGGTACACCGCCAGCGTGCAGCAGACCTATTTCTACTTCCTGATGGCCCTCCTGCACGTCCTCCTGGGGCTTTTGCTCGTCGTCCCGTTCGTGGCGTTCGGGCTCGCGCACCTCGTCACCTCGTGGAAGCGGCCGAACAAGTCGGCGGTGAACTACGGGCTGGCGCTGCTGGCGGTCGGGATCGTGGTCCTGGTCTCGGGGATCATGCTCGTGCGGATCGGCGGCTTCGAGGTCCGCGACGTCCGGATCCGCGACGCGGGCTACTGGGCGCACGTCGTCGCCCCGTTGCTGGCGGTCGCGCTCTACGTCAAGCATCGCCTGGCCGGGCCTCGGATCCGCTGGGTCTGGGCGCGTCGGTTCGCGATGCCGGTGGTGGGGTTCGCGGTGGTCATGGGGGTGCTCCACTTCCAGGACCCACGGACCTTCGGCGCGCGGGGGCCGAAGTCGGCCAAGCAGTACTTCTATCCCTCCGAGGCCGTCACGGCCAACGGCAAGTTCATCCCGGCCGAGACGCTGATGATGGACCAGTACTGCCTGAACTGCCATAAAGACGCCTACGACGGCTGGTTCCACTCGGCGCACCGCCTCAGCTCGTTCAACAACAAGGCTTATCTGGCCAGCGTCCGCGAGACGCGGCAGGTCTCCGTGGAACGCGACGGCACCACCCAGGCGGCCCGCTGGTGCGCCGGCTGCCACGACCCCGTCCCCTTCTTCTCCGGCCAGTTCGACGACCCGAACTACGACGACGTGAACGACCCCACCGCGCACGCGGGGATCACCTGCACCACCTGCCACGCCATCACCACCGTCAACAACACCCGAGGGAACGCCGCCTATACCATCGAGGAACCCGAACACTACCCCTTCGCTTTCAGCGAGGACCCGATCCTCAGGTGGATCAACCACACGCTGGTGAAGGCCAAGCCCGAGATGCACAAGAAGACGTTCCTCAAGCCGGTCATCCGCTCGAACGAGTTCTGCTCGACGTGCCACAAGGTCGGCCTGCCGTTCGCCCTCAACGAGTACAAGGACTTCACCAGGGGCCAGGACCACTACACGACGCACCTGCTGTCGGGCGTCTCGGGCCACGGGGCCCGGAGCTTCTACTACCCGCCAGTCGCCAAGTCCAACTGCGCGGATTGCCACATGGAGCTGAAAGACTCCAACGACTTCGGCACCCAGGACTTCGCGAGCAAGGGGGGGCGCCAGATCCACGATCACACGTTCCTCGGCGCCAACACCGCGCTCGCCCATTTCCAGGGGGACTCGAAGACGGCGACGGCGCAGGAGAAGTACCTGGCCGACAAGAAGGTCCGCATCGACCTGTTCGCCCTCCGCGAAGGGGGCGAGATCGACGGCCCCTTCCTGGGCCCGCTCCGCCCCGAAGTCCCGACGCTCAAGCCCGGCGGCAAGTATCTCGTGCAGGCCGTCGTGCGGACGCTGGGCCTGGGCCACCCGCTGACGCAGGGGACCGCCGACTCCAACGAGATCTGGGTCGAGCTGATCGCCCGCGACGGCGACCGGATCGTCGGCCGCTCGGGCGGGATCGGCGAGGACGGCGCGGTCGACCCGTACTCGCACTTCATCAACGTCTACATGCTGGACCGCCACGGCAACCGGATCGACCGCCGCAACCCGCAGGACATCTTCGTCCCGCTCTACAACAAGCAGATCCCCCCCGGAGCCGGCCAGGTCGTCCACTTCGGCCTCGACCTGCCGACGGGGACCTCCGGTCCGATCACCCTGGAGGCCCGGGTGAACTACCGCAAGTTCGACCGGACCTACATGAACTTCCTGTTCGGCAAGGGCGAAGGGCCCGAGATCCCGATCGCCCTCATGGCCAGGGACTCCGTGAAGCTGCCGGTGGAAGGGGGCCCTTCGGTCGAGAACGAGCCCTCCCCCATCAAGGAGACCTGGCAGCGCTGGAACGACTACGGGATCGGCCTGCTGCTCGAAGGGGGCGACAAGGGGGGCCAGAAAGGCGAGCTGAAGCAGGCCGAGCCGGTCTTCCTCAAGGTCGCCGAGCTGGGCAAGGCCGACGGCTGGGTGAACCTGGCGCGGGTCTACCAGAAGGAGGGTCGCATCCCCGAGGCGCTGGCGGCCCTGGAGAAGGCCGCCGCGCACGAGGAGCCCGCCGCCCCCTGGACGATCAACTGGCTCACCGGCCAGATCAACGCCCGCAACGGCCTGCTCGACGAGGCGGTCGCCAACTTCGAGTCGGTCCTGAACACCCGCATCCCCGAGCGGAAGTTCGACTTCAGCCTCGACTACGTCGTGATCAACGAGCTGGCCCAGGCCTGCTACAGCCGCGCCCGGATCGAGCCGATCGAGAGCGAGGAGCGCAAGGCGTGGCTCACGAAGGCGATCCGGAACTACCACCGTACGGTGAGGATCGATCCCGAGGACGTCGCCTCGCATTACGGCCTGGGGCTGGCCCTGGGCGACCCGGCCTGGGGCCCGAAGCCGGACGAGCCCGACGCCCCGGGCGAGCCGATCGACCCCGAGAGCCTGGCGGCGCAGGTCCCCGGCGTCGCCGACGCGGGCGCCCCCGTCGCGGCCCGCAAGGAGCGGGCGCTCAAGCTGGCCGCCGACGTCTCCCGCTACATGAAGGGCCCGCGACCCAGGGACCAGTCCCGTCTGGAGCCGCTGTACGAGGTCACCGACGGCCTCGCCCTCGCGTGGGAACAGGCCGCGGACCCCGAGGTCCGGTCGGCGATCGGCCGGATCCTGGAGGTCGGCCACAAGGCGCTCCACGAGCGGCTCAAGCCCGACGAGACGGCCGAGGGCCGGGCCTTCGCCATCGCCCGCCGGAACGACCCGGCCGCCAACATGAACGCCCAGCCCATCGTCATCCACCCTCTGAACCGCCCCGGCGCGCCGGGGATCGACCCGCCCCCGAATCCGACTCCGAACCCGACCGCCGCGACGACCGCGCCGGAAGGCCCCGCACGCTCCGAGGAGAGTGGACTATGACCTACCGACCGATCCCGTCGCCGTCGCCGCGCCGCCTCCTCACGCCGGCGCTCGTCGCCGCGCTCGCCCTGGCGGCCGGCGGCTGCTCCAGGGCCCCGGAGCCGACGACCGTCGCCGCCGCGGTCGCGCCCACGCGGCCCAAGGTCGTCGAGCCCGCCTCGCTGCCGACCGTCAAGTTCGTCGACGTGACGAAGGAGTCGGGCGTCGACTTCACCCATTTCAACGGAGCCAGGGGCGAGAAGCTCCTCCCCGAGACGATGGGCTCCGGCGCCGCCTTCCTCGACTACGACGGCGACGGCGACCAGGACCTCCTGCTGGTCAACTCATCCCCCTGGCCCGGCGACCAGGCCGATCCCGCCCCCACCCAACGCCTCTATCGCAACGACGGCCGCGGGAAGTTCGAGGACGTGACCCGGGTGTCCGGGCTCGACAAGACGTTCTACGGCCAGGGGGTCGCCGTGGGCGACTACGACAACGACGGCCACCCCGACGTCTACATCACCGCCGTCGGCCGGGGCCACCTCTTCCGCAACGACGGCAAGGGGAAGTTCGAGGACGTCAGCGAGGCCGCCAACGCCAGGGGCCCCAACGGCTGGCTCTCCGGCGCAGCCTTCTTCGACATGGACAACGACGGCGACCTCGACCTCTTCGTCTGCAACTACATCACCTGGACCCCCGACATCGACAAGGTGCAGGGCTTCCAGCTCACCGGCCTGGGCCGCGCCTACGGCCCCCCCACCTCGTTCAACGGCTCGCTCTGCGTCCTTTTGCGCAACGACGGCGGCCGGTTCACGGACGTCAGCGAGGACTCGGGCGTCCAGGTCCGCACGCCCGACCTCAAGGCCCCGCTGGGCAAGTCGCTGGGCGTCGCCCCCTTCGACGTCGACGGCGACGGCCTGGTCGACGTCGCCGTCGCCAACGACACGGTCCAGAACTTCCTCTTCCATAACAAGGGAGGCGGCAAGTTCGAGGAGATCGCGCTCCTCTCCGGCGTGGCGTTCGACCAGTCCGGCTCGCCCCGGGGGGGGATGGGCTGCGACTGGGCCTACTTCCTCGACGACGACCGCCTCGGCCTGGCCATCGGCAACTTCGCCAACGAGATGACCGCGCTCTACGTCACCGACCAGCCGTCGAGCCTGCAATTCTCCGACCTGGCCAACCTCTACGGCCTGGGGGCCGCCACCCAGCCCCCGCTGAAGTTCGGCCTCTTCTTCTTCGACTACGACCTCGACGGCCGCCTCGACCTGCTCTCGGCCAACGGCCACCTGGAGCCTGACATCTCCAAGGTCCAGGCCAGCGAGGCCTACGAACAATCGGCCCAGCTCCTGTGGAACTCCGGCCGGCCCGGGCGCGAGCTGTACGTGAACATCGACGCCCAGTCCGCCGGCCCCGACCTGTTCAAGCCGATGGTCGGCCGCGGCAGCGCCTACGCCGACATCGACGGCGACGGCGACCTCGACGTCGTCCTCACCGCCAACAACGCCCCGGCCCGGCTGCTCCGCAACGACGGCGGGAACGCCAACCGCTGGGTCCGCCTCGAACTGACCGGCGACGGCAAGGCGTCCAATCGCGACGCCATCGGCTCCAAGGTCGCCGTGAAAGTCGGCGACAAAACCAGCCGACGCCAGCTCTTCCCCGCCAAGAGCTATCTCTCGTCGGTGGAGCACCCCCTGACCTTCGGCCTCGGCCAGGCCGAGAAGGTCGACGAGATCACGATCACCTGGCCCTCGGGCAAGGTCGTGCGGCTCGAAAATCTCGACGCGGGCCGGACATACCACGTCGACGAGATTTCCGGTCTGCGCTGATTCCGCACCTCGTCCTGCGAGGCCTCCCCGATTCACCCTGGATTCCCGTCCGTGGGGGGTTTTCTCGTGTGTTATAATTCGAATCGAGCGGGGGACCCGGTGGAATTCGGCCCCCGTCGATCGACCGATCTCGAGCCGGCCCGGGCGGGCGGGCTCGGCGTACGTCGTGACCGCCTGATTGAACGACATCTATCGATTTGCAACAGACGGATGCGGTGCTTGCGAACGCAAATCTCAGCAGGCCAGTGGGTTGAATCCTCAGGATGACCGTCGGAGCCGGACTCGAAAGCCCTCGACCGTCGTAATCCTCGATCGACGACCACCCTAGCGGCGCCTGATGCGGGTTGGCCTCCTTCCCAGCACCGCCTCCTTCCGGGAGGACGGTCGACCATGCGCCGGATCGGAACCCCTCGCTTGGCCTGGTTGCTCGCGGCGCTGCTATTCTGGACGCCCGGCTCGTCGAGCCCGGCCGCGCCGCTCGAGGGCCCGGCCGCATCGAACGCGTCGATCGAGCGTTCGAACGGCGAGGCCCCCGACGCCGCGCTCGAGCGCGGCCTGGACCAGGAGCGTCGCCGGAACTGGTCGTCGGCGATCGAGACTTACCGGGGCGCCCTCGAGCAGTGGCCCAGCCGCACCGACTTCCGGCGCCGCCTACGCCTCTGCGAGCTTCACTTCAAGCTGGGCAAGCGCTACCATGACGCCAGCTTCCGGACGGTGCTGCTCAAGCTCCCCCGCCACCAGGCGTCCGAGCTTTACACCGAGGTCCTGGAACGCATCCAGAACTTCTACGTCGACGACGTCCCCCTGGAGCCCCTGCTCCGCCACGGCCTCGACAACCTTGAAGTCGCCCTCCGCGACCCGACCTTCCTCAAGCTGAACGCCACCGCCACCGAGCCGGAGCGGATCGCCTGGCTCCGCGAGCAGTTCAAGACGATGCGGGGCCGGCTGGACGTCGCCGATCGCGACGGGGCGCTCGCCCTGGCCCTGTCGGCCGCCGACCTGGCCCGTCACGGCCTGGGGATGGAAGCCACGCCGGTCCTCCTGGAGTTCACCTACGGCGCCTGCGACGCCCTCGACGACTTCACGAGCTACCTGACCCCCGACAAGCTCGAAGACCTCTACGCCATGATCGACGGCAACTTCGTCGGCCTGGGCGTCGAGCTGAAAGGGACCCCGGAAGGGCTCAAACTCGTCGGCGTGATCCGGGGCGGCCCGGCCTGGGAAGCCGGCCTGGGCGCGGGCGACCAGATCACCAAGATCGCCGGCCAGCCCGTCAAGGGCCTGGCCCTCGACGACGCCGCCAATCGCCTGCAAGGGACCGAGGGGACCAGCGTCGAACTGGAGATCATCAAGCGCGACGCCACCATCCGGACGGTCCGCCTGGTCCGCCGCCACGTCGACGTCGAGAGCGTCACCCGCTCCAAGATCGTCGACGAGTCTCGCGGGATCGGCTACATCCAGCTCGCCGGCTTCCAGAAAAGCTCGACCGAGGAGATGGACCAGGCGATCTCGGGCCTCGTCGACCTCGGCATGCGGACGCTGGTGCTCGACCTCCGGGGCAATCCCGGAGGCCTCCTGAACGTGGCCGTGGACATCGCCGACCGGTTCCTCGACGAGGGGGTCATCGTCTCGACTCGCGGCCGCGCCTCGGGCCAGAGCCAGGTCTTCCAGGCCGGGGGCCGCCCCCGCTGGAGGATGCCCATGTACGTCCTCGTCGACCGCGACAGCGCCAGCGCCAGCGAGATCCTCGCCGGGGCGCTCCAGGACCACAAGCGGGCGGTCATCGTGGGAGACCGGACGTACGGCAAGGGCTCGGTCCAGAGCATCTTCTCGCTCCGATCGGCCCCGGCCGGGCTCAAGCTGACCACCGCCAAGTTCTATTCGCCGCACGACCGGGCGTACAGCGAGCGGGGCGTCTCGCCCGACATGCCCGTCCAGACCCGCGTCGCCGCCAAGCCCGTCGCCCCGGACGCCGATCCCGAGAAGGATCCGGCCGACGAATCGACCATCGGCGACCCCCGCTATGACATGGTCCTCGCCGCCGCCCTCCGCGCCTCCAGGGGCGAGTCCCAGACCCAGGCCGCGGCACGCTGAACCGACCGCCTACCCGCCGCCCCCGGGCCTTCCCCGGGGGCGTTCGCTTTTCGAAGGATGAATCCACCGTGAAAATCGTCGTGCTCGATGGGCGGACCTTGAATGACGACCCCAAAGCCTGGGCCGGGCTGGCCCCCTTCGGCGAAGTCGCCTACCACGACGTCACCGAACCCGATGAGGTCCTGGAGCGCGCCTCCGGGGCCGAGGTGCTGATCGTCAACAAGTGCGCGATCCGCCGCGACGTCATCGCCGGCCTGCCCGACCTGCGGTTCATCGCCGTCACGGCCACCGGCTTCGACTGCGTCGACGTCGAGGCCGCCAGGGAGCGCGGGATCGTCGTCTCCAACGTCCGGGGCTACAGCACCGACTCGGTCGCCCAGGTGACGTTCGCCCTGCTCCTGGAACTCACCCTGCACGTCGGCCTCCACTCCGACGCCGTCTTCGCCGGCGAATGGGCCGCCCAGCCCGACTTCTCGATCCGCAAGACGCCCCTGATCGAGCTGGCCGGCAAGACGATCGCGATCGTCGGCCTGGGCCAGATCGGCCGCCGCGTGGCCGGGATCGCCCAGGCCTTCGGCATGAACGTCGTCGCGCACCGCCCCAGCGGCAAGCCGGCCGACCCGAACGACCCGATCCCCGCCCTCACGCTCGAAGAAGCCTTCGAACGCGCCGACGTCGTCAGCCTGCACTGCCCTCTAACGCCGACGACGCAGGGGATGGTGAGTCGCGAGCGGCTGGCCAGGGCGAAGCCCTCCGCCTTCCTGATCAACACCGGCCGGGGCGCCCTGGTCGTCGAACGGGATCTGGCCGACGCACTGAACGAAGGCGTGATCGCCGGCGCGGCCGTCGACGTCGTCACTCGCGAACCGATCGCGCCCGACAACCCTCTGCTGAAGGCGAAGAACTGCATCATCACGCCGCACATCGCCTGGGCGACCGCCGAGGCTCGCGAGCGGCTGATGGCCGCCACGGTCGAGAACGTCGCCGCCTACGCCGCCGGCAAGCCGATCAACGTGGTCGGCTGAGGTCGCGGGGGGTCACGGCCTCGGAGCCTTCCGGACCCCTCATGAACCACAACCGCAAGCGTCGCGAGGCGGAGGACCGGGAGCGGCGTCGGCGCGAGGCGGCCATGAAGGACGCCGTCCCGGTCGACCCCGCCGCCCTCTCGCCCTGCAACAGCTACTTCCCGCCCGATTTCGTCGAGCGCGGCTACTACCTCGACCTCCCCTTCACCTGCGCCTCGTGCGGGTCGGACGAGGTCTGGACCGCCGCGCAGCAGCAATGGTGGTACGAGACGGCGAAGGGCTCCCTCTACTCGGGGGCGAGGCTCTGCCGGCGATGTCGTCGGGACGCCCGCCTCAACAAGGGGAAGGCCCACCCCTTGCAGGATTTCAATCGCTGGCTCGCCCTGCTCCGGGACGAGCTTGAGCCGACCCTGACGGCCGCCGACTGGACCCCCGTGGTCGGCGTCGGCGAGACACGGCCGGGCCTGTTGAGCTACGACCGAAACGACGTCCTGGTGCGCTTCCGCTGGGACCACGGTTGCCATCACACGACCTTGCTCCTCGAGCGCCGAGACGGGCGGGACGCCCCGTTCGAGACGCTCGCCCAGGTCGAATGCGATTCCCGCAACATGACCCACCAGGAGCTGCAACGTCGCTTCGACCGTCTCCTGACGGATTCCCGGATCGCCCTGGGCCTGGTCGAGAAGCCGTGATCCGGGCGACCGCGTTCGAAACGCCGACGGGCCGGGCGTCGCGGTGAGGCGAGCCCGGCCCGTTCGGTCGTTCGGTCTGCTGGATCAAGGGGCGATTCGCCCGCTCGATCCAACTCACTCGTTGACGGCGGCGGCCCGGACGGGGGCGGCGGCGAGGACCTTGGAGCCGAGGGTCAGGTAGTCGCCGACGATCCGGAGGACTTCGTCGTTGTAGAAGTCGCTCATCCAGACCTCGCGCTCGATGTACTTCTTCTTGGCCTTCTTGTCCTTCTTCTCCTTCTCGTCGTCCGCCTTCTCCTCGTCGTCGGGGACGAACACGGCCTTGAACTTGGCCTCGTCGAGCGGGATCGAGTGCTTCGCCTTGCGTTCGACGTACAGCTTGATGCGCTCATCCAGCTTCTGGAACTTGGGGTCGGCCTTGCGACGCTCGGCGGACCGGGCTTCGAGGGCGGCGACGAGGTCGTCGGGCGTCCGGTTGTAGTTGTCGTGGGCCAGCGGGGCCACCTTCTCGAACTTCAGGGCGTTGTCCATCTTCCCCTCGCCCACGTCCATGTAGTCGCGGATCGAGGGGATGTGGATGTGCGGGGCGACGCCGTTGATCTGGGTGCTGTCGCCGTTGGCCCGGAAGAACTGCTGGATGGTGAGCTTCAGGGCCCCCCGGTTCTTGGTGCGGTCGCGACGCCGGGCGTGCTCGCCGATGTTCACGATGCTCTGAACAGTCCCCTTGCCGAAGGTGCTGGAGTCGCCGATGATCAGCCCGCGGCCGTAGTCGCGGATCACGCCGGCGAAGATCTCCGAGGCGCTGGCGCTGGACTTGTTGATGAGGACGGCGAGCGGGCCGTCCCAGGCGGTCCCGTCGTCGTCGTCGTCCAGGTGCTTGACCCCGACGACTTCCTTGATCTGGACGACCGGGCCGGTGTCGATGAACAGGCCGGAGAGGGTCTTGGCCTCTTCCAGGAGCCCGCCGCCGTTGTCGCGGAGGTCGACGATCACCGCGTCGACGCCGGCCTGCTTGAACTCGCCCAGGAGCTTGCGGCAGTCGGCCGTGGCGCTCACGGCGTTCGGGTCGCCGCGGAGGATGGCCATCGTGTCGCCGTAGAAGGCGGGGAGGTTGATGACGCCCAGCTTGATCGCCTTGCCGTCGACCTCGGAATCCAGGACCTTGCCCTTGGCGTGCTGCTCGGTCAGCTCGACCTTCTCGCGGACGATCGAGTATTCCTTGCGCTCCTTGGTGCCGGCCGGCTGGACGATCAGGTGGACCGTGGTGCCGCGGGGCCCTCGGATGTAGCGGACGACGTCGCTCAGCTTCTTCTCCACCAGGTCGATCTCGCCGCCTTCATCCTTGCGGATGGCCACGATCTTGTCGTCGGGCTGGAGCCGGCCGTCCTTGTCGGCGGCCATGCCGGGCACGACCTCGGCGACGACCGCATAACCGTCCTCGGACCGCAGCGACGCCCCGATCCCCTCCAGCGACAGGTGGAGCTGCTGGTTGAGCATGTCCTCCAGGTTCTTGGCGCTCAGGTAGGACGAGTGGGGGTCGAAGGTCCGCGTCAGGCTCGACAGGTAGACCTCCAGCAGCTCGCTGGAATCGAACTGGTGGAACAGACGGTTGCGGTCGCGGTAGCGCACGGTCAGCTTCTGGACGACCTCGGCGGGC
Source organism: Planctomyces sp. SH-PL62 (assembly GCF_001610895.1). NCBI lineage: Bacteria > Pseudomonadati > Planctomycetota > Planctomycetia > Planctomycetales > Planctomycetaceae > Planctomyces > Planctomyces sp. SH-PL62. Next base: position 3,515,013 of record NZ_CP011273.1, on the reverse strand, counting down.
TCGATTGAGCCGTCGATCCGGAGCTGGAGCTGCTCATACTTGAGCTTCTTCCGCCACCGCTCGTCGGCCTCGGCCTTGTCGACCGCGTAGTCGATCTTGTCGGGGTCGTCGGCCAGGAACTCGTCGACCGTGAAATCCATCGGCTTCTGGAGCAACTCGGTCACCGTCTTGTAGCGCTCGTCCTGGCGCTGGAGATAGCGCTCGAAGACCGTGCGGGCGAAGTTGATGTTCCCCTCGCGAACCTGGTCGTCCAGATCCTTGGAGCTTTTCTTGAACTCCTCGACGTCCGCCTTCAAGAAGTAGTACTTCTGGGGGTCCAGATCCTTGATGAAATTGTCGCACCACTTCTCCGAGATCTCGTCGTCGATCACGGGACGGGCCATGTGGCCGCGTTCGAGCAGCTCGATCACGGTCCGGGCGATTTCCTGATCCTCCGTGGTCGGCACCGGGGCCTGGGCACCCACGATCGCCGCCATCAGGAACAGGATCGCGACTAGCGAGAGCGGACGTAATGCAAGTCGGGGCATAGGGATGTGTTCCTGAATACCTGATCTGGAGGTGAACGGGAGGCGCCCTGTCCGTCGCGCCAATAGTAGCTCTAGGCTCCGGTTCGGACAAGGTCGTCCCTACAATCGACGAATTCGCCAAAACCTCTCGAAAACGAGACTTCGACGGATCGGCGGATGTTGCGAGGACTCCTTCCTTTCGCCGGCGGCCCCCCGAGAGTTCGGCGAAATCGGCGCCGTACCGGCGCGTTTCGCTCGGCGCCCACTCCTAATCAGTCGTCAATCGGCTCCGAGATGCGCCGCCGGAACGCCCCGAAAAAATGATTCAAGTCGGCGGGCGAAACCGTCGACCTGAATGAATAAGGATGAGGCGCAGTCCCTCCGACGACGCCCCCGCCCCCTTCGAGACGCGCACCATGAACCGCCAGATCCTACCCAGCATGCTGCTGAGTGTGTTCATCGTTTGCTTCTTCGCTGTGGTGCTCCGCCCCGTCGAGCCCGCGGGGGGGAGCACGACGATCGCCACGTCCTCCCCCGGCCGAACCGAGTCGTCGGTGAAGCCCCAGGCCGATCCCGAAGCCCCGCCGCCGCCACCTGCGACTACGGAGCCCGCCGCCGACGCCGCTCCGGCATCGACGGAACCCGCCGCGTCGGGCTCGCCCCCGATTCCCCAACCGGAACCGGCTTCCGCCTCCGTCTCCGGACCGTCGCCGGCTCCCGCCGAGACGACCGCGCGTCCGGTGCAACCGATCGCCCCGATCGCGAGCGTCACGCCCGCCAGTCCCCCCGCGCCGGTCGTCGCCGCTGTCGCGGAGGCGGCCCCAGCCCTGGCCCCGACCCCGCCGACTTCCGAACCGGAACCGAGGCCCGAGCCGCCTCCCGAACGGCCCGCGCCGAGGCGCCCGGCCGAGACGTCGACGAGGATTGCGACGACCCCGGCGCCGCGACGCTCGCCGCCCGTCACCGTCCCCTCGCCCGCCGCCGCCGCCCCCGCCCCGGCGCCGCAGCCTCCGGCGGCCGTGGCGATCGAGACGGCGCCGGCCTCGGAGCTGATCGTGATCCCACGCGGGGAGCCGGAGACGACCGTGGCGGCCGCGGGAGAGACGCTCGAAGACGTGGCCCTGCGGGTCTACGGCGACCGGAGCGGCGTGGAGATTCTGCTCCAGGCGAACCGCGGGCTGGCCTCGCGCCGAGGGCCGCTCCGCGCGGGCGCCCTGCTTTGGACCCCTTCGCGGTAGGACCGGCCGACGAGGCCTTCCCCGCACGGCGGGCGACGGCCGAGGGCGGCTCAGGGGGCGGCCGGCTCGGCCAATCGAGCTTCCAGCTGGTCGAGGCTCTTTTCGAGATCGGCGAGAGTCTCCGGCGACAGGTCCCGGTCTCCGAAGCGGACCTGATAGAACGCCTCCACGACCTTCTCGGGGAGCGCGGCGACTTGCTGACCGCCGTCGCCCCGCCCGTTCAGGAATCGGAAGGCGCGGTGGGCGAACTCGCCCTGGGTCTCGGCCGGCGCCCGCCTCAGGTCGTAGTCGGCCAGGAGGTGTGCCAGTCGGCGGTAGAACAGAATGCCCGCGGTCGCCCCGGGCCCGTCGTCGGACGGCCCCCGCCACCAGGCCGCGATCCGCTTGATCAGCCAGATCGCCCCCTTGACGACGACCGCTAGGAGGGTGAGGAGCAGGAACGAGACGACGAAGCCCTTGACGCTGATCAGCGACTGGAGGTTGCGGAACTGGAAGAGGCCGACGAAGGTCTCGGAGGCCCATTTCCAGAGGATGGCGTAGCCGGCGTTGATCTGCTGGGCCAGCAGCTTCACCGGGCTGTAGATGAGCTTGGTCTGGCGGTTCGAGTCGTAGCCGAGGATGTAGAAGACCCAGACGTAGCGGAAGAGGTCGGTGAAGCTCCGGAAGTTCGAGGCGAGGCCCCCCACCTGCGCGACCGAACGGTCGCGCTCGTTGCCGGGGGTGGGGTCGAACGTGACCCAGATCGGCTGGCCCTGCTCGGTGCGGCCGAGGTAGGCCTCGACCCAGCTGTGGGCGTGCTTCTGCCGCACGGTCATCGACTGGGTGAAGTCGTTCCAGTCCCCCCCCTTGAAGCCGTTGACCAGTCGCGAGGGGATGCCGACGGATCGGAGCATCAGCGCCATGGCGCTGGCGAAATACTCGCAGTGTCCTTCCTTGCGGTTCAGGACGAAGTCCACGACGGGGTCGATCGCACCGTCGACGGAACCCATCTCCAGGGTGTAGGCGAAGATCCGGGAGTCGTGGAAATAGGCCTCGATGGCGCCGGCCCGCCCCCGGACGTCGGCGGCGGGGATCGCGGCCACGATCGGCTCGGCGACCTTCTTCAAGGCCTCCTCGACGTCCTCGGGGCAGGCCAGCAGGACGTTGCGGAGCCGATCCTCGGAGGGGGTCTCCTCGCCGTTCTGGATGGCGGCGGGATCGGCGTCGGAGATGACCTCGTAGTCGTAGGCGCCGCGGGACTCGGCGCGGAAGACGGTGCCGTCGACCGCGTTGAGCGACGGCGCCAGCCGCCGGCCGGTGGAGACCTCCACGAACGGGCGGAGGCCGAAGAGCGTGGGGGAGTCGTTGGCTTCCAGCTTCACGGCCTGGCGGATCACCTTGCGGCGGCCCGCCCGGTAGGTCGGGAAGGTCCGCATCGAGCGGTAGTTCTGGCGTCGCCAGCGGCCCTTCTCATAGCTGTTCAGGGTCACGCCCCGCCAGAGCGGCTCGGGGGGGGGAGGGACCGGGGCCCGGTCCTCGTCCGAGAACTCGACCGTCATCACCGGGGAGTCGTTCTCGAGGATCTCGCCGAGCTGCCCCAGGGCGACCTCCTCGTCGAAGCCGGTGAGGTGCTTCGTCGCCGTCGTCCCGAACCGCGCCCGAGTCACCCCCTGCTGCCGGGGGAGGACCAGGAAGAAGAAGAAACCGAGGCCCAGCGTCAGGGCCAGGACCCGCACCGTGGCCGAGAAGTAGGCCCCGTCGAACAGGTTGCGGTAGGGGTCGTCCGGCAGCGGCTCCAGGGGGACGCGGGCCCGCGCCGGGGCCGTCGCCAGGAACCTCCGGGCCTCGCGCTGGAGGAAGAACTGGCCGAGCACCCAGACGGCCAGCACGGCCCAGACGAAGAGCCATACCCCCACCTGATCGCCCACGTTGATGACCGCGCCGATGAGCACCTGCATCAGCCCGACCAGGAACAGGACCCAATCGTCCTCGCTCGACTTGGGGAGGAAGTACTTGATGAGCTGGAGCGAGACCAGCCAGTGGCCCAGGCAGCGGACGGCCTGGCTGTCGTCCATCGAATACTCGACGTAGAGAAGCGCCAGGGAGCCCAGGCCCAGGAGCGAGGCCAGGCCGGTGGGCAGCGCCCAGTTCGGGTTGCGGTCCACGGTCAGGAAGGCGACGAGCCCGGCCGCGCCCACCAGTGGGGGGAGCAGCCAGCTCACGGGGTCGTCGGAGGCGTCGACGCTCAGGGCCGTGGCGGCCACCGTCATCATGACGTAGAAGCTGGCGCGGTAGACGAGATAGCTGTTCACGACCGCCCCCCCTTCCATTCCCGCCAGGCCGGGGGCTCATCGGGCGCGACGGTCTCTTCGATAATGACCCCTTCGTCCTCGACGTCACCGGAGAACATCCCGCGCCGGCGTTCCTCCTGGCTGGTGTAGCGGTCGCTCTCGGCGTTGGAGACCCGCTGCTCCAGCAGACCCCGCGAGTCGGCGTCGGCCAGTTGGATCAGGCCGTCGAGCTCGCCCTGGGAGGCGTTGAACGCCATCACCCGGCCGGCGAAGTTCCGGGCCGAGCCGGAGCTCAGGTGGGTCGAGCGCTCGGCCTCCTCCATCAGGTTGACCGGCCGGGTCGAGGCCACGATCAGGAGCGCGTCCCGCAGGGTCGCCTGGGGAAGCGCGTCGAAGAGTTCGGCCAGGCCCCCCTCGTTGATCGGACGGAGCAGGGAGAGCTGCTCCAGCATCTCGTGCAGCAGCTTGACCGAGGCCGGCCCCTGGATCACCCCGGGGGTCGCCCCGGTCCAGCCCAGGACGAGCCGACGGCCCTGGCGACGGCAGGTCTCCAGGCAGACCGTGGCCGCGAACGAGATCGCCTGCTCCATCGCCTCGCGCTGCTGGGGGGAGACCTTGGTGCGCGGCAGCCAGGGGTCGATCAGGATCGCCAGATCCTGCTCGTTCTGCTGCTCGAACTCCTTGACCATGAGTTCGCCGCGGCGGGCCGAGGTCCGCCAGTGGATCCACCGCAGGCTGTCGCCGGAGCGGTAGTCGCGGAGGCCGTGGTACTCCTCCTGCTGGGCCGATCGGTCGTGCCGCCGCCCCAGCCGGTTCTCGCTGGTCTGGCGCTGGAGCTGGAACCAGCGGCGGGTGAGGCGGCCGATCCGGGGATAGACGTAGAGCTGCTCCGGCAGCGGGATCGTCACCCGACGCTCGACGATGCCGAACGGCGAGCGGGTCCCCAGGTCGAGGCTCTGGAACTGGTACCTGCCTCGCCCGGGAGCCTCCCCTTGCCAGCGGACCCGGCCGCGGTCGCGGGCGGCGATGCGGGGGAAGAAGACCCGAGGCGACGAGATCGCGCCGGTCGCCCCGCGCTCGCCGGGGACGAGTTGGTCCTCCAAGAAGAGGGCCAGGGCCGCCATCCGCCGCCGGCCGTTCTCCAGCGTGTAGTCGACCGCCAGGGGGTCGCCCGCGAAGATGTAGCCGGGGGAGCGCCGCAGCACGCTCAGCCGCCGGAGCATCGCCCGGCTGCCGAACCACGAGGCGATGAACGGCCCGACCGCCGTGGTCGCCACCAGGAGGATCAGGTTGATCTGCTGGAGCATCCCCGCCGCCAGCAAAACCAGCATCACCGCGAAGTAGCAGAACCCTTCGCGGGTCACCAGGGTGCGCTCGGTCGGCACCAGGGCCTGCATCAGCCCCCTGGCGAGGCGTCCGGCCCCTCGTCGGGGGCGGGGGGTCCGGGGTTTCTCCTCCACGCTCATCGTTCGATCCCTCCCGGTCGCGTCGGATCTCCTTCGGGGCCTGCGCCCCCTCGTCCCGCCGGATCGGGCGGGGGTCAGGTGGGGACCTTGACGCGATCGACGATGTCCCGGATGATGGCCTCCGCCGCGCCGAACTCGCCGGCTTGGAGGAACGACTTGCCCAGGACGCGGTGGGCCAGGACCGGCACCGCCAGCGACTTGACGTCGTCCGGGACCACGAAGTCCCGGCCCGAGACCATCGCCAGGCTCTGGGCCGCGCGATAGAGGGTGAGGGCGCCTCGGGTGCTGACGCCGACGTGCAGGTCCTCGCTCCGCCGGGTCAGGTGGACGATGTCCAGCAGGTAGTCGGCGATCGCCTCGTCGACCCGGACCCCGCGGACGCCGTCCTGGAGGTGCACCACGTCCGCGGCCGTCAGCACCGGGCGCAGGGTGGTCACCGGCTCGCCGGCGCGGTGGTCGTGCAGCAGCCGACGCTCCTCGGACCGGATCGGGTAGCCCATCCGGATCCGGATCATGAAGCGGTCGAGCTGGCTCTCGGGCAGGACGTAGGTCCCCTCGAATTCATACGGGTTCTGGGTCGCCAGCACGATGAACGGCGCCTCCAGCGGGTAGGTGACCCCTTCCACGGAGACCTGGCGGTCGCTCATCGCCTCCAGCAGGGCGCTCTGGGTGCGGGGGGTGGTCCGGTTGATCTCGTCGGCCAGCACGACGTTGGTGAAGACCGGGCCCGGCTTGAAGACGAAGTCGCTCGAAGGCGCGTGGAAGACGCTCGATCCCAGGACGTCCGACGGCAGGAGATCCGGGGTGAACTGGATTCGCCGGAACGAACAGTCGATACTGGCCGCGAGGGCCCGCGCCAGCAGCGTCTTGCCGACGCCGGGGACGTCCTCGATCAAGACGTGGCCCTGGGCCAGGAGCGCGACCACGGCGAGCTTGATGGGCTCGGCCTTGCCGAGCACCACCTGACCGACGTTGTCCAGCAGCCGGCTCGTCAGGGCGTAGAGGTGTTCCTGAGTGGGGGCGGCGGCGGTCGATTGCTGTGGGGTCATTCCGTGGGCTCGACGGGTTCGCGGGCGCAAGTTGTGCCGATCATTCGGACGGGATCACTATAATCCAGCCGCCCCGCGATTCCAACGGCCGCGCGGGGCCGCGAACGACGAACGTCGCCGAGATTTCGGGAGAGGGGGCCGGTGGCGGACGGAGAAGACGGCGACATCCCCCTGGACGTGGTGATCCTGGCCGGCAGGCTGGGGCTCGACGACGACGGCTGGCCCCTGGGCCCGTTGCTCGACCGCCTGGAGGCGCGCGGGATCGCCCCCCGCGCCATCTGCACGAGCCGGGCCGACGCGCTCGACGACCCCCGGGTCTCGGCGATCCCCGCGCTGGGGCGACGCTGGCTCAAGGGCCTGGCCGTCCGCCGGGTCTTCCAGGGCCGGACGGTCCCCCGCCCCGCCGTGCTCCACGCCGTCCACGAGGAGACCGCCGAGACGGCCCTGGCGATGGCCGAGACCTGGCGCATCCCCTACATCCAGACCGTCGACGACTTTCTGGTCGCCGAGGACGGGCTGCGGATCAGCCGACGCTGGCTGCACACCTTCGTGGTCTCCAGCGAGGAGCTGCGAGACGTCCTCGTCGACGAGCTGGGCGTCCCGGCCGATCGCGCCCTGGTGATCCCCCCCGGGGTCGCCGTCGAGCCCTCCGCGCCCCGGGTCGCCTCGAGCAAGGTCCCGGTGGCGGCCGTCGCCGGGCCCCCCCTGGCCGAGACCGGCTTCGACACCTTCCTGGAGGCCGCCCGGATCGTCCTCGCCCGGGGCCGCGACCTGGAATTCCTGATCGCCGTCCAGGGGGGCGACTCGATCGAGGTCCGCCGCCGCGCCACGGCCCTCCGCATCCACGAGCGCGTGACCGTCGCCGAGTTCGACGTCGTCGGCCCCCGGCTCTGGTCGGCCGTCGACGTCTACTGCCAGCCGGCGCGGGAGCCCAGCACCGGGCGGACGCTCACCCTGGCCCTGGTCCAGGGCGTCCCCTGCATCGCGTCCAACGTCCGGGGGCTTCGCGGGCTGATCCAGGCGGGGCGGTCCGGGCTCCTCGTCCCCCCCGACGACCCCGCGAGCCTGGCCGACGCCCTGCTCCACCTCGTCGACCACCCCAAAGCCGCCCTCGAACTGGGCGCCGCCGCGCGGACGGACCTCCGCGCCCGCTTCGACCTCGACGCCGAGGCCGACAAGCTCGCCGCCCTCTACCGCAGGGCCGCCGAGCCCCCCGCCTCCCCCGCCGTCGTCGCGATCCCGGGCCTTAGGCCCCCGTCCACGTCCTGACGGAACAGGAGGTAGGCCCGCACGGCCGCGCTCCAGAAGAAGGCGAACGTCCAGGCCTGGAGTGCCAGGCCGACGACCGCCGTCCAGGCCTCGATCTCTCCCCCGATGGCCCCCGGCCGGGAGGGGAAGGCCGCCAGGCCCATCCCCCAGACTCCCAGGTGCATCCCCGCCCAGAGGAAGACCTCGAACGCCGCCAGGCCGAGCGTCCCCAGCGCCCAGGCCGCCGCGACGCACGCCGCCAGCGTCATGGGCCGATGCTTGACGTAGCCGTACGTCCGGCCGATCGCCTCCACGGCCTCCTCGGATTCGGCCGCGATCGCCGCGTGGATCAGCGGCCAGGTCGCGATCGCGAGGACCAGAAAGGCCGCCGACGTCAGCCCCAGGAGCATCGGGACGGCGAACAACGCCGCCGTCAGCGACGGCAGAAACCGCGCGACCAGGCCGAATCCGGCCGACGCCCCCCCCAGCAGCAGCACGATCGCCAGGGGATAGAGCGGTGCGGCCGAAAGCCCCCAGGCGTTGCGGAATGCGAACCCGAGCGATTCGCGGAGCCCCGCCCGATCCCCCGTACCGGCCTCGGCGACCGCCAGCCGGCAGATCGCGCCTCCCACGACACCCATCACGACGACCGCGAGCACCAGCCTCCCCAGCGAGGAGAGCACGTCCCCGCCGAGACCGTCGATCGCGAAGATCGCCGACAGCGGCTCGACCAGCAGCCGCACCGGCCGGGTCAGATTCCAGGCCGGACGTCGCAGCGCCTCGACGAAAGCCCCAGGCGGCTCGAATAGTTCGCCGTAGAGGCTCGCGAACCCCAGGACGCGCGGGGAGTCCAGGTGGGGGTCCGGCGCGAGCCGGCCGATCGCCGACCAGCCCGCCTCCAGCACGAGGAGGCCGACGGCGGCAAGGAGGAGTTTGCGGACGTCGAAGGCCGCCGGGACGGCCCGGGCCAGGCCCAGCCAGTCGCGAAGGTGGACCCGATCCGGGTCGTTGGGATGTTTCGGTTCCTCGGCCATGGGGTCTCCGGCGACGGCTCCGCGCGATCTCGATCAGGGCTGCTGACAGGCCAGGACGACGGCCCGGCCCACGGGGATGATCATCGTCGGGCCGATCGTCGCCGGCAAGAGGACCGTCTCCCCCTTGCGGAACGTCAGGTCGCCCCGAGGCCCCCGCGCCCGGACCTCGCCGTCGAGCACCATCAAGATCGTGAACCGATCGTCGCGGCCGATCTCGGCCGGGGCTTCGATCGTCCAGCGCTCCAGTTCGAAGTATCGGCACCGCACCAGCGGCTCGCGGACGTCGCCGTCCTCCAGCACGAGCGGGGCGGGGACGATCGGGTCGACCGGCCCCCGGCCGAAGTCGATCGAGCGGAGGGCCTGGTCGACGTGCAGGTCCCGGGGCTTCCCCGCGGCGTCGACCCGGTTCCAGTCGAACACCCGGAAGGTCGCGTCGGAGGTCTGCTGGATCTCGGCGAGCAGGACCCCGGCGCCGATGGCGTGGACGGTCCCCGCCTCCACCAGCACGCAGTCGCCCGGCCGGGGCTCGAACTGGTGGAGCAGCGGCTCGACCGCGCCCTCGCGGATCGCCCGCTCCAGGTCCTCGCGGCCGACGCCCGCCTTCAGCCCGGCGTAGATCCGCGAGCCGGGATCGGCGGCGAGGACGACCCAGGCCTCGGTCTTGCCGCGGTCCCCGGCCAGTTCCCTCCCCAGCGCGTCGTCGGGGTGGACCTGGACGGAGAGGGGCTCGCGAGCGTCCAGGAGCTTGACCAGGAGAGGGAATTGCGCCTCGGCCCGTCCCCGGCCGAACAGCTCCGCCGGGCGGTTCTCGACCAGGTCGCGGAGTGTCGTCCCGGCGAGCGGGCCGTCGCGAACGACGCTCACGGCGTCGTGGTAGTCGGCGATCTCCCAGCTCTCGGCGTAGTCGTCGCCGTCGCCGATCGGCTTGCCCAGCACCGTCCCCAGCCTGCGGCCCCCCCAGACGAGCCGTCGGAGGATCGGCGTGAACGCGAGTGGTTCGAGGGGGGGCGGCTGCATCGCGAGGGTCTCCATCCTGGGTTGCGATTCGTGCGCGGGTGGGGCGATCCGTCCTGACCCCAGCCAGTTGTAACGTCGCGGCGCGTCGTCGTCCATCTCCCCCCGGGCGTCGGCGAGGCCGGACGAGGCCTGGCAATTCCGGGGTCCGGGTGCTAGACTCGTCACCACAGGAACGCCCCCGCGCGACCGGCCGTCCCAGAGAGGCCGACACGCGGCGCCGCCCGCCAAGGGCTCCGGCCTCGGGACTGGCCGCGGCAGCCCGCGTCTCCTCCGCATTCCATCCGACGCCACGCCCCTTCGCGGCGGGCGCATCCCCCCCGTTGGTTCACGTCCAATGCCCAGCGATCGCGACCTCTTCACCGAAGAGCAGACGATGGTGACGATGAGTTTCGGCGAGCACCTCGAGGAGCTGCGCGTGCGGCTCATCCTGGGGCTGGCCGGCCTGTTCGTCGGCGTCCTGATCGTCTTCATCCCCCCCCTCGACATCGGCAAGCGGGTGATGGAGAGCATGGAAGCCCCCGCCAAGGGGGCGCTCGTGGATTTCTACCGCGAGGAATACGCCAAGAAGGCCCAGGCCGCCGAGGACGCCAAGACGGTCTCCCCGCCGGTCCAGGCCGAGGTCGCCGCCGGCGCCTTCTTCGACGCGATCCGCCAGGTCGCCCCCGACCTGAAGCTCCCCGACGCCGAGGCGGTCCAGGGCCGGACCCTGAGCTTCCCGATCCGCTACAAGCTGGCCGACGTGATCGGCCTCAGCGAGAAGTCGACGTACCAGATCGACAACTCGCTGATCTCGCTGGGCCCGTTGGAGACGATCACGATCTACTTCATGGTCTGCCTCGTCTCGGGCCTGGTGATCGCCAGCCCCTGGGTCTTCTACCAGATCTGGGCGTTCATCGCGGCGGGGCTCTATCGCCACGAGCGGCACTACGTGATGCGGTTCCTGCCGGTCTCGCTGGGGCTGTTCATCAGCGGGATCGTGCTCTGCTTCGCGTTCGTGCTGCCGCTGACCCTGGCCTTCCTGCTGGACTTCAACGTCTGGTTGGGCGTGGCCCCGACGCTCCGGCTGAGCGAGTGGATGAGCTTCGCGACGATCCTCCCCCTGGTCTTCGGCCTGGCCTTCCAGACCCCCCTGGTGATGCTCTTCCTCCAGCGGATCGGGATCTTCACGGCGGACGACTACCGGTCCAAGCGAAAGTTCGCGATCCTCATCATCACCGTCGCCGCGGCCCTGCTGACCCCCGGGGCGGACCCGATCAGCATGACGCTCCTTGCCGCGCCGATGATCGTCCTCTACGAGCTGGGCATCATCCTGATCAGCCGGGGCTCGAAGCCGACGGTCCCGGCCCGGACCTGACCCGACCCCGTCCCGGTCGGCTTGCGGATCGAGCGGCCGGGACCTAGACTTGAGCGCCGCCCTCCGGGGCGGCCTCATCCCCTTTCTTTTCTCCCGGGACGCTTCACGGCGATCGCGATGCAACAGGTCAGTGTGGGATTGGTCGGACTGGGGACCGTGGGCGCGGGCGTGGCCCGACTCCTGACGCAGCAGGCCGACCGCATCGCCCGTCGCGCGGGGCGTCGGATCGACTGCAAGTGGGCCGTCGTCCGCGACCTCTCGAAGCGGCGCGAGGCCGATTTCGAGGGCGTGCGAATCATCGACGACGTCCGTCGGGTGATCGACGACCCGGACGTCGAGATCGTCGTCGAGTTGATCGGCGGGGTCGACGCGGCGCGGCGGATCGTCCTGGAGGCGCTCCGGGCCGGCAAGCACGTCGTCACGGCCAACAAGGCGCTCCTGGCCGAGCACGGCCCGGAGATCTTCGCGGCGGCCCGTGCGGCCGACCGCGCCGTGGCCTTCGAGGCCAGCGCCGGCGGCGGCGTGCCGATCGTCAACGCCCTCAACGTCGGCCTGGCGGCGAACCAGATCCAGAGCCTGGCGGCCATCCTCAACGGCACCTGCAACTACATCCTGACCCAGATGACCCACGAGGGGATGGCCTATGCCGACGCCCTCGCCGACGCCCAGGCGCTCGGCTACGCCGAGGCCGACCCCACCCTCGACGTCGACGGCACCGACACCGCCCACAAGCTCGCCATCCTGGCGCAGCTGGCCTTCGGGGCGAACGTCAAGACGGCCGACATCCCCCGCGAGGGGATCGACCGCCTGGAGCTGGCCGACCTGACCTACGCCCGCGAGCTGGGCTATACGATCAAGCTCCTGGCCCACGCCAGCCTGGTCGACGGCGGCCTGGAGCTGCGGGTCGCCCCGACGCTGGTCCGCCGGGACGCCCCGCTCGCCCAGGTCCACGGGCCTTACAACGCGATCCGGGCCGTCGGCGACGCCGTGGGCGACACCCTCTTCTACGGCCGGGGCGCCGGCATGATGCCCACCGCGTCGGCCGTCGTCGGCGACCTGATCGACGTCGTCGCCGGCCGCGCGATCCTGACCTCGCGCATCCTGGACTTCTGGTCGGCCGACGCCCCCCCGCCACCCTCCTGCCGGAGAGCCGGTTCCGCCGCCGCAACTACCTCCGCTTCCTGATCGCCGACCGCCCCGGCGTCATCGCGGCCATCGCCCAGGCCCTGGGCGACAAGGGGATCAGCATCGCCAGCGTCATCCAGCACGAGCCCACGGAGTCCCCCGGCGACGAGCCCGGCCCCGTCCCGCTCGTCATCATGACTCACCAGGCCGTCGAGGAGCATCTCCGCGACGCCATCCGCGAGATCGACCGCCTCGACGTCGTCCGCGCCCCCAGCGTGCGACTCGGCGTCGAGGAGTGACCGGGGACGCCTCGCCCCCGCCCCCGTCTCCGCCGCCCCCCTCCCCGCATCGATCCCAGGAGCCGCCCGTGCCCGCCAAGTACGTGATCGTGATCCCCGACGGGGCCGCCGACGAGCCGTTCGAGGGGCTAGGCGGCCGGACGGCCTTGCAGGCGGCCGACCTGCCGGCGATGGATCGGGTCGCCGCCGAGGGCCTCGTGGGCCGTTCCCGGAACGTCCCCGATCGGTTCCTCCCCGCCAGCGACGTCGCCACCCTCAGCCTCTTCGGCTACGATCCCGAGGCGTACTACACCGGCCGCGCCCCGCTGGAGGCCGCCGCGATGGGCGTCCCCCTCGGCCCCGACGACTGGGCCGTGCGCTGCAACCTGATGACGATCGCCGACGGCCGCCTCGCCGACTTCACCGCCGGGCACATCACCAGCGAGGAAGGCGCGCCGATCATGGCGACCCTCCAGGCCGAGCTGGGCCGCCCGGACGTCGAATTCCACGCCGGCGTCAGCTACCGCAACTTGATGATCTATCGCGGCAAGCCGGGCGAGCCCCGGCTCACCGCCGAGACCCGCACCGTCCCCCCCCACGACCATCCCGACCAGCCGGCCTCCGACTACCTGCCGCAAGGCCCCGGTGCCGACCTGCTCGTCGACCTGATGAAGCGCGCCGAGCCGATCCTGGCGAATCATCCGGTCAACCTCGCCCGGATCGCCCGGGGCGAGAAGCCCGCGAGCGCGATCTGGCTCTGGGGCCAGGGCCCCGCCCCCCACATGCCCACCTTCCAGGAGTTGCACGGCCTCAAGGGGGCCATCATCTCGGCCGTCGACCTGGTGCGCGGGGTCGGCGTGCTAGCCGGCTGGGACCGGATCGACGTCCCGACCGCCACCGGCTACCTGGACACCGACTACGCCGCCAAGGGCCGAGCCGGAATCGCCGCCCTCCGCGACCACGACGTCGTCTGCGTCCACGTCGAGGCCCCGACGAGGCCAGCCACGAAGGCCGCGCCGACGCCAAGGTCGAGGCGATCGAACGCATCGACCGCGACATCGTCGCCCCAATCTTCGAGCATCTCAGGAACTCCCGCGACGCCTGGCGGATCCTGATCTCCCCCGACCACTCCACCCTGCTCCGCACCCGGGCCCACGACCGCGCCCCCGTCGCCTGGACGATCGCCGGGACCAACATCCCCGCCTCCGGCCTCCGCTACGACGAACAGCACGCCCGCGACGGCGGCGGCCCCTTCTTCGACCAGGGCTGGCGTCTCATGGCCAGGTTCCTCGACCTGAACTGGACGGGCCGGGATCAATCCGAAGCGTCGGCGTAGAAGACCGCCAGCCAGATGGTCGGCTCGTCGGGAGACGTCCACTCGACGCGGTGGCGGCGGTGCGCGTGGATGGTCAGATGGTCGCCCGGCCCCAGGACGACCTCCTCATCCGGCGCCTGAAGCCGAAGCCGGGCCGCCCCCTGGAGCACCGCGACGAATTCGTGCTCGTCCTGGTCGTACCAGAACCCCTCGGGCGACGCCTGGCCGCGCGAGATGATCCGCTCGACGCGGGTCCGCCCCGAGCCCGCCAGGACCTCGATGAACTCGTCGATCGGCTCCGGCCGCGGGGGCGTGTAGAGATTCTTCATGCGCGAGTCCTCCAAAATGGTTCGTCCCCGGTCGCCATGTCTTCATCATGTTCCATGATCTCTCCGGGCCGATCTCTCGACGTCGACCGCCTCACGACCTCGGGCGGGTTCGAGGGGAAGGAAGAGACATCGAAACCCAGGAGAAAGCGCCGAACAAAGCCAATTCTCCTTGTTCTCAAAATCCAACATGACAACGACTTGCGCCTCGATTGGGTTCGTTCGTCCGGGGCGAACGAACCCAATCCGCCGGGTCGGTTCGGGCGTGCGAGGCGTTACGGCGTAAGGATTGCAGAGGATGGGCGAGGCTGAACTGCGGATTGACCGATTTTCAGCATCCGCGTATCTTGCGAACGTGTACGACCGCGCCTCCCCGTCCCGTCCCTCTCGATCGACGTCGTTGAAATTTTGCGACCGCGGGCAGGTCGTTTCCCATCACTCCGTCGCTTGCCGTTCGATGGGGGTTTGATGCGAAGGAAGCTCTCGAAAAGGTGGAAGTTCGTCGGCGTGCTGGTCGGCCTGGCCGTCCTCATCCCGACGGCCGCCTGGTTTTGCCTGACGTATGAGCCGCGCTATTATCGGGAGATGGTCCCCCTGGACCTGCCTCGCGACCAGATCGAGGGGCGGGCGAAGCATTTCGTGGCCCAGAGCCTCCAGCTCCGCAACGACATCAGCAACGAGCCGACGTGGGAGGCGGTCTTCTCCGACCAGGAGGTGAACGCCTGGCTGGCCGAGGATCTGGTGACGCACTTCGCGGACCAGCTCCCGCCCCAGGTCCACGAGCCCCGCGTCCTGTTCGAATCCGGGCGGGTGATCCTGGCGTTCCGCCTGGAACGCGGAGGCCTGTCGTCGGTCATCACCGTCGTCGCCCGGCCGAGGATCCCCGCCGACAACACCGTGGAACTGACGCTGGAGAAGATCCGCGCCGGGATCCTGCCGGTGCCGGCCGACCGCGTGCTCGACCGGATCATCGAGATGGGCCGGGGCTACGGCGTGGACGTGGTCTGGCGGAAGGTGGACGGCTATCCGGTCGTCCAGCTCCATTACATGCCGAATCGCCAGCGCGACGACGTGCGGCTCGACGACGTCGAGATCCGCACCGGGCGGATCCGCCTGGCCGGCCGCTCCGACCGGACGCGGGGCGCGTTCTACACGCCCCGGCTCCCCTCGCGCCGGATTCTTCAATCGACGTTCCCCAGGGAGATCTTCCAGCCCGACTCCTCGGGATCGCTCGGATCGCGTCGAGGTCGCCTCGTCAGGAGGACTTCGCCCACGAGTTGACGCCCCTCCAGCCGGATGCGGACGCGGTCGTCCGACCATTCGAGCGGGATGTAGACGCCGACGTCGACCCGCGCGACCGTTCCTCGATCCCCAGAGACCGGGCCTTCATAGTCGAGATACGCCGCGCGGTGGTCCGGCAGGGCCCGAGCGGCGCCCTCTTTCCCAGGCGCGGGGGGGCGTCCAGCGCCCAGGTCTTCAGGACCCGCCCCGCTCCAGCATGAAATCCCAGTGGACCCCGTCCCAGCGGTGCTCCAGCAGCACGAACCGGGCCGGGGAGACGTCTCGACCGAGCATGGCGCGACTCCTCGACCGGGGGGATGATTCCGCGTAAGCTGGGGGGGAGCCCGATCCCGGGTCGCCCCAGCCCCCCTCCCCTCGGTTTCGATGGTAAGCTCTCTCGACTCGAAGAGACAGGGCCGAGAGCCACCCCCCTGGAGCAGCCCGCGTGACGCCCAAAGAAGTACTTGCGCAGATCCGGCAACGCGAGGTCACGACGGTCGACCTGCGATTCATGGACTTCCCCGGCGTCTGGCAGCATTTCTCCATCCCCGCCGACGCCCTGACCGAGGAGACCTTCGAGGAGGGCCTGGGCTTCGACGGCTCCAGCGTCGTCGGCTGGCGGGCCATCAACGAGGCCGACCTCCTGGTCGTCCCCCAGCCCGAGACGGCCCTCGTGGACCCCTTCATGGCCCAGCCCACGCTGACCATGATCTGCAACATCCACGACCCGATCACCCACCAGGACTACACCCGAGACCCCCGCAACATCGCCCGCAAGGCCGTCTCCTACATGCGGAGCACCGGCGTCGCCGACTACTGCCTGCTCGCCCCGGAGCTGGAGTTCTTCGTCTTCGACCACGTCCGGTTCGACCAGCGGTCCAACGAGGCCTTCTACCACGTCGACTCGGCCGAAGGCGCCTGGAATCGAGGCCGAAGCGAAGGTCCCAACCTCGGCTACAAGCCGGGCTCCGGCCTGGGCTATTTCCCCTGCCCCCCCACCGACTCCCTGGTGAACCTCCGCTCCGACATGGCCCGGATCATGGCCGAGTGCGGCATCACCCCCTCCGCCCACTTCCACGAGGTCGCCACCGGCGGCCAGTGCGAGATCGACCTCAACGCCCACGACCTGCTGGAGATCGCCGACCAGGTGATGATGGCCCGCTACATCATCCGGAACGTGGCCGCCCGCAACGGCAAGACCGCCACCTTCATGCCCAAGCCGCTGTTCGACGACAACGGATCGGGCCTGCACACCCACCTGTCCCTCTGGAAGAACGACGAACCCCTGCTCGCCGGCCACGGCTACGCCGGGATGAGCGACCTGGGCCTCCACGCGATCGGCGGCCTGCTCAAGCACGCCGACGCCCTCTGCGCCTTCGCCAACCCCACGACCAACAGCTACAAGCGGCTGATCGAGGGCTTCGAGGCCCCCACCAAGGTCGCCTACAGCCGCCGCAACCGTGCGGCCATCGTCCGCATCCCGGTGTCCGGCGCCAGCCCCCGCAGCCGTCGGATCGAGTACCGTTGCCCGGACGCCGCGGCCAACCCCTACCTGCTCTTCTCGGCCATGCTGATGGCCGTCCTGGACGGCGTCCAGAACAAGATCCGCCCCGGCGACCCGCTGGACAAGGACATCTACGACCTGCAACCCGAGGAGATGGCCAAGGTCCCCACCACCCCGCGCTCGCTCGACGCCTCGCTCGACGCCCTCCGCCGCGACCACGAGTTCCTGCTCCGGGGCGACGTCTTCACCCCCGACGTCATCGACACCTGGATCTGGTACAAGCAGACCTACGAGGTCGAGGCGATCCGCATCCGCCCCCACCCCTACGAATTCAACCTGTACTACGACGTCTGAGCGGACGAGCGCCGGGTCGCGGACCGATCCCCGATCGACGCGAATCCCGGCTCACGGGGTCGGCAGCGACTCCGCATCCCTGGCGTGGGACGGGGACGGGGCCTCGTCGGCCGGCGCCGGGATCGGATCGGGCCGAAGGGCGAAGAGGACCAGGGTCAGGGCCCCGGCGACCAGCATGTTGTCGGCGAAGTTGAAGATGGCGCAGTCGAAGTTGATCGCGTCGATGTGGAAGTGCACGAAGTCCCGGACGTGGCCGAACTTCAGGCGGTCGTAGCAGTTCCCCAGGGCGCCCGCCATGATCAGCCCCAGGGCGATCGTCAGGGGGAGGCTCGACGCCGCGCCGGCGACGAACAGCCAGGCGACGATCGCGATCCCCGCCACCACGGAGAGCCCGGCGAAGATCAGGCTGCTGTGGGGCATGTCGCGGCCGAAACCCCAGAGCGCGCCGGGGTTGTGGCTGGTGTGCAGCTCCAGCACGTCGGGGATCAGCGTCACCGGCGCCGACGGGGGCGGGCCGACCCGTTCGAAGACGAGGGCCTTGGTCGTCAGATCGAAGGCGGCGCCCCCAAGCGCCAGGGCCCAGAACAGGATCCAGCGGCTCATCGCGACCCGTCGAGTCATTCCGGGTTCTCCAGCTTCCGTGCGCATTCGATGCAGTAGCGGGTGTAAGGGAGGGCCTCCAGCCGGGCCCTGGCGACGGGCTGCTCGCACTCGAGGCAGCGTCCGTAGTGGCCGTCCCGGACCCGACCCAGGGCCTCGCCGATGAGCTTGAGCGTCTCCTGCTCGTTCTCGATCAGCCCGAGGGTGAACTCCTGGTCGTAGTTCTCGGTCCCCACGTCGGCCATGTGCAGAGGGACGTTCGAGAGGTTCGTGCTCGCCTCGTTCTGATTCCGCCGCAGGGCCTCGTCGGTCATGCGGTCGACGTTGCCGCGAAGCCGGTCGTCCAGGTCCACCAGCAGGCGACGAAACGATTCGATCTCTTCCGGCTTGAGGCTGGCGGCCATGACGACCCATTCCTTCCGTCTACACGATCCCGACCCGGTCGGCGCGGCTCCTCAGATCGGATCGGCGCCGCGTCGCGATTCCCGCACGACTCGAAGTGGAAAGCCCCGCCCGCGGGGCGGCGGCGACGAGATCCACACCCTCCAGACTACACCGAGCGACGATCCCAAGGCCACCCCTAACTCCGTCGCGGGGCGGCCGCCCCGGCGAAGGCCGGTTTGACCGCCGCGTCCCATCGGGTAGGATCGAAGAGGGTCGACGTCGAACCCTCCCGCACCGAGCGGACCGGCAGCCTGACCGCGCCCGGACCGTCGGCGGCATCCCTCCCGCGGTCGAGATCCGAGAGCCATGAGCAGCAGTCCCAAGACGATCTTCGTGACCGGCGCCACCGGCCTCGTGGGGGGCCACGCGGTCGAGGAGGCCCTCAAGCGGGGCCACCGCGTCCGCGCCCTAGTCCGGCCCACCAGCGACGTCCGAAAGCTGGACGAGTGGGGCGTCGAGAAGGTCGTCGGCGACCTCGAGGACGCCGACGCCCTCGCCCGGGGAGCGGCCGGCGCCGACTGGATCTTCAACTGCGCCGCCAAGGTCGGCGACTGGGGGACCCTCGCCGAGTTCCGCCGGCTCAACGTCGACGCCCTCCGCCTCCTCCTCGACGCCGCCGTCGCCGCCAAGGTCGAGCGATTCGTCCACGTCAGCTCGCTCGGCGTCTACGAGGGCCGCGACCACCACGGCACCGACGAGACCACCCCCCCGCCGCCGACTCCCTCGACGCCTACACCCGCTCCAAGACCGAAGCCGAGGCCCTGGCCCTCCGGTACGGCAAGGAGAAGGGCCTGCCGATCGTCGTCGTCCGCCCCGGATTCATCTACGGCGAGCGCGACCGCACCGTCCTCCCCAAGCTCCTCACCAACCTCCGGCGGGGGACCTTCGCCTACTTCGGCTCGGGCGAGCAGGCCCTGAACTGCATCTACGCCAAGAATCTCGTGCACGGGATCTTCCTGGCCGCCGAGGCCCCCGGGGCCGTGGGCGAGGTCTTCAACCTCACCGACGGCGAGGCCGTCAGCAAGCGCCGGTTCATCGGCCGCGTCGCCGAGCTGGCCGGGCTCCCCGCCCCTTCGCGGAAGATCCCCCTGAAGCTGGCCAAGTTCCTGGCCACCATCGTCGAGGGGGGCGCCCGGCTCCGCGGCCGCAAGGACGCGCCGATCATCAACAAGGCCCGATACAAGTTCCTGGGCCTCAACCTCGACTTCTCGATCGACAAGGCCCGCAAACTGCTGGGCTACCAGCCTCCCTTCGGCTTCGAAGAGGCCATCAAGCGCTCCATGGTCGAGCACGCCTCCGCGGACCGCGCCACGTCCGCCCGCGGCTGACGCTCGCCCCAGGCCGCACACCCGTATCAAACCCGCACAACCACCCCAGCGAAGGAACCCCCATGAGCAATCTGAGCGGCAAATCGGCCGCGGTCCTGGTCGAGAAGTTCTACGAGGACCTGGAACTCTGGTACCCCGTCTATCGGCTCCGCGAGGCCGGCTGCGACGTCAAGATCGTCGGCCCCAGGGCCGGCGAGACCTACGCCTCGAAGCATGGCTACCCCGCCAAGTCCGACGTGGCCGCCGCCGACGTCAAGGCGGAAGACTTCGACCTGGTGGTGATCCCCGGCGGCTACTCGCCCGACCACATGCGGCGCACCCCGGCGATGGTCGAGCTGGTCGCCCGCGCCGCCAGCCTCGGCAAGGTCGTCGCGGCCATCTGCCACGGCCCCTGGATGCTCTGCTCGGCCCGTTGCATCAAGGGTCGCAACATCACCGGCTTCTTCGCCATCCGCGACGACGTCGAGAACGCCGGCGGCGTCTGGCAGGACGGCGCCTGCGTCCGCGACGGCAACCTCGTCACCAGCCGCACGCCCGAAGACCTCCCCGCCTTCATGCAGGGCATCTTCGCCACCCTCTCGGATCGCCCCTGATCGGCCCCTCGGGCCGAGAAATCCGCGCGTCGCGGAGCCCTGCGCGTCACCCATTCGGATCGCGCAGCTCCGCCTCGACGCTTCCTTTTCAGGTGGGTCGGCCCTTTCCGCGGTGCCTCCCGCTTCAAAATCCTGGGTCGGTGATGAATCCGCTGATCTGGATCATCTGGGCCGTCGGGCTTTCCTCCAGGCGGCTGGGAAGCGTCCAGTGCGGGTCGAGGGGGTGCATCCTGAAAGGCGAGTGGATAGCCTCAGGCTGATGTCGCCTCTTCGGTTCCTCCCTCGGTCGTCCCGCCTCGGACGCCGTCCGCCAACGCCCTCTCTAGCGGGCATTCATCCACGACCGGCTCGCCGCTGCGATAGCGCTGCAACAGCTCCTGCGACCGCCGGGCCAGCAGCCGACGGACCTCCCGCCGTTTCCCCTTGACCCTGGGGATCGTCATGCCGTCGTAGCCGGTGGTCTGGTGCCGCATCCAGGCGATCACGGCGGCCTCGGCCCGCCGCTCGATCGGGATGCGTTCGGTCCGGGCCACGGTCCCGCTTCCCACCGGCGTGGCGTGGTCGGCGACGGCCCGAGCGAGGCGATCGGCGAGCCCGGCGTGATCGGCGTGGAAGCCGAGGAACGCCACCACGGCCCCGTGGAAGTCCTCGACGTACTCGGCCTGCGCCTGCTCTCGCCGCCGAGAGGCGGCCTCCCTCTTCCTGGCGTAGCCCTCGGTGGATCGCTCGGCTTCGAGTTCGGCCCGAATCCGCTCGATGCTCTCCGCCGCCGCCCACACGCCCCTGGAGAACGTCCTGCGCCCCACCTTCTCCTGGACGATCCAATGATCCCCGGCGGCCTTCACCCGACGAGTCAGCCCGGCATCCCCCGGAGGGAGCAGCGCCCAGCCCTCCGGTATGGCCACGACCTTCCCATCGGCGGCCCGTACGCTGTCCGGTGTCGGGCCTGGTTGGTAAGTTTGGCTGTCCATGCCTTGCTCGTTCGCCTCCGTCTTGTTCATGGATCATCCGCCGAGCTTGAACGGCCTCGATCTTCGGTCGTTTCCGCCTCGGCTCAACGGCCCTTCCTGATCGCCCGGAATTCCGACTCGTCGCCGCCGTGGAAGACGATCAACCCGTGGAGTTCGTCGCCCCTCGCCACGGTCCGGCCTCGGCCCTGCGCCGGGTCCATCTCGTCGTTGCCGTCCCAGGTCCACACGAGGGCCGGTTCGCCCTCCCGTGTCGCCGGTCGGCAGTCCATTATGGCGCAGTCAACCTGCGTCGGTCTCGCGGAAATGCAGGCTGGCGGCGAGGTCTTCCGGCCGATCTGGCTGGACTTTCCTCGTAGAATGGGAGGGGTCGTCCAACGGCCCCCAGCCATGCCGATCGCCCTCTCACGCCACGTCGGGACGCCCAGCCGATGCCAATCTACGTCGATGCCGACGCCTGCCCGGTCAAGGATGAGATCTACCGGGTCGCCCGACGCCACGAGGCCAAGGTCTTCGTGGTCTCGAACTCGCTGCTGTTCACGCCCAGGGACGCGCTGATCGAGCTGGTCGTGGTCCGGGGCGGATTCGACGCGGCCGACGACTGGATCGCCGATCGCGTCGGCGTTGGGGACGTCGCGATCACCTCGGACATCCCCCTGGCGGAGCGCTGCCTGAAGGCCGACGCGCGAGTGCTGAACCCGAAGGGATACGCCTTCACCGAGGACGCCATCGGCGAGGCGCTCGCCACCCGCGCCCTGCACGATATGCTGAGGCAGTCGGGCGAGTTCGGCGGCGGGCCGTCGGCCTTCTCCAAGGTCGATCGGTCCCGCTTCCTCTCCAAGCTGGACGAGACGCTCCACGCGATCCGAAGGGGAAAGCGCTAGCGCGATCGGCCCGGTTGAACCGCGTCAGGCCTTCTTCTCGAAGATCGGCTCGCCGTCCTGGGCGATCGCGGCGACGATCTCGCGCTCGGCGTCGTTGAGGGGCGTCAGCGCCCCCGCCTGGGCCAGCTCGACCGCCATCTTGAAGAGGTCCCAGTGTCCCGGCGGGATCATGGCGTGGACCGGCAGATCGTTGGTGAACCGCAGCCCCAGCGACACCTGATCGAGCTGATCGAAAGGCTCGTACCAGGTCTTGTTCCACTTGCGATCCTCCGGCTGGACCGTCCATTTCCGGTGGGCCATCGCCTTGAGGGCCAGGATCGCCTTCCCACCTTCCTGGGCGCGCTTGTGGACCGAGGGACCGAACCCCTCCTTGATCCAGGTCGGGAAGCCCAGGGGAAACAGGATCGAGTCGAAATCATGGCGATCCATCGCCGCATGGGCCGCCTCCTCGCTGTGGGCCGAGAAGCCGAGGTAGCGGACTTGGCCGCGCTCCCTGGCCTTCAGGAAAACCTCCATCGCCCCTCCCGGCGCGAAGGCCCGGTCGACGTCCTCCAGGCTCGTCAGCGCATGGAGCTGATAGAGGTCGAGCCGATCGGTCTGCAGGACCCGCAACGACTCCTCCAACTCCCCGCGAGCCCCGGCCGCCTCCCGCTCGGTCGTCTTGCAGGCGAGGAAGCAGCCGTCGCGATGGGGCTTGAGGGCCGGTCCGAGCCGCTCCTGGGCGTTGCCGTAGGAAGGGGCCACGTCGAAGTAGTTGACGCCTCGATCCACGGCCTCGCCGACGTATCGCGAGGCCTGCTCGGGCGTCACGTCCATGACGATGATGCCGCCGAAGCCGATCATCGAGATCGAGTCCTTCGCCCTGCCGTAAGGCCGCTTCGGCACGAGCTGGGAAGGCGGCGAGCCGGCCTGGAAGGCCTCCCTGGCCCGCACGTACGCGGGATCGAGCAGGGCCAGAAGACCGGCGGCGGACGTGCCCTTGAGAAAGCCTCGACGTTCCATCGGATGCGTCTCCTGTCTGGGATGACCCGGGACCGCTCGATTATACCAGGAGGTCCGGACGGCGAGGGCGAGTCTCGATCGCGGCGACGCGGGAGCAGTCGGCGTTCCTTCCCGGGTCCCGTGATCGAAAACGTCGGAGCGGGTCGGGTCGGCACGCCCCTTGCTTTGAGACGATCGGCGACGCGACGGCCGGACGCCCGTCCATTCGGCGTCGCTCGCGGTCTCACCTTCGAAGGAGCCCGGGATGGGTCGCCCCCCCCGCCTCGACGCGCGCATCGGGTGCGCCGGCTGGTCCATCCCCAAGGAGCACGCCGGGAGCTTCCCCGAGGAGGGGAGCCATCTGGAGCGCTACGCGCGGAGGTTCCCGGCCGTCGAGATCAACTCGTCGTTCTACCGCCCCCATCGGCCGTCCACGTACGCCCGATGGGCGGCGGAGACGCCGGCCGGCTTCTCGTTCTCGATCAAGGTCCCCCGGGAGATCACCCATGATCGCCGCCTCGTCGGCGCGGGCGAGCCGCTCGACCGCTTCCTCGACGAGACCGCCCAGCTGGGGGCGAAGCGAGGCCCGCTCCTGGTGCAACTCCCCCCGAGCCTGGCCTTCGACCGCGGGGTCGCCGCCGCGTTTCTGGAGGCGCTGAGGCGGCGGTACGACGGGGGCGTCGCCTGGGAGCCCCGACACCGAAGCTGGTTCGAGCCCGAAGCGGACCGGCTGCTCGCCGATCACGAGGCCGCCCGCGTCGCGGCCGATCCCGCCGTCGTCCCCCGGGCGGCGGAGCCCGGCGGCTGGCGAGGCTTGATCTACCACCGCCTGCACGGGTCGCCGGTGATGTACCATTCGGCGTATCCCGACTCCGATCGCGACGCCCTGGCGGATCGGCTCGCCGCCGAGGCCGGCGACGGGCCCGTCTGGTGCATCTTCGACAACACGGCCGAAGGCGCGGCGACGAGCGACGCCCTGGCCGTGCTGGATCGGCTTCAGGCCCCGCCGCGATGAGCGTCGATCCGCCGCCGCTCCGCGTCGACGCGATCCCAAACAAGCCCGAACAGCTCGTCGGCGGAGTCCGCGGCGACGATCGTCACGCCGGGTTCCGCCAGCGGCGTGCCGCTGGGCCGGTAGGAGATCCGATAGGCGCCGTCGCGCTCGGCGGCGCCGACGACCAGGGCGAAGAACGGGGAACGCTCATCTCCGGCCGTCTCCTCGCTCCGGACCCTCAGCGTGACGTCGCCCCCCTGCGCCTTCAAGGCGAGGCCCACCGCGGGGACGTCCCGGAGTTCTTCCCGCAGGCGGACGAACAGCTTGACGAGATTCTCATCGGTCCGGGTCATGTCGCTCCAGCCCTTCCGGTTCAGCGTCGCCGGATCTCGGCCGCGGTCGCCCTCGAACCCGCAGGAGATCCGGGCGAGGACATTCTACGCGAGGGGGCGTCGACGCGGGCCATTTCACGCGTTTGGACGGATGTTGAAAAAAATCTCGTTTTTCCTATTCATCGTTTCCAGCTTCTGTTATGCTTCACTCGGTTGGTCTGTCGACCGAGCGGCGCCGCTGGCACTCCCCGAGGCCTCATCGCCCATCTCTCGCCTTTTCCAGCCTTTCGGGCCCACCTGGGGCCCACCGGGGCCCATCTAGGGCCCACCTTCCTTCTCGACCCGGGGAGCACCATGCGGGTCGAATCTTTCGCCTCGGAGCTGATCTTGTCCAGAAAGCTTTACGTTGGGAATCTGACCTACAACATCACCTCCACCGATCTGGAGGAGCTGTTCACGCCCTACGGGACCGTGCAGAGCGCCCAGGTGGTCGTCGATCGGGACACTAACCGCTCGAAGGGCTTCGGCTTCGTCGAGATGGGCTCGGACGCCGAAGCCCAGGCGGCCATCCAGGCCCTGAACGGTCACAACTACGACGGCCGCAACCTGACCGTCAACGAAGCCAAGCCCCGTGAGCCCCGCACCGGCGGCGGCGGCGGCTACGGTGGTGGTGGCGGCGGCGGCTACGGCGGTGGCGGCGGCGGCTACGGTGGCGGTGGCGGCGGTCGCCGCTATTGATCAGCCTGATCGATGGGCGCGGAAGGGTTTGCAACCTCAGCCCCTCCCGCCCCGTCGATGAAGTCCTCCTTTCCAGCGTTCCCATCGACGAGCTGATCGATGGGCGCTGGAATGCGGCCTTTCTCCGGATTCGTCCGGACGATCCGCGTTCGAGCCGGGAGAGTCCCCCCTCCATAGGGGACGTCCCGCGAGCCGGGGATCGGGGCCCCGTGCATCGAACCCGGCCCTCGCACAGGAAGGCCTCTCGATGACAGCGATCCGGCGGAAGCCGGACGATATCGAATGCGAGAGCGGGACCGGAGCCGCAGGGCGATGGTCCCGACATCCTCGGAGAGCTTTTTCGCCGTCGGCGAGAGCCTCATCTTCGCCCTCGCCCCATTGCAACCGGGCGAGGAGCCCCATGACATGCACGGCGATTCGATTCGCATCGCCGAGACCAGCGAGGCCGCCTCGCCTGGTAATCAACCGGGAGCCCCTGAGGCTCCTCATCGCCTCCGCATGCGCCGGGGCTCGATCGCGTCTTGGCTCTCGGCCCCGACTTTCGGCGGCTCGAAGCGCCTGACGCCCGTCCGGGCGGCCTGATCCTGATGGTCCTCCCGGAGTCGCCTTACCCCTCTGAGGAGGCACCATGTCGACAAGGCACTATCACACTCCTCCCACCTCCGTTTCGGGACGGGCCCAGTGCCCGGTCTGCCACAAGGCGGTCTACTCGCAGGCAGGCATCCACCCCCAATGCGCCGTCCGGCAGTCGGACCCCCCTCGACCGAAGGTCAAGCCGGAAGCGCCCGCCCCCGCCGAATTGCTCGCCGAAGGCTCGCCGAAAGTCGAGTCCCTCACGGTGAAGGTCCCGGCGAAGGCGAAAGTGAAGGCCTTCAGCCGGTCCGCTCCCGCCTGAGCCTCGGCCCGCCCTTCGACCCTCGCCGACGCACCCGCGCCTTCGCGCCCGGGGGCTGATCGCTCCACGCCGGGCGCCTCGACCGAGTCGAGGAACGCGCCGGTCCGTCGGCGTCGATCGATCGGGAACATCCTCGATCCGTCTGGAGTCCCCCGCGACGCGCGGCGGCTCCTCCGGCGCGCCATCGAGGGGCTTCCCGGGTGGAGACGGCCCGGCGCGTCCGACAGGCGTCGGAATCTCGGCCGGGGAGGACGCTTTCCCCTGTCCTCCCCGGCCCTTCGCGCCTAGCATGGACAGAGAGTTTCTCTCTTCACCATGTTATTAGGGGACGAACGCCATGCCCCCACGGCTGGTCTCGGTAGCCATCCTGGTCTACTGGTCGATCGCGGCGTTCTTCCTGCTCAAGTGGGAGGTCCTGCCGGAGCTGAGCCTCGGCTATCCCCCCGACCTGAGGTCGATCGTCTCGGCGGCCGGAGACGACGCGGGCCCGGCGTCGTGGTCGATCGACGTGCTCGACGACCCTCGGAACCCCGAAGCCCGCCGGAACGTCGGCGAGGCCCGGACCGAGACGAAGCGGCTCCCCTCCGGCGGGTACGAAATGACCAGCACGGTCGAATTCGACGCCGGCGAACTGCTCAAGCGGACCCCGCTGGCGAACAGCCCGAGCGTACGGCTGACCATCGACGGCGACTACCGGGTCGACAGCCGGGGCGACCTTAAGTGGTTCATCATGAAGGTCAGGGGCGCCGACGAGGGGGCCGACCTGTTCAAGGTCGAGGGGAAGGTCAGCGGCGGCGTGATGGACGTCAGGGCGCGGGGGATCGCCTCGGTGTTCAACCTCCACAAGACCTACCCGTACGAGTCGCGGAGCGTGGTTTACGACGCCCTCCGCCCGCTCGACCGCCTGCCCGGGCTGAACGTCGGCCAGAGGTGGGATGTGCAGGTCGTCAACCCCCTGTCCGGGATGGTCGAGACGGCCCGCGTGGAGGTCAAGCGGCGGACCCTGATCGTCTGGAACGGCGAGGCCGTCAGCGCGTTCGAAGTCGAGCAGCACGCGGGGCCGATCACCACCAAGACCTGGGTGCGGCTGGACGGGGCGATCCTCCGTCAGCAGGTGCCGCTGCCGTTCGTCGAGATGATCCTGGAACGGCTGCCGGACAAGTCGACGAAGACGGCCGCCGAAGCCGACCGGAAGGGGGAGCAATGATCGAGCTTCGCGGCGTGAGCAAGTCGTTCGGCGCGAAGCGCGCCGTCGACCACCTGGACCTGACCGTCCGGCCGGGGGAGCTGTTCGCGTTCCTCGGCCCCAACGGGGCCGGCAAGACCACCACGATCAAGATGATCTGCGGCCTCCTCGCCCCCAGCGGCGGCACGGTGACGGTCGGCGGCTTTCCCGCGTCGTCGGCGGAGGCCCGCCGGCAGCTCGGCTACGTCCCGGACCAGCCCTACCTTTACGACAAGCTGACCGGCCGCGAGTTCCTCCGGTTCGTGGTCGAGATGTACGGCGTCGACCGGGAGGCCGGCACGGCCCGGATCGACGAGATGATCGACACTTTCGAGATGGCCGACTTCATCGACGAGCTTTGCGAGAACTACTCGCAGGGGATGAAGCAGCGGGTGGTCTTCGCCTCGGCCCTGGTGCACGAGCCCCGAGTCCTGGTGGTCGACGAGCCCCTGGTCGGGCTCGACCCCCGCAGCGCCCGGATCGTCAAGAACATGTTCGTGGCGCAGGCGAGGGCCGGAGCGGCCGTGCTGATGTCGATCCACCTCCTGGCGATCGCCGAGGAGCTGGCCGACACCATCGGCATCGTCGACCACGGCCGGATGCTCGCGGTCGGCTCGCTCGACGAGCTTCGCAAGCAGGCCCAACATGACGGCAGCCTGGAGGACCTGTTCCTCAAGCTGACCGGCGACGGCGTCCACCGGGCGATCAGCCCCGTCGCCCGGGCCCGCCTGGAGACGCCGAAATGAGCCTCGCCCTGCCGGAATCGCCGGCCGCCGCAATCGACGCCCCCCGCCCCTCGGCCGATCGCACGGCCCGCGCCCTGCGCTGGCTGCGATGGCGGCTGTTGCGCAACGCGACGGGAGTCCTGGTCGCGGACGCCCGCCTGCGGATGTCGATGATCGTGTTCTGCAGCGCGGTCTTCTGGGCGGGGCTGTTCCTGCTCTTCCTCGGGAGCTTCCAGTTCATCGCGTCGTTCATCGACCTGGCGAACACGCTCATCGAATACCTGTTCAGCATGTTCTTCCTGTCGCTCCTGGCGATGCTCCTGTTCTCGACCGGAATCATCGTCTACGCGGCGCTTTTCCACTCGCGCGAGGCGGCCTATCTGCTGACCACGCCGGCCTCGACCGACCGGATCTTCGCCCACAAGTTCGCCGAGGCCGTGGGGTTCTCCTCGTGGGGGTTCTTCCTGCTGGGGAGCCCCCTTCTGGTCGCCTACGGGCTGACGATCAAGCCGGCCGGCGGCGATGCGGGCGCGCCCTGGGCCTACTACCCGCTGTTCCTGATCTTCCTGCTGGCGTTCGTGATGATCCCGGCGAGCCTGGGGGCGATCGTGGCGATCCTCGTGGCGAACGTCTTCCCGAGGCGCGAGCGGACGATCCTCGCCCTGGCGACGCTCGGCGCGGCGGCGGGCCTCTTCTACGTCGGCTACCGGCTCTGGACGACGCCCGGCGAGGCGCTCAGCGGCGACTGGCTCGGAGGGGTGCTGAACCGCCTGGCGTTCTGCCAGCACCCGCTCTGGCCCAGCCGATGGATGTCCGCCGGGCTGCTCGCCTCGGCGAAGGGGGACTGGCCGGGCGCCGCGTACTACCTGATGATCCTCTCCTCCCACGCCGGACTCGGGTATCTGACCGCCGCCGTGCTGGCGCGCGACCTCTATCGACGCGGCTACAGCCGGGTCCAGGGGGGGCGGTCGAAGCGGAAGCGGGTGGGCTTCCAGTTCATGGACGCCGCCTTCCACCGCCTCTTCTTCTACCTCCCCCACCCGATCCGGCTCCTGATCCTCAAGGACCTGCGGACCTTCCTCCGCGACCCGACGCAGTGGTCGCAGTTCGTGATCTTCTTCGGGCTCCTGGCGTTCTACTTCCTGAACATCCCCCGGCTGGGATACGGGGCGCAGAGCCCGTACTGGCGGAACCTCGTCAGCTTCCTGAACCTGTCGGTGACGGCCCTGATCCTCTCCACGTTCACCAGCCGGTTCATCTTCCCGCTGCTCTCGCTGGAGGGGCGGAACTTCTGGGTCCTGGGCCTGCTCCCCCTGCGACGCGACCAGATCCTCTGGGGCAAGTTCGCGTTCTCGGCGGGGATCTCGCTGATCTCGACCGAGTTCCTGGTGATCCTCTCCGACTTGATGCTCCAGATGAACCCCTGGATGATCCTGCTGCACGTCGGGATGATCGCGGTCCTCTGCCTGGGGCTCTCGGGGATCAGCGTGGGGCTGGGCGCGCGGCTGCCCAACCTGCGGGAGAGCGACCCGTCGAAGATCGCCGCCGGGTTCGGCGGGACGTTCAACCTGCTGGTGAGCCTGGTCTTCATCTTCACGATCGTCACGGCCCTCGCCGTGCCGTGCCACCTCTACTTCGTCGGCCAGGACAACCCCGAGTCGGCCCGCTACATCCTCTCGCGCGGGGGGCTCCGGTTCTGGCTCACGACGGCCGTGGTCGCCAGCCTGATCGTCGGCGCGGCGGCCACCATCATCCCGCTTCGGATCGGGATCAAGGCGTTCAACCGGATGGACTTCTGACCCCGACGGCGTCTCCTTTGCGGTCTCGGCTCGGGGTACAATCACGGCGATCGAGGGCCGGGGCCCCGGTCGCCAGGCCGAACATTCGGGAGGAGACGTGATGAAACGCTCATGCTTGTGCGCCGTCGCGACGCTGGTCCTGGCGACGACCGGGCCGATCCGGGCCCAGGACGCCCCGCGATCGAAGGAAGCCGCCGCCGTGATCGTCGACGGCGCGGTGCGCGACGTCTTCCGCAGCGCCCGGCCGGAGCAGGCCGACGCCCTGGTGCAGATCGACGTCGCCCGCACGGAACTGGGCCGAGCCCCGGCCGACGTCCGCCGGCCGCCGATCCCCGCGCCCGGCGACCCGGTCTACGTCCACGTCCCCCGAGGCGACCGGCCGATCCCTCCCGTGGGGTCCGCGATCCGCGCCTACCTCGCCCCCCGCCCCGGCGGCGGCTGGCAGGGTGCCTCCTCCGACTGGTTCGATCTGGCGGCCGAGCCGGACGTCGCCGCGCGGCCCGCCCCCTCCCCGACGCCGGGTCCGTCGTCGGGCGCCTCGTCCGCCTCGGGCAAGACGATCCTCGGGGACTTCGGCGTGAAGGCCGACCCGGTGGAGGCCAGCGGCCGGTTGGTTCTGAAGATCACCGACGTCCTCCCCGACACCCCGGCCCAGAAGGCGGGTTTCGAGAAGGGGGACGTGATCATCGGCGTGAACAAGTCGGGCTTCGCCAGCCTCCAGCAGTTCGCCGACCTGCTCTCCCAGGGCCCGGCGACGGCCGAACTCGCGGTGCTCAACGTCCGCACCAACGAGCAGGCCGCGGTGCCGGTCGACGTGACCGGCATCATCAAGCAAGGCCCCCCGCGCCGGCCCGCGCCCTCGCCGAACTCTCCCGTCCCGACGCCCCCGAAGCGATCGCTGGGCATCGAGGTCGAGCCGGTCCGCCTGGGCCTGAAGGTCACGGAGGTTCGGCAGGACGGACCCGCTCGGAAGGCCGGATTCGAAGTGGGCGACGTGCTCGTCGAGGCCGGCGGCGCGGCCCTGACCGACGAGGCCAGGCTCCAGGAAGCCGTCGACAAGGCCGGCGCGACGCTCACGGTGACCGTCCGCGACAGCCGGACCGGGAAAAACATCCCCGTCGAAGTCTCCCTCGGCGCGCCCGAGCCGTCGCCCCGGCCGACCCCGCTCCCCTCCCCCGCGCCCGAAGCCGACCCGGCTCCCGGCGGGGGCCTCACCTCGCGGCGCTTCGGCCTGACCGTCAAGCCGGGCACGGCCGACCTGCTCCCGGTCGTGAAGGTCGCGGCCGTCGCCCCCGGCAGCCCGGCGGACCGCGCCGGCCTGCAAGTCGGCGACGCCATCGTCGGCGTCGACGACCGCGTCGTCTTCGCCCCCGACCTCTTCGAGGAAGCCCTCAAGGGCGTCAGCAAGACGACCTTCACCCTGACCGTCCTGGACGTCAAGAGCGGCAAGAAGACCCCCGTGAAGGTCGACCTCCAACAACGCTGATCGGAACGCTCCCCGGCGCGCCGCCCCCGGGCGCGCCGGGAGTCGCCATACCGCCATTCCTCAACGAGCCGCACGCCCGCGCCGCATCCGTCGACCCGTGATCGCCAGGAAGCCCCCGCCCAGTCCCATCAGCGCAAGGGCCGACGGTCCGGGGCGGGCGGTCGAGCCGGCCGACGCGGCGAGCCCGCCGTCGGCGACGTCCGCGACGAGCCGCCATTCGTTGGTCTGGCCGAAGTTGGTGAGCGAGCCGAGTGCGGCGAACAGTTCGTGCATGTCTCGCGGCGCGGAAGCACGCCGACCATGGGTTCGTGGCGAACCGTCGTGCATCGAACGGGGAAGGTCGCGGAAATCGGCCGATTCTCGGTCGCTTGATCCCACGCCGTGGACCGGGCTACCATGAAGTTCCTGGGTTCCGAGCGGGCCCGTCGCCGCGCGACTCGGAGGGGTTCGAAGTCATGGGTGGAGAACGAGACGGCGACGAGCAACGGGCGGCCGTGGGCGATCGCTCGGCCGTCGCGGCGCGGATGCTCCGCCGGTTCGAGGGGGAGGCGGAATGACCGCGCCGAACGGTGGGACGTCGAGCGGCGGCCCCCTTTCCCGCTGGCTGGCCCGCTACCACGAGGCCCTGGAGCAGGGCGAGACGCCGCCGGAGCTTAGGCCCGAGGAGATGGGGGTGGACGAGGCCGACCTCGACCGCTTCCGCTCGTTCCTCCACATGCTCGACCGCACGCTGCGGCCCCCGGACACGTCCGGCCCCGGGAGGACGATCGTCGACCTCTCCGACGGCCCGACGGCGGCTTCGGAGGAGGCGGCCCTCCCGCAGGCGATCGGACGTTTCCAGATCGAGAAGAAGTTGGGCCGCGGCGGCTTCGGGATCGTCTTTCGGGCGTTCGACCCGGGCATGGGGCGCTGGGTCGCCCTCAAGATCCCCAGGGCCGAGGCGCTCCTCGCCCCGGGCGTCCGCCGCCGATTCCTCGGCGAGGCCCACGTCGCGGCGCAGCTCGACCACCCGAACCTCGTGCCCGTGTTCGAGGCCGGCGAGGCGGGGACGATCTGCTACATCGCCTCGGCCTACTGCGAGGGGCCGACGCTCCGGCGCTGGATCAAAGCGGGGAACTCCCCGGTCGAGCCGCGCCGCGCGGCCCGGCTCGTCCTGGCGATGACCCGGGCCGTCGAGCACATGCACGCCCGAGGCCTCCTCCACTGCGACCTGAAACCGGAGAACATCCTCCTGGACCTCCCCCCCGATGACGAGCCCGACGCCGACCCGACGCCGCGGATCACCGACTTCGGCCTCGCCCGCCTGATCGATTCGCCGATCGGCGAATCGACCGCGGCGAAGGCCTGGGGCACGCCCCCCTACATGGCGCCGGAGCAGATCGAGCAGCGCCGCGAGGTCGTCGGCCCGGCGACCGACGTCTACGCCCTTGGCGCGATCCTCTACGAGTTGGCGACCGGCCGCCCGCCCCACAAGGCCGAGTCACCCTGGGAGTTGATGCGGGCGGTGGTCGCCGACCCGCCGGCCTCGCCCCGCTCGGTGAACCGGTCGGTCCCCCGCGACCTGGGCGCGATCGCGATGATGTGCCTGGAGAAGCGGTCGAGACTCCGCTACCCGGACGCCGCGACCCTGGCCGACGACCTGGAATGCTTCCTCGAGCGCCGGCCGACCAGCGCCCGCCCCCTGGGGCCCCCCGCCGCCTGGCCCGCTGGTCCGCCCGCAACCCGGCCGCGACGGCCCTGATCGTGATGAGCCTGGCGACCCTGGGGGTCAGCGTCTCCTACTCGATCGCCCTGCGGCGGACCGTCGCCGAACGGGACCAGAACGTCGACGATCTGAACCGCGCGAACGTCGACCTGCAGCAGGCGAAGGCCGAGACCGAGGCGGCCCTGGCCCGCGCCCTGGAGGCGAGCGACCGCGAGCAGCGGCAGAGCTACGCCGCCACCCTCGCCAGGGCCCAGCGTGAGATGGACCAAGGCCGATCGGCCCAGGCGCAGCGGCGGCTCCGCGAACTGATCCCCGCCGCCGACTCGGCCGACCCCGACCCGCGGGACTTCGCCTGGCACTACCTCTGGAGGCAGTCGCGCCGCGACCGTACGGTCCTGGACGACTTGTTTCCCGGCGGGACTTGCCAACTCTCGGCGGGCGAGGGAGTGCTCCTGGGGGTGACCCCCAG
The DNA here is from genome assembly GCF_001610895.1 of Planctomyces sp. SH-PL62. NCBI lineage: Bacteria > Pseudomonadati > Planctomycetota > Planctomycetia > Planctomycetales > Planctomycetaceae > Planctomyces > Planctomyces sp. SH-PL62. The sequence continues at coordinate 3,481,482 of NZ_CP011273.1, read as the reverse complement.
CCGGCACAGGGGGGGCGTGTGGAGGACCGACCGGCCGGATGCGCCCACCCTCGCCGTCGTACGGCCCACGATGCGCTTCGAGCCATGGGACCTTCCCGGATCCGAGATCGACCACGTCACGGCGATAGCCGAGGGCCGCATGGCGATCGCCTTGAATGATTCGGAGGAGCGAGACGGCGTCCTCTCGGTCGTCGACCTCTCCGACGGCGGGGTCAAGGCCACGACGTCGAATCCGAGGTTCGGCTCGGAAACAATCGCGACGTCCGTCGATGGCCTCCGATTGGCCATAGGCATCCAGGCCGCCAAGACGGTCCGGCTCGAGCGATATCCCCTGGAGTTCGACGGACGGAGGTTGATGGTTTTCGGAGTTCCGGAAGCGGGGACGGTCGTCTTCGCGGCCGACCAGCGTCGGATCGTCTCCGCGCGGCACTGCTGCGCCGCGAACGACCGTCGCCTCCTGGACATCTGGGACGTCAGGACCCGTCAACGCGTCATGGCGCGCGACGACGGGACCATGGGCCCGGCGCTCGCGGTCTCGCCCGAGAAGGGAGGGCCGATCGCGACGGGAACGCTGGATGGAATCGTTCAGCTCCGACATCCCTCCCGGGGGACCGTGATCGCGACCCTGCCGGCTCCGGAGGGCAACGACGATCACCGCGTCGAGTCCCTGGCCTTCTCGGCGGACGGGAAGCTGCTGGCGGCCGGATACAACCGGCGCGCGATCCTCTGGGACGTGGCCGAGCGCCGCCGGATCGAGTCGATCGAGGGCCTGGGGGACTGGGTTTCTTCGGTCGCCTTCCTGCCGGAATGGCCGGGGGACGTCGCCCTGGGGCTCGGCACGGGCGAGGTGGTCATCTGGCACACCGAGCCGATCGAGGACGCCGTCATCCCCGGCGGTCACGACGAGGAGGTCTGGGGGGTCGCGTTCACGGCCGATGGAGACCTCGCCACGGTGGGCGGGGACCGGCGGCTCAAGCTCTGGGACGGCCGCACCGGGGCGGAGCGCCGGTCGCTCGGGGGGCATGAGGCGTGGCCGTCGTGCCTCGCGTCCGCCCCGACGGCCGGGCTGCTCGCGTCGGCGGACTTCGACGGCCGGCTCCTGATCTGGGACGCCAAGGAGGGCCGGCTGCTCCACAACCTGCAAGCCCACGAGGACCGCATCCGGGCGGTGGACTTCTCGCCCGACGGGCGTCTGATCGCCACGGGGGGCCGCGACACGACGATCCGCCTCTGGGACGCGGCTTCCGGGGATCTCGTCGCGACCCTGCCCGGCCACGAGCGCAGCATCCGAGGGCTGGCGTTCGGCCCCGACGGCCGCACGCTGGCTTCGGCCGGCGAGGACCCGGCCGTCCTGCTCTGGGACGTCGAGTCGAGGCGGATCCTGAAGCGTTGGGAGCCGACGACCCATCCCACCTGCCTCGCCATCAGCCCCGAAGGCCTCACGATCGCCGCCGGCGACGCCCGCGGCGCGGTGATGGCCTGGGACCTCGAGAGCGGGGCCTTGCGAACGTCGCTGCCGGCCGTTCAAGCCGCGGAGATCAGCGGCCTGGCGTTCAGCCCGGACGGGCGGGCTCTCGCCGCGGGCGGGCAGAACGGCGTCGTCTCGCTCGTGGACGTCGGGATGGGGCAGGTCCATGTCACGCTCGCCGGCCATCAAGGGGGCGTGAACGCCGTGGCGTTCAGCCCGGACGGCCGGACGCTGGCCTCGGTCAGCCATGACCGGACGCTCCGGCTCTGGTGGGCGGGGCCTCCCGAGGCCTCGGGGTCCCGCTAGGGTCCGGTTTCCCGAGGTCGGCTTGTCGCGGCCGGAAATCCGTCTACAATTTCAATAAGGATTGAAAGAACGGCGGCGACATCCATTCCGGTCGCCGCGAAATCCGAAGAACGGGGGGCGGCGGGCCGAGGCCGCGAGGGAGGGGCGATGGTCGGTCCGATCCGGGTGGGGGCGGTCAGCTACCTGAACGCCAAGCCGTTGTACTACCGGCTCGAGGAGTTCGCGCCGGGGGCGCGGCTGAGCATGGAGGTGCCGAGCCGGCTGGCGGAGAAGCTGTCGGCGGGGGAGCTGGACGTGGCGTTGATCCCGTCGGTCGAGTACCTGCGGGGGGCCTCGCGGGGCTACGAGATCCTGCCGGGGTTCGCGATCGGGGCGAGGGGCCCGGTGCGGAGCGTCAAGCTGTTCAGCAAGACGCCGATCGCCGGAATCGAGCGGCTGGCGCTGGACGTCGGCTCGCGGACGAGCCAGGCGCTGGTGCAGGTCTGGCTGGAAGCGGCGCACGGCGTCCGGCCCCGGACGATCGAGGCGTTGCCGCTGGGGGTCTCGGCCCTGGAGAGCACGGCCGACGCGGTCCTGGTGATCGGCGACCGGGCGATGAAGGTGCCGGACGAGCCGTTTTCCGAGGTCGTGGACATGGCGGAGGCCTGGCGCGAGCTGACCGGCCTCCCCTTCGTCTTCGCCCTCTGGGTGGCCCGCGCCGGGGCCGACCTGGGGGAGATCCCGGCCGCCCTGGATCGATGCCGGGCCGAGGGCCTGGCCCACGCCGACGAGCTGTCGCGAATTCACGGACCGCGGCTGGGCCTGGATTTCGGGACGTGTTACGATTACCTGACGCGAGTCCTGTCCTACGATCTGGGCGAGCCGGAGCTGGCGGGCCTGAGGCGATTCGCCGAGATGGCCGCACGCCTGGGCCTGGCGCCCGAAGGAGTGAACCTTGTCTTCCACCGCCCCCGCGACCTTGCGACGCGCCGCTGAAGGCGGCCGCCTGACGTTCGAGGAAGGCGTCGCCTTGTTCCGGGAAGCCAGCCTGCTCGATCTCGGCCGCGCCGCCGACGCCGCGTGCCGCCGGCTCCACCCCGAGCCGTACCGAACGTTCAACATCGACCGGAACATCAACTATACGAACGTCTGCACGGCCGTCTGCGACTTCTGCGCCTTCTACCGGAAGGTCGACGACGCCGACGCCTACGTCCTCGACCGCGAGGTCCTGTTCGACAAGATCCGCGAGACCCTGGAGCTGGGGGGCGACCAGATCCTCCTCCAGGGAGGGCTGCACCCGAAACTCAAGCTGGAGTGGTACGAGGAGCTGCTGCGGGACATCCGCGCCACCTTCCCCGCGATCAACGTCCACGGCTTCAGCGCCCCGGAGATCCACCACTTCACCAAGGTCGCCAAGCTCCCCCTGCGCACCGTGCTGGAGCGGCTCAAGGAAGCCGGCCTGGGGAGCCTCCCCGGCGGCGGGGCCGAGATCCTGGTGGACCGGGTCCGCAAGGCGATCACCCGGGGCAAGGTGAACACCGACGACTGGATCAACGTCCATCGCGTCTGGCACCAGCTCGGCGGGCGGTCGACGGCCACCATGATGTTCGGCCACGTCGAGACGATCGAGGAGCGGGTCGAGCACCTGGACCGGGTCCGCAGCTTGCAAGACGAGACCGGCGGCTTCACGGCCCACATCTGCTGGACCTTCCAGCCCGAGAACACCGAGATGGCCCACGTCCCGACCGCCGGGGCGTTCGAGTACCTCCGCACCCAGGCCATGACCCGGCTCTACCTGGACAACGTGCCCAGCATCCAGTCGTCGTGGGTGACCCAGGGGGCCAAGATCGGCCAGATGGGGCTGTTCTTCGGGGCTAACGACATGGGGAGCCTGATGATCGAGGAGAACGTCGTCTCCTCGGCCGGGACGGTCCACCACCTGAGCCTCGAAGAGATCAAGCGGTGCATCCGCCAGGCGGGCTACATCCCCCGCCAGCGCAACGTGTTCTACGATTACATCGACGAGGCGCCCGTGGCGGCCGTCGAGGTCGCCTGAGCCAGCCTTCCCGACCCCACCCCGAGCAGGAACGGGCCGTCGCGTGATCCAAGTCGAACACCTTGGCAAGTCGTTCCATGATTACCAGCGCGGCTGGGTCGAGGCGGTCCGGGACGTGTCGTTCGAATGCCGACCGGGGGAGATCTTCGGCCTCCTCGGGCCCAACGGGGCGGGCAAGACCACGACCCTGCGGATCCTCAGCACCGTGCTCCGCCCCACGGCGGGCCGGGCGGTCGTGGCCGGATACGACGTCGTCGACCACCCCCGGGAGGTCCGCCGCCGGATCGGCTTCATGTCGGCCGGCACCGGCATCTACGACCGCATGACCGCCTGGGAGCTGGTCGAGTACTTCGGCCGCCTCTACGGCCTCCCCAAGGCCCAGCTCCGGGAACGGATGGAGACGGTCTTCGGCTGGCTCAAGATGGACGACTTCCGAGACGTCCTGGGGTCGAAGATGTCCACCGGCATGAAGCAGAAGGTCTCGATCGCCCGGACGATCATCCACGACCCGCCGGTCCTGATCTTCGACGAGCCGACCTCGGGCCTGGACATCCTGGTCCAGCGCGTGGTCCTGGACAAGATCCTGGAGCTTCGCGACCTGGGGAAGACGATCGTCTTCTCCACCCATTCGATGAGCGAGGTCGAGCGGCTCTGCTCCCGGGTCGCGATCATCTATCGGGGCGCCGTGCAGGCCCAGGGGCCGATCGACGAACTCCTGGCGAGCCACGGCCAGCCCGACGTCGAGGAGCTGTTCTTCGCGCTCGTCGAGCGGGCCGACGCCCTCGGCGGGGCGGGGGCGGCCGATCGCGAGCGATCCGGAGCGGGCTCGGACCGAGCCGAGGGGCCTACGTCATGAACTGGTCGAACGTCCTGCTCATCTTCCGCCGCGAGGGGATGGACCAGCTCCGCGACCGTCGCACGCTGTTCATGGTCGTCTTCTTCCCGATCCTCCTGTACCCCTTGATCGGCGCGGGGGTGCTCCAGTTCGCCGCGGCGCTCCAGGAGAAGCCCCGTCGGGTGGTGATCGTCGGGGCCGAGCACCTGCCGGCGGAGCCGCCGCTGCTCGACGCCGAGGGGACCGGCTTCAACCCCGCCCTGTTCGACTCCCCGGCCGAGGCCGGCCGCCTGGAGGTGGAACGCCAGCCCGACGACGGCCCCTGGGGCCGGCCCGACCGCCGCGAGCAGGCGGTGCGAGGCGGCGAGGCGTCGGCCGTCATGGTGATCCCGGCCGACCTGCCGGAGCAGTTCCGCGCCAAGGACGACGTGGCGATCCCGATCCACTACAAGAGCGTCGACGAGACCAGCCAGATCACTTACCTGCGGCTCCGCGAGGCGCTCGACCGCTGGAAGACCGGGATCGTCGAGGAGCGCCGCAAGCAGGACCACCTGCCGGCCGGCTACGCCCAGCCGATCGAGGTCAGGGCGCTCGACGCGGCCACGGCGCAGGAGGTCGGCGGCAACGTCTGGGGGCGGATCTTCCCGTTCCTCCTGGTGCTGATGTCGCTGACCGGGGCGTTCTATCCGGCCGTCGACCTGTGCGCCGGGGAGAAGGAGCGGGGGACGATGGAGACCCTGCTCATCAGCCCCGCCGGCCGGGCCGAGATCGTCATGGGGAAGTTCCTGGCGGTGCTCGTCGCCAGCGTGACCACGGCCGTGCTGAACCTGGTCAGCATGGGGTTGACCGGCCTGCAGATGGCCCAGCGGGCCAGCGGCTTCGGGGGTGCCGACCCCGCCCGGCAAGCGGCGGCCGCGCTCGCGCCGCCGACCTTGCAGTCGGCCCTCTGGATGATCGTCCTCTTGATCCCCCTGGCCGCCTTCTTCAGCGCGATCTGCCTGGCCCTCGCGGCCATGGCCCGGAGCATGAAGGAGGGGCAGTATTACATGACGCCGCTCTACCTGATCTGCCTCCCCCTGATCTTCCTGACCATGGCGCCGGGGATCGAGCTGAACCCGTTCTACAGCATCGTCCCGGTGACCGGCGTGGCGCTCCTGCTCCGGGCCCTGATCGTGGGCGACTACGCCACGGCCTTCCGCTACTTCCCCCTGGTCCTCATCCCGACCCTCGTCTACGCCTGGCTGGCCCTGCGCTGGGCGGTCGAGCAGTTTCAGGACGAGGAGGTGCTGTTCCGGGAATCGGAGCGGTTCAACCTGGTGCAATGGCTGCGGAGCCTCGTCCGGGACCGCGGGCCGAGACCAACGTCGACGCAGGCGGTGCTCGCCTTCGCGCTGATCATCTCGGCCTCCTGGCTGTTCGCCCAGTCCACGATGGCGATGGGGATGGAGACGGGGCTGGGGGCGGTCGCGGCCGGACAATCGCTGATCCTGCTGGTCCCCATGGGGATGGCCTTCCTGCTGACCACGGACCCGCTGGGGACGCTCCGCCTGCGACGGGCGCACGCCCGATACTTCGGGCTGGCGGCGGCGATGGCCGTGGCGTTCAACCCCGTCGCGGCCGAGCTGAGCCGGCTCGTCCAGTGGACCTTCCCGATCTCGGACGCGACCCGGGAGCTGCTCCAATCGCTGATGTTCGGCGAGTCCGGGATCGCTCCGACGCTCCTGGTCCTGGCCCTCTTGCCGGCGATCTGCGAGGAGGCGGCGTTCCGCGGCTTCATCCTCTCGGGGCTGCAATCGGGCCGGCGGACCCGGTCGGCGATCGTCCTCTCGGCCCTGCTGTTCGGCTTCCTGCACGTCTTCCTGAGCCTCTTCCAGCAGCTCTTCAACGCGACCCTGCTGGGGGTGTTCCTGGGGCTCCTGGCGATCCGCAGCCGCAGCCTCTGGCCAGGCGTCCTCTTCCACGCCCTGAACAACGGCTTCGCGATCGGCCTGGGGGCGTGGGCCGGCTGGCTGGGACGCGTCGGCGTGGTCGATTTGGTCTACCTGAACGCGGAGGAGGGGCTTTATCATCGCCCCTGGGTCGCGGTCGGGGCGGTCGCCTCCGCGGCGCTCTTCGCTTATCTGTGGAAGGTCGACCGCCCGGACGCCGGAGAGGCCTGATCCGATGAGGCGAGGCACGCTCAGCCTGGGGGCGCGATACGTCTTCCCCGTCGAGGGGCCGCCGATCGCCGACGGCGTCGTCGCGATCGAGGGGGGCCGGATCGCCTGGGTCGGCCCGGCGCGCGAACGGACCGCCGACCTCGACCTGGGGAACGTGGCGATCATCCCCGGCCTGGTCAACGCCCACACCCACCTGGAGTTGGGCCGGCTCGCCGACGACGGCGCCGCCCCGCCCGCCTCCCCCGAGAACGAGGTCGAATGGCTGCGGCGGGTCATGGCCCAGCGCCGGGCGGGCTCGTCGGAGGAGGCGTACCGGGAGAACGTCGGCCGGAACCTGCGAGAGTCCATCGAGGCGGGGACGACCCTGGTCGCCGACACCACGACCGCCGGCCTGAGCTGGGACGCGATCGCCGCCGCCCCCGTCCGCGCGGTGGTCTTCGCGGAGGTCCTCGGGCTCAAGCGGTATCGCGGCCTCCAGACCAATGAGGCCGCCTGGAAATGGCTGGGGTCCATCAAGCCCGAGGCCCAGGTGGCCGCCAACGCCCGGGCCGGGCTGTCGCCGCACGCCCCCTACAGCACGGCGGGCTGGCTCTACCACGCCGCCGCCTCCAGCCGCCTGCCGCTCTCGACCCACCTGGCCGAGATGCCCGAAGAACTGCGCCTGCTGGAGACCCGCGACGGCCCCCTGCGGAGCTACCTGGAAGACCTGGGGGCCTGGGATGAGGAGTGGGAGCCGATCGGCCCCCGGCCGACCGACTACATCCGCAAGGGGGACCTCCGCCACGCCGACTGGCTGGTGGCGCACGGGACGTACATCGAGCCCTCGGAGTTCTGGCAGTTCCGGCCCGAGGCGTCCTCGAACGGGCATCGAGCGGCGATCGCCTACTGCCCCCGGACCAACGCCCGGTTCGGCCACGACGCCCACCCCTATCGGGCGCTCCTGGCGAAAGGGGCGATCGTCTGCCTGGGGACGGACAGCCTGGCGTCGAGCCCGAGCCTGGGCGTCCTCGACGAGGCCCGGTTCCTCCACGCCCGCGACGGCTCGCTCTCCGGCGAGCTGCTCCTGACCATGGCCACCCTCTTCGGCGCCTGGGCCCTCCGCGCCGAGACCGCCGTCGGCTCGATCCGCGCCGGCAAGTCCGCCGACCTCGCCGTCGTCCGCCTCCCCGACCGCGACGAGGACGACCCCCACCGCCTCCTCTTCGAGACCGACGAGCCCGTCGTCGCCACCCTGTTCGAGGGCCAGTTCGTCTCCGGCCCCTGGCAAGGGACCTGAAGCCGCGAAGCCCCGCCGAAATTGGCTTCGCTCGGAGCCCCCAGCGAACGAACCCATCGGCCACAAATTCTTGATACAAGACATTTTACGAATCTCGCCGCCAGCCTGAAATTGGCTTCGTTCGGCGATTTTTCGATGTCGCGCCCGAGCCTGGGGGACGCCGCCGTCCCGTGAAAGGCCCGCTGCGTCCCCGGCCCCCGGCAACAATTCCGAGGCCACGCAGCCTCGCGGAAATTGGCTTCGCTCGCAGCCCCCCGCGAACGAAGCCATCAGACGTAAGTCTTTACATGCCATATTTTTGATCTCACTTTCGGCTTCTGAGAATTGGGCTCGTTCGGCGGTTCTTCATCGTCCCGGCGAGGGCCGGACTGCGAATCGCCGACGGCCTCCTCCACGGTTTTCCCCCCTCGCGGGGGAAGACAGACCGCGAAGCGGTCAGATGAGGGGGAGGACGAGCCGGGAAGCCGTCGGGATTCGCGATCCGGCCTTTCGATGACGCCGATGGTCCTTGTGCTGGTCTTCCCCCTCATCCGGCCCTGCGCCCCGCGAGGGGGGAAAGACGTTAGGGGCCGAACGCCTCTTCGGATCAGGGCGGACCATCCCCCACTTGACCATGGGGCCGAGTCGCCGAGTTTGGACGGGAAGCGGCGAAAATCAGACGGCGCGGCGGGGGGCTCATCAGTGCGGGTCGAGCTGGCGTTCGAGGCGGTAGACCGCCTGCTGGGCCTCGCGGTCCAGGGGGTTGTTCGCGAGGGCGAGGCGGGACCAGGCGATGGCCTCCGGGATTCGGCCGGCGGCGGCGCAGGCGGCGCCGAGCTGGGCGGGGAGGGTGGGGTCGGCGGCCCCTGCGGCGGTGGCGGCGCGGAGGATCAGGGGGGTGATCGCGTCGTGGCGGTCGGCGACTTCGAAGCACTTCGCGGCGGCGTCCGGGTCGCCGGCCAGGCGGAGCGCGGTCCCCAGGCCGTGGAGGACGGCCCGGTCGTGGGGCGAGGCTTCGAGGGCCAGGCGGAAGGCGCGGACCGCGCCGTCGGCGTCGCCCCGCTTGAGGGCGAGTCGGCCCCGGACCTGCGCCAGGTGGGGGTCGTCGGGCGGGCCTTTCCGGAGTCGTCGCTCGGCCTCGTCGTCGTCCTCGCGCTCGACGGCGAGCAGGGCGCGGAGGGCCAGGGCCTCGGCGTCGGAGTCGGGGAGCGGGGCCAGGACGGCCTCGGCCTCCTCGATCTGGTTCATCCGCCGCAGGCCGTCGGCGAGGACCAGGCGGGACGCGCGGTCGTCCGGGTCGGCCTCGACGCACTTCGCCAGGATCAGGCAGTCTTCGCGGGGGTTCCAGGTCGCGTGCCGGGCCTTGCCCCAGTGGAGCAGGCGTTGGAAGCTGAGGCCGCCGCGATCCGACAGCGCCAGCATCACCCGGTCGAAGTCGTCCCAGCGATGCTGGAGGTTGTCGATGTAGGCCAACTCCTCGTAAGGCTGGGCCTCGCGCGGCATCGCCTCGGCGGCCTTGAGGAAGTGGGCCTCGGCGGCCCGGAGGCGATGGCGTTCCACCTCCACCCGTCCCGCCAGGAGCCGGGCGAGGGGGCCGAGGGCCGGGTTCTCGAAGATGGCGGCGGCCTCGGCCAGCGCGTCGTCGGCGAGGCCCCGCGCCTGGGCGACCTGGGCCCTCGCCATGTGGTCCATCGGCGTCGGGGGGCGGACGGCCGCCAGGCGGTCGAGCGCGGTCGCCGCCGCCTCGAGCCGCCCGGCCTGGAAATCCGCCTGCGCCTCCGCGAGGAGCCGGGACGGGTCGGGCGGCCGGGTGGCGATCCAGCCCAGGGCGACGGCCGTCGCGACGATCGCGGCGAGGGCCGCCCAGGCGAACCATCGCTTCCGGGTCCCGTCCATCCCACGCCCTTTCCGATCGAATCGACGATCTCAGCCGGCCTTCTTTGGCGTCTTGACCTTGGCCGACTTGTCCATCATGTTCTTCATCGCGTCGAAATCGGCCTGTTTCGGGGCGTCCGGGGACTTGGGGATCTCCGAGTCGTCGCCCCCGCAACCGGGGAGGACCGCCGCGATCATCGCCGCCAAGAGTGCGGGGACCAGCTTCTTCCGCATCAAACCGCTCCGTAAACGGGTGAAATGATAAAAAATCGCCATCAAAGGGCACCGAGGCCCGGTGGTCGACGTGTGGTCGAGGAATACGGAGAGGGCCCCGACGGGATGCGTCGGAGCCCTCGACCGTCGTGGACGATCGCACGTCCGGGATCAGTAGGCGTCCGAGCTGACGATCTCGCCGCCGGCCCGGGTGCCGAGGGCCCACCAGGTGGGGACGCTGACGGTGTCCTTGATGTACTTGACCGAGCCGTCGGCGAAGGCGACGTTCACGCCGCCGGGGTGGTTGCTGCTGGGGGGCATGCCGTCGTTGGGGTTGCCCCAGCCTTCGGTGTTGCCGTCGGCCTGGTTGTAGCACCCGGCCGAATTGGGCGTCAGCCAGTGGTTGTAAGCGTCGTAGATGAACGTCGAGCCGATGTGGCCCGAGATCCAGAAGTTGCCCTGGGCCGGGGCGAGCCCGCCGTATCCCGCCGTGGTCCCGGGGAGGGCGCGGCAGGTGGTGACGAACTGCATGGCCTGCTGGGCACCGTTCACGCCCAGGTTGGGCTGGATGTTCAGGCCGCTGGGGAACAGGTACGTGGACTTCCGTCGCGTGGTGGCGATCGTCACCGCCCGGCCGACCGGCCCGGTGCCCACCATGGTCTCGCTGAACATCGCGGTGTTGGACGTGCCGTCCATGAACCCCTCGACGCCGAAGGAAGAGCAGTTGCTGTTCTGGAGGCCGTCGGCCGTGGAGAAGCCGGGACGATCGCCGGGGTCGCTGCGCAGCGGCGTCAGCGCGCCGTCGAAGACCGCGACGGGGGCCGGGCCGCCGGCGTTGGCCACGTAGCTCTTCCAGCCCCACTGGTTCGTGGGGACCCGGATGTTCTCGGACGGGCAGGTCATCGACCCGACCATCGTCCGCAGCACGGTGGTGTTCTGGGCCGTGCCCCCGTTGCCGGCGCCGAACGACCAGTTCAGCGAGTTGTAGAGCGGCGCCTGCTCGATCTGCGACAGCAGCGAGGCCGTCCAGTCCAGGGGCCAGTGGTCGCCCATCCCCAGGTCGAACGTCGCTCCGACGCGGTTCTGCACCAGCGGCGGGAAGCAGTTCTGCTGCGAAAGATAATTGTGCGCCGCCAACCCGATCTGCTTCAGGTTGTTCACGCACTGGGCGCGCCGGGCCGCTTCGCGGGCCGACTGCACGGCGGGCAAGAGCAAGGCGATCAGTACCGCGATGATGGCGATCACGACGAGCAGCTCGATCAGCGTGAAGCCGATCCGTCGGCGCAAGGCGAAACGTCGCATTCGGGCTTCCTCCGAGAGAATCCGAAGAAATTAGGTGTAAACCCGCACAAGCATGCACGAACCAGCGAAAAGACTTGAACCACGCGGATTCTAGGGCATTGCAGCCGTCGTTGTCGAGCCATAACAAGCCCGCGGCCCGGTTTCGACGGCTCCTCGACATCGCGAGGCCTGGTGGGGGCCTGGGGATTCGCCAGGGCCCATCGACGATTTCGCCGATCCTGATTTATACCGCGTCATCGAGGGTCTGCTCGGCCGCGAAAAGGCGATCGAAACGGCCGGGTTCATGGAATATCGGAGAGGTCCGAACGCGGCGCGCGATTCGCATTAGGCTTACGTCGACGTCTCACGAGCAGGGAGTTGATCGAGAGGCTGGCCGAATCGCCGGCGTTTCTGATAGGCTCCTCATCTCGATGGGCCCCGTCCGCATGCGGACGGATCAAAAGGGAAGCCGGTGAGAATCCGGCGCAGGGCCGCTGCTGTATTCGGCGAGAGACCCGGCCACATAAGCCACTGCGACGCTCGCGTTGCGGGAAGGCCGCCCGGGGATCGATCGTAGCCGTAAGCCAGAAGACCTGCCCGTCGAGCATGCCAAGGGTGCCCCGGCTCCGGGTACGCGGCAGGCCAGGCCCCTCCGCGCGTGCGGAGCCCTCCTGCGCATTCGATCCGGACGCCCCAATCTGCCCGGACCGGCAGGAAGATTCAGGCCGCAGCGATGAATGTCATCGAGAGTTTGCAAGATTACGTCGCGGACAACCTCTCCCTCCTCAGCCCGATCGACCAGGCCTGGCAGCCGACCGAACTCCTGCCGGACCTGACCGCCGAGGACTGGTCCGAACAGGTGCAGCGGTTGCGCGAGTCCTCGCTCGTCCTGCCCGACGAGCTCCTGGTCGTGCTCGTCGGAAATATGGTGACCGAGGAGGCCCTGCCGAATTACACCGTCTCGCTCGAGCACATCGTGAAGGACCCGACGGGGACCAGCGAGACCCCCTGGGCCCAATGGCTGCGGAGATGGACCGCCGAGGAGAACCGCCACGGCGACCTGCTCAACGCCTACCTACGGCTTTCCGGCCGCGTCGACATGGCGGCGATCGAGCGGACCATCCACCATCTCATCAGCAACGGCTTCTCTCCGGGGAACGAGGGCGACCCCCACTCCGGGCTGATCTACGCCGCGTTCCAGGAGCGGGCGACCCGGATCAGCCACGGGAACATCGCCAGGCTCTCCCAGGGGCGCGGCGAGGAGAACCTCGCCCGGATCTGCCGCAAGATCGCCGCCGACGAGACCCGCCACGAGGTCTTCTACACCCGGGTCGTCGGCGAACTCTTCGAGCGCGACCCGGAGAACACGCTGTTCGCCTACCGAAACATGCTCAGGAAGCTGATCTCCATGCCCGGCAGCCAGATGACCGACGGACGCGATCCGAACCTGTTCGACCAGTTCGCCGCCGCCGCGCAACGGATCGGCGTCTACACGTCCCGGGATTATGCGTCGATCATCCGACACCTGAACACGGCCTGGAACCTGGAAAGGCGTTCGTTCTCCGGCAAGGCGGCCAGGGCCCAGGACTACCTCTGCCGCCAGCCCGAACGCTATGAGATGCTCGCGGATGAGATCGGCGGGCGGATCGCCGAACAACCTCCCACCCGGTACTCCTGGCTGGGCGGCCGGGTCGTCTGATCGAAATCCCCCGCGGCCGGTTGGCCTGGGCGTCGAAAATAGGATATGCTCCCAGCATCGACGGGTTCCGTCCGCGTTCGGACGGATGAAAAGGGAAGCCGGTGAGAATCCGGCGCAGGGCCGCTGCTGTATTCGGCGAGAGATCCGGCCACATAAGCCACTGCGACGCTCGCGTCGCGGGAAGGCCGCCCGGGGATCGATCGTAGCCGTAAGCCAGAAGACCTGCCCGTCGAGCATGCCAAGGGTGCCCCGCTCCGGGTACGCGGCAGGTCAGGCCCTTCCGCGCGTGCGGAGCCCTCCTGCGTACCGGTCCGGACGCCCCAATCTGCCCGGACCGGCAGGAAGGATCGCGCCTTGGATTCGCCTCGAACAGGCCCGGTCGCGGCCGACGGCCCGCGTCCCGCGCTCTTCGTCCGCCCCGTCCATCCGGCCGCCGCCGTTCCGGCCGTGACGACCGTTCGGCTCCTCTCCCATCCGCCGAATTTCGCCCCCGTCGCCGCGACCTGACGGCCGATCCGGCCGGGGGCGCTCTCGGGCGGTCCCGGCCCTCCCCCCTCCAAGGAACAGGAGCCGAACATGAGTCTGGAGTTGAAGAACGCCCCCGCGAACGGCGAGGCGCCTCGCGCGGGGGCGGCCGACGAGGACGGCGGCATGCGCGTCCGCAAGCGGAACGGCGGCCTGGAGCCGGTCGACGTCAACAAGATCGTGCGGGCCGTCCGCCGCTCGTCGGGCGGGCTGGCGGCCGTCGACGTGATGCGGATCGCCGTGAAGACGATCGGCGGACTCTTCGACGGCGCGACGACCCGCGAGCTCGACCAGCTCTCGATCCAGACGGCCGCCTCGCTCATCGCCGAGGAGCCGGAATACTCCCTGCTCGCGGCCCGTCTCCTCGACTGCTTCATCGCCAAGGAGGTGATGAACCAGGACATCCAGTCGTTCTCCCAGGCGATCGCCGCCGGACGCCGCCTGGGCCTGGTCGCGGAGGCCACCGCCGACTACGTCGCCGCGAACGCCCGCAAGCTCAACGCCGCCGCGACCCGGCCCCGCGACGACTTCGAGTACTTCGGGCTCCGCACGATCTACGACCGCTACCTGCTGCGGCATCCCAGCACCCGCGACGTGATCGAGACGCCCGCCTATTTCTTCCTCCGGGTCGCGTGCGGGCTCTCCCGCGACGTCGCCGACGCCCTCGACCTGTTCGAGCTGATGGCGTCGCACCGCTACATGCCCAGCTCGCCGACCCTGTTCAACTCCGGGACGCCCCGGCCGCAGATGTCGTCGTGCTACCTGCTCGACTCGCCCGATGACAGCCTGGAAGGGATCTACGGCCGCTATACGGACGTGGCCAAGCTCTCCAAGTACGCGGGGGGGATCGGCCTGGCCTTCCACCGCATCCGCTCGAGAGGCTCCTACATCCAGGGGACGAATGGCCACGGCAACGGCGTGGTCCCCTGGCTCAAGACGCTCGACTCCTCCGTCGCCGCCGTGAACCAGGGGGGGCGGCGCAAGGGCGCCTGCTGCGTCTACCTGGAGACCTGGCACGCCGACGTCGAGGAGTTCCTGGAGCTCAAGGACAACGCCGGCGACGAGGCCCGGAGGACCTACAACCTGAACCTGGCCAACTGGGTCCCGGACCTGTTCATGCGGCGTGTGGAGGAAGGCGGGGCCTGGTCGCTGTTCGATCCCAAGACGGTCCCCCACCTGCCCGACCTCCACGGCGAGGCGTTCGAGGCGGCCTACGCCGAAGCCGAGGCGCGGGGCCTGGCCGTCAAGACGGTCGCCGCGCGCGACCTCTACGCCCGGATGATGAAGACGCTGGCCGAGACGGGCAACGGCTGGATGAACTTCAAGGACGCCTGCAACCGGAAGTCGAACCAGACGCGCACGCCGGGCGCCGTCGTCCACTCGTCGAACCTCTGCACCGAGATCGTCGAGGCGACCTCGGACGGCGAGACGGCCGTCTGCAACCTCGGCTCGATCAACCTCGCACGGCACGTCGGCGACGGGGGGTTCGACTTCGAAGCCCTGGCCGAAACCGTCCGCACGGCCGTCCCGTTCCTGGACGCGGTGGTCGACGTGAACTTCTACCCGACCCCCGAATCCGAGGCGTCGAACCGGCGATGGCGGCCGGTCGGGCTCGGCGTGATGGGGCTCCAGGACGTCTTCTTCCAGCTCGGCCTGCCGTTCGACGCCGCCGAGGCCCGGGAACTCTCCGCCAGGATCCAGGAAGAGATCTACTACCACGCCCTGACCGCGTCCTGCGACCTGGCCGAGCGCCTGGGGCCGCACCTGGCCTTCGCCGAGACCCGGGCGGCCGAAGGCGTGCTCCAGGTCGACCTGTGGGACCGCGAAGGTTCGGACGCCCCCCGGTGGGCCGAGCTTCGCGGGCGCGTGCGCCGCGTCGGCCTGCGCAACTCGCTCCTGGTGGCGGTGGCCCCCACCGCGACGATCGCCTCGATCGTCGGGGCTTACGAATGCATCGAGCCCCAGGTCTCCAACCTCTTCAAGCGAGAGACGCTCTCCGGGGAGTTCCTCCAGGTCAACCGCCACCTCGTCCGCGACCTGAAGGCGCGCGGCCTCTGGACGGAGGCGGTCCGCAACCGGATCAAGCTCGCCGAGGGCTCGGTGCAGGGCGTCGAGGAACTCCCGGCCGACCTCCGCCGCGTCTACCGCACCGTCTGGGAAATCCCGATGCGGTCGCTGATCGACATGGCCGCCGACCGCGCCCCGTTCATCGACCAGAGCCAGTCGCTCAACCTCTTCGTCGAGAGCCCGTCGATCGGCAAGCTCTCTTCCATGTACATGTACGCCTGGAAGCGCGGGCTGAAGACGACCTATTACCTGAGATCCCGCCCCGCCACGGGGATCGCCAAGACGACCGTCCCGCAGGCGCCGCCGACGCCCCGAGACGTCGCGTGCTCGCTCGAGAATCCCGAGTCGTGCGAGTCGTGCCAGTAACCAGAACCCCTCTCCACGGAAGGACGAACCGATGCTGCTCGATCCCGGCATGGACCTGACCCTGCGTCCGATGCGATACCCGATCTTCTTCGAGATGTACAAGGCGGCGATCAAGAACACCTGGACGGTCGAGGAGGTCGACTTCTCGACAGACCTGGCCGACCTCGACCGCCGCGTCACGCCCGCGGAGAAGCACCTGATTCAGCGCCTGGTGGCGTTCTTCGCCACGGGCGACTCGATCGTCGGCAACAACCTGGTGCTGAACCTCTACCAGCACGTCAACTCCCCCGAGGCGCGGATGTACCTCTCGCGCCAGCTCTACGAGGAGTCGCTGCACGTCCATTTCTATCTGACCCTGCTCGACAACTACCTCCCCGACATGGCCGAGCGCGAGCAGGCGTTCGCGGCGATCGACAACATCCCGTCGATCAAGCGGAAGGCCGACTTCTGCTTCCGCTGGATCGACTCCATCGAGCAACTCGACCGGCTTGAGACCCGCGAGCATCGCCGGCGGTTCCTGCTGAACCTGATCTGCTTCGCCGCGTGCATCGAAGGTCTGTTCTTCTTCGCGGCCTTCGCCTACGTCTACTTCCTGCGATCCAAGGGCCTCCTCCACGGCCTGGCGACGGGGACGAACTGGGTCTTCCGCGACGAGAGCGCGCACATCGCCTTCGCGTTCAACGTCATCTCGACGGCGCGTCGCGAGGAGCCGGACCTGTTCGACGCGGCGCTGGAGGGCGAGGTCGTGGCGATGCTCCGCGAGGCCGTCGACTGCGAGACGGAGTTCGCCCGCGACGTCCTCTCCCACGGCGTGGTCGGCCTGAGCCTCCAGGATCTGCGAAAATACCTGGAGTACGTCGCCGACCGCCGGCTCGAATCCCTCGGCATCGCGCCGGCCTACGGGTCGAAGAACCCGCTGGCGTTCATGGAGCTCCAGGACGTCCAGGAGCTGGCGAACTTCTTCGAGCGCCGCGTCTCCGCGTATCAGGTCGGCGTGACCGGCGACGTGGTCTTCGGCGAGGAATTCTGAATCGCGGCGATGATCGAGGCCGCCGAGCGCGAGGTGGCCGTCCAGGAGCGTCGCGGCCTGCTCGCGGACGGCCGGGGGGAGTTCGAGTTCCGCCAGCAGGCGCGACGAACGGCCGAAGGCGTTCGCGAAGCCTCCGCACGTATAGACGCCCTCGGCGACGAGGCGGTCGAAGCCGGTGTTCCGCAGGTAGCGATCCCGTTCCGGCTTGCTGAGCGCGCCGTCGGCGCGCACGGATCAGAGTCTGAACAGGCATGCTGACGGCAGACATCGACTCATGTCGTCTTCCCTCTCGGAGCGATTCCAGCGGCCGGAATTCTCCACGGCCGCGCGTCACGGATTTTCGGCGCGGACGCCCGACGGGGGAGTGGTCCGACGCCCGTCGTCGAGCGCGAAGCGCGCGCCTCGACTTGCGGCGGGGAGCACGACCGACCCGTGATTCTCCTCAACGAATTCGCGGTACTCGACCGACAGCCCGGGAACGCCCGCCGCGTCCATGCGGTCGACCATCTCCTTCGCGGACCCGGCCAGGCGGCGATTCTCCAGGAGCCGGGCCCGTTCCTTCGATTCGATCGGGGCCGTCTTCCGCTCCAACTCGCCCGAGGTGAGCAGCACGCGCGCCGCCGCCTTCCCGGCCGGGCCCCCTTCGAGGAAGCTCTTCTCCTCCATCAGGATCGAGCCGCCGTTCCACCAGAGCGACGGGCTCGCCGCCACATACGTCTGGAACGTTTCGGGGCGGGTGAACAGGACGTGCAGGGTGAACAACCCGCCGAACGAGTGGCCGAACAGCGTCTGCCGCGATCGATCGATCCTGTGCCGCCGCTCGACGACCGGCTTCAACTCCGTCTCGATGAAATCCAGGAACCCGTCCTCGCCGCCGGTCTTGAAGGTCCCCATCTCGCGGGCGTCGGACTTCATCCACTCTTCCGAGGTTTGCGGCGTCAGATCGAACGCCCGGCGCTCTCGATGCTTGACCGGATCCTCGCCGGGGTAGCCGATCCCGACCACGACCGCCTGCAACGCCTCGCGGGATTGCTTCCGGGTCGCGGCCAGCAGGACGGGAAAATTCTCGTTGCCGTCCGTGAAGTAGATGACCGGAAAACCCGGCGCGGGGGCGGGACCCGGAGGGGCGGCGACGAAGATCCGATACTCAAGGCCCGACTTCGCGCGGATGTCGAACCGCCGAGCGCCGGGCAGCGTCACCGGGCCGCCCTCGACGACCGGAGTCGAGACGGGGCTCGCGTCCTCGGGCGGGTTTTGAGCCGACGTCCGGCTCGAAGCCCCCGCGCCGCCCCAGGCGGCGTCGAGGGCGAACAGGACGGCCGCCGCCCCGGCGAACGCCCGGAATGTCGTCGTGTCGGGGTGGGGTTCGTTCGCTCGACCTTGCCGCGGCGAAGGGAGGATCAATAATCCGAGGCGGACAGGATTTCCCCGCCCGCTCGCGTCCAGAGTCCGCGGTAGACGGCCAGGTCGATCGAGTCGCGGAGGAAGTGGACGCTGCCGTCGCAGAAGAGCGCGTTGACGCCCCCCGGATGATTGCTCCGCGCCGCGGTCAGCTTGGACGACGACGACACGCTGTCGGCCTTCTTGCTGTTGGGGGTCAGGTAGCCGTTCATGACGGGGCCTTCGGGGATGGACCCGCGCAGCCAGGAGCAGAGCCGACGACCGTCCCAGGACGTGTGGCCGCTCCCCGTATCCGCCATCGCGTAGAAGTCCGTCCCCCCCATCGCTCGGTACTTGAGGACGTTGTCGATCGGAGCCGAGCTGGTCAGCCGGCTGCCGTCGCCGCGCGTCGACTCGGTGAACGCCAGGGTGTTCGAGGAGCCGTCGGTGACCTGGCTGAGCTTCGTACCGGAGCCCACCCAGGACAGGCCGTTGCCGGGATTCATGGGATGGACCTGGGCCGCGATCCCGGTCCCGAGGTTGGTGCCGTCGCTCTGGTTCATCGCGTAATTGGAGCCGGCGTACTTCACGGGCGTCGAGGCGTAGGTCAGCTCCACGGTCGGCGAGACGGCGGCGTCGCTGGGGCACAGGAACATGGAGATCACCGTGGAGGCGACGGTCCGGATCTCCACCGGCAGGTCGACCACGGCGGGATGCCCCATCTGGAGGTTGAAGTCGATCAGGTTCGTCTGCTCGGTGTAGGGAAGCAGGCGCGCCAGCGGCGAGTGGTCGTTGGGATAGCTCGTCCCGAGACGACTCCCCGCGTTCGGCAGCGTCTCCGGCCAACTGGTCATGTAGTTGTGCATCGCCAGGCCGATTTGCTTCAGATTGTTCGTGCACTGGATGCGGCGGGCCGCCTCGCGGGCCGACTGGACGGCCGGGAGCAGCAGGGCGATCAGCACGGCGATGATCGCGATGACCACCAGCAGTTCGATCAGGGTGAAGCCGGAACGGGCAGGTCGCATCGGGGGGACCTCATGGAAGCAAGAGACAAGGTGGGTATGCAATCAGCGGGGCCCCACCGATTCCTGGGCCCGGAGTCGGGCCCGGGGGTCGGACGGGATGCTGGGGCGGGCTGGCTGATGCATAATGCGACTGAGACTTAATGTCAATTTGCTGCCGAAGGTCGTATCGGAAGTTTCCAAACCTCTTTTTCGATCGCTCCCCTCTTCGGTCCCGGCGAAAGCTTCCTACGTGGAGCGTGGGTGGCGGACGCCCCTGGTTCATGGGACCTCGGGCGACTGGCGAAGCCCGAAAATCAAATCCCGAGCCGAGGAGACGCGGGCCGCGGCCCCCCCTTGCAACTCCCCTGATTCACGGCCTCCGAGGGCTTTTCGAGGCTATCGCAGGCCTGGAGAGCGGCCCTAGTGCAGGATCACTGGAGTTGCTGTGTGAGGCGACCGATGTGTTCGCAGCCGTAGTAGCCGCAGACCCGCTCCTCGACCTCGGCCGCCGTCAGTCTCCTCCCCGGCTCGACGACGGCTCTCTTGCCGTGGACCCACTTCGGTTCGATCGCGTTGAGCCACGGCGCCTTCACCGGCAGGTGGCACGCCACGATCCGCACTCCGCCTCGGGCCTTCGCCAGCCGGTTGTGGGCCTTGATCCAGGCCCGCACCCGGCGGCTGACGTGCCAGGCGGCGTTGTCCCAGACCAGCAGCAACGCCCGCTTGCCCTCGGCGGCCAGCCGGTCGCACGCCCAGGCGAGGAAGTCCTCGGTCACCTGGCTGACCGGGCGCCCCTGCACGAACCGCAGCAGCATCCCGCCGGAGTCGCCGCGCAGCAGCCCGTAGCAGGCCAACGCCTTGGGGTCGCCGTCGGCGGCGTCGGCGGCCGGCTCGTGCAGCCGCAGCGGCTCGCCGCCGGCCCAGGCGTGCAGGCCGGGCCGGGCCAGCCGGCTCCACCAGACCTCGTCCTGGAAGCCGAGGGTCCAGCCCGGATGGGCCTCGGCCAGGCGGATCAGCCGGTCGCGCGCCCCTTTTTTCTCAGGTACGCCGGGTCGGGGCTGGTGATCCAGGTCTTGGCCCGCTTCCAGCCCACCCCCAGCCGCTTCAGCGCCCGGCGGATCGACTCGCCGCTCATCACGCGCGGGGTGAGGCCCTCGGCGAACGCCGCCTCGGCGGCCAGGTGGAGCGTCCAGAGCGAGGTCGGCTTGTCGAACTCGCGGGGGCTGCGGTGCAGCAGGGCGCGGAGCCGCTCGCCGGCCGCGGCGTCGAGGGCGGGCCGGGCCGATCGGGGGCGGTGGGACTTCTCGCGGAGGCAGGCGAGCCCCTCGGCGGCGAAGGCGCGGATGGCGTCGCGGACGGTCTGGGTGGCGCAGCCGAGCCGGGCGCGGATCGCGGAGGGCTTGAGGCCCTCGGCGCCGGCCAGGAGGATCTGGCAGCGCCGCAGGGTGAAGGCCGAGGGCGAGCGGAGGCCGGCCCGAAGGGTCCGGGACTCCTCGGGGGAGAGCGGGCGGACGAAGAGGGGTGGTTTCATACCCCTTCTACGACGGCCGTCTCGCACGGGATCAGTCGTGACTCTCCACTAGGGGAAGTCTCCGACGACGGGGGTTTGTCCGTCGCCAGCGGAAGTCTCGACGCTCGATCGTCGCCGAGGAAGCCGTCGCCCCGCGCAGGACGCAATCGCTCCAGAAAGGAACCAGATCGCCTTAATTGAGATTCGATGTCATTCAGAACAGAGGTGATGTCGATGCCGCGCCGCGTGGAGCAGGCAGGACGTCGAGAACCGCCCCGCGAGGCGGGTCGTCAGGATCGGGACGACGGTTCGTCGAGGCCGTCGGCGAGGGCGTTCCAGAGGCGGACGGCGTAGTAGACGGGCGCGTGGTCGGCGAGGCCGGCGATGAGGACTGGGGCCTCGCCGATGGCGAGTCGACCCTCCTTGACCGACAGCCGGACGGCGGCGAGGAGGGTTTTGACGCCCTCGTTCCATTCGCGCCAGGGCTTGCGGGGAGGGGTGCCGGGGACCGCGTGCAGCTCGCCCGCGTCGTGATAACCGAACGTCCCCTTGGGGGGGATGCGGGGAATCAGATCATCGCGATGGACGAATCGGCGGTGGATGCACGGCGGGAGGGTGGCGACAAACTCGGCGTCGCCGACGCGGGGGGCCCCATAGGTGTAAATCCCCTCGACCGCCTGTTCACGCAGGTGCGAGCCCGCCAGCACGGCGAGCGCGCCTCCGAGGCTGTGGCCGGCGAGCCAGAGCTTCTGGCCGGGCCTCCTGGCGGCGGCGACCTCGTCGATCCGGTCGCTGAGGGCCTCGAACGCATTGAGGAACCCGGCGTGGACGCGGCCGCCGGCCTTGCGGGCGGCCGGCAGGAAGCGGCCGTCGATCCTGAGGTCTTCGTTCTTGAGGATCCAGTCGACCAGGCCGAGCGCCTCGGCGGGGGCGAGGTCCGGGACCGGAATCCGCGTCCCTCGGAAGACGACCACCAGCGCCCCGGGCCCGTCCAGCACCATCGCCCGGGAGCCGTCGTCGTCGAGGAGGGGGGCGACGGTCCAGCCCAGGCCGGGCAAGGGGGAGTCGACGAACCTGGCGGCGATCAGGTCGGCGTCGCCGTAGGCGAGCATCGACGCATCGGCGAGCCACCACGCGTTGGCGTCGACGAAGGCGCCGGAATCCGTCCGGATCGAGCCCCGCGCCTCGGGTTCGAAACGGACGGCGTCGGCGAAGGCGAAGTAGGGGAAGTCGGCGGCCGGGGGGGTGAGCCCTTCAAGGGTCTCCCTCGGGGACGGGCGGCTCGGGAACGGCAAGGGGGTCGACTCCGGGAGGCGGACGGAGACGGGGGTCGGAACACGTGATCTCGTGGCGCTTCCAGCGTAAACTGATTGGGCCGCGCAGTCAGCGCGGCGACGGCGCGTACGAGCCTGGCGAAGTGGTCGGGCGCGTCGTCGATCCATCCCTCGGCGGCGGCCTCCAGGCCGAGAGACTTCCCGACCCGAGGGCGGGGCCGTTCGGCACACGGGCTGCATGAAGCTTAATTCAGTAAGACCGACGGGCCGGATGGTCGAGCCCGCCCTCAATCATCCAGATGAAAAGGGAAAGGTCGAAGTATGGCAGTCACCACGAAGAAGAGCGGCGAAATCCAGGGGCAGGCCCCGTCGAAGCCGGAAGAACACAGCCAGCCGTGGGTCCACATCGGCGGCGGCGAGATTCAGAAATTCGGGACCGTCCGTCAGTTCCCGCTCGGGCTGTCGTACGACGCCCGGATGTACTCGTGCCAGCGCCTGAATCAGGTGCTCGCGGACAGCCAGATCCTGTTCGCGCTCTACAAGAAGCACCACTGGCTGATGCGGGGCCACACCTTCTATCAGCTCCACCTGCTGCTGGACAAGCACGCCGAGGAGCAGTTGAAGCTGATCGACGAGGTGGCCGAGCGTATCCAGACGCTGGGCGGGATCGCCGTCGGCGACCCTCGCCACGTCGCGGAGCTGACGCGCATCCCCAGGCCGCCCGACGGCTGCGAGGAAGTCCCGGCGATGCTCTCTCGGCTGCTCGAGGCCCACGAGATGATCCTGGTCGACGCCCGCGACGCCGCCCGCAAGACCGCCGACGAGGGGGACGACGGCACCAACGACCTGCTCGTCTCCGACGTCGTCCGCATCGGCGAGACGCAGGTCTGGTTCCTCATCGAGCACCTCGTCGACACCCCGCTCGGCCGGGTCGACGGCCCCCCGAAATCCTGAGCGTCCGGCTCACCGAAATCGAGTCGAGTCGCTTCGAGTCGACCGCCCCGGGCCCCCTCCCCCCCTTTCGGGGGGAAGGAAGGCCGTCGGCGAGGGCTCAGACGGCGACGGGCTGGTCGATCAGCTTGGAGACGAGCTTCTCCAGGCTGACGATGTCGGCGGCGAAGCGGCGGATGCCGTCGGCGAGCTTCTCGGTGGCCATCGCGTCTTCGTTGAGCATCCAGCGGAAGGTCTTCTCGTCGAGCGAGATCTTGGGCTCGGGCTGGCCGTCGGCGGCGTCGGGCGAGAGCTTGCGGTCGAGCTTGCCGTCGGCGTCCTGGAGTTCCTTGAGCAGATCCGGCGAGATGGTCAGCAGGTCGCAGCCGGCGAGTTCGACGATCTCGCCGATGTTGCGGAAGCTGGCGCCCATGACCTCGGTCTTGTAGCCGTGGGCCTTGTAGTAGCGGTAGATCCGCTGGACCGACTCGACGCCCGGATCTTCGGTCGCGGGGATCGCCTTGACGCCGCGGTCCTTGAGGTGCCAGTCGAGGATGCGGCCCACGAACGGCGAGATCAGGGTCACGCCGGCCTCGGCGCAGGCGACGGCCTGGGCGTAGCTGAACAGGAGGGTCAGGTTGCAGTGGATCCCCTCCTTCTCCAGCCGCTCGGCGGCGCGGACGCCTTCCCAGGTGGAGGCGACCTTGATGAGGATCCGCTCGCGACCGACCCCTTCCTCGGCGTACATCTCGATCAGGCGGCGGGCCTTGGCGACCGTGGCCTCGACGTCGAACGAGAGCCGGGCGTCGACCTCGGTGGAGACGCGGCCGGGGACGATCTGGAGGATCTCCTTGCCGAAGCCGACGGCGAGCTTGTCCATGCAGGCTTCGAGACGGGCCTTGCGGTCGCCGTCGACCGACCGGGCGAACTCCACCGCGCCCTGGACGATCCGCTCGTACTGCGGCATCTTGGCCGCCTTGTAGAGCAGCGACGGATTCGTGGTCGTGTCCCGAGGCTTGTAACGGGCGATGGACTCGATGTCCCCCGTGTCGGCGACCACCACCGTCATCGCACGCAACTGGTCAAGCAGGCTCATTCCTCGGTCCTCGTTCGCTGGCGTCTAGGTTCATCAGGGGATTCGTCTCCTCGGCGGCTCCCGACGATACTCGATATTATAACGGCGCCAGGGGCGTCGGACCATCCGAGGCGTCGGCCGGTTGGGGGCCGCGTCCCGGCCGTGGTAGACTCGGAGGCTCGGGGACGAGGGACCGACCGGGGACGACGAAAGGAACCGAGCGTTGACGAGCCTGCGCACGATCCGAGGATACGCGTTCGATCTCGACGGCACGATCTGGGCGGGGCCGCGGCTGCTCCCCGGGGCGGCGGAGCTGGTCGCGGACCTCCGCCACGCGGGGCTCGGGGTGGTCTTCGCGTCGAACTCGTCGCGATACGGCTCGGAAGCCCTTGCCCGCGAGCTGACCCGCCTGGGGATCCGGGCCGAGGGCCGCGAGGTGGTCGCCGCGTTCGACCTGACGGCCGCCGAGGTGCTGGAGCGGGTGGGGCCGTCCCCCTTGCTGGCGATCGGCACCGACGACCTGGCGGGCTCGCTGGCGAGGGCCGGGCACGAGCCCCTCCCCCTGGACCGCTGGAGCGAGGCCCGCGCCGTGGTGGTCGGGAACGACCCGCGGTTCGACTTCGACCGGCTCCGCGCCGCGTCCCGCGCCGTGGCCGCCGGCGCGGCCTTCTTCGCGGTGAACCTCGACGCCCGCTATCCCGTGGCCGACGGCTTCGACCCCGGATGCGGCGCGCTGGCCGAGGCGGTCGCGACCGCGTCGCGGACCCGACCGATCGTCGTCGGCAAGCCCCACCCCCGGCTGTTCGAATCGGCCGTGAGCCGCCTGGGCCTCGCGGCCTCGGAGGTCGCGATGATCGGCGACAGCCAGGCGTCGGACATCGTCGGCGGCAAGGCCGTCGGCATGTTCACGGTCTGGGTCGCCCCCCACGACGACATCCCGGCCGTCACCCGGCCCGACCTCGCCGTCGCCGGCCTGCCCGAGCTCCACCGCCTCTGGCTCCGGGCCGGCGGCCGGCCCGAGACGCCCGGCCTTTCCGCCTGACCCGAGCCTCGCGGGGGCTTCCACGGCCCGGTAGAATCCTCCGGGACGGCGTCGCGTCGACGCCCTCCGACCCTCGAAGCCAACCCGGAGCCGAACGATGCGAGCCACTGCGACGAACGCGCGACTGCTGGCGACCGCCCTGACCCTGACCCTGGCCCTCGGGGCGGGCCTCCCCGCGCGGGCGGCCGACGACTACACCGTCGACCCGGCGCACACCACGGTTATCTTCAAGATCGACCACGGCGGCTTCGCCTCGATCTACGGCCGGTTCAACGACGTCTCCGGGTCGTTCACCGTCGACCCGGCCGCCTCCTCGTCGTCGCGGTTCGTAATCGCGATCAAGGCCGACAGCGTCGACACCGGCAACGACAAGCGCGACGGGCACCTCAAGAGCCCCGACTTCTTCAACGTCAAGCAGTTCCCCTCCATCGCCTTCAAGAGCACGGCGGTCGCGAAGGACCCGCAGGGCCTGAAGGTGACCGGCGACCTGACCCTCCACGGCGTCACCAAGCCCGTCTCCTTCGTCCTCACCGGCGGCAAGGTCGGCGAGTTCCCCAAGGGCGTCCAGCGCACTGGCTATTCCGCCGAGATCTCGATCAAGCGCTCCGACTTCGGCATGGACAAGATGATCCCCGCCGCCGGCGACGAGGTCGTCCTCCTCATCGGCTTCGAGGGGACGAAGTCCTGACCTCCCGCCCTGCCCTTCCCCCCTCGCGGGGGGATGCAGCGGTGACGAGCGCGGAAGCTCTCGGAATCCAAGTCGGGACCATCAGGCCCTTCCCCCCTCGCGGGGGAAGGTGGCCCGCAGGGCCGGATGAGGGGGGAGACGAGCACAACGGCCGTCGCTCCCCTGGTTCGCCCGCGATGGCGGCCACCTCATTCAGGCATGAAGGCATAACCGCGCCAGCAGGTCTTCCCTAACAAGGGGAGAGCGGCCGGGCGCGAGACGTCGTGAAAGTTGGGCTTCCCGGAGCTTTCCTCGAGGTCACCCGGAGACCGTCGCCATGCCTGAACCGGTCTTGATGCTCGAAGCGATGGCGGCGGCCTTCATCGCGGCGGCCCTGGCGGCGGCGGTCGGGGGCTGGATCGGGAGGGGTCGGGGCCGGGAGTGGTGCAGGCGGCGGCGGTCGCGATCGGGGCGGCCGTCGGGCTGGCGGTGCTGGGCGTGCGTCCGCGATGGCCTTTGCGCGAGGATCAGGACCGATTCCTGGGCCTCGTCCTGCCGGGCGTCCTGGTGCTGGAGGCCGTTGTCGGCGCGGTCGGGCTCCCGCGATGGGGGGCGGTCGGCCTGCGGCTGGCCGCGTCGATGGCGGTCGCGCCCGCGCTCCTGTACGGGTCGATCTACCTGGCGGACCTGGCCGGTCCCGGTTCGGCCCTGTGGCCGCCGGGCCGACGTTATCCGATCCTCGTCGGCCTGGGCGCGGCGTTGTTCGGCGTCTGGTGGGTCCTGGGATGGGCCGCGAGGAGGTCGGGCTCCGCGGTCCGGGTCCCGCTGGCGCTGGCGACGGCGATCGGCGGGGCGGGCGCGGCGGTGATGCTCTCGGGGTACGCCTCGGGCGGGATGAACGGGCTGCCGCTGGCCGGCGCGGTCGCCGGCGGGGCGGTCGCCGCGACCCTGTTCCGGGGCGACGCCCGCCACGCCCTCCCCGGCTTCGGCGCGGTCGTCCTGTTCGGGCTGCTGGTCGTCGGCTCGTGCTTCGGGGAGTTGCGGCGGGACGTCGCCGCCGTCCTGTTCCTCGCGCCGCTGCTCGCGGCCGTCCCGGAGCACCCCGCCCTGCTCCGGCTCTCTCCCCGGGTGCGGACGGCCCTGGCTCTCGTGCTCGTCGGGACGGCGACGGCCCTGGCGGTGGGCCTGACGTTCCAACGCTTCCAGGCCGGGGCGGTTCGCGATTAGAAGTTCTTGATGAACTGGAAGATCGTCTGCGTCTGGAACGCCAGGGGGCCGACGAGCGGGACTTCCAGCCCTCCCAGGGCGTACCAATCCTTGCCCAGGCCGAACCGGTAGCCCGGGGTGAGTGAGAAGTAGGTGTTGTTCCCTCCGCTCAATTCGGTATGGAGGTTGGCCGCGAGATAGGGCACGAAGTTATTGAAGAGGTGGTCGCCTCCCGGCGTGAGGTATCGCCCGATCGCGAGGCGGGCGTCGAACGACGTGAAGCCTCCCGGGGAGGCGTTGAAGCCCATCCAGGGGTTCGCCGCCAGCAACCGCGAGGAGGTGGGCGTGCTGTTCGTGGGGACGGTCACGCCGAGGCCGCCGCGGACCACCCAGCGTTCCACGGGGTTCGCCCAGAACTCCACGTCGGGCGAGAGGCTCGCGACGCCGTTGCCGTTGCGGGCGTTCCCCGTCGGAAGCCTGACGAACAGGTTCGACGTCACCGTGTAGCGTCGATCTTCCGCCAGGAGGACGCGGGGCGCGATGGTGAGATCGCCGAAATCGGTCCAGTTGGCCCTCCCGGAAGGTTTGAGGGCGTCCGGGGCCGACATCACGAAGGGGACGAACCACCCCAGCTCGAAACGTCGGCTCAGGGGCGTGAACAGGAAGAAGCTGCCGTTGTAGGCGTTGCCTCCCGCGGGGGGCGCGCCCCGAGCGAAGCCGAAGGAGGCCACGTAGAGGCGATAAAAGGCGCCGTCGGCGTTGTTGATCCACGTCTGCCGGGGGGCGTCGCCCGGCGCCGGCGCGTACGGCTCGTCCCAGCCCTCGGAGAAAAGGGTGGAGAGGCCGAGGGGTCGCCATCGTTCAGGGCGCAGGGGGCCGAAGAGCGACTCGCGGATCACCTCGTCCGGGGGGAGCAGGATGCGCGGCGACGCCTCCTCGCCGAGATTCGCCGCCTCCGCGAAGTCGAACGCCGGCGCGGTCGGCGGGTCCTGGCCCCGGACGAGTGGGACGATCCCCGACAGCAGCAACAGCGTCAGGATCGTTCGACCCCGAGCGATCCCGCAACGGTGGTCCGTGCGTCTCATGGGGCCCTCGCGAAGCGATAGAACCTCGGCCTCCGCCGGGGGCCGCCCCCCGTCCTCTCAGGCGGAAACGCCTCCTCGTGGAATAATCGTCATTTCCACGGGTCCTCATCGAGCGTTTCCTCGCTTGAGCCTCGCGGTGCCGGGGTTCGTCGACGGTTGCGATCGAGGATCACTCGGGCAGGCTGAAGGCCACGAAGGCGTCGCCGGCCCTGGTGCGGAGCTTGCCCGCGCCGCCGGCGGCGATCACGACGAACTGCCGCCCCCCGGCGCGATAGGTGGAGGGGGTCGCGTAGCCGCCGGCGGGGAGCTGATGTTCCCAGAGCAGCTTGCCGTCGTCCTTGTCGAAGGCGTGGAACCGCTCGTCCTTGGTCCCGGCGATGAACACCAGGCCGCCGGCGGTCACGATCGACCCGCCGAAGGTCTCGGTGCCGGTCCTGGGAACGCCCCGGGCGGTCAGCTCGGGATGCTCGCCGAGCGGCGTCCGCCAGGCGAAATCGCCCGCGTTCAGGTCGATGGCGTTCAGCACGCCCCAGGGGGGCTTGATGGCGGGGTAGCCCTCGGGGTCGAGGAACTGGTGGTAGCCGGTGAAGCTGTAGGGTCCGTGCTTGAGCACGTCCTCGGCCTTGGATTCGGTCATCGTGAGGATGTTCGGCACGTTGTTCGAGTTGACGAACAGCCGGCCGGTCGCGGGATCGAACGACGCGCCCGACCAGGTCGCCCCGCCGTGATAGCCGGGGATGACGACCGTCCCCTCTCGGCTCGGCGGGAGGAACGGGACGCCGGTCTTGAGCTTGCGAAGCCGCTCCAGCACGACCGCGCGGTTGGCCTCGCCGATGTCGGTGACGTTCGACTCGTCGAGCGTCTGCACGGCGAACGGCGGCGGCTTGACCGGGACGGGCTGCGTCGCCGAGGCCCGCTCGCCGGCGACCTCGGAGGCGGGGACGGGCCGGTCCTCCACGTCGAACAGGGGCTTGCCCGTCTCCCGGTCGAACAGGAAGACGTAGCCGGTCTTCGTCACCTGGGCCACGGCGTCGACCTTCGCGCCGTCGCGCTCGACCGTGACGAGGTTGGGGTAGGTCGGCAGGTCGTGGTCCCAGAGGTCGTGGCGCAGGGTCTGGAAGTGCCAGGCCCGGCGTCCGGTGGCGGCGTCGAGGGCGATCGTGCAGTTGGCGAACAGGTTGTCGCCGTGGCGGTCGCCGCCGTAGAAGTCGAACGCGGCCGATCCGAGCCCGGCGAAGATCAGGCCGCGAGCCACGTCGACGCTCAGGCCGCCCCAGGCGTTCGCTCCGCCTCGGTCCTTCCACGACTCGCCTTCCCAGGTCTCGGCGCCGAACTCGCCGGGCGCCGGCACGGTGCGGAACCGCCAGAGCTGGGCGCCGCTGCGGACGTCGAAGGCCCGGACGTCGCCGGGCGCGGCGATCCCCGGCCCTTCCCCGCACGAGAAGCCCAGGACGACCACGTCCTTCCAGACGACGGGCGCGGAGGTCGGCCCGTAGGCGAGGCTCGCGACCTTCGGGTCCAGCTCCTTGCGGAGGTCGCGCACGCCGCCGTCGCCGAAGCTCGGGTCCAGCTCGCCGGTCGCGGCGTCGAGCGAGAAAAGCCGGCCGTCGGCCGTCCCGTGGAGGATCCGCCGAGCCCCTCCGGGCTTGCCGTCGGACCAGTACGCGCAGCCCCGATTCACCCCGCCCGAGGCCAGCGGGTGCGAGGTCGGATGGTCCTTGAGGGGGTCGAACTTCCAGCGTTCCGCGCCGGTGGCGGCGTCGAGCGCCACGACCTTCAAGTGGGCCGTCGTGACGTACATCACGCCGTCGATCACGATCGGCGTGCACTCGATCGTCTTCCCGACCCCGTCCTTCAGCTCGCCCGTGTGGTACGTCCAGGCCGGCTTGAGCCGCGCGACGTTCGACCGGTCGATCTGGTCGAGCGTCGAGTACCGCATGCAGCCGGGATCGTTGCCCACGCCCGGCCAGTCGTCGGACGGTTCGGGCTGGGCGCCGGCGCGGCCGACGAAGGCGAGGACGAGGAGGCACGCGAGACCGATCGAGCCACGTCGCATCGAAATTCCCCCTGGTACAAACGGCGGGACCGCGCCCGCGAATCTCCGGGAAGTGGCCATCATAAAGGAGGGTGCGGCCTGGCTGTCGAGAATTCCGGCGGGTCGCGGGCCGCCGCCAACTTCCGTCGCCCGGATTGCCCGGACGGCCGGGCGGAACCTATGATGAAGGCTCGGCCCTCGGCCCGGCGTCGTCGCGTGCGGACGACGGGGACGATCGAGGTCGGGCCACGGGAAGCGAGCGGACATGCGGATCATCGCGGGACAGAGGCGCGGCCACAAGATCGAAGGGCCCCGCGCCACGGCGGCCATGAGGCCGACCAGCGACCTCGTGCGCGAGTCGCTGTTCAACATCGTCGGCGCGATGATGCCGGGACGGACGGCGGTCGACCTGTTCGCGGGGACCGGCGCGATCGGCCTGGAGGCGCTCAGCCGGGGGGCCGAATCGGCGATCTTCGTCGAGAAGGACCGCGAGGCCGTCGCCCTGATCCACGCCAACGTCGCCAAGCTCCGCTACCAGGACCGCGCGCAGATCCGCCTGGCCGACGCCTATCGCTGGGTCCGCACCCACGCGGCGGAACTCGTCGGGCCGACGGCCGTCTTCCTCGACCCCCCCTATCGCGAATACGAGATCGGCGTCAAGCGGATCCGGGCCGTGCTCGACCAGCTCGTCGAGCAGCTGCCCGCCGGGTCTCTGATCGTGCTCGAAGCCGGCCGCATCCTCGACGACCAGATCCTCCCGGACTTCGACGCCTGGGACGTACGCCGCTACGGCGACACCCAGGTCGCCGTCTGGCTGCGCGACGAGCCGGACGCGAACGAGGCGGCGGGCGACGAGCCCCGCTCCGAGCCCGAGGCCGAAGGCGGGGAGGAGCCGGGCGAGGAGGTGGGCGATGGCTGAAGCCAGGGCCCGAAGGGAATTCGCCGAGGAGGTCGTCGTCCGGCTTCGCCAGGCCGGCTACCAGGCGCTCTGGGCGGGGGGCTGCGTGCGCGACATCCTGCTGGGCCTCAGCCCGGCGGACTACGACGTCGCCACCGACGCCACCCCCGACCAGGTGATGCTGAGCCTCCCCTACCGCTCGCTGACGATGGGGGCGTCGTTCGGCGTGGTCCGGGTGCGGCACCCCCGGCAGAAGGGGAACGAGGTCGAGATCGCCACGTTCCGCAGCGACCTGGCGTACGTCGACGGCCGGAGGCCCGTGGGGGTCGTCTACAGCTCTCCCCGCGAGGACGCCGAGCGCCGGGACTTCACGATCAACGGCATGTTCATGGACCCGATCGGCGGCGAGGTGGTCGACTACGTCGGCGGCCGGGCCGACCTCGACGCGAGGGTCCTGCGCGCCATCGGCGACCCCGCCTCGCGGTTCGAGGAGGACAAGCTCCGGCTCCTCCGCGCCGTGCGGTTCGCCTGCCGGTTCGACCTCCGGGTCGAGCCCCGGACGGACGAGGCGATCCGGGCGATGGCGAGCGAGGTGACGGTGGTCTCGCCCGAGCGGATCGCCCAGGAGTTGCGGCGGATGCTCGCGCCCAGGAGCCGGGCGCGGGCCATGGACGCCCTGATGCGGCTCGGCCTGATCGCGGCCGTGCTCCCCCCCCTGGTCGAGACCGTTGGGCTTTTCCAGGGCAAGCCGATGCAGCCCGAAGGGGATCTGTGGGACCACCTGCTGCTGACCTTGGAGCTGCTCCCGGGCTCGCCCAGCTTCCCGCTGGCGTTCGCGGCCCTGTTGCACGACGTGGGCAAGCCGGCCACCCGTCGCGC
Source organism: Planctomyces sp. SH-PL62 (assembly GCF_001610895.1). Lineage (NCBI taxonomy): Bacteria > Pseudomonadati > Planctomycetota > Planctomycetia > Planctomycetales > Planctomycetaceae > Planctomyces > Planctomyces sp. SH-PL62. Next base: position 3,449,383 of record NZ_CP011273.1, on the reverse strand, counting down.
CCATTGCGGCCGGGTCGGCTACCACAACCACGAAGCCGTCGGAGCCCGGACGGCCGACCACCTCTGCCGGCGGCTGAAGCTCTCCAACGTCGAGCGCGAGCGGATCGTCTGGCTGGTGGCCAACCACCAGTATCTCGGCGAGGCCGAGAAGCTCCGCGAGGCCAAGCTCAAGCGGATGCTCGCCCAGCCGGGGATCGACGAGCTGCTGGCCCTGCACCGGGCCGACGCGATGGCGACCCGCGGCCACGCCGGCCACGTCGACTACTGCGAGTCCTACCTGGAACACCAGCCGACCGGCCCGATCAACCCGCCGCCGCTGCTGACCGGCCACGACCTCGTCCGCCACGGCCTGAAGCCGGGCGCGAGCTTCGCCGCGATCCTCGACCGGGTCCGCGAGGCCCAGCTCGAGCGCCGGATCCACAGCAAGCGGGAGGCCCTGGACCTCGTCGACCGCGATCTGACCGGAGGAGACGAGCCCCGGCCCGCCGAGACGAGCCCCGCGACGGCCGACTGACCCGTCGCGGGGGCCGGGAAATCCCGCGCCGCCTGGCGACGCGACTCGTCCGGCGATAGCCTGGACGTCGGCCCCGGTCAGGATCGCGCGCCGCGTCCGGCCGCGACGCGGGGCCGGTCCCATCCTGGAGCAGGCGCGACGACGCCCGGTGCCGCCTTGATGAAATCGATGACCGCCGTGGTGACGCAGCTCTCGAACCGGAAGGGGCGGCGGAACATCCAGGTCCTGCTCCGGCTGACCGGGGTCTTCGTCCTCCTGGTCCTGGCCTTCAGCATCCTCTTCCATTACATCATGGCGCTGGAGGGCCGGTATTACAGCTGGATCACCGGCCTGTACTGGACGATGGTGGTGATGTCGACGCTGGGCTTCGGCGACATCACGTTCATGGGGGACCTGGGGCGGTTCTTCTCGGTGATCGTGCTCCTCTCGGGCACCATCTTCATGCTGATCCTGCTGCCGTTCACGTTCATCCAGTTCTTCTTCCTCCCCTGGATGGACGCCCAGGCGGCGGCGCGGGCGCCGCGCTCGCTGCCGCCCACGGCCCGGGGCCACGTGGTGCTGACGGGCCTGGGGCCGATCGAGACGTCGCTGATCCGCAAGCTGAAGCAGTCGAACGTGCCGTACGTGGTGGTCGTCCCGGAGCTTCCCGACGCGCTGCAGCTCCACGACCAGGGTTACCGCGTGATGCTCGGCCAGCTCGACGACCCGGAGACGTATCGTCAGGTGCGAGTGGACCAGGCCGCGCTGGTGGCGACCACGCTCAGCGACACGGCCAACACGAACGTCGCGTTCACGGTGCGGGAGATCTCCGAGACGGTCCCGATCGTGGCCACCGCGTCGCGGACGCCCTCGGTCGACATCCTGGAGCTGGCCGGCTGCAACCGGGTGATCCAGCTCGCGGAGATGCTCGGGGGGCTGCTGGCCCGCCGGGTCCTGGGCCGCGACGCCAAGAGCCACGTCGTCGGCGAGTTCGACGACCTCCTGATCGCCGAGGCCGTGGCCGCCGGGACCCCGATGGTCGGCCGCACCCTCCGCGAGATCCGGCTCCGCGAGCACGCCAACGCCAGCGTCATCGGCGTCTGGAACCGGGGACGATTCGAGAACGCCGGCCCGGAGACGAAGATCCAGGCCACCACGGTCCTGCTCCTGGCCGGCTCCCGCGCCCAGCTCGACGACTACGACTCGCTCTTCTGCATCTACCGGCAGACCGAGAAGCCGGTGGTCGTCATCGGCGGCGGTCGGGTCGGTCGGTCGGTGGCCCGGGCGCTCAAGGAGCAAGGGATCGATTCCCGGATCGTCGAGCGGAACCCGCAAGAGGTGCGGGACTCGGCGACCTACGTCGTGGGCGACGCGGCCGAGTACGCCGTGCTCCAGCGGGCCGGCCTGGAGGAATCGTCGTCGGTCGTCGTGACCACCAGCGACGACGACATGAACGTCTACCTGACCATCTACTGCCGCCGGCTGCGGCCCGACATCCAGATCCTCGGCCGCGCCACCCAGGAACGGAACATCTCGACGCTCCACCGCGCGGGGGCCGACTTCGTCCTGTCGTACGCGTCGACGGGGGCCAACGTCATCTTCAACCTGCTCCAGCGGATGGACACGCTGATGCTGGCCGAGGGCCTCAACGTCTTCCGGCTCCCCCTGCCTCCCGCGATGGCCGGCCGCTCCCTGGTCGAGCTGGCCATCCGCCAGGAGACCGGCTGCAACGTCATCGCGGTCTCGCGGGACGGCGCGCTGGAGATCAACCCCGACGCGACGCGGCCCCTGCCCGCCGACGGCGACATCTACGTCGTCGGCGACGCCGAATCCGAGGCCCGGTTCCTGCAAGGATACCCCGCCCTCTGACCCGACGCCCCGCCGCCGTCCCGGCCCGACTCAGACGAACAGCGCCCCTTCGGCCGCCAGGCCGGGGCCGAATCCCAGGGCGACGCAGGGGCGGGGGGCGTCGCGGCGGATCAACTCGTCGAGGATGAACAGGACGGTCGCCGACGACATGTTGCCGTGGCTCGCGAGGATCGACCGCGAGACCGAGACGGCGTCGGGGCCCAGGCCGAGCGTCTCCTGCACGCAGCCCAGGACCCGGGGACCGCCGGGATGCACGGCCCACGACGCCACGTCGGCCACGGCCAGGCCGCGACGCCCCAGCCACGCCTCCAGCCAGGGCCCGACGTGCCGCTGGATCAGCCCCGGCACGCGCGGCGAGAGGACCATCTCGAAGCCGTGGTCGCGGACGAACCAGGACATCGCTTCCTCGGAGTCGGGGAACAGCCGGGCGCCGTTGCCGGCCAGCCGCCAGACGTCCCGTTCGGTCGGGACGCCCGCCGCCCCCCGAGGGGGCCCCAGCACCACGGCCGCGGAGCCGTCCGCGAACAGCGCGTTCCCCACCATCCGCTTGGGGTCCCAGCCGTAGGCGAGATGGAGGCTGCACAGCTCGACCGAGCAGAGCAGGACGTGGGCGTCGGGCTCTGCGGAAATCAGGCCTCTCGCCACCCGAAGGCCGTTGAGCGAGCCGTGGCAGCCCATGAAGCCGACGTGAGTCCGCTCCACGTCCGTGGAGAGACCCAGTTGCTTCATGAGCCCCAGGTCGACCCCCGGCGCGGCGAGCCCGGTGCAGGAGACGGTGACCAGGTGGGTGATCGACTTCGGGTCCACCCCCGACCGTTCCAGGGCCATCCCGCTCGACTCCGCGGCCAGCGGCAGGGCCTCGGCCTCGAACCGCTCCATCCGCTCGGCCGTCGAGGGCCCTCGATCGCCGATCCCCTTGGAGACGAACGGGGTGTCGTAGTCCCCCTCGCCGTAGACGATCCGCCGGAACTCGTCCTGCTGGAAGACGACCCGGCGGGTCTCGACCCCCGACTGCCGGTACAGGCCCGCGAGCAGCCCGGCGTGGCCGTCGTCCTCGGCGCAGATCGCGCGGGCGGCGTCGACCGACTGCGCGCGGGTGATGCTGTGCGGGGGCGCCGCCGTTCCGATTCCGAGCACTTCGACTTGCATTATGGCGGCCTCAGGTTTGTCGACGGACGCGAGGGGGGAGAGGGGATGGATCAGGTGGCTTTGTGCATGATCGCTAGAAAAGGCCGTGCCAACGACGGCCCAAGGCCCAGGGCGCGGACCAGTCCCCGCGTCATCCAGGGCGAGCGCAGGACCCGAGAGACGGCGCGGCAGGTGAGCTGCCGACGCGCGATCCGACGTCGGTAGGCGAGGTCCCATCGCCGATCGGGCCGGGTCTCCAGGCCCGCGACCGCGTCCGCGAGGATCGCGGCGAGGGCCTCCCCGCCGGCGACGGCCCAGGCCATGCCCTCGCCCGTGAACGGCTCGACGTAGCCGGCGGAGTCTCCCACCCGGAACACGCCCCGCTCGACCAGCCGGGCCGGCCTTCTCGTCAGGAGCGGGGTCCCCTTCCAGGAGAGTCCGGCTACGCCCGGGACCGGGGGCAGGGACGCCGTCGCGAGGATCGATGCGGCGAGCCGGCCGATCCCGCCGGCGTCGCGCACGGCGTCGGGATCGAGCGCGGCGGCGAGGTCGAGGCGGCCGTCCTCCAGCACGACCAGGCCGACGTAGCCGCCGTCCCCGCACGCCATGTAGATACGTCCGGGCTCATAGCCCGACGGCGCGACGGGCGCGATCGCCCCGGCGCCCAGCTTCGCCCCCGTCGCGGGGGTCGCCCGGTTCTCGACGGGCAGGAGGCCGTCGGTCAGGCCCGTCGCCGAGACGACGAAGCGGCCCCTCACGTCCCACGCCCGATCGCCCCGCTGCAAGCGAACGACGCGAGGCGTGTCGGGGAGTCCGGGACGGAGCGAGGCCGTCGTCCCCGGCAGAAATTCGACCCCCACCGACGCCGCGGCTTCGATCAGGGCGGCGTCGAGGGCGTCTCGGGAGAGAGCGACCCCGAGGGGCCGCTCGATCGAGGCCCGTCGCCCCGCCGTCGCCAGCTCCATCGCGGTCAGGTCCACGGCCCCCAGCCGGGACGCGAGCCCTCCCAGGCCGGTGCGTTCCAGCGTCGCCAGGGCGCGGGGGTTGAGGCAGCAGCCGCAGACCTTCGGCCGGGGGAATTCGGCCCGGTCCACGAGAAGGACCCGGACTCCCCGACGCGCCAGCTCGCCGGCGGTCATCGAGCCTGCCGGTCCCGCGCCGACGACGACGACGTCGTAGGGCTCGCCCTGGCTCTCGCTCCGACCTGCACCGTCGATTCCACCCTCGGGCTCGGCGGTCGCGGCCGAGGTCATCGGTCTTCCCCCACCAGCAGGAAGCGGCAGGGCCAGCGAGGGATCACCTGGGTACGGGTCCAACCGGCTTTCGAGGCCAGCTCGCGCGCCTCGTCGCGGGTGTAGGCGCCTTCCACGGACAGCGGGCCGTCGACGTGGGCCACCGACGACCGCGAGAGGAGCCGGATGCCCGCGTAGGCCAGGACCCAGCCGGCGCGGCTGCGTTCGAGGTCGTCGATCAGGACCAGGTCCCCCGCGGTTCGCATCGCGGCGAGCAGGCCGATCGCCTCGGGCTCGTCGAGGTGGTGGAGGAAAAGCGAGCTGGTCAGGATGTCGAAGCCTTCGGGGAGGGGCTGGGTCAGGACGTCGCGGGCGAAGAAGTTCACTTCGACTCCCGAGCGTCGGGCGTACTGCGTGGCGTGCTCGACGGCGAACTCGCTCATGTCGCAGCCGGAGATTTCCAGGTTCAGCCCTTCGCGGCGGGCCAGCCGCGCGAGCCGGACGGGAAAGTCGCCGCCGCCGGTCGCGACGTCCAGCAGTCGGATCGGCCGCGAGGGGTCGTCGCGCCGATGCTCCCGGTGATACGACCGGATGCGGGGCCAGACGGCCCGAGTCCCGACGCTGAACCAGTTCACGCGGCGGAGGGCGTCCAGCGCGCGGCGGTGTTCGGCCGGATCGAGGCCCGGTTGGTCCATCAGTTCGGGGCTGCGGCGACGTTCCCGGAGGTCTGGCAGGAGTCTCATATGATCGATGCGTTCCCGATGCTCGCCCCATGTGGCCCGAAGATCGCCGAAGCCGCGACCACGCCCCCGGACGCCGATCCCACCATTCTACACGAACGCCTGCGGAATGAGCGAATCGGGTCCGATCGCCGGCCGAATCCCGCGAAGCCGTCCGCGGCCCGCGACGGCCTCCTGGCCTTGGGACGTCGCGTCCCCTAAGATGGACGTGCGGGCTCATCGACCCCTTACTCGGACCCTCGGGCGCGGCATGCGAGAGGACGACACGCGGACGGCCGCCGTCCTGATCAGCGGCGGCATCGAAAGCGCGGTGCTCTGCGCGACGATGCTCGACGAGCATCCCCGGGTGCAGCCGATCTACATCCGCTGCGGCCTGCGCTGGGAGGAAGTCGAACTGGCCTCCGCCCGAGCGTTCCTGGCGGCGGTCGCGCGGCCCGGCCTGGCCCGCCTGGTGGTCCTCGACGAGCCGATCCGGGACGTTTACGGCCCGCACTGGAGCACCGACGGTCCCGAGGTCCCCGGCGCCGAGACCCCCGATGAGGCGGTGTATCTGCCGGGGCGGAACCTGCTCCTGACGGTCAAGTCGGCCCTCTGGTGCCGGCTCCGCGGCGTGGCGACCTTGACCCTGGGTTCCCTGGGGTCGAACCCGTTCCCGGACAGCACCGACGAATTCTTCCGGGATCTGGAATCGGTCGTCGGCCGGGCCCTTTCCGGCTCGCCGAGGCTCATCCGGCCGTTCGCCCGGCTCCACAAGGCCGACGTGATCCGACGCGGGGCGGGCCTGCCGCTCCACCTGACCTTCTCTTGCATCCGGCCGGTCGCCGGCCTGCACTGCGGCCTCTGCAACAAGTGCGCGGAACGCCGCGACGGGTTCCGCGACGCCGAGGTCCCCGACCGGACCCGCTACGCCGAACCTGATCGAGCGTGAACGCCGCCGTTTTTTCGGGAACTTCAAGCCATGTACCGAGTCACGCGCCAGATCGAGTTCTGCTACGGCCACCGGCTCCTGGACTATGACGGCAAGTGCCGCCACCTGCACGGGCATAACGGCCTGGCCGTGGTGACCCTGGAAGGGCCCGACCTCGACGGCCGGGGCATGCTCGTGGACTTCAGCGACATCAAGCGGAAGCTCCAGCGCTGGATCGACGACGAGCTGGACCACAACATGATCCTGCGCCGCGACGACCCGCTGCTCGCCACGCTCCAGGAGCGCGGCGAACGCGTGTTCGTGATGGACGTGAACCCGACTGCGGAGAATATCGCCCGGCTGATCTACGAGCAGGGGAAGACGGCCGGGCTGCCGGTCGTCGAGGTCGTCCTCTGGGAGACGCCGAATTGCTTCGCGACGTACACCGGCGGGCGCTGAGGCCCGCCGGAGACGTCGATGCGAAGGGCGGAGGCGGCCCGCCTCAGTGGGCGTGGCCGTGGCCGTCGTCGACCGCCTTGACGGTCTCGGGCAGGGCGGCGGTCTTCGGGATGTAGGGATACTGGACGTCGTCGACCCACCACTCGTAGGCGCTCTTCCCCTCGGGGACGGTCCCCTTGATGACGGCCATGGCGTGGCCGCTCCGCGGCCCGGTGGGCTCGTCGTGGTCGTGGTCGGCCTCCCCTTCCTTGTGCTCGTGGGGGGGGGCGACGGCCTGGACGTCGAACAGGGCGATGGCGACGACGACGAGATCCTCCCGGCCGAGGTTCTCGATGGCGTTGAACGTGATCGAGCCCTGGGGCGAGCCATGGACGTCCTGGGTGAGCTTGCGGAGGCCGGCGTACTTCATGTCGGTCATGGCCGCCTCCTGCTTCTGCTCCTGCATCTGCTTGAGGTGCTCCTCAGGCGTGACCTGGGTGCGGTTGAGCGGGGGGAGGCCGATCCAGTAGAGATCGGCGAGCGAGCCCCCCTTGACCATCTTGGCGTACTCGCGGGCGAACGCGCCGGCCTCGCGGCGGGCCAGGAACTCCTGGACGCTCGTGATGGTGAAGATGGACAGGCCGAAGACCATTCCCAGGGCGACTCCCGCACGGGCCAGGCCCTGCCCCGTGAGGACGTCCGGGTAGCGCTGGATGGCGCGATCGGCCGACAGGCCCAGGACCACCGCCGCGGCGGCGAACAGGTAGAACGCCGGGTGGGCGAAGCTGAGGGCGGCCATGAAGCCGCAGAGCACCGCGAAGATGGCCCGGGTGCTGACGGCCCGATAGGTCGGGATCTCGTTCTCGATAGCCGACCTGCGGAGCATCTTCAGGTCGGCTTCGCCGGGGTTGGACTCTTGCTCGATGGCCACGAAGAAACTCCTCAAGACGCCCGACCCGGACGGGGGATGAGCCGATGCGACAAGTGCAAATCAACTAAGGGGCGATGAGCCCGGGGCTCGGGCGCGCGTCGTGCCATTGAAGCTAATCGCTGATGCGCCGAGCGTCAAGGATCACCGCAGGGCCAGCCCCGAAGCCAGGCCGGAACCGGGGGCGAGGAACCAGGTCGCGAAGGCCAGGCCGACCCAGAACAGCCCCAGCGCCCAGCCGGTGACGTTCGTCCACGACCAGTCGCGGCCCGCCAGGCCGGAGCGGAGCCCGGCCACCAGCACGGCCAGGATGATCAGGCCCATCGCCCGCGGCCCCAGGGGGGTGGCCCAGTCGATCGAGCGGAGGTCGCCGCTGGCCACGCCGACGAGGTTGAAGATCCAGATCAGGAGCCCTCCGGTCATCCAGACGAGCTCGCCCAGGCTGCCCCCCCCCTTCCCCGACCGGGACAGGATGATCGGGCCGACCAGGGCCAGACAGCCGGCGATGGTCGCCAGGCAGGAGAGGAGCCGGACGGGGGGCCAGGCCATCATCCCCTTGTGGACGAGCAGGCCGATCGCCCAGCCCAGCGCGCCGAGCAGGAGCAAGGTCGTGACGACGGGGTGGGGCGTCGAGCCCGAGGGGGCGGATTGGGTGCGTTTGGGAGCCATGGTGTCGTCGCGTGGGGCTCTCGGGTGAGGAGCGATCGAGGGTCGGGCTCGCGACGGCTGGCGAGCCGGGGGCGACGGGCCTCGATTCGATCCTTCCTTCGACCGGCGACGACGGCCGACGTGAGCCTCGGAGGCCCGCCGGCGGGCCGTTTCGGGGCGTCCGCCGGCGCGGCCGTCGCGATCAGCGCAACGCGGCGATCGGGCCGGTGGGCGCGTCGGCCGGAACCGCGGCCGGGGCGGGCGCGTCGTCGACGTCGTCGGCCATCTCGTCGAGCCGGGGATTGAGGACCACCTGCTCCCCTTCCTCCAGCCCCTCGGCGACCTCCAGCATGTCGTGGGTGGCCTCGCCCAGCGCGATCCGACGCTTCTCCAGGCCGTCCCCCTCTCCCCGGAAGACGTAGCAGTAGTCCTCCCCTTCCTCGTTCGTCACCGCCTCGACCGGCACGGCCAGGACGTTGCTCTTGGGGGGCGTGCTCAGGTCGACCCGGGCCGTCATGCCGGGCATCAGGTCGCGGCGGGTCGCCTCCTCGATCTTCACGATCCCCTCGAAATAGCGGACGTCCGAGCGATGGTCGAAGATCGGCAGCGGCGCGATCGATTGAACCCGTCCGGTCATCATCACGTCGGGCGCGCCTTCCAGGGCGATCCGGGCCTTCATCCCCCGGGTCACGCGGTCGACGATCGACTCGTGGATCAGCGCCACGACCTCCATCCGCTCGAGGTCGGGGAGGTAGAAGAGGTCCTGCTTCTGGCGGACCTCGATCCCGGCCTCGATCACGACGTTGCGGCGAGGGTCGTTGGCGTAGATGATGTAGCCGTCGTGGGGGGCGCGGATGGTGCAGAGCTCGACCTGCTTTTCCAGCTTCGCCAGGCGGTCGAGGTTCCGCTGGAGTCGGATGTCCTGGTACGTGAGCGTCGCCTGGCGTGAGAGCATGACCCCCTCGAGCTGGCGGATCATCTTGGGGGAGGAGTAGCGCTCGAACAGGTCCCGGGCCCCCTGGGCGCGTTCCAGGGCGATCTGGGCCTTGCTGTAGGTCTGCGTCTCGGTCTTCAGGACGCTGGTGGAGACGTAACCCTTGACGTTCATCCGGGTCGCCCAGTCCAGCCGGCCGCGGCTCCGCGTCAGCTCGGATTCGGCCAGGGCGATCAGCCGCTGATGGTCCTTGAGCGTCTCGGCCACGGTGCCGTCCTGGTACTCGGAGATGGCCATCTTGGCCACCTCCAGGTCCAGTTCCGACTGGTGGCGGTCGGCTCGCGACCGCTCGACGGTCATCCGCTGCTGTCGCAGCAGCTCCTCGTACCCCGACGAATCGAGCGTGGCCAGGACGTCGCCGGCCTTCACCCGCGAGCCGTCGGGGACGACGCTCAGGAGCCTCGACGCCCCCCCGGCCGACATCGACCGGCCCATGATCCCGATCGAGATGTTCTCCAGCTCGCACTCGATCACCGTCCGCTTGGAGCTTTCCAGTCGCCCCTGGGTGGTGAGCGAGCCCTCCAGCACGGTCCGGCTCACCGGCGCGAAGTGGTACTTCTCCGCGAGATTCCGACGGCCCCCCCGACCAGGCGAGAGACCCCAGGCGCCCGCGGCGTAGGCCCAGACCGAGGCTCCGGCCGCGATCGCGATCGCGATCATCATCAGCGACGATCGGATTTTCTTGGGAGCGGGCATTGAAGGACTCCTCATCTTCTGGAGAACGGTCCGCGCGCCTTCGGTGGGGAACCGGGGCGGACTCCGTCGGGCGGGTGGGGGACGACGCGTCGGCCAGGTCGGACGGCCCAGGCTCCTCGCACCGCGAGGCCGGACGGGACCGTAGGGGCCGCCGCCATCCCGTGGGAAGGCGGATTGCTTGCAGGCAGACTATCGATTTTATCGGATCGGGAGGCGGATACCAAGAGTCCAATTTCCCGGCCGCCGTCCCCCGTCACGCTACGTCGCCCGAATTGTAGAACATTAATTCGACACAAACAACCCCAGCCTCCCTCCCCCCTCGCAAGCACAAGGGCCGGCGCCGGCCCTTGTGAGATCGGCCGCCGCCGCGATAATAGAGGAAAGCGCGAGGCGTCGAGTCTTGGGCGGAACGGTCGAGGCCCTTGGGAACCCAGGACGTGAGTGGAGCGGCGATCGGCATCGAGACGGGCGTGGACGCGGGCGATGGCGCCGGCGAGGACCGACCGACCGGGGTGAAGCCCGAGCTGCTGGCGCCGGCCGGCGATCGTGACTGCGTCCGCGCGGCCGTCGCCAACGGGGCGGACGCGGTCTACTTCGGCCTCAAGCGGCACAATGCGCGGATCCGCGCGGCCAATTTCGACGGCCTGGACCTGGCCGAGACGATGGCCTTCCTCCATCGTTACGGGGTCAAGGGCTACGTCACGCTCAACACCCTGGTCTTCCCGTCCGAGCTGGAGGACGTCGAGGCGACGATCCGCCAGTTGAGCGACGCCGGGACCGACGCCTTGATCGTCCAGGATCTGGGCCTGACCCGGCTGATCCGCGCCGTGGCGCCGGAGCTGGAGATCCACGGGTCGACCCAGATGTCGATCACCAGCGAGGAAGGAGTCCGCCTGGCCGCCGAGCTGGGATGCTCGCGGGTGATCCTGGCCCGCGAACTGTCGCTGGAGGAAGTCCGCCGAGTGCGGGCCGAGTCGACGATCCCGGTCGAGGTCTTCGTCCACGGGGCGCTCTGCGTGGCGTATTCGGGGCAATGCCTGACCAGCGAGGCGCTCGGGGGCCGCTCGGCCAACCGGGGCGAGTGCGCGCAGGCCTGCCGGATGCCCTACCAGATCGTCTGCGACGGCCGCGACGTGGACCTGGGCCGGACCCAGTACCTCCTCAGCCCGCAAGACCTGGCCGCGTACGACCTGATCCCCGAGCTGATCCGGGCCGGGGTCTCCAGCCTGAAGATCGAAGGCCGGCTCAAAACTCCCGAGTACGTCGCCAACATCACCCGCCACTACCGCCGGGCGATCGACGAGGCCTGGGCCGGGCGGCCGGTGGAATTCTCTCCTCGCGAGGTCGAGGAGATGGAGATGTCCTTCTCCCGAGGCTTCAGCCACGGCTTCCTGGACGGCCCCGACCACAAGATCCTGGTGCGGGGCGACTACGCCAAGAAGCGCGGGGTCCCGCTGGGAGCGGTCGAGGACGTGGGCCGCGCCGGGGTTCGCATGAGGCTCGCCACCGGCGTCAAGCCGGGCGACGGCCTGGTGTTCGACGGCGACGACGAGACCGGCGTCCCCGAGCAGGGAGGCCGGGTCTACGAGGTGATCGCGATCGACGACCGCGATCCGTCCCGCGTCGAGCTTCGGTTCGGCCGCGAGGCGCTCGACCTGTCGCGCATCGTACGCGGCCAGCCGGCCTGGAAGACCGACGACCCCGAGCTGACGGCCAGGCTGAGGCGTTCGTTCGAAGGGCCGCCGACCCGGCTCGTGGGCGTCGACGTCCGCGTCCGCGCGGCGGTCGGCGAACCGCTCCGGGTCGAGGCGAGGTCCGCGACCGGGCACGTCGCGACGGCCGTCGGCGAGGCCCCGCTGGCCCCGGCGCAGACGAAACCGGCCGACGAGGCGCTCTTCCGCGAGCAGCTCGGCCGATTGGGGGGGACGTCGTACCGGCTCGACGCCCTCGCCGCCGAGATCGAGGGGGGGCCGATGGTCCCCAAGAGCGTCTTGAATCAGTGTCGCCGCGACCTGGCCGCCAGGCTCGACGCCGCGGCCGACGCCCCGCCCCTCCGGCCGACCGCCGCCGGGCCCGTCCTGCCGAGCCTCCTGGGACCGCTCCGGGCCGAAGCCCAGCGCCAGGCTCGCGAACGTCGCGAAGGCGAGTCCCCCCGGCTGGCCGTCCTCTGCCGCCGGACCGACCAGATCGAAGCCGCCGCCAACGCCGGCGCCACCACGATCTACGCCGATTACCAGGATATCAAGCAATACAAGGACGCCGTGGCCGAGGCCCGCCGCGTGGGGCTGGCGATCTATCTCGCGAGCCCCCGGATCGAGAAGCCGGCGGAGCGAAACCTCTTCAAGTTCCTGGCCAAGGCCGGGGCCGACGGCCTGCTCGTCCGCAACGCCGGGGGCCTGGCCTTCTGCGCCGAGGAATCCACGCCGTTCGTGGCCGACTTCTCGATGAACGCGGCCAACCCGCTGACCGTGGACCTGTTCCACGAGCGCGGGGCCCGGCGTACGACGGCCTCGTACGACCTGGACGCCGGCCAGCTCTTCGACCTGATCGACGCCGTCCCGGCCGACTGGCTGGAGGTCGTTATTCATCAACAGATCCCGATGTTCCACATGGAGCATTGCGTCTTCTGCGCGTTCCTGTCGCCGGGGACGGACCACACCAACTGCGGCCGTCCGTGCGACGACCACGACGTGAAGCTGAGGGACCGCGTGGGCAAGGAACACCCGCTGAAGGCCGACGTCGGCTGTCGGAACACGCTGTTCAACGCCGTCCCCCAGACGGCGGCCGAATTCCTCCCCCGGCTGATCGCCCGGGGAGTCCGCAACCTTCGCATCGAGTTTCTCGACGACGCCCCGGAGGCCGTCGAGCGAACCGTGACCCTCTACCGCGAGACCGCCGCCGGCCTCCGCGACGGCAAGACCCTCTGGCGGGAGCTCAAGGCCTCGAACCAGTACGGCGTCACTCGCGGCCCGCTGGCCGTCCTCTGATGACGACAACCGCGAGCGACGCCCCGGACATGACCCCACCTCCCCGCCCCCGTCCCGGGATCGGACACGTCTCCCTCGTCGGCGCCGGTCCCGGCGATCCCGGCCTCCTCACCCTTCGAGGGGCCGAGGCGCTCGCCCGGGCCGAGGTGGTCGTCTTCGACCATCTGGCCAACGAGCGGCTGCTGGACCTCGCCCCGGCCGGGGCGCTCCGCGTCCGCGCCGGGAAGTCGGTCGGCCACTGCACGCTGAGCCAGGACCAGATCAACGCGACGCTCGTCGATCACGCCGAGGCCGGCAAGCGGGTCGTCCGGCTCAAGGGGGGGGACCCCCTGGTCTTCGGCCGGGGGTCGGAAGAGGGCGCCTACCTCCGCGAGCGCGGGATCCCGTTCGAGATCGTCCCGGGCGTGACCTCGGGCATCGGGGCGACGGCCTACGCCGGCATCCCCCTGACCAGTCGAGGCGTCGCATCGGCCGTCGCCTTCGTGACCGGGCATCAGGCGCCGAAGTCGTCCCAGGCCGTGAACGCCGCCTCGCGCCTGGACTGGTCGGCGTTGGCGAAGTTCCCGGGGACCCTGGTCTTCTACATGGGCGTGACCCACCTGGCGGACATCACCGGCGCCCTCGTGCGGGAGGGCAAACCGGCCGGGACGCCGGCGGCGATCGTCGAGTCGGGGACGACGCCGGCGCAACGGGTCGTCGCCGGGACGCTCGGGACGATCGCCGAGACGGCGAAGGATCGCGGCGTGCGGCCCCCCGCCCTCCTCGTCGTCGGCGAGGTGGTCGCCCAGCGCGAGGCTCTGGCCTGGTTCGAGTCTCGCCCGCTGTTCGGCCGTCGGATCGTCGTCACGAGGCCGCGCGAGGAGGCCGAGCGCTCCTCCGCCGCGCTGGAGGCGCTCGGGGCCGAAGTCCTGATCGCGCCGACGGTGGAGATCCTCCCCCCCGAGGATCACGGCCCGCTCGACGACGAACTCGACCGGATCGGCGAGTACGACTGGCTCGTCTTCACGTCGGCCAACGGGGTGCGGGGATTCTTCGACCGGCTCTGGGATCGCGGCGGCGACCTCCGCGCGCTGGGGGGCGTCCGCCTGGCGGCGATCGGGCCGAGCACGGCCGAGGCCCTGGCCCGATATCGCCTGCGGGCCGACCTGATCCCGCCGTCGTTCCATTCGGAGTCGCTGGCCGAGTCGCTGGCGGCGGTCGCGGCCGGATCGCGCATCCTGATGGCGCGGGCCGACCGGGGCCGGACCGTGCTCCAGGACGTGCTGGGCAAGTCCGCCGAGGTCCGCCAGGTCGCCGTGTACCGGAACGCCGACGTCGAGGGGCTGCCCCCGGCCCTCCGCTCGCGGATCGAGGAAGGGGGGGTGGATTGGATCACCCTCTCCAGCCCGGCCATCGTCGCCAGGCTGCACGCACTCCTCTCCCCCGAGGGGCGGCGGCGGGTGGGCGTCGAGATCAAGCTGGCGACGATCAGCCCGATCACCACGGCGGCCGCGACCGCGGTGGGCTGGGACGTCGCGGTGGAGGCGCCCGTCGCCACCTGGGACGGACTCGTCGAGGCCCTCGTCGCCCACGTCGCGACGTCGCGGGACGGGTCCTGACCGTCGGCCGCGACGGGGCCTCGTCGTCTCGCTAGCGCAGCTCCATCATCGTCTCGACGCCCTGCCAGAGCAGGAACGCGCCGCCGAGGATGAAGAGGACGTCCATGGCGATGTACTGCCCGAATATCCCGGCCACCAGGTCGAGCGAGAAAATCAGGACGATGATCGCCGCGACGGCGATCGCTGAGTAGGTGATGACCTTCTCGGTCTCCATGACGCAACGCTCCGCTCGAGTAGGAAACGGCCCTCAACGAGTCCAACTTACCACAATTCTCGCTGGGAGCGAGGGCGCGCGGAGACTCCGTTTCGATTCGGGCTCCGGTTCGTGGCCGGACGGCCCCCCCCTGCCCGCAGTCAGCCGGTACGGATCGGGATGGTCCGGGGCTTTCGGGCGGGTGGTCTGGGGAGGCGAATCGCCAGGACGCCGTCGCGGGCCTCGGCGCGGGCGGCGTCGAGGTCGACCTCGCGGTTCAGCGGAATCTGGCGGGCGAACGCGCCGGTTCGGCGTTCGCGGAGGCCGCGCACGGGCTGGGGAGGGCCGTCGACCGGGCGGTCCCCCTTGATGGTCAGGACGTCCCCCTCGGCGGTGATCTCGACGCCCGCCGGGTCGACCCCGGGGAGGTCGACGAGGATGAGGGTCTCCTCGGCCGTCTCGAAGACGTCGACGAGAGGGGCGAAAGGCTCGGCGTCGGCGACCGAGGCCTCGGCCGGCTCGGGGGCCGTCCCGGAGGTCTGAAAGGCATCCTTGATCATGCGAAAGAACTCTCGCTCCAGGGCCTGGAACGGGGTCCCGCCTTCGTGCGGCCGGCTCATCGACTGACTCCTTGGCTCGCGCCGGGGGCGTTCACGACTTGATCTCGATCCGGCGGGCGCGGGCCCGGTCGGCCTTGGGGAGGAAGACCTTGAGGACGCCGTTTTTCAGCTCGGCGGTGATCCGCTCTCGGTCGACGTCGTCGCTGAGGATGAACGAGCGGTGGTAGTCGCCCACCGGATACTCTTCATGGACCGGGCGGGCCCCTTCGGGCGCGGGGGTCTCGATCCGGGCGTCCAGGCTCAGGACGTTGTGCTCGAGTTGAATGATGAGGCTCGACTCGGTCGCGCCCGGGACGTCGGCCTCCAGGGTCAGGCCGTCGGGGCCGTCGTGAATATCGATCGGCGGCGTGATCGTGGGTCTCGGGTAGGACGCGTGGTCCCCCGCCGAGGAATCGCCCGGGGTCGGGATCGGGGTCGGCCCCGAGGACGCCCCCAGAGGCACCCGAATCGAGGACTGGGCATCGCTCATGATCGGTGGCTCCCCTCGTCCTCGACGTTTCTCGGCCGGGCGGCGTCGACCGGGGACGATACGGTGATGTGCCGGGGTCTGGCCCCCTCGGCGCGAGGGAGCCGAACCGTCAAGACGCCGTCCGCGAATTGCGCGGAGACCTTCGCCTCATCGACCCGATCGGGAAGGGTGATCGTTCGGGACCATCGCCCCATGAATCGCTCCTGGCGGCGGTACGAGTCGTCCTTGATCCCTTCCGACCGCCTCCGCTCCCCACGAAGCGTGACGGTCTCGGAGGTCACGGTCAGTTCGACCTCGTCCGGCTTCAGCCCCGGGATTTGCGCGGAGAGGAGAAACTCGTCGCCGGCGACGTACAGGTTGACCGGGGGAAACGCCCGGATGTGCCGCAGTGACTGGAACGGGTCGAACGACTGGAACAGTCGCCCCATCTCGCGCTGGAATTCGTGGAACGGATCCCATCCCCCTCGCCAGTCCGGCCCGGTCATGGTTCGCCCTCGTTGCGGCCAAGATCGCTTTCCAGGTCTCCAATAGGGATAGAGAGCAGCCCTTGTGCCAAAATGGCTGAAAATCCTTGATCCGACGCGATCAGTCAACTTAAATCAATCAGCCAAAGACCTTTACCGATATTCAAACGATTCGCCTACGAGGCCCGCGAACGCGAGACGGCACCGACCGCCGGCGCCATTCTGGCAGCCGCTCTCGTGCTTATGATGGAGCCAGCCTCATTGCGCCGAAATGGCAGTCGGCCGGTTTCACCAGTTGATGAGCAGATCGCGGATCGTGGCGGTCTCATCGAGAGCGGGGGTGATTGTGAGCCAGTGGGCGTCGGCGAGGATCCTGGGGTCGAGGTCGAATTCGCGACCGTCGATGCTGGCCTTGAGGGACCGGTATTCGTGCCGGAGGGTGTAGGCGTGGTTGGTCGGCGGGACGTCGTCCGGGGCGGCATCGGCGAGGAGGGCTTGCGCCTCGGACTCGGGAAGGAGGGGGCATCCCGCGATTCGGATCTGGGCGAGGGCCCTGGGCGTCGCGAGGATCTCGGCTTGCAGGTTGAACGCGGTGGGGAGCGGCAGGGGGAGGACGTAGGCGGGGTTGGGACGACCGTCGTTGGGCCGAGCGGGGACGACGACGAACTCGGGGACCTGGAAGCTGCGGACGACGGGGTCGGCCGCCTGGGCCTCGTGGAGCAGGACCGTCGAATCGACCGGCGCCAGGATGCGGAAGGTGGAGAGCGCCACGGCCGCGAGCATGAAGGCGGTCGGCACGCCCGTGGCGAACCAGCGCGGGGGGCGGTCCTCGACGACGAACGGGCAATACAGGAGCATGGCGATGCGCTGGAGCATCGGGGTGTCGAAGCTGCGACCGATCCAGGACCGAGAAGGGGTCGGGGCGGCGTCGAGCTTTCGGGACGCAAGGGCGCGGCTGGCCCGGCCGCTGGAGAGCCCCACCAGCCATCGGGCGTAGTGGGTCGTCTCGCCGAGCGGCCCCGCCGCCTTGCGGTCGGCCAGGAACTCCTGGTCGATCCGCAGTTGGGCGCGGAGCCACCATAGGTGAGGGAGGAAGAACCAAAAGATCTGCGCGAGGGCCGCCAGCGCGTTGAACCAGGCGTCGCCCCGGTCGGCATGCGCCAGTTCGTGCAGCAGCACCAGGCGAAGGGCGTCGCGGTCGACGTCCACCTCCTCGATCTCGGCCGGGATGACGATGGTGGGCCGGGTCACACCTCCCAGGACCGGGCTTCGCAGCCAGGTCGAGACTCGCAGCTCCGGCTGGGGGGGCGAACGCTCCAGGTCGGCGATCAACTCGTCGAACACCCGTCGAGTCTCCGGGCGGGCTTCGGACGATCGGCCGAGCAGGCGTTGGAAACCCCAGAGTCCCAGGCCGAACCAGGCCAGGCCGACCGAAGCCCCCGCCAGATAGAGCAAGGTCGCCACCCGGACCAGGCGCTCGCCCGAAGGCCACTCAGCCTGGGAGGCGGCGGGGCGGCCCCGAGGGGGAGTGCGGCCCGCCGGTCCCGGCACGACCGGGCCGACGAAATCGAACCGATTCGGCTCGGGCGTCAGCGGGGGCGGGACCACGCCGGTTCGGAGGAGCCAATCGACCGGGTAGACCCGCAGGGAGGGGTTGGAGGCGACCAGGGGGTACATCAGGAGGGCCGCGTAGACTCCGGTCTGCGCCAGGACGACGCGCCGGGCCGGCTGCCGCGTGAAGACGACGACGACCACGATGACGCTCAGCAGGATCGCGTTCGCGATCCCCGCATCGATCAACGTGCGGCTGAAATGATCCAGCACGAGCCACATCGTCGTGTCGGCGACCTCCGGGACGGACTCGATTCGTGCGACCTTGCAAGCTCGAAGAGCGATGTCCGCCCTCGCGCCGGCCGCCGAAAACGGAACGAGCCAGGAAAACTCCGCCGCCTGCGACGGGGCTCCTGGCCCGATGGGACTGCATCGATCTGTGTCGACTCGGCCTCGAACAAAAGCCGGCCTGCGGAGGGCGGCGGGCGGATCAGACGTCTTCTTGAGACGCCGCTTCGGCGGGCTCGCCGGTTCCCGTCGCCGACAGCCGCTGGGCGTCGTCGATCATGGCCCGGAGCCGATCCAGATCCTCCGGCGTGGGAGGCTTGGAATCAAACAACGCCACCATCACCCGGTCGAGCGCGCCGTCGAACACGCGATCCACGAACTTGCGGGTCAGTTCGCGAATCGTCCGCTCCGACGACTTCTTGGGGTGATAGATGAACGTCCGCCCTTCGACGACGTGGCGCACCAGCCCCTTCTTGTCTTCCATGATGTTCAGCAGGGTTTGGACGGTGCTGTAAGCGACCGGGCCCGAGTCGCGATTCAGGTCTTCCTGAACGTCGCGAACGCTCGCCTGGCCCCGAGCCCAGAGGATCTTCATGATCTCGAGCTCGCGATCGGTCACCATCTGGGTCTTTCGCACGAGATCTCCCCCTCGAATGACGGGAAAAATGAAAATGATCGTTCTCGTAACGTACCCACCGCCATCGCACTACGCAAGCCTAAGCAAATCGGAATTGACATGCCTGCAAACAGCACGTTGAAAATTCGACGCCGCCGTCGATTCGCCCCGGTTCAAACGGCCGCTCCGACCTCGGCGAGTCGGCGTTCCAGCATCTCCGGGAACCTCGCGTACCACCGGCGATTCAGCGGCGAAGGGTGCGGCAGGGGCCGGACCAGGACGACCTTGAATCCCTCGGCCGCGTCCCCCGGAATCGGCAGCCGGCATTCATAGGCCGTCTCGAATCGTTCATCGGTCGCCGCCGAGGCCGGGAACTCCCCCCCTTCCGCATAAGGCTCGAACCAGCGGAAGGCCTCGGTCCCCAGGGTCAGGACCTGCGAGCCCGACCAGAACCGGGCCAGAAGCTCCGCCACGAACGGCCGGAACCGGGCGCGGACCGACTCCGCATACGCCTTGTTCCCCGGCGGCTTGAACGGGACCGTGTTGGTCAGGAGCGCGAACCGCAGCGCCTCTTCCAGCCCCCCCGCGCCGTGGGCCTTGACGATCCCGGCCCGGACCAGCTTCCCCCCCGCCCCGATCAGGGGCTGGCCGGCGGCCACCTCGTCGCGGCCCAGGTCGCGCGCGAGCACCGCCACCGGCGCGTCGAGCGCGCCGGCGTAGAGGATCGGCCGGGACGGGTCGCGCTCCGCCTTCTCATAGACCGGCGCGTCCACCGGGAACGGCTCGCGGCGGGCTTCCGCCTCAGCCTCGTCGATCAACTGATCGGTCGTCTTGACGCGGGCCACGGCGAGGCTCCTTCCACCGAGGGGGATCAGGTCCCGACAATCAGGCTCGCCATGAGGAGGACGGCGACCGCTTCCTCATAGTTTATCGCGCGAATCGGGAAAAGCGACGTCACGAGCCGCCCCCAGAACTCCTTGAGGAACGCCGACGAGATCAGCACGACCGCAAGGAACCGGATCGCGTCGAGAAAGCCGGACAGCACGAGCCCCCCGAACGCCGATTCTCGGGCGACCGACGCCACGAGCAGGAAGCGAGCGAAGCCCATCAGTCCCAGGAACGCGAAGAGGGCGACGTTGAAACGCGCAGTGATCCTCCCTTGCGACTTGCCGAACGCATCCTTCGAAACGGGCTCGAAATCAAGGTCGACGGCGCGAGCCATGACGGCGGTCCTCCTGTTGTCGGGGCGAGGAGAGCGGGAACCGGGATGCGCAAGGGCCGATTCGCCCGAACGTCATCGTCGGGTCGAAGGCCGACGGCGTCAACACACGGCATCGGGCATCATCCGCGCGATCTCAGCAAATGGTCCGCGCCGAGAATCAAGAACTCGCTTTTCGGTGGATTCCCTGGAACCCCGGCATTACCCTCCTTGGGCGTCCGGCCGGCCGGCAGTGGGCCGACGTGGCGGCCGAACCCGGCCGGCCCATCCAAGATCCAGGGCGACAGAGGCGACATCATGAGAATCTCCCTTGCCGTTTTCGCTGGCCTGAGCCTCGCCGCGGCGTCCTCCGCCCTGGCGGAAGAGCCGTCGTGGGTCCGCGTGGTCGAGGACGACCGCGCCATCTCGATCGACACCGATCTCATCGAGGCCGTCATTCCCAAACGCGATCCCAAACGATGGATGACGGGCATCGAGAAGGGGACGTTCCGCGACAAGACCACCGGCTTCCATGAGGTCGGCGACGGCCTGATGGTGGTCGACTGGCTCATGGAACCCGGCAGCGACGCCGAGTGGTCCGACCAGGTCATCGCCCCCGACGGCCAGGGCGTCGGCCGTTACACCTGGTATGAGAACGAGGAGGACCCCGGCCGCCGCAAGTACGCGCGAATGGCCCACGGCACCAGCCATCGCAAGCGGATGGTCGAGGGGCCGCAGCTCTGCCACCGGATGAAGCCGGTCCAACCCGAGGTGATCCGGGGCGAGGACTTCGTCGCCGTGAAGACCACCTACAAATTCGAGTACGCCGCTCCCGGCCGGACTCCGGGGTCGACCTGGACCCAATTGATCGTCTTTCCCAGGGGGAAGCGATACTTCCTCCTGATGGACCGCATCGACAGCGTCAACGACTCGCCGGAAATGTTCCTCCGCAACGACACCCCCGGCTGCGTCCGCCACGAACGGGGAGACACCTTCAGCGAGATCTACCTGAGCTACCTCGGCGGGCCGAACGGCGTCCGCATCCCCTCCAGCGAGTTCTTCGAGCCCTTCCCGCCCGACCTGAAATTCGGATATCGCCGGGATCTGAACCGGACGCCGGAACGCTTCATCCGCGCCTACCGCCTCCGAGACCCCAAGACCGGCGGCGACGGCCCCTGGCTCGGCGGCCTGACGCTCGATCCGTCGGTCGTTTATGAAGCCTGGTGCAGCCAGCGTCCCGGCGGCATCATCGTCATGATCGAGGAAGTCCACGGCCGCCCCGTCCGGGCGGGCGACTCCTTCAGCGCCGCCCACATCGTCGGCTTCTTCGATTCCATCGAAGAAATGAACGACGTCTTCGACCAGAACAAGGGCCGCACCGCCCTCTCCGCCGACCCTTCCGGGTGGAAGCTGGCCGAGTGACGCCCCCGCCCTCCATCGGGCCTCGTCTGCCTCGCGAGGCGGACGAGGCCGCGGGAGCGTCAAAGCGGTGAAACGCCCTCACGCCGTCAGCCCAGGTCCACCGGCGTCGGTAGGAGCCGACCGGCGAAGTGGGCTTCCAGGTTCCTGACCACAAGTTCCCCCATCGCCGCGCGAGTCTCGACGGTCCCGCTGCCGTGGTGGGGCTGGAGCACGACGTTGGGCAGGTTTCGGAGCGACTCGGGGACGCGGGGCTCGTCCTCGAAGACGTCCAGTCCGGCGGCGGCCAGGCGGTTCTCGCGAAGGGCCTCGATCAACGCCTCCTGGTCCACGACCGTCCCCCGCGCGACGTTCACCAAGATCCCGTCCGGCCCCAGGGCGTCGATCACGGCGCGGTCCACCAGGCCCCGGCTCCCCTCGCCGCCGGCGGCCGTGACGACCAGGAAGTCGACGTCGCGGGCGAGCGCCTCCAGGTCCGAATAGTAGACGTAGGGCGACTCGATCGGCCGCCGGTTGTGGTAGACGATCTGGATGTCGAGAGCCTCGAGACGACGGGCCACGGCCCGGCCGATCCTCCCCAGTCCCAGAATCCCCGCCCGCTTGCCGTGGACCCGACGCGAGAGCGGCCGGGCCCCCTCCCGCTCCCAGGCCCCGGAACGGACGTGCGCGTCGCCGGCGACGGCCTCGCGGGCGGCCGCCAGGAGGAGCAGGAGCGCCATGTCGGCCACGTCCTCGGTCAGCACGTCGGGGGTGTTCGCGACGACGACTCCGGCCTCCTTCGCATAAGCCAGGTCCACGGCGTCGAGGCCGACCCCGTTCACGGCCACGATCTCCAGGTTCGGCAGCGCCCGCATCAGCTCGGCCGACGCGCCGGCGCCGCCGGTCGTCGCGATCCCCCGGATCGTCGCGCCGATCTCTCGCAGGAAGGCCGATCGGTCCTCCGCCTCCCAGAGCCGGTGCACCGCGAACGATCGCTCCAGGGCCTCGGCCACGTCAGGCGTGGGGGGCTTCATAACCAAGACGTCCGGCTTCAAGTCGGCCCTCCCTTCGGCCCCGTGCTCTCTCGTTCGATGATCCGGAAGCCCATGTCCACCCGGCGCGGGGCGGGCGGCCCCACTTCCTCAAGTGCGTCGAGCAACATGCGGGCCGCCGCCCGGCCCATCTCGCGCCCGGGGATCGCGATCGACGTGATCGCGGGGACGGCGGCCGATGCGATCTCACGGTCGTGGAGCCCCATCAACGCCAGCGAGCCCGGGACCGCGACCCCCCGATTCCGGCACTCCGCAACCGCCCCGGCGGCGAGGTCGGCGTCGTCGAGGAAGACGGCGTCGATCTCGGGGAACCGTCGCAGCGCCTGGGCGAGCAGGCGGGCCCCCGCGGCGAGCGACGGCGGGTCGTCCCCCCGGACGATCAGATGGTCCGGCAGCCCCCGCTCGCGGAGCCCCGCGCGGAAACCTTCGATCCGCCTGTCGGCCTCGCGGCCCATCTCGGTGAGGGCCCCGGCGTAGGCGATCCGCGACCGGCCCCGATCGGCCAGGAATCCCGACGCGGCCTCGCCCACCGCCCGGTGCGAGACGCCGACGTTCAGGCCCCGGGGCTCGTCGGCCAGATCCAGGGCCTCGACCACGGGCGTCCCCGCGCGACGGAGCTTCCGCCGGACCCCGGCCGAGTGGTCGACCCCCGCCAGCACCAGGCCGGCCGGGACCCACCCCAGGAAGGCCGCCACCAGCTCATCCTCCACGTCGACCCGATGCCCGGTCGTCCCCAGCAGGATCTGGAAGCCGGCCCCGGCCAGCTCCTCCCGGACGCCGTCCAGGAATCCGACGGAGAGCGGGTCGGCCAGCGACGACAGGATCACCGGAACGACCCGCGAAGCCCCCGAGGCCAGCCCGCTCGCCGCCCGGTTCGGGATGTAGCCCAGGTCGTCCGCCGCCTCCCGGATCCGCGCCCGGAGCGACTCCGACACGGCCTCGGGCCGTCGCAAGGCGCGCGAGACCGTGATCAGGCTGACCCCGGCCCGGCCGGCGACGTCCCGGATCGTCGTCCCCCCGCCCCGCTTCGCCATGCCCGCCCCTCGCGCCGCTTGTTCGGATTTCCGCCGCATGTTAGCGTTATCATGCGGGCCGAACCGGCCCTTTTCAACAGCTTTCCCCATCCGTCGAGGGATTCGCCGATGACCGCCTCCCCGTTCGACCTTTCCGGGCGTCGCATCCTGATCACCGGTTCCAACGGGGGCCTGGGCCTGGCGATCGCGAGGGGGCTGGCGGCGGCGGGGGCCTCGCCGATCCTGAACGGCCGCGACGAGGAGAAGCTGCGGGGGGCGGCCGACGGGCTGCGGGCCGAGGGCTTCGGCGTCGAGGAGGCCCGGTTCGACGTGGCCGTCGAGGCCGAGGTCGTCGCCGCGATCGACCGCCTGGAGGCCGATCGCCCGATCGACGTCCTGATCAACAACGCCGGCATCCAGCGCCGGGCGCGGCTCGACGAGATCGGCCTGGACGTGTGGGACGAGGTCCTTCGGACGAACCTGACCAGCGCCATGCTCGTCTCCCGTCAGGTCTCCCGGGGGATGATCGTGCGGGGCCGCGGGAAGATCGTCAACATCGGCTCGGTGATGAGCGACCTCGCCCGGACGACCACCGGGGCCTACGCGGCGGCCAAGGGGGGCCTGAAGATGCTGACGAAGGCCATGTGCGCCGACTGGGGCCCGCTGGGCCTCCAGGTCAACGCGATCGGCCCCGGCTACTTCGCCACCGACATGACCCGCCCGCTGATCGAGAATCCCGACTTCAACGCCTGGGTCGTCGGCCGAACCCCCGCCCGACGCTGGGGACGCCCCGAGGAACTCGTCGGCGCCGCCGCCTTCCTCAGCTCCCCGGCCTCCGACTTCGTCAACGGCCAGATCCTTTACGTCGACGGCGGCATGACGGCGGTGATCTGACGGAGCGGCCGCCGATCGCTCGGTACAGGAGGAGGCGCGATCGAGTCGAGCGGGATCCGTCCGAGACGCGCGAGTCGAAGTCCACGGACCAAACTCCTGAAGACGCGCGTCGCTCCGGTCGGAGAGAATGGTCATCTCAGGCTCCGTCTCAACTTTCAGGCCCGCCGCCGCCGGTCCCGGCCTCCGAGATGCATATCCAAATGGGAGTGCCGGGGCGGGCCCCCGAGCTGAGGTCGAGCCGATCTCCACCGCTGCTGTTGGAAGCGTCGTTCCGCACCGATCGTGAGGGGATTCCGGGAGAATTGAAGCGTGCCCGAAGGACAGGCCGAGACCAACCTGACGAACTGTGACCGAGAACCGATCCGCGTCCCCGGGGCCATCCAGCCGCACGGAGGGCTCATCGCGACCTGTTCGACCGATCTCGCAGTCACCCACGCAAGCTTGAACATCGAGCGTTTCTTCGGGATGGGGGCGGCGGAGGCCATTGGGAAGCCGCTTTCGGACTTCTTCGAGCCGTCGGATTTCGCGAAGCTGCAGGAGACGATCTCCCAACTTTCCGAGGACGACGTCCCGGGCTACCTGTTCACGCTCCGCCCGCGGGGGGTCGACGAGGCTTTCGACGCCATCGTCCATCGCGCGGGCGAGTGCTTCATCCTCGAGCTCGAGCCGGCGGTCCGCACGGAAGGCCGGGCGGTGATGGATCTCTATCGGTCGACGCAGAGCTCCATCAAGGCCCTCTCGAAGGCGTCGTCGCTCGCGGACATGTACCAGGCCTGCGCCCGACGAGTCCGCGCGCTCTCCGGGTTCGACCGCGTGATGGTCTACCGCTTCGACGACGAATGGAACGGCGTCGTGGTCGCCGAGGAGAAGCGGACGGACCTGGAGCCCTTCGTGGGGCTTCATTATCCGGCGTCGGACATCCCGAGCCAGGCGCGTGAGCTCTACGTCAAGAACTGGTTGCGATTCATCGCCGACCGGGACTACTCCCCGGTGCCGATCCTGCCCCCTTCCGGCCCCGACTCCCCGGAACCTCTCGACCTCGGGCACGCCGTCCTGAGGAGCGTCTCGCCGATCCACATCGAGTACCTGAGGAACATGGGAGTCGGCGCCTCGATGTCGATCTCGCTCCTGAAGGAGGGGCGGCTCTGGGGTCTCGTCGCCTGCCACCACTATTCGCCCCGCTACGTCCCCTACGACGTGCGCACGGCCTGCGAGATCCTGGGCCAGGTCATGTCGATGCAGTTCGTCTCCCGCGAGCAGGAGGAGGAGAAGAGCTACGACGAGCGGATGCGCGCGGTCAGGCGGTCGCTCGCCGATCGGGCCTCGCGGGCGCAGGACGTGGGGCTCGCCCTGACGGAAATCGCCCCGACGCTGCTCGACTTCATCGAGGCGGGCGGCGCGGCCGTGGTCATCGGGGGGTCGGTGAGCCGGGTGGGCCTGACGCCGGCCGCGGAGGACGTCCTCCACATCCGCGACCGCCTCGGGTCGATGGCCGAGGGGGGAGTCTTCTCCACGGACCGCCTCGGGAGGGCCGTGGGGCTCGACGCCCAAGGCGCGGTCGCCGCCGGCCTCCTGGCCCTGCGGTTGGGGAAGGACGACTGGGTCATGTGGTTCCGTCCCGAGCAGGTTCGGGAGGTGGACTGGGCGGGCGATCCCACGAAGAGCGTCACGAAGGGCGAAGGCGAGGCCCGACTCAGCCCCCGCGGATCGTTCGCCCTCTGGAAAGAGGTGGTCCGGGGCCGCGGCCGGCCGTGGACCCCCAACGAGGCCGTCGCGGCGGCCGACCTCAGGAGGGACCTGGTCGAGGTGCTGCTGACCCGGGCGAGCGACCACTCCAAGGAGAACCGAGAGCTCAGGAGGGGCGACGCGGAGAAGGAGGCGACGATCGCGAGCGAGCGGGCCGCCCGTACGGCGGCCGAGCGCATCAGCCGCCTGAAAGACGAGTTCGTGGCGACGTTGTCCCACGAACTGCGGACGCCCCTGAACGCGATCATCGGCTGGACCCAGATCCTCCGACGCACCCAGGATCCCGAGACCGTCGGCAAGGCCGGCGAGGTCATCGAGCGGAACGCCCGGGCCCAGGCCAACATGATCGAGGACCTCCTGGACGTCTCCCGCATCGTCTCCGGCAAGCTGCGGCTCGACGTCCAGTCCCTCGACCTCGGGAGCGTCCTGGCCGCCGCCGTGGACACCATTTCCCCCGCGGCGCAGGCGAAGGGGGTCCGGCTCGAACGCCTGTTCGACTCCCTCACCGACGTCGCGGTCTCCGGAGACTCGGTCCGCCTCCAGCAGGTCTTCTGGAACCTCCTGTCCAACGCCGTGAAGTTCACCCCGCGCGACGGCCGGATCCAGGTCCTCCTGGAGCGCGTCGACTCGCACGTCGAGGTGAGCGTCTCGGACACGGGCCAGGGGATCGAGCCCGAGTTCCTGCCGCACCTCTTCGATCGGTTCCGGCAGGAGGACGCCACGTCCAATCGCAAGCACGGCGGCCTCGGCCTGGGCCTCTCGATCGTGCGGCACGTCGTCGAGCTTCACGGCGGGACGGTGTACGCGAGGAGCGACGGGGCCGGCCGGGGCGCGGTGTTCGTGGTGTCGCTCCCCTTGCGGGCCGTCTCCCGGGCGTCCCGCCAGGGGTCCGTGCATCCCACCCGCCCGGACGGTCACGACCAGGATCACGGGGACATGCTCGACCTCTCCGGGGTCCGGCTGCTCGTCGTGGACGACGAGGGGGACGCCCGCGACATGATGCAACGCGTCTTCGAGGACTGTCGGGCGAGCGTGACCACCGTCGGCTCGGCGGAAGAGGCGCTCGAGGCCTACGAGGCCGGCGAGTACGACGTGATCGTGAGCGACATCGGGATGCCCGGAGTCGACGGCTTCGAGCTCATGAAGCGGCTCCGCAAGCTGGAGGCGGACTCCGGCCGCGGCCGCACGCCGGCCGTCGCGCTGACGGCGTACGCCCGCCCCGAGGACAGGAGGCGGGTCCTCCTCTCCGGATACCAGATCCACGTGGCGAAGCCCGTCGAACCCGCCGAGATCGTCACGGTCGCGGCCAATCTCGCGGGCAAGATTTAATTCAGCGGCAGGCGTCCAGGTCCGACGTCGGCCCGATCCCCCTGCCCCCGAAAGGCTCCCACGGCCGGGACGCGCGGCCTCACGAACCCGCCCGGCGGCCGTGGCGTCCGTATGTCCAGCCCGGCGGCGGTTGTGCTAGAATGCCGTGCTTGGGCTATGGGAATCCCGGAGGCGGCTCCCGCCGCAGGTCGGAACGAAGCGATGGGACGGCGATGACGCGAATTGCGATCTACGACACGACCTTGCGCGACGGCAGCCAGGGCGAGGGGGTCAATTTCTCGCTCCAGGACAAGTTGCTGATCACGACCAAGCTGGACGAGCTGGGGGTCGACTTCGTCGAGGGGGGCTATCCCCTCTCCAACCCCAAGGACGCCGCCTACTTCCGCGCCGTGCGCGACCTGCCGCTGGAGCACGCCCGGATCGCGGCGTTCGGGATGACCCGCCGGCGCGACATCGCGGCCGAGGACGACACGGGGATGAAGGCCCTGGTCGCGGCCGGGACGCCGGTCGTCACGGTCGTCGGCAAGACGTGGGACCTGCACGCCCGAGCGGTCCTGGGAGTCTCGCTGGAGGAGAACCTCCGGATGATCGGCGACTCCGTCGCGTTCCTGGTCGCGAACGTCCCCGAGGTCGTCTACGACGCCGAGCACTTCTTCGACGGCTATCGCCGGAACCCGGACTACGCCCTGGAGACGATCCGCAAGGCGGCCGACTCCGGCGCGGCCTGGATCACCCTGTGCGACACCAACGGCGGCTCGCTCCCCGAGGAAGTCGCCGAGGCGGTGGCGGCGGTGGCCCGGGAGGTCCGGACGCCGCTGGGCATCCACACCCACAACGACGGCGATCTGGCCGTGGCCAACGCCCTGGCGGCGGTGCGCCGGGGGGCGACCCAGGTTCAGGGGACGATCAACGGCCTGGGCGAGCGTTGCGGCAACGCCGACCTTTGCAGCGTGATCGCCAACCTGTCGCTGAAGTACCCGGAATACTCCGCCCTGTCGGAGGGCAAGCTGGCGAGGCTGACCGAGGTCTCTCGGTACGTCTACGAGACGGCCAACATGAACTTCCGGCCGGGCCAGGCGTTCGTGGGGTCGAGCGCGTTCGCCCACAAGGGGGGGATGCACGTCCACGGCGTCCGCAAGCTGGCGTCGAGCTACGAGCACATCGACCCGGCGACCGTCGGCAACGAGCGCCGGATCCTCGTCAGCGAGCTGTCCGGCAAGTCGAACATCGCCGAGAAGCTGGCCGAGCACGACCTGGACCAGGACCAGGAGCTGCTGGCCCGGGTGCTCGACCGGGTGCAGGACCTGGAGAACGAAGGCTACCAGTTCGAGGCGGCCGAGGCGTCGTTCGTGCTGCTGGTCGAGAAGCTCGCCGATCGGCATCGCGAGGCCTTCCAGAGCCGGGGCTTCCGCGTCAGCGTGGCCGGCGTCGGCGACGGCGCGTCGCTCACCGAGGCGACCGTCAAGCTCCAGGTCGGCGAGGTCCTCGAGCACACCGTCGGCGAGGGGGACGGCCCGGTCGACGCCCTCGACAACGCGCTTCGCAAGGCCCTGGAGCACCACTTCCCCGGCCTGCGGTCGATGCACCTGGTCGACTACAAGGTGCGCGTGATCAACGCCGTCGCCGGGACCGCCGCGAGGGTCCGCGTGGTCATCGAAAGCTCCGACCAGGACGCCGTCTGGGGGACCATCGGCGTCTCCGAGAACGTCATCGAGGCGAGCTGGCTGGCCCTCCTCGACGCCTTCGAATACAAGCTCTCCAAGGACGCCCGCCCGGCCCGGCCCGCCCGGCCCGAAGCGGCGACGGCCCGCTGACGGAGGACGCGACGATGGCGACGGAAACGCAGCCGCAAGTCCCGACGGAGGCCGTCGACGCGGGCCGCCGCCCGTACCGGTTCACGGCCGACCAGGTCTGGCGGATGATCGCGGCCGGGATCATCCCCGACGACGTCGACGTCGAGCTGCTGCGAGGCCGGATCTATCGCATCACCAAGCACGAACCTCATAACTACGCCGTCGCCCGGACGACCAAGCTCCTCCGCGCGATGCTCCCCCCGGGCTTCCACGCCCGAGAGGAGAAATCGATGCGGCACGGCCGGTCGAGCATCCCCGAGCCCGACGTGGCCGTCGTCCCCGGCTCCGAGGACGACTTCCGCCCCGAGCCGCCGGCGACCTCCGAGGCCGCCCTGATCGTGGAAATCTGCGCCAGCTCGCGGACGGCCGACTATCGCGACAAGACGAGTCTGTACGCCTCGGCCGACGTGCCGATCTACTGGGTCCTCGACGTAGACGGCCGCAAGCTCGACGTCTTCTCCGAACCGAAGGGCTCCGGCCGCGACGCCGGCTACGCCCGACATGCGAGCTTCGCCGAGAGCGAGCCGGCCCCCGTGGTGCTGGCCGGTCGCGAGGTCGGCCGGATCGCCGCCAAAGACATGCTCCCCCCGATCGAACCAACTCCCAAACCCTGATTTTCGACCGCATGAACATCAACGACATCCCCAAGCAGTACGATCCCAAGGACGCCCAGGACCGCTGGTACAAGGTCTGGCTGGAGCGGGGGTACTTCCACGCCGACCCGGCGAGCGACAGGCCGCCGTACTGCATCGTCATCCCGCCGCCGAACGTCACCGGGGCGCTCCACCTCGGCCACGCGCTCAACAACACGTTGCAGGACGTCCTGGTCCGCTGGCGGCGGATGCAAGGGTATGACTGCCTCTGGATGCCCGGCACCGACCACGCCGGCATCGCCACCCAGGCGGTCGTCGAGCGAAGGCTGCTGGAAGAGCGCAAGCTCACCCGCCACGACGTCGGCCGCGAGGCCCTCGTCGAGATGATCTGGGCCTGGAAGGACGAGTACGAGCAGCGGATCCTCGGCCAGCTCCGCCTGATGGGCTGCTCGTGCGACTGGGAACGCACCCGGTTCACGCTCGACGAGGTCTGCTCGCGGGCCGTCCGGCGCACCTTCTTCAACCTGTTCAAGGCGGGGAAGATCTTCCGGGGCAAGCGGCTCGTCAACTGGGACGTGCAGCTCCGCACGGCCGTCGCCGACGACGAGATCTACTACGAGGACAAACCCGGCAAGCTCTGGACCATCAAGTACCCGGTCGCCGGCTCGGCCTCGGGCGAGGCGCTCCACGTCGCCACGACCCGGCCCGAGACGATGCTCGGCGACACGGCCGTCGCCGTCCATCCCGAGGACCCGCGCTACAAGCACCTGATCGGCCAGGAGCTGGAACTGCCGCTGACCGGCCGTCGGATCCCGATCGTCGGCGATGCGATCCTCGTCGACCCCAAGTTCGGCACCGGCTGCGTGAAGGTCACCCCCGCGCACGACCCGAACGACTACCAGACGGGCCGTCGCCACGGCCTGCCGATGATCAACCTGCTGAACCCGGACGGCACCTACAACGAGAACGCCGGGCCGAAGTACGCCGGCCTCGATCGCGTCGTGGTGCGCAAGCGGGTCGTCGCCGACCTGGAGGCCGCCGGCCTGCTGGTGAAGGACGAGCCCTACAACGTCCGGCTCAACTTCTCCGACCGCAGCAAGACGCCCATCGAGCCCTACCTGTCCGACCAGTGGTTCGTCCGCATGGCCGACGACCCCGACGGCTCGCCCGGGTTCGCCCAGCAGGCCATCGACGCCGTGACCTCGGCCCAGGTCAGGATCACGCCCGAACGCTACGCCAAGAGCTACATCGACTGGCTCGCCGAGAAGCGCGACTGGTGCATCAGCCGACAGCTCTGGTGGGGACACCGCATCCCCATCTGGCACTGCTCCACCTGCTCCGCCGACGACCTGGAACTCGCCTTCGGCGGCCGTCCCGACGTGGCGTGGGCCGAGGCCGAATCCGGCGGCTGGCTCATCTGCGCCGAGCACGACCTGAACGCCGACGCCCTGGGCGCGGGCCACGAGTTGACGCAGGACCCCGACGTGCTGGACACCTGGTTCAGCTCGGCCCTCTGGCCCCACTCCACCCTGGGATGGCCCGAGCAGACCCCCGAGCTGGGCAAGTTCTACCCGACGAGCGTCCTCTCCACGGCGCGCGACATCATCACGCTCTGGGTCGCCCGGATGGTGATCTTCGGCCAGTTCAACATGCGCCAGGTCCCGTTCCGCGACGTCTACATCCACCCGGTGATCCAGGACGGCCACGGCAAGCGGATGTCCAAGTCGGCCGGCAACGGCGTCGACCCGGTCGACATCATTGAGGCCTACGGGGCCGACGCCCTCCGCTACACCCTGGCCGCCGGCGCGACCGAGACCCAGGACTTGCGGATGCCCGTCGAGAAGCTCAAACTCCCCGACGGCCGCGAGATCAACACCTCGGACCGGTTCGAGCAGGGGCGGAACTTCGGCAACAAAATCTGGAACGTCGCCCGCCTGGTCATGATGAACCTGGAAGGCTACGAGCCCGCACCGGTCGACGTGGCCGCGTTGCCGGTCGAGGACCGCTGGATTCTCGCCGAGCTCGACGCCACCGTCGCCGCGACGACCGCCGACCTCGACTCCTTCCGGTTCGCCGAGGCCGCCAAGCGGCTCCGCGAGTTCTCCTGGGGCGAGTTCTGCGACTGGTACGTCGAGTTCGTCAAGGGCCGGCTCCGCGACCCCGAAACCCGCCCGGTCGCCCAGCGCACCGCCGCGGCGGTCCTGGACTCCCTCTGCCGGCTCCTGCACCCGTTCATGCCGTTCCTGACCGAGCAGATCTGGGCCCCGCTCGGCGAGCTGGCCCCGAGTCGAGGCGTCCCCCTCCCCTCCCCCGCCGAGCCGAACGCCTGCATCGCCGCCTGGCCGGCCCCGAAGGGCCTGGAAGACGCCGAGGCCCGCGCCACGGTCGACCAGTGGAAGGAGAAGATCCAGGCGATTCGCAACCTGAGGGCCGAGCGCAACGTCCCCAAGGACGCCAAGATCGCCCCCCGGATCATCGCCGAAGGGATCACGGCCGACCGCCTTCGCCTCGGTGAAGAGTTCATCAAGGCCCTCACCGGGGCCGGGACGGTCGCCGTCGGCGCCGACGGCGAGCCTCGCCCGGCCGATTCCGCCGTGGTCGTCCTGGCCGACGCCGAAGTCGTCCTGCCGCTGGAAGGGCTGATCGACAAGGAGGCCGAGCGGGCCAAGCTCCGGAAGGGCCTCGCCGACCTCGACAAGCAGATCAACCCGCTGCGCGGCAAGCTCTCCAACGACGGCTTCACCTCCCGGGCCCCGGCCGACGTCGTGGCCGCCTCGCGGGCCAAGCTGGCCGAGCTGGAGGCGCAGCGGGCGTCCGTCGCGGCCCTCCTGGAATCGTCCTGAAACGACCGGCCCGCGGCGCGTTGACGACGCGCCGCGGGCCCGATACCATCAGATCAGCCCGTCGCGGACGTCGTCGCGGGGGGCCGAGGCCGGAACGTCGCGGCGGGCGAGGCGAGAGGAAGGGGTGGGTGCCGTGCCGGTCCAGATGGATCTCATGCGGATCATCATCAATGAGAACAGCGATCAACATATCATCTTCCTCAAGGAAGTCGACGGCGAGCGTATGTTCCCGATCGTGATCGGCATCTTCGAGGCCACGAGCATCGACCGCCGCGTCAAGAACCAGCCGACCGTGCGACCGCTGACGCACGACCTGCTGGCCAGCACGATCGAGTCGCTGGGGGGCGAACTGCAGGACATCTACATCAGCGAGCTCCGCAACCACACGTACTTCGCCAAGCTGAGGATCCGCCAGGAGGGGGAGACGATCGAGGTCGATTCCCGGCCGAGCGACGCCATCGCCCTGGCCGTCGCCGTCGACGTCCCCATCTACGTGGCCGAAGACATCATCGACGAGGCCAGCCAGTAATTGAACCAAGGCGCGCGAGGCGTTCGGAGGGGTGCCAGAGTGGTCGATTGGGACGGTCTTGAAAACCGTAGAAGGGTCACACCTTCCGTGGGTTCGAATCCCACCCCCTCCGCTCCCGAACGATCTTCGCCCCCGCGCCCGCCGGCGTGGCGGAACGGCAGACGCTGGGGACTTAAAATCCTCTGGGCGGGAACGCCCGTGTGGGTTCGACTCCCACCGCCGGCATTGGACTTACAACGATATCCGGGTGCGTCAAGGGGCGGTCTTCGGTGATTCTTCGATAAACCCGGCGGATGCGTTGCGACGGCGTGGGGCGACACCCATGGCGACCATCGAGAAGAAGGGCAACGGCTGGTGCGGCCAGTTCCTCTACCAGGGCAGGCGCCGCTACTTCACCATCGGGAAGGTGACCGAGGCCGAGGCCAGGGCCAAGGCCGACCAGGTGGGCTACCTGGTGATGCGGCTCAACCAGGGGCCGATCCAGCTGCCCCCCGGCGTGGACGTCGTCGACTTCGTGAAGCGCGACGGCGCGGCCCCTACTGAGTCCAGCCTGGACAAAGAAACATACTCTATAAGCGGAGCGGGATCTCGGCATGCCGGATGAAGGAGGCCAGGAGGTCTCCTCGCTTACTCAGTGACGACAGTTCACCCTCCAATCGAGACCGCAACTCCCCCAAGCCCTCCGGGGCGAAGTTGGGCAGCGGATGGTACTTCGTCCAGCCCCATACCCCCTCGTCCGGGTTGGCTCTGGGGCGTAGCCGGGGAACTCCTCGGTGACGATCTCGGGATGCTTCGCCAGGTACTTCTTCACCAGGCCGCAGCGTTGGTGGTTGTTGCTCCGGTCCCAGAGGATCGTCATCGGGCCTTTCAGCCGACGCCGCAATCCGGCCAGGAACGACAACGTGTCCTCGCCGTGGGCGTTGGCGTTATCCGGCAGGAGTCGATATCTCAGCCCGCACCGCTTGCGGGCCGCTCTGACGGTCACGGCGCTGATCGCCGACACCTTGCCTTTGCGGTGGAACGCCTCGACGTCGGCGTCTCGTCCTTGGGGGCATAAGTGCGGCGGACCACCGGGGTCATCTGGAAGCCCGACTCGTCGAGGAAAACCAGGTGGGCCTTCCGTCCCTGAGCCCGTTCGATGATCCCGGGCAGTTCCTTACGCCTTCAGCGGTCGATCTTCTCGACGTTGCGTTGTTTGGCCTTCGCCTGCGGTACCTGGCTGCTCCAGCCGAGCCGGCGTCGGAGGATCTTGCGGACGTGCTCGACGTCGAAGTGGCGGCGGATCATCTCGGCGACCCGTTGGGCCGTCCACAGGGCATTGGGCCAGCCGTCCTGCCGAAGGAGCGTCCCCAACTCCCGGAGTTGCTCGGCGGTGAGCCGGGGCCTGGGTCCGGGATGCGGCCTGGCAGCGAGCCCCTCGGGGGTGGCCCGGGCCATCTTCTTCCATCGGTACAGCGAGCGGCGGCGAACCCCCAGGATACGAGCGATGACGGTGGGGGACTCGCCCTGCTTCATCAACTCGACGGCCCGGGTGCGGCGACGTTCCAGTTCCGGAGCAGTTCCTGTCGGCCTCATACCTGTACTACGATGTCAACCGCCCGATGGTTTCTTTGGCCAGGCTGTAGTCAGCGGTTACAACTGTAGTACCAGAGGCCCTGGCCGAGGCCGCCGCGACGGCCGGTGAGCGGTCGGCCCGCCACGCCCTCGACTGCATCCTTCTGAGAGGCTCGACGTCCGAGGTGCTCGCCACCGACGGCCGGCAGATGCTCGTCCAGGGCGGCTTCGGCCCGCCCTGGGAAGACGACCTCCTCGTGCGGACCGTCCCGCTGTTCGCGTGCAAGGGCCTGCCGCGCGACGCCCCCGTCGCGATCGGCCGGACCGAAACCCACGTCACGCTGCGGGCCGGGGCCTGGACGCTGCATCCGTCCATCGAGGCCGACGCCCGCTTCCCCCGCGTCGAGCACGCCGTGCCCGACGCGGGCTCGGCCTCGACGCGGCTGGCAATCGACCCGGCGGACGCCGCGTTCCTGGCCGGGGCGATCGACAGCCTCCCCAGCGGCGACGAGCCCCACGCCCCCGCGACCCTCGACTGCAACGGCCGCGTCGCCGTGCAGGCCCGCACGTCCCGCCGACCGAGCTGGTGCTGGCCCGCTCACGCTACACGGGCGAGCCGGTCCGGCTGCACACGGACCGCGAGCACCTGGCGAGGGCGGTCCGCCTCGGCTCTGGCGAGGTCCGCCTCTTAGGCCCGGAGGCCCGGCCTCTCTGCCGCGACGGCCTCCGGTCGTTCGCCTGGCAACCCCTGTCGAAGGAGTCGGCGGTCGGCCCGTCCGAGGACGCCGTGGTCGTCAAGCCCGCCCGCGCCGGCCCGCTGGTCGAGACGATCGCGACGAAGAAGACCTCGCCCCTCGTCGGCGGCCTCACCCCGAAGGCCTTGCCGGGGCCTGTTCTGGAGGGGACGGCCGGCGGCGTCGCGTCCGCACTCGAAGAGTGCCGAGACTCTCCACCAAGCCCTGGCCGACGCCAGGATGCGGACGGGCCGCCTGGTCGCGGCCCTGCGTCGCGACCGGAGGCGGTCCAGGCTCGTCGCCTCGCCCCTACGCTCGATCCCGGGGCTGCGGCTCCAGGAAGTCGCCCCGGGACAGCTCCGACCTGGAGGTCCGACCCGGCCACTGACCTCGATCCATCACCCGGAGGACCTCGACGCCCATGAAGATCGCGGTCGGATACAGCAAGAAGGTCGGCCTGCCGGACGACGGGTCGCTCGGCGCGACCTGCGGGCTGGAGGTCGAGCTGCCCGAGCCCGACCCGCACGCCGAGGCCGGGGCGTTCGAGCGGAGGGCCCGCGCCGCCTTCGCCGCGTGCGCCCGCGCGGTGCAGGACGAGCTGGACCGACACCGGGTCGACGGCGCCCGGGGCGACGACGCCGCACGTCCCGACGACCGCCGCGGGCGACGCCGCCGAGCGGTTCGGCGTCGACGGCCCCGAGGCCCTCTCCGTCGTCGAGGCCGCCGCGCTGCGGACGCCGGCCGAGGCGCCGGGATGGAATTCGTCCTCCGCCCGCCGACGAGGCCCCAGACGGGAGGCGGCCGCGCTTGAACTCGAACGCGAGGAACAAGCGGAACCCGGCCTACTTCAACGGCTGCCTCCTCGTGGCCGCCATCCTCGCCGACGGCGACATCCGCGTCCGGACGCGGGGGCGGTGAACTGAGTGCGGGTGCCCAGCCGCGGCCGGGCTGCCCCCGTTTTTTCCCGTGGCCCCTGGTCGGTTCGGCGGCCGAGACTGAGGATCCTCAACGAACAGGCCGATCAACGAATAAAGTCGGGGGAAGTGCAGAGATTCCGCGGCGGCTTGACCTGGCCGAACCTCTACGCGTGTCGAAGCACTGTTCG
Organism: Planctomyces sp. SH-PL62; assembly: GCF_001610895.1. Lineage (NCBI taxonomy): Bacteria > Pseudomonadati > Planctomycetota > Planctomycetia > Planctomycetales > Planctomycetaceae > Planctomyces > Planctomyces sp. SH-PL62. The sequence continues at coordinate 3,412,683 of NZ_CP011273.1, read as the reverse complement.
AATCGCCAGAACTTCCGACCGCCCAACGTCGGCGGCGACGGCCGGGCGGCCGGCCCGTACCTCGGGCGTCACCGCACGTCCAGGCGCGACGCCTACGGAGGATTCGACCGCCTCACGCGATCGGATGTATGACGCCCGGAGCGCCCCGTGACTCGTCTCTCAACACTTCATTCCTTGGGTCCGGACTGCCGAGATCGGGCGATTCAATCCTAATTTCCGTAGGTGCGGGGATTCGACGGGCCGCTCCTCTCAAGTGCTCGACCTGCATGGCGCATCGAGCCCCTCCATCCGTGCCCCGTTGGCTCTAGAGCGGTTTCTCGTCGGGTGTATCGCTTGACCGCTGGGCGTGAGATCCGCGATGGCGGAACCAGCCCAGGACGTCGGCAGGGCGTCGCCCACCGCCCCGATCAGGCCGTCGACCGTCCGCGCCTTCGCCGACCGCAGCCAGGCCTTGAGCATGGAGAACATCCGCTCAATCGGGTTGAAGACGTGCTTCTGAGCGGAGTTTGAGCTATGGCCTCCCTGGCGGGGATGTCGCTGGCCACCTGACCGCGATCTCCGCGCAGGCCGCCTCGATCTCCCGCTCCCGGCGTACGGTCGCTTCCGGCGAGTGATGGACTTCCCCGACGCGTACGTCGCAAATGATGCACTGCCTGTTCTGGACGGTCGCCCGGTCCGGCAGGTTTGCCTCGCAGTATCGTTGGAGCAGTAACGCGCCATAGGACGCGGCAGGGCTGGTCAGCGGGTGGCCTTTCGAGAAGTAGAACTTCACGGCGCCCCCGCGCATCTCGCCGTCGATTACGCCCTCCAACAGGATCTCCGGTTGGATGACCAGTTCGACTCCGGCGATGACCAGGCTCATCTGTGGTCCCGGAGAGGTTGAAGGGGAGAGCCCGCCGAAACTGAGCTTGGGACGTCGGTCGCGGAAAGCCTCGACCACCTCGACGTTCGCGCGGATGTTGTGCGGGCCTTTATCCTCCGTCGATGCGGCCCTGATCGCGGCGATCCCCTCGTCCAAGATCGCATCATCGCCCATGCCCGAGTCGATGTAACGCCTGAGGACGTCCGACGCAGCGTCGTAGTAGACCGCCTGGTAAGCGCTGGGGTACTTCTGCTGCAACGTGATCGCTTCGCGGCCGGATGCGTTCGCCGACAGATAGCGCATGAACGCGTTGATCGTGAATTTCGGCTCGTTGATCCCGTCCTCCGGCGGTTCCTCGAATGGCATTGGACTCCCCGCTGCAACTTCTGTATCCAACAACTCAATCCTCGTCCTGATGGCCCTCGGCCGCGACCTAATTCCTTGCAAGACGAGGCGAAGCAAACTTTGGACACCCCGCAAATCTGCTGCCGTCGGAACCGGGTTCCGGGCGAACATCCTCAAGTGTCATCAGTGGACCGGGTGCCCCAATCGATCGCGTGCACCGTGTGCGGATTCATCTTTGCACAAAGTATTCTGTCTATTGCCTGTGGGTCTTCGTGAGCTCACCACCCTGCCATCTTATCGTCATCCTAGGATCGGCTCGCCGGACTGGCTCATTGCACGGTCATCGACCCCGAGCCGGCGTCTGCCTGCGGAGGATGGAGAGGGAGCCGGACGCGGAAGAGGCTGCCACGGCCTACGTCGCTCTCGACTTCGATCGTACCGCCCTGGTCCTTGACGATTCCGTAGCTGACTGAGAGCCCCAGGCCAGTGCCGGCGCCCACCGGCTTCGTGGTGAAGAAGGGCTCGAAGATGTGCGGCAGGTCCTCGGGGCGGATCCCAGTGCCGTGGTCTTCGATCTCCACCAGCACGGCAGCCCCCCCGTCGGGCCGGGTACGGACCTCGACCAGCCCCTCGCGCTCGGAGGCCTGAATGGCGTTGAGCAGAATATTCAAGAATGTCTGATTGATCTTGCCGGCGTGGCACAACATCGGCTGCAACTCTTGAAAGGCGGTTTCCACGCGGACCGCTTTCTTGTAGATCTCGTGACGGAGGGCTTCCAGGGTGGATCGGAGGGCGGCGTTCACGTCGACTTGCTTGAATTCCGCCTCATCCAGGCGGGCGAAGTCGCGCAGATTCTGAACGATCGCGCGGACGCGTCTCAGGCCCTCGGCTGAACTCTCGAAGAGTTGGGGGAGATTCCCCTGGAGGTAAGGCAGATCGATCTCCTCCTCCAGGCGGGCCGCCTCGGCGGCGAGTTCCGGCTCCGCCCGCGCCAGGGAGCTTTGCCATTCCCGGTATTTATCCAGCACACGCATGGCGTCCAGGACGTCGCGGCGGAGGACCGCCAGGTTGTTGACGACGAAGGCGAGCGGGTTGTTCATCTCGTGGGCCACCCCCGCCGCGAGGCGGCCTAGGCTCGCGAGTTTTTCCGTCTCTATCAACGCCACCTTGGCTTCACGCACGTCTTCCTCCAGGCGGATGATCCTTTCTCCGGCACGCAACCGGACCCGGAGCTCGTCCCGATCGAACGGCTTGGTCAGGAAGTCGTCGGCTCCGGCTTCCATGCCTTCGACCAGGTCTTCCTTCTCGGATTTCGCAGTGACGAGCATCGTGTACACATAGCTGGGCCGATCGGCCGATCGGACTCGTCGGATTAGCGCCGCCCCGTCCAGTTCCGGCATCATCCAGTCGGTGATGATCATCGGGTAGTTGCCGCCGACGAAGAGGTTCCACGCCTCGGCCCCGTCCTTCGCCGCCGTCACCTCGTATCCCCATTTCTGCAGATAGCTCTGCAACAGCCGCCTCGAGACGGGGTCATCATCCGCGATTAGGACATGCATGAAAGTCCCCTCTCAGGATGTAAAAATGGCCCTGCAGGGTGCCTGCCCGGCCCTTTACGCGGCCATGGCTCCGCGACCTCATCGCTCACCACCACCTCCGCCACCACCCGATCAGCAAGGGCGTCGTGACCAGGACGATGGTACCCGCGGCGACGAACCAGAAGCCCCACGGCGCCCTGGCGAGGGGCATCTCCTCGAAATTCATCCCGTAGGCGCCGAACACCGAGCCGATGACCGCCATCGCCACGGTGATGAGCGACAGCGACTTCATCGTCTTGTTCAGGCGGTGGGAGCCGATGGCCAGCGTTGCGTCCATCGCGGCGTCCGCCCTCTCGCGGCCGGCCTCCAGCACGTCGAGCATCCGTAGAAGGTGGTCGTAGACGTCCCGGAGATACACCTCCGCCCCCTCCGGGAAGAACGGATGATCGCGACGGAGCAAGACCTCGAAGATCGTCCGGAGAGACTGGAGTTCGTGTCGCAACGCGGCGAGGTTCCGCTTGAGCTGGAGCAGGGTCCTCACGCTCTCCTCGTCCGACCGGGTGAATACGGCGATCTCCATCTCTTCGACGTCCTCTTCGATGCCGGCCAGGAATGAGGCGAAGGAAGCGACCAGGGCGTCCATCACCGCGAATACAAGAAAGCCCACCCCCTCGCGCAGCCTCGGTCCGCCGTGCATCCAGCGGGCCATCGCCTCCTCCAGGGCGGGGACGCGGCCACGGTGGATGGAGACCACGAAATTCCGGCCGAGACACAGGTCCAGTTCGGTGGTCCGAAGTACCTTGGGATCGTCCCCAGGCACGGCCACGCAGGTGATCAGCAGTGCGTATCCTTTGAACTCGTCCACCTTCGGACGTCGTCGGCCCAGGGACTCGGCCTCCAGCCCAACAGGGTGGAGGCCGAACTCGTCGATCAGCATGGCCAATTCCGACGGCCCCGGGTCCTTCACGTCCAACCAGACGACGTTGTCGGGCTCCTTGATGTAATCGTGGATCTCAGCGATCGGGACGCCGCGCTCGAGGCTCACGCCGCCGAGGCACGCCACGGCCCAGAGCCCCGGCATGCCCGGCGGAACCCCCGCCATCCCGTCCCGGATTACTCGAAAGTCCCGTGCCATCGCCCCTCCTCTCAACGGACGGGAGACCGAGCGGGCCGCGTGTCGACGACTTCGCCGTTAAGTAAGGCCCGCCCGGCCGAGATCGGCGAGGGCCGGCGTCAATCTCTCGATGGCCTGTTCCAGGGCGGCCCAGGCCGGCCCGACGTCGGCCCACCCCTGGTCACGCGCCGCGGCCTCCAGGCGATGCGCGGCTTCGGTGGCCTCCGGGGCCCCAAAGTTGGCTACCGACCCCCTCAGGGTATGGGCCGCATTCTTGAGGCCTGTTGCGTCGCGATGGAGAATCGCTTCATGGATTTCCGTCATCCGCCGAGGGCATTCGTCAAGGAAGAGCCCGGCCAGTTCCCTCATCAACTCCACGTCCCCGTCCAGGCGGCCGAGGGCCGCGGCGAGGTCGAAAGCCGGTGGTGGGGGAGCAGACTCGACGGCCGCGGATTCGGCTGCGGCTGCGGCTGCGAGGTTCAGGTGTTCCAGGACCTCGAACAGCTCCTGAGGCCGTAACGGTTTGGCGACGTAAGCGTCCATGCCCTCCGCGAGGCAACGCTCGCGGTCCCCTTTCATGGCGTGGGCGGTCATGGCGATTATCGGGGTGTGGCCCCCGCTCGCCGACTCGCGGGAGCGGATCGCGGCGGTCGCCTCGAACCCGTCCATCTCCGGCATCTGAACGTCCATCAAGACGGCGTCGAACGATTGACCCTCGAGGGCCGCAAGCGCCTCGCGACCGTTGCCGACCACTCGAACCTGGTGGCCCCGCTTCTCCAGGAGGCTGACCGCCAGCCTCTGATTGACCACATTATCCTCGGCCAGGAGGAGCCGAAGCGATTGCGAGCTTTTCCCGGGTGAAGGCCGAGACGCCGAGGGGGTGCGACCTTCGAGTTTCAGCGACGGGCCGAGGGAGGTCATGATGGCGTCCAGGAGGGTCGATTGTCGGATGGGCTTCGTCAGATAGGAGGCCACATGCAGCTCCTTGCACCGCGCCGCATCTTCGCGGCGATTGGCCGACGAGAGCATCATCAAGGTCGCGCCGACCAGCCCCGGATCCTCGCGGATCCGCTCGGCGAGGGCGAACCCGTCCATCTCCGGCATCATGCCGTCCAGCAGGACCAACGAGAACGGCGAACCGGACCGACGCGCCTCATCAAGCGCAGCCAGCGCCTGCCGGCCGTCTTCGACGACCCTGGGCTTCATGCCCCATCGGGCGAGCATCTCTCGGAGAATGAGCCGGTTCGTGGCGTTGTCGTCCACGACGAGGACTGGCAGGCCGTGAACCTGGGCCGGCTCCGCCCGCGTCGCCCGCTTGACCGGCCCCCGCGCCCGGCCGAAGCAAACCGTGAAATGGAAGGTGCTCCCACGGCCGACCGCGCTGTCCAGCTCGATGGTCCCGCCCATCATCTCCACGAGCCTGGATGAGATCGCCAGGCCCAGCCCGGTGCCGCCGTATTTGCGGGTGGTCGAGGTGTCGGCCTGCGCGAAGGCCCGGAAGAGCCTCTGCCGCTGGTCGGGCGCGATCCCGATGCCGGTGTCGATGACGGCGAAGCGCAGGTGCACATCCTCCTCGGTCTGCGACTGGACCTCGACGCGGAGCACCACCTCCCCCTGCTCGGTGAACTTGATCGCGTTGCCAAGCAGGTTGACGATCACCTGGCGCAGGCGGTGGGAGTCGCCCACCAGCGCGTCCGGCACGTCGGTCGCGACGTAATCGGCGAGTTCCAGCCCTTTCTTGTGGGCACGCAGCGCGAGCGTCGCCACGGTGTCGTCGAGGGTGTCGCGAAGGTTGAACTCGACGAGTTCCAGGTCGAGCTTGCCGGCCTCGATCTTGGAGAAGTCGAGGATGTCGTTGATGACGTTCAGCAGGTGATCGGCCGAGAGTTTCACCATCTCGAGGTACTCCCGCTGCTCGGCCGACAACTCCGTGTCGAGGGCCAGCTCCGTCATGCCGACGATGCCGTTCAGGGGCGTCCGGATCTCGTGGCTCATGTTGGCCAGGAACTCGCTCTTCGCCCGGGTCGCCGCCTGGGCCGCCTGATTCGCCCGCATCAACTCCCGCTCGACTCGTTTCCGCTCCGTGATGTCCGTGAAGTTGACGACCGCGCCTTTGATCTCACCATCGACCCCGCGGATCGGGAACGAGGCGTACTCGGCTGGGAAATTAACCCCGTCCCGTCGCCACAGGACCTCGTCATCCACCCGGCACCCCTTCCCGACCCTGAAGCTTCGATAGATCGGGCAGTCTTCCACCGCGTAAGGAGAGCCGTCGGGCCGGGTGTGGTGGAAGAGCTCGTGCGCGTTACGGCCGATCACCTCCTCGGTCGAGTAGCCGAGCATCTCCGCCGCCGCCCGGTTCATGAAGGTGCAAAGGCCCTGCATGTCGATCCCGTAGATGCCCTCGCCCGAGGATTCGAGCAGCAGACGAGCCCGCTCTTCAGCCTCCCGTAGCGCGGCCTCGGCCCGCTTCTCGGCGTCGATGTCGATGTGGACCCCGACCCATTCCCGGACGTCGCCCCGTTCGTCGAGGATCGGAACGGACCGGACGAGCATGTGAAGATAGACGCCGTCGCGCCGTCGCAGCCGGTGTTCCATCTGAAAGAGCGAGCGGGTGCCCATGGCCGCCGACCATGCCCGGGCGGTCTCCGCTCGGTCGTCGGGATGGACGGCCTCGAGCCAGCCCGTGCCCTTCAGTTGGTCGAACGTCTGGCCGGTGTACTCGGTCCAGCTCGGCTGTTCCGCGTCGACCTGTCCGGACGGCCGGGTGTGCCAGACGATCGCCGACGTGGCCTCGATCAGGGACCGGAATCGTTCCTCCCCCCGCCGCAGGGCCTCTTCCGCCTCCTTGCGCTTGATGAGCAGGCCGACCTGGCCGCCGATGGCCGTCAAAATCTGAAGGAGCTCGTCGTCGGGCTGCTGGATCTCTCCGCTGAAGATCTCGACGACGCCCAGGACGTCGCGGCCGACGATGACCGGGAAGCCGAAGGCGCCATGCAACCCCTCGCGGGCGGCCGCCTGCGCCCTCGGAAAATTCGGGTCCTTGACGACGTCCGGAATCCAGGCCGGTCGACCGCTCGCCCAGACGCGCCCCGGCAATCCGACCCCTCGGGCGAACGCCGTGCGGCGGGTGAGCGCCGCGAATTCCTCGGGCTGGAATGACGGGGAGTGCCAGAGGGCGGTGCAGCGGAGCACGTCGGCCTGCGGGTCGATGCGCCAGAGCCCCCCCTCCAACCAGCCCAGGCGCTCGCCGATCGCCCGCAGGAGGTCGAACATGGCGTCGTCCAGCCGAGGCGACCCCGTCAGGGCGAGCGACGCCGTGTACTGGAGTTTCAGGCGCCGCTCCGCCCGCGCACGCTCGCGATCCATATGCTCGAGGGACGCCGCGTTCCACCAGATCAAGCTCGTGAAGAGGACGATGTTGCCCAGCACGAACAGGGACATTCCCGCCACCTGATCCCAGATCGCGCGCTGCTGGAGGTGCCAACTCGTCCAGCCCACGATCGCGGGGATCAGGATCGCCGCGGGCAACAACCGCCTCGCCATGATCCCGCCGGCGCCGGCGCTTGTGACGACCCGCATCATCCCAGCCTCCGGACGGGCGTGGAGAATGCCGATGCTCAGGATCGCGAACGCGATGGCGGTGTTCAGCGCCATCGGGATGAACTGCCTGACGCCCATCAAAGAGGTGGCGCTGTAAACATAGCCGATCAACGCCAGCAGCGCGATCATGCCCACCGCGAGCGCCAGGAGTTGGGCGGGGCGGACATCGCGGCGACGGGTTTTTACGTCGAGCAGGGACAACGCCAGCCCAACGGCCACGAACGCCGAGGCCGTGTTCGGCGACATCCGATTGGGTAGGCCGACGCGGTAGGCCTCCCGATCCAGGGCCGCGCGGAAGAGCAGTTGATCGGGCCCCCCGTCCCAACCGGCCAGGTAGCCCCCCAGGCGAGCCAGGCCGATTAGCAGGACGCCAGCCGCGCACGCGACTCCGAGGGCGCGTCGTCGGTGCGTCGCGCCGGCCGGGGCCTGAGCCCGCAGCGAGACGCCGGACAGGATGAAGGCCAGAGCGGTCCCGCCTGGGTTCATGGCCGTGAGATCGGGGCTGAGGCTCTTGAGCAGAGCGACGTCAAACGTCCACCCCATCAGCACCAATCCGCCGATCAGGATCACGGCGGCGCCCGCCCCGCTCGCGACGAATCGAAGATCCCCGATACTATGTGGATGGTCGGTCATTTTCGTGTCCCGCGTCGGCCCTCGGCACGGCCGGTCCGCCCCCTCGTACGACCCGCGTCCATCGCCCGAGGCCGGACCACTGGGCATCCGTGATGGTCGTTCGACCTTGAGATCTCCTCGCGCAGTCATCTCCCAACAGGCCCAGCCGACACCCCCTCTCATCGTACTGAATCCTGCATCCGCATCACGGATGGAATATTCCCGAATCTTAGAGGCGGGCCGCCACGACCGGAGACCTGAAGACTTCCGAACTCGGCCTATACGTCCGCCCCGGCCCGGAGCGATGGCCCGTCCATTGCCGCGGCTTGCGCAAGCAGTGAGTGGGTTGTTTGGCTTGCACGCAGCCATAACTTCGATTCCTCGACCGCCGGAGAGGCTGACGAGTGCAGGCCCCGGAGCCGCCCAAGCGGCACCACTCTCCCTGACGTCGTCGCCGTTCCGACCGCTTGCCGCCCCAGCCGAAGGGGAGGGCCTCATTTCAACGTCTCGAGACCTCCCCGAACCAGGCGCGTGAGGTCCGGTGCCGAACGGCCACGCCAAGGCGATCAGCCCTCGAAGGTCGTCGCCATCCATGGACTCGGATGGAGGGGATGGGAAGGGGCTCCCATTCTGTAGCAGGTCGGCCAGGTCGCAACCCCGCCTCGCCGTCTTCCTCGCCGGCGGGTAGAATGCCGCCATGGCTTACGACGTAATCCTCGAATCGGTGTCGCCGGGGTTCCATGGTCCGGTGGTCGCAGCCCTGCTCACCGTCCGCATCCCGAGCCGGACGAAGTGGACGGAGGTCGCGGGCTTCCGCAACGCCGCCACGGTCGGCCTGAGACTGGACCCCGCGGAGGCCGAGCGGCTGGCCACCTCAGCACCGGCCGCCGTGGCGAAGGGCGTGACCGCCGAGGACGCCGAGCACATCAAGGCCTACCTCGAGGCGGGCCACTTTCCCGAGAAGAAGGAATGGCCGCGCCCGGAGCCGGGGCAGGGCTGTTGCATGGTGAGCGTCCGGGCCTCCTAGCGATGGACCCTCACGTCTCGAGACCTGCCGGGCGGATCCTCGTCTCCCGCCTGGCGGAAAGCACGATCAGTGGGCGGACGTAGACTCCACAAATGCTCTCGCCTTCAGTAGGAGCACGCAAGTCGGGGCGTGCATTATCGTACCGTCTTCGATCATTCGGATGGCCTCGGCGTACGAGGCCTTGACCGGCTCTATCTCCTCGGTTCCTTCCTGCTCCGTCTCCGTCCAACTCAGTTCTCGGGCCATGAACAAGGACACGGGGGAGCGGACGATCGACGTGTCCAGATCGATTCGTCCCAGATCGTCCCAGCGCTCAGCCTGGATTCCCAACTCTTCTTTGGCTTCGCGACGTGCGGCCGCGAGCGGCTCTTCACCCTCATCCACGCCGCCGCTCACAACCTCGACGCTGTCCCGTCCGAGGGCGTAGCGAAACTGCCGCGTGAGGACGACCGTGCCGTCCTCGTCCACGACGAGCACCGCAACGCCGGGTTTCATCGTCACGGTGGCGTAAGCGCCAAGTTGCCCGTCGGGGCGACGGACGTCATCACGCACGACCTCGATGAAATCGTCTTTATACTCTTCTTCGGAATCCAGGATCGTCCAGGGACCATTGTGTCGTTCCAATGCGTTCCGTCCTTTCGTCACCTCGGCGCCGCCGCCCGCTCCTTGAACGTCTCGCCGCTGATCTTCGCTCCCCACAACCGGGGGATTTGGATCAGGCGTTTCACCTCATCGTAGGACAACCCCGCCACGGCCAACTTCTTCAGCGCGGGCAGGAACGTTTCCTCGAAGTACGGCCCCATCTTGTCGGCCACCTGCCTGTCGAACGACGCCGCGGTGATGGTCGACTTTTTCTTCTTCTCGGCGGCCGACTTGTCGTCGTGGTAGTCCTTCGCGGTGCCGCCCGGCCTGCCGAGCTTGGCCTTCGCGCCCATGACGGCCGCGACCATACCCCGCTCGCGGGCTTCCTTGTCGTCCAGGCCGTCGAGCAGGCCCTTGGCGTAGGTGTACGTCGCCAGGATGTCGAACTTGCCGATCGAGACGTCACCGGTCTTCTTCGCCATGGCTTGCTCCCCTGTGTTCGTCAGAGAGCGAAGCAATTCCGGTTCCCTTCCGCTTCTTCTTCCTCGCCGTTGGTCCCCCTGCTGATCGTGCTCGCGTCGCCCACTGGCCCGGGATCGAATCCGGAAACAGATGGTGCGAACATATGGAGGCGGCGAGGAATCCTCAATCGAACACAGGCGGTCAGGTCCGATCGCGAAGCCGGTAGTCAAGCGACGTCAGGAGGGAGGGGGCATGGGATCCGTCGAGTCGAATGATCTGGCGCAGATCCTCGTCGAGGGCGCGCTGTCCGCCTTTCGGGCCAACAAGGGCTGGGCCGAGAAGGCCGTCTCTCAGCTGAGGGACGAGAAGCTGCACCGTCCACTGGACCCGAACACCAACTCTATCGCCGTGATCATGAAGCACGTGGCCGGCAACCTCCTGTCGCGATGGACCGACTTCTTGACGACGGACGGCGAGAAGTCCTGGCGCAACCGGGACGACGAGTTCGTGGATACGTTCGCCTCGCGGGACGAGTTGCTCGCCTACTGGGAGTCCGGCTGGAATGCGCTGTTTGACTCGCTGGAGTCCCTGACGGCTGAAGACGTCAGCAAAACCATCACCATTCGGGGCGAGCCGCACAGCGTCCCATTGGCGATCCAGCGGTCGCTGGCCCACTGCGGCTACCACGTCGGCCAGATCATCCTCATCGCCCGCGTCCTGGCCGGCGACGATTGGGAGACGATCACGATACCCCGGGGAGGATCGGGAGGCTTCAACCGTCAGGTCTGGGGCCGAGGACACTTTCGAGCGCCGGAGTCCTGAGCGGCGACGCTCGCGTCGGGCCCTGACGCTCAGATCACCTGGTCGATCAGCACCGGCATCCGCTCGGCCCGAGTCATGACCCGGTAATAGTGCGTCGCCTCGTCGATGACCATGTGGCAGACCGCGAGGCCGCGCTCGTCGGGCACGAGGATGCCCCGCATCCCCACCTCGATAGCGTACCACACGCCCCGCCGCTCCAGCCTGAACATCGCCGGTATCTCGACCGGCACCGCCCCGGCGTTCAGCCACAGGCCGGACTCGACGCTCTTCTTCCAGGTCCGGCCGGTGCGGGGGGGCGTGCAGCTCCGCCGCCCGCCGTCGCCCCAGCGCACGATCTGCAGCCGCCTGTCGCGGCGGATGGGCATAGGAGACTCTCCGAGTGGTACAGGAACCGGTATTCCGGCAGCCCGTTCCGAACGTGCAGGACTGCGTCCATCCGGTGACACCCGATCAACTCCCTGGGCGACTCGCTGCCTATCAGCGCGATTCCGAGACACACAATCCTGAAGAAAGCCGTGAACGAGAAGCACGGCCGGTTCGCCATGATGAGCGGGGCGACGCTGCCGCTGGCGGGCATCTACGCCGACGAAGCCCGCTCCTACGACATCTGCGACGTGCGCGGAAAGCCATGCTTCTGACCCAGATTTCTTGTTGCGTGATTTGATGCACTTGGTAAGCTCTTGTTGTTCCGCTTGATGATGGTGCCGGAGGCCGTTGCGATGCCGCACGAACCGAGACCCAGACTCACGATGGTCGATACCGCGGTAGGTGCCGACGGCGAGCCGCGATCGCTGATCACCCGCATCTGGTCACGGCGGGCCGCATCGACATGCTCGCTCTGCCCCGGCTGTAGCGCCCGCCCGATGCTGCTGGCCTTGCTGTGCACCGTGGCTACGCCCGGATTCGTCGGGAGCGAGGAGGCCGCGACGCACCGCTTCGACCTCGAAGGCGGCGACGAGGCCGTGTGGTCGAACGGCGGAGAGACGCTCTGGGCGGAGTTGGTCGAGGACGAGGCCTGAGGCTCCCGGCCCGGCCCGGCGTCGGTAGGATGCCGGGAGAGGAAGCCGCCATGCCATCCGACCCGGCCGCGAGCCTGCTCCGGCTCCACGTCGAAGAGAAGTCTCTCACGCTGAAAGGCCCGAGGGCTGAAGCCTTGTCGGGTTCTTCCATGGAGGAGACCCTCGCCGCTTTATCGAGAGTCGGCCGCCGCCGGGCTGATGAGCCCCCGCCGATCGGTCGCGGCGATGGCTCATGATCGCCGTGGAGCCGGGCTGAGCTACCGGATGAGAGCGAGTGAAGGCGTGTCGACCGTGGGCTCCGAGCGAATGATCACGATCCTTGACGGCGTCGTCCTGACGGCCGCCATCGGCGTGATCCGGCTCATATGGGATTCCATGCCCAATCCCGCGCTCTGGGTGACGCACCAGGACGGATGGGGGATGCGCGTTTTGTTCGCGACCACTCCTTGCGCCGCTTCGCTGGATTTCCCCTGAGCGTGGTCGGCGGGGACTAGGGGCGGTTCGTCGGCTCTCCGTCGAGTGTAGCCATGTCCATGGAGCAGCGCAAGCAGTTCCAGCTGCAGCCCATCAACGGAAAAGAGCCGCCCCGCCGGACGAACCCGGTAGAGCGGCAATCTATGTGAAGCGGGCGTTCTCACGCCCGGTCGCGTCCAGTCGAAAGCGGATGAATCATATGTACGCGCCACGCTCGCGGCGGATGGCGGCGCTTCGGTCGTAGGCGTCGCGGGCCGCGTCGCGGGCGCGATCCCACTCCACCTCGCCCTCCCAGCCGCTCTTCAGGTCTTCCTCGATCTCGTCGAAGCGGCCCTCGCCGTACTGCGACTCGGCCGTGGCGCCGTAGCGGTACGCGGGCGTGTAGGACTCGAAGGTGTCGCCCTCGCGGACGTAGGGGCGCGACGAGAAGTTGTCTCGCAGCCAGTTGTCTTCGGTCGTCGGATCGATAAGCTCGCCCACGCCCTTGCCGGCCAGGCCGCCCGCGACGGCCCCCAGGGCGGCGCCGACCGCCGTGCCTACAGGACCCGCGACGGAGCCGACCGCCGCGCCGGAGGCGAGGCCGCCGACCGCGGCCCCGATGCCCGTCTCGAAGGGGTGGGAGCCGGGCTGGTCGGTAATGGGATCGGCGTTGCGGTCGCCGCGAGGGGGCAGATCGGCGCTTTTCTCGGGATCGTTGGTGGTGGCCATGATGGTCCTCTCGGATTTCGGGATGACGCGTCGATCAACAAAAGGGCCGACCGAGCATGGATTTCATTGTGTAAGCAATTCGCTTGCCAAAGTGCGACCTCTTACGACTGAGACGGTCAGGGAGACGCGAGGCCGGAGGAAGCCGATGCCCGCCGGAGCAGGATGCATCGCCCGTCCTTTCGGAATCGCTTAGAATCCGCCCAGGCCGATCGCGATCAAGGAAGGAACGCCCCGAATGACCGTCGACGAAATCCTCGCCCAGTTCGAGTCCCTCGGCGACGACGCCCGGCGTAAGCACAACAGGAAGGCCGGCGCGCCCGACGACCAGTTCGGCGTGAAGCTCGGCGACCTGCGGGCGATCGCCAAGAAGATCAAGACGGACCATGAGCTCGCGCTCAGGCTCTGGGAGACCGGCAACGTCGAGGCCCAACTCCTCGCCACGCTCATCATCAAGCCCAGGTCGCTCTCGGCCGACCAGCTCGACGAGTTGACTCGGTCCGCGACCTGCTCGCAGGTGGCCGACTGGCTGAACTCGTACGTCGTCGCAGAACACCCCGAGAAGGAATCGCTGCGTCAGAAGTGGATGAAGGCGAAGGACCGCTGGTCCGCCCGCGCGGGCTGGCACTTCACCGCCAGCCGCGTGAACAAAGGCGGCGGCGGCCTCGACCTGCCCGCACTCCTCGATCGCATCGAGAGAGAGATGCCGAAGGCTGCGCCGGAGGTGCAGTGGACGATGAACAACACGCTCGCCGCGATCGGCATCCACCACCCCGAGTATCGCGAACGAGCCGTAGCCGTCGGAGAGAGGATCGGCCTGTACCGCGACTGGCCGGTGTCCAAGGGCTGCACGCCTCCCTACGTGCCGGTCTGGGTGGCCGCGATGGTCGAGCGGCAGGGCTGAGGCGCATGGACCCTATCTTCTTCGAAACACCCGGGGACTTCCGGGCCTGGCTCGGCGAGAACCACGCCACGGCGGACCAACTCCTGGTCGGCTTCTACAAAAAGGGCACGCGCCGGTCTAGCATCACCTGGCCGGAATCGGTGGATGAGGCCCTCTGCTACGGATGGATCGACGGCGTCCGGAAGGGCGTCGACGCCGAGAGCTACACGATCCGGTTTACGCCGCGCAAGAAGCGCAGCGTGTGGAGCGCCGTGAACATCGCTCGGGTCCAGGCCCTGACCGAACTCGGCCGCATGCAGCCGACCGGCCTGGCCGCGTTCGAAGCTCGGAACGAGGACCGATCGGGCATCTACTCCCACGAGCAGGGGGACGTCGAGATGCCCGAGCCGTTCCTGGGCCTTCTGCGGGAGAAGCCGGCGGCGTGGGAGTTTTACGAGAAGCAGCCCGCGTCCTACCGCAAGGCGGTCAACTGGTGGGTCGCCGGCGCCAAGAAGGTCGAGACGCGTCGTAAACGGTTGGACTCGCTGGCCGCGTACTCGGCCCGGGGCGAGCGGGTGCCCCAGTTCACCTGGAAGAAGGCGCCGGGCTGAGACGCGGGGCGACCCCCGATTAGGCCCCCTGGTTGATGTTGTTCCAATCCTTGCTCGTGCAGCCGCCGCCACGTCGAAACGTGGCGGATCTCATCCCGATTGAGGTGGCAGTCGAGCCCGCCGAACTCACCCGGCCGCATCTTGTCGCACGTTGCAGCGCCTCTGATGATGACGCCGGGGAATTCTCCAGTATCGAGCTGCTTGAGCGGAGCCCAGCATGAAGAAGAAGCCGACCTGCCCCCTGTGCACCGGCCGCATGGAACGACATAAGGAAGTCGTGGTGGAGCACGCCGCCAATGGCACGACCTACGACTTCGCGTGGGTTTGCACCGAGTGCTCTGCCGCGTACCCGATCGCGGTCAACGTCAGCGGCTTCTTCGGCAAGTCCGAGCCGATGTACAAGCCGTTGGATGCGGGGGACTGAGCGGGTGGCTCGCCACCCGGTCGGCACCGGGAGAATTCGAGCGAGCAGCCCCCGGGTAGACTCGGCGTGACAAGCGACTGCCCCGGCCCGACGGCGGCCGGAGATCGGCCCTCCGCATCCACGTCGCCTGGGCCCAGGATCTAGGTTCTGTCTGACGGCTCGTAGAGCGTTACCATGGCGGCTTCCCCAAGGAGGCCGCGATGACGCGTCGCTACGAGTTGAAGGATGAGGAATTCACCCTGATCGCCGACCTTCTGCCGCCGGTCGGGAGGCCGGGGGGTCGCTGGAACGACCACCGGACGACCCTCGACGGCGTCCTCTGGATCCTCCACACGGGGGCCCAGTGGCGGGAGCTCCCGGAGCGTTACGGGAAGTGGAAGAGCGTCTACGACCGCTTCAACCGCTGGGCCCGAGACGGGACCATCGACCGAATCCTGGAGCGGCTCCACCTGGAGCTGGACGCCTCGGGGCGGATCGACTTCGACCTCTGGTGCGTCGACGGGACCTCCATCCGGGCGAGCCGCGCGGCCGCCGGGGCCGGGGGGAAAAGGGGGACGGCCGAGCCGGCCGACCACGCCCTCGGCCGCTCCCGCGGCGGCTTCGGGACGAAGCTCCACCTGGTCGTCGACTCCGGCGGCGTCCCGCTCTCGGCCGTCGTCACGGCGGGCCGGGCCCACGAATCGAAGTCCCTGGAGCCGGCCCTGGAGGCGGTGCGGATCAAGCGGCCGGGCCGGGGCCGGCCGCGACGGCGGCCCCGCCGCCTGGCCGGCGACAAGGGGTATAGCTATCGGCGCATCCGCCGCTACCTGCGACGGCGGGGGATCAAGGCGGTGATCCCGACCCGCAAGGACCAGCGGAGGAACCCGAAGTTCGACGCCGGGGCCTACCGCCGACGAAACATCGTCGAGCGGTGCATCCTCTGGCTGAAGGAGAACCGCCGCCTGGCGACCCGGTTCGAGAAGCTCGCGGTCAACTTCCTGGCCATGGTCAAGCTCGCCATGATCCGCCGTTGCTTCCGGCTCATCGAGCCGTCAGACAGAACCTAGGCCTAGGACCTCGAGACCAGCTCCGGGATCGCCTGGCCGTTGGAGACGATCGGGATGGGTCGCCCTAGACGGTCGGGGATGGTGATCCGTTCGTAATCGATCCCAAGGTGGCGATAGACGGTCGCCAGGAAGTCGTGAGGCCCGACGCGACGATCCACCACGTCCTCGCCGCGGCTGTCCGTCGCGCCGATCACGCGGCCGCCTTCGATGCCGCCCCCCGACCAGATCATGGAGTTCGCCCGGTTCCAGTGATCCCGGCCCGGCTGGGTCGTCCCCGCCGGGGCGCTCGCCACGCCGCCCCCGCTGCTCGCGACGTACGAGATGCGGGGCGTGCGGCCGAATTCGCCCGTGACGATGACCAGCACTCGGTCCTGGAGCCCCCGGTCGTGGACGTCCTGGATCAGGGCCGAGACCGCCTGGTCGAAATACGGGGCGCGGAACTTGAGGGCGTCGAAGACGTGGTGGTTGACGGCGTGGTCGTCCCAGTTCGCGACCCGGCCGCAGAGCGGCCCGTCGAAGGTCGTGGTGACGAGGTCGACCCCCGCCTCGACGAGCCGACGCGCCATGAGGCACTGCTGGCCCCAGGCATGGCGGCCGTAGCGGTCCCGCAGCTTCGGGTCCTCGCGAGAGAGGTCGAACGCCGTGGCGGCCTCCGGGCTGGTCATGAGGTTGAGGGCGCGGGCCTGAAAATCGTCCATGGTCCTCTCGATCTCGGACCGATCCAGCGAACGCCGGAGGTCGTCGAACGTGCTGCGGAGTCTCGCCCTGTCCCGCAGGCGGTCGGCCGCCGCGGCGTCGCCGAAATTGACGCGGAAGTCCGGGGCGGACGGGTCTCCCATCACGGCGAACGGCTCGTAAGTCGAGCCCAGGAACGCCGGGCCGGCGATGCGGAAGCCGTCGTAGCCGTGGATGGGATTGACCCCGACGTAGTTCGGCAGCGCCCGGTCCTCGCGCTTCCCGAGGTAGTTCGCCACCGCGAGCACATCCGGGAAGGCCGGGCCGGCCTTGTCCTGGGGGTCGGGATCGCCCGTGAGCAGCTGGAGCGACCCGGCCGGGTGCCCCCCTCCCGTGTGCGCCATGGAGCGCAAGACGGTGAGCTTGTCCGAGATCGCGGCCTGGAGGGGGAGCAACTCGGACAGGCGCAGGCCGCTCGTCTTGGTGTCCAGCGTCGCGAACGGCCCGCGGAACTCCGACGGGGCGTCCGGCTTCGGATCGTACGTGTCCAGGTGGCTGCACCCGCCCCTGAGCCAGACGAGGATCACGGCCTTCCGCTCCCGCGTCGGGGCGGCCTGCGCCCTGAGCTGGAGCAGCCCCGAGAGCGACAGAGACCCCATGCCCGCCAGCCCCGCCCTCAGGAATTCTCGGCGAGAGCCCGCTCCGGCTGCGTAAGACATGGACCATTCCCGTCAGGATGAACCGGAAGCTCGGAGTCCACGCGACGCCGATCGCCACCAGCCTAGCTCATTCGCCGCCGGCGATCCAGCGGCCTCAGCGCCATCGTCCCGACATCGACACCGTCCGTGCCCCCGGCGGCGGGAGTCGGTATGCTGGCGGTCCCCTGAACTTGAGGAGCCAGATGATGAGAAGACTCCGTCGAACGGTCGTGGTCGGGCTTATGATGCTGGTCGTCGAGGTTCCGGCGAGTCGGGGTTTCGACGACGGGGGACCGCCTCCGTCCTGGAAAGCCGGGACGGCCACGGTCGCGATCACGCCCGAGCGGCCCCTGGTCCTGCTCGGCTACACCGACCGCAAGGGGCCGTTCGAAGGGGTCTCCGACGAGCTGTCGGCCCGCGCGCTGGCCCTGGAGGACGCGCGGGGCCGCCGCGCGGTGGTCGTCGCGGCCGACCTGGTCGGCTTCCAGTCCGCCGTCGTCACCGACGCCGTGACGCGCCGGATCGCCGAGCGGACGGGGCTGGGTCCAGAGCGGCTGATCTTCAACGCCTCGCACACCCACACCGGGCCGGTCGTCAGCCTCGATCCGAACCTGACGCTCAACGTCGCCCACCCGGACATGACGCCCGAGCAGGCCGAGGCGACGGCCGCCTACACCCGCCGGCTGCAGGATCAGCTCGTCGACCTGGTGGAGCGGGCCCTCGCCGCCTTGCGGCCGGCACGGCTCTCCTGGGCGGCCGGCCGCACGAACGTCCCCACCAGCCGCCGGCTTCCGAAGCCCGAAGGGGTCGTCATGGCGCCCAACCCGGACGCCCCGGTGGATGACGCGGTCCCCGTCCTGCGGGTCGATTCGCCGGAAGGGAAGCCCCTGGCCGTGGTCTTCGGCTGCGCCTGCCACGCGGTGGCGGCCGGCACCGGGAACGTCATCAGCGCCGACTACCCCGGCTACGCCCGCGCCGTCGTCGAGGCGCGTCATCCGGGCGCGACGGCCCTGTTCCTGGCCGGTTGCGGCGGGGACGCCAACCCGGAGCCGCGCGGCGCGATCGAACAGGCCCGGACGCACGGCGAGGCGCTGGGCCGCGAGGTCTGCCAAGTGCTCGACGGGCCGCTGGCAGCCGTGGACGGGCCGCTCCAGGTCGCCTACGCGCAGGTGGATCTGCCGCTGCAACAGTTGTCCCGCAAGCAGATCGAGGGATACCTGGATCGTCCCAACTTCCAGGCGTGGCAAGCCCGACACATGCTGGAGGTCCTGGACGCGGGCGAACGCTTGCCGACCCGCTACACGGCGCCCGTGGCGGTCTGGCGGTTCGGCAAGAGCCTGACGCTGGCGGCGCTGCCGGGCGAGCCGGTGGCCGAGTACGCGACGTTGCTACGCAAGGCCCTCGGCCCGGATGGGCTCTGGGTCGCCGGATACAACAACGACTGTTTCGGCTACCTGCCGACGGCGCGGGTCGTCGAGGAGGGCGGCCACGAGGCGATCGGCGTGACGCTCTGGGCGTGGAGTCGGAACCTGAGTCCCATGGTCGGCTTCTTCGAGCCTCGAGTCCAGGACGTCGTCGTCGACGCCGTCCGGCGGCTGGCGGACGAAGCCCGGATCGAGACCCAAGTGAAGTAGCGAAACACCGCTGGGAGATTTTCGGTTGCCGAGGTTTGCCGTAACTCTGATCTCGTCGGTGGGATTCGAACCCACACGGGCGTCCCCGCCCAGAGGATTTTAGGTCCCCAGAGCCGACTCAGCGGGCCGCACTCGGGCGGCAAGGGTTTGGCGACGAAACGCCGTGCTTCAGAAAGCGAAACGCGCGACGGTCGGGTCTCACCGGCACGGGTCGCGTAGTCGTCGCACGGCCCTGGCTCTTACCAAATTCTTGCCAGCCCTGCAACAGACCCACAATCTACTGAGCCGGGCATGAACGCAGTCGATGACTGAGCCGGGCATGAACGCAGTCGATGACGACTACTGGTCGAACCGGTCGACCGCCCTCGACGAATGGGGCGGGGACTGGCGGATTGCCGGAGTGCTCGATGGAAGTGATGTCTCAGGTTCCCATCGAGCAGCACCCGCCATGTCCGCTGGAGAGATCGACTCCCCGCATGATGGTAAGCTGGAGGACGTCGCCTTGCGCTTTAGAGCGGTTTTTTGTCGAGTGTGTCGCTTGATCGGGCCTGGTATCCGCCATGGCGGAACCAGCCGACGACGTCGGCGGGGCGGACCTCCCGCACGGCGTCGCCCATCGCCCCGATCAGGCCGTCGCCCGCCCGTGTTTTCACCTACCGCAGCCAGGCCTTGAGCTTGGAGGACATCCGCTCGATCGGATTCAGGTCGGGGCCGTACGGCGGCAGGAAGCGCGGTTCGGCCCCGGCCGCGGCGATCGGTCGGGCGGCCTCGGCCGTCTTGCGGCACGGCCAGTCGTCGAGGATCACGACGTCGCCGGGCCTCGGCGTCGGGGCCGGGCGTCGCTCGACGTAGGTCTCGAACGCGGCCGAGTCGGTCGCCCCGTCCAAGGCCCCCACGCCGCCCGGGCGGACGGCCTCCGCGAGCGCGACGACCTTCCAGCGGCCGTGCGGCGCCGGGCCGCCGACCCGCACGCCGCCGGGGGCTCGGCCGTGCGTCCGGTCCATGGCCGTGCTCGCGCCCGTCTCGTCGATGAAGACCGGCCGAGCCGGATCGACCCCCGCGAACTCGTCGCGCCAGGCGGCCCGCTCGGCCGTCGGCTCGGGACGGTCCTGCTCGGACGCCCGCCGCGACTTTTCTCGCGAGCGGCCCCCGGACGCTTCAGGGCCCGATGCACCGCCGAGACGCGGCACGAGACGCCGGCGGCCAGGACCGCCTCGCGGAGCCGGCGTTCGGCCTCGGCGTCGAACGCCCGGGCGCGGCCGCCGCCGTGCGGCCTGGGCCCGATCGAGCCGGTCTCGCGACGCCGCCGCATCCGCTTGCGGATCCAGGCGACGCCGACCGAGAAGCGGGCGGCGTCGCCGGCGTCGCACGCCGCGACGACCCGCTCACGGAGGTCGGTTGAGTAGGCTTTCCTCTCAGGTGGCCCTCCATAGCCGCCCAGGGACAACCGCGTCAATCGCCGCATTCAACGAAAAACCGCTCTAAAATTCGAGTTAGAGGTCGACGCCCCGGAAGCAAGGACGACCGGGCCGTCCGACGGCGCGGCGAGATCGGGCGGAAGCCGACCCGGTCGTTTCGGTTAAGATCATGCCGGGTCGCCTCATCCGGCGACCGCGCCAATCCCATCAGGGCCTCGATCCCATGCCGAGCGAAGACGTCGCGAAGATCCTGGGGAACAAGTATCGCCTCGCGCTGGCGGTCGTCGGCTTCCTGGTCTTCGGCAATCAGGCGTTGGTCCAGCCCTCCCTGGTGCGGCTGTCGACCGACGCGACGTTGATCAACTCGGCCGGCCGCCAGCGGATGCTCAGCCAGCGGCTGGCGAAGGCTGCCCTCGCAGCCGACCGCGGCGACGAGCGGGCGGGCGCGGCGAGCGACGAGATGAGGCAGGTCCTCGCCTCGTGGTCGACCGCGCACAAGGGGTTGCTCGACGACGAGGCGGGGGACGGGGAGGATCGGCTTGTACGGGACGGCCTGGCCGCGTTGGAGCCGCATTTCACCGCGATCCAGGACGCCGCGAAGCGCCTGGTCGGACCCGAGGCGGCCGTTCCGCGCGACGCCGCAGCGAGGCGTGTGGACCTGGCCGTCATCCTCGACCACGAGGCGGAATACCTCCGGGGCATGGACCACGTCGTCGGGCTCTACGAAGCCGAGGCGCGGGGGCGGGTCGAGCGGTTTCGTCGAATCGGCTGGGCGCTCGCCGGCTTGACCGTGGGGGGCCTCGTCGCCATCGGCCGTTTCATCCTCCGCCCGGCGGTCGGGCTGATCCGCAGCCAGCTCGACGAGCAGGGACGGGCGCGCGACGAGTTGGAGGCCCGGGTCCGCGAGCGCACCTGCGAGTTGGAGGCGGCAAGGGAGAGGCACGGGGAGCTTCTCGCGCGGCTCAGCCACGCCGATCGGACGAGCGCGGCTGGGGAGATGGCGTCGGCGCTGGCCCACGAGCTGAATCAGCCGCTCGGGGCCGTCTCCAACTACGCCGAGGGCTGCCTGGCCGCCCTGGCCGCCCCGAACCCGGCCGTCGACGAGATCCGCGAGGCGCTCCGGCGCCTCCAGGCCGCCGCGATGCGCGCCGGCCGGATCATCGAACAGGTGCGGCGGTTCGTCACGCGGCAGGGGCCGAGGCGTGAGCCCTTCGAGGCGAACGCGCTCGTCGACGACGCGAGGGAGATCCTGGGGGGCGCGATCCAGCGGACCGGCGTCGCCCTCCGCCTGGAGCTGGCACCCGAATTGCCCTGTCTTCTTGGCGATCCGGTACAGATCCAGCAGGTGTTGGTCAACCTCGCCCGCAACGCCCTGGACTCGCTCGCCCTGTCGCAACCCTCGACCCCCACGCTCGTTATGTGGACGAAGTCGTCCGATGAGGGGGGGGTCGAATTCGGTGTTCGCGACAACGGGGAGGGCATCTCGCCCGACCGGCTGCCCGTGATTTTTGATGCCTATTTCAGCACTCGTGCCAATAGCATGGGCATGGGACTGGCGATCTGTCGCACGATTGTGGAGGCCCACCAGGGGCGGATTTTCGTCGAGTCGGTGCCGGGAGGAGAGACGACCTTCCGGGTCCGGCTGCCGGCCGCCCCGCCCGATCATGAGCGAGCCGACGGTTCACATCGTGGATGACGACCCCGACATGCGAGACTCGCTGCGTTGGCTGCTGAAGACGGTCGGCCTCCGGGCCTTGACCTATGCGTCGGCCGAGGAGTTCGCCCGCGGCTACGCCGAGGACGGCCCCACCTGCCTGGTGCTGGACGTCCGCATGCCGGGGACGGGCGGGCTCGATCTGTTCGAGGACCTCTCCGCGCGCGGTCTGGAGATCCCTGTGCTGTTCATCACAGCCCACGCCGACGTACCGATGGCGGTCCGGGCGATGAAGTCGGGCGCGGCCGAGTTCCTTGAGAAGCCGTTCAACGGCCAGGTGCTCCTGGAGAAGATCCAGCGCGCCCTCCGCGACGACGGAGCCCGCCTTGAGCGACGATCCGCGACCGAAGCGGTCCGGGCGCGGCTCGGCTCCCTGACCACCAAAGAATGCGAAGTCCTGGCGATGATCCGGGACGGTCGGCCGAACAAGGAGATCGCCAGGCTCCTGGAGATCACCCCCCGGGCCGTCGAGCTCCGCCGCGCCAGCCTGATGCGCAAGCTCGGCGTCGGCTCGCTCCCCGACCTGCTCCGGATCGCGATCGGCCTGGAGGCCGCATCCGAAAGCCGCCCTGCGGACCCGCCCTCCCGATCGGCCTGATTCGGCCGCCGAACCGCGTCTGGTTCCCGCCGAACGCACCGCCTGGATTTCTGGCACGACTGCCAGCCCCGCGAACAGGCCCATCGGCATTGCGAGGGCTTCACCCTTCGGTTTGGCGAAGGGTGGATCGCCAGGCCCTTCGTGATTCCGCAAAAGGGGGCCGCCTTTCGCTGACTGGCATCCCCGCTGCTTTCCAGGGCTGGCAGTCGAAGGCCGACCGGCTCCTCTCCCGACCGGTTGCAACCCTGTCGACCCGTCGTCGGGTCGACCCAACCGTCCGCGAGGAGTGGCGTCCATGCGCTTCGTCGATGAAGGTACGTCCCTGAAGCTCGCCGAGCGGGTCGACCGGTCCGAGGCCGGGGTCGGCGGGCGGCGGGACGACCGACTGGTCGACTCGCTCCTCGCCGAGCAGGGCGACCTGAGCGCCGTCGAGCGTTTCGCGAGGCTCCATCGCGGGCCGGACGAGCCAGTGGGGGAGCGGTTCTACTCGGCCCTGCTCCCGGCCGGGCCGCCGGGGCCGGGCCAGCAACTCGCGTTCGAGGTGGACCTCGATCGTTGCTCGGGCTGCAAGGCGTGCGTGTCGGCCTGCCACGCGCTCAACGGGTTGGACGAGGGAGAGACCTGGCGGGACGTCGGCCTGCTGGTCGGCGGGACGGCCGCGCTCCCGGTGATCCAGCACGTCACGACGGCCTGCCACCACTGCCTGGAGCCGGCCTGCCTGGCGGCGTGCCCGGTCGAGGCGTACGAAAAGGAGCCGATCACGGGCATCGTGCGGCACCTCGACGACCAGTGCATCGGCTGCCAGTACTGTACGCTCGCCTGCCCGTACGACGTGCCGAAATACCACGCGGACAAGGGCATCGTCCGCAAGTGCGACATGTGCGCCGACCGGCTGAAGGAGGGAGAGGCCCCGGCTTGCGTCCAGGCCTGCCCCCACGAGGCGATCCGCATCCGGGTCGTGGACGTCGCGGACGTCCGGGCGGACTCCGAGGCGGGCGCGTTCTTGCCCGGGGCGTTCGACCCGTCGTACACCCGGCCGACGACCCGCTTCACGTCGCTCCGGCCCGGCCTGCCGGGGCCGGCGGGGGGCGACCCGACGGCCCCGGAGCACGGGCACTCGCCGCTGGCGGTGATGCTCGTTCTGACGCAGCTCGCCGCGGGCGGGTTCCTCGTCGAGTTGGCCGCGCGGCTGGCCGACCCGAAGGACGGCCTCTCCGGCCCGGCCCTGGCGCGACTCTCCCTCGCGCTGGGGCTGGTCGGGCTGGTCGCGAGCGTGCTCCACCTGGGCCGGCCCCTGTATGCTTACCGGGCGGTGCTCGGGCTGCGGCACTCGTGGCTCAGCCGCGAGGTGGCGACCCTCGGCCTGTTCGCGAAGCTCGCGACGGCCTACGTCGCGGCCGACTGGCTCGCGGGGGACTGGATGGCCGCCCGCCCGGAAGCGAGGCTGGGCCTGCTGGCGGCCGTCGCGGCGGCGGGGGCGGCGGGGGTGGCTTGCTCGGTGATGGTCTACCACGCGGTCCGTCGGCCGTTCTGGCGGGCGTCGGTCTCGGGGTGGAAGTTCGCGGGGACGGCGGCCGTGCTCGGGCTGGCCTCGGCGCTGGCGTGCCTGGGGGCCGGTCGGGCCGGTTGGCTCCCGGCCCCGGCGAGCGGCCGAGACGCGGCCCCGTTCGCGGCCCTCGCCGTCGCGCTCGGGCTGGTCACGGCGGCCAAGCTGCGGTTCGAGGCGCGCGACTGCGACGAGGCGGGCGAGGACGGCCCACTCGGCCGGACCGCCCGGCTGCTCCGCGGACCGATGCGACGGATCGTCACGCTCCGACGGCTCCTTGGGATCGCCGGCGGCGTCGTCCTCCCCGCGGTGGCGGCGGCCGTGGTCGGTCGGGAACCGCACCTGGCCGCCCAGGCGACGACCCTGGCGTTCGCGACTTGCCTCGCCGGCGAGATTCTCGAACGCCACCTGTTCTTCACCGCGGTCTCTCGTCCCACGATGCCGGGAGGGCTGCCGTCATGACGAACGGGAACGGGCGCGACACGATGATCGACCGGCTCGTCGGCCTGGCCCGGGCTCGGGACGGGCGACTGACCCGCGAACTGCGGCGGGAGCCCGGCGGGTTCGGGCTGGGGCAGGTGCCCGCCGCGAGGACGCCGGACGCGACGACCGGCATGGTGTGCGGCTACTGCTCGACCGGCTGCGGCCTGACGGTCCACCTGCGCGAGGGCCGGGCGGTGAACCTCAGCCCCACGAAGGACCACCCCGTCAATCGCGGCATGGCCTGCCCCAAGGGGTGGGAGGCGCTGGCCGTCCTCGACGCCCCCGACCGCGCCGTCGCACCTCTCCTGCGCGGGGCGGACGGGCGGCTGCAGGATGTCGGCTGGGACGAGGCCATGTCGGAGATGGCCTCGCGGTTCCGGGCGATCCAGGCGGAGCATGGGCCGGCCTCGGTGGCGTTCCTCAGCACCGGGCAGATCGCCACCGAGGAGATGGCGCTGCTGGGCGCGGTCGCGAAGTTCGGCATGGGGATGGTCCACGGCGACGGCAACACCCGCCAGTGCATGGCCTCGGCCGTCGTCGCGTACAAGCAGGCCTTCGGCTTCGACGCCCCGCCCTACACGTACCAGGACCTGGAGGAGTCGGACTGCATCGTCCTCATCGGGGCGAACCCTTGCATCGCCCATCCGGTGCTCTGGGAGCGGGCCACGCGGAACCCACACCGCCCCGAGATCCTCGTGATCGACCCTCGCCGGACGGAGACGGCGATGGCGGCGACGCTGCACCTGCCGGCGCGGCCGAAGTCCGACCTCACGCTCCTCTACGGGCTCGCCCGCCTGCTGATCGAGCGAGGCGCGGTCGACCGCCGGTTCGTCGAGGCGCACACCCGCGGCTTCGAGGAGTTCGCCGCGTTCGTGGCACCGTACGACCCGGACCGGGTGGCCCGTGAGACGGGTCTGGAAGCCGACGCCGTCCGATCCGCGGCCGACCGGATCGCGAAGGCGGAGCGGGCGTCGTTCTGGTGGACGATGGGCGTGAACCAGAGCCACCAGGGGGTGAAGACGGCGCAGGCGGCGATCAACCTGGCGCTCCTGACGGGGAGCATCGGCCGGCCCGGGACGGGCGCGAACTCGATCACCGGCCAGTGCAACGCCATGGGCTCGCGGCTTTATTCCAACACGACGTCGCTGCTGGGCGGGCGCGAATTCGCCGACCCCGCCCACCGCGCCGAGGTCGCCGCGACCCTCGGCATCCCCGTCGATCGCATCCCGGACCGGCCGAGCTGGTCGTACGACCGGATCCTCGACGGCGTCCGGTCGGGCGAGATCCGGGGCCTCTGGGTCGTCGCCACGAACCCCGCACACTCGTGGATCGATCAAGGTCGGCTGCGCGAGACTCTCGGCGAGCTGGACTTCCTGGTCGTGCAGGACATGTACAGCTCGACCGAGACCGCGCAGCTGGCCGACCTGCTCCTGCCGGCGGCGGGCTGGGGCGAGAAGGATGGGACGTTCATCAACTCGGAGCGCCGGGTCGGTCTCATCAAGAAGGTCGCCCGCGCGCCGGGCCTGGCGCTGGCCGATTTCCACATCTTCAAGCTCGCCGCGCACTACGCCGGCTGCGGGGCGATGTTCGAGGACTGGTCGTCGCCCGAGGCGACCTTCCAGATCCTCAAGCGGCTCTCCGCGGGGCGACCGTGCGACGTGACGGGGATCGCCGACTACCGCGCGATCGACGAGGCGGGGGGCGTCCAGTGGCCCTTCCCGGCCGAGGGCGCGGACCCGAGCCCGCAGCGGCGGCTGTTCGCCGACGGCCGATTCCACCACCCGGACGGCCGCGCCCGGTTCCTGTTCGAGGAGCCCCGGCCCTCACCCGAGCCGACCGACGACGCCTTCCCGTTCGAGCTGCTGACCGGCCGCGGCGGTGCGGCCCAGTGGCACACTCAGACGCGGACGGCCAAGTCGGACGTCCTCCGCAAGCTCCACCCGCGCGACCCGTACGTCGAGATCCACCCGACCGATGCGCAGAGGCTCGGCCTGACGGCCGGCGCGTGGGCCGTGGTCGAGTCGCGCCGGGGCGAGGCGTGCGTGCGGGTCTTCGCGACCCGACGGTCCCACCCGGCCGTCTGTTCCTGCCGATGCACGACGGCGCGACGAATCGGCTGACGTTCGCGGCGTTCGACCCCGAGTCGCGCCAGCCCGCCTACAAGTCGTGCGCGGCCCGCATCCGGGCCGCCCGCGACGACGAGATCCCCCGGGGCCGCGGCGTCCCGAAGGCCCACTGACCCCCCGCCCGGCACGAGGACCCGACGATGAAGTACGACAAGAGGAAGACCGTGGTGGTGGTCGGCAACGGCATGGTCGGCCACCGTTTCTGCGAACGGCTCGTGGCGCTCGACCTTGAGCGTCGCTACCGGATCGTGACGTTCTGCGAGGAGGCGCGACCGGCCTACGACCGCGTGAACCTGTCGAAGTTCTTCGACGGCCGCGACGCCGACCGCCTCAAGATCGCCTGCCGGACCTGGTACGCCGAGAACGCCGTGGACCTCCACGTCGGCGACCGCGTCGCGGCCGTCGACCGCGAGCGGCGGCGGGTCGTCTCCGCGAAGGGGGTCGAGGTCGACTACGAGGCGCTGGTATTCGCCACCGGCTCCGCGCCGTTCGTGCCGGCGGTCCCGGGCGTGGACAAGAAGGGGATTTTCGTCTACAGGACGATCGAGGACCTGGAGGCGATCCTGGCCTATGCGCCGCGGGCGGGCTCGGCTGCGGTGATCGGCGGCGGGCTGCTCGGCCTGGAGGCGGCGAAGGCGGTCCGGGAGCTGGGCCTGGAGACCCACGTCGTCGAGTTCGCGCCCCGGCTGATGCCCCGCCAGATCGACGCCGCGGGCTCGAAGGTCCTGCTCGAGAAGATCGAGGCGATGAACGTCCGCGTCCACCTCGGCAAGAGCACGCGAGAGTTCCTCGGCAACGGGAAGGTCGAGGGCCTGGCGTTCGCCGACGGCGGCGAGCTCGAGGTCGGCATGGTCGTCGTCTCGGCGGGCATCCGGCCCCGCGACGAGCTGGCCCGCGCCTGCGGCCTGGAGATCGGCCCGCGTGGCGGAGTCGTCGTGGACGACGGGATGTGGACGTCCGACCCGGAGATCCTCGCCGTCGGCGAGGTCGCCGTCCACCGGGGGACGGTCTACGGCCTCGTCGCCCCGGGCTACGAAATGGCCGACGTGGCCGCGGCGAACCTGACGGGCTCCCTGAGGCGGTTCGCCGGCTTCGACATGTCGACCAAGCTGAAGCTGATGGGGGTCGACGTCGCCAGCTTCGGCGACCCGTTCGCCGACGCCGACGGGGCCCGGGCGCTGACCTTCGAGGACCCGTTCCGGGGCGTCTACAAGAAGCTCCTCTTCGCCCCCGACGGCGCGCGGCTGCTCGGCGGCGTCCTCGTCGGCGACGCCTCGGACTATGGCACGCTCCTCTCGGTCTTCAAGAGCGACGGGCCGCTCCCCGTCTCCCCCGGCGACCTGCTCTCCACCGGCCGAGGCCCGGCGCTCGGGGGCGCGGTCGACGCCCAGGTCTGCTCGTGCAACAACGTCGGCGAGGGCCGGGTCCGCGAGGCGATCCGCGACCAGGGTCTCAAGACGATCGCCCAGGTGAAGGAGTGTACGCTCGCCGGGACCGGCTGCGGCGGTTGCCTGCCGCGCGTGTCCGAGCTGCTCAAGGCCGAGCTGAAGGCCGCCGGCGCCCGGGTCGACGACCACCTCTGCGAGCACTTCCCGCACAGTCGGAAGGAGCTGTACCAGATCGCCCTCGTCCGGGGGATTCGGACGTTCGAGGCCCTGATCGCCTCGTACGGCCGGGGGCTCGGCTGCGAGACCTGCAAGCCGACCGTCGCCTCGATCCTGGCGAGCCTCTGGAACGAGAACGTCCTCGACCCGGCCCACGCCACCTTGCAGGACACCAACGACCGCTTCCTCGGCAACATCCAGCGAGGCGGGACGTACTCCGTGGTCCCGCGCGTCCCCGGCGGCGAGATCACGCCGGACCAGTTGATCGTCCTGGGCCGCGTCGCCAAGACGTACGGCCTCTACGCGAAGATCACCGGCGGCCAGCGGGTCGACCTCTTCGGGGCGCCCGTGCACCTCCTGCCCGACATCTGGTCCGAGCTGATCACGGCCGGATTCGAGAGCGGCCACGCCTACGGCAAGTCGCTACGGACGGTCAAGAGCTGCGTGGGCTCGTCGTGGTGCCGCTTCGGCGTGCAGGACTCGGTCGGCTTCGCCGTCCGGGTGGAGCTGCGCTACCGGGGGCTGCGCGCCCCCCACAAGCTCAAGGGGGCCGTTTCGGGTTGCGTCCGCGAGTGCGCCGAGGCCCAGGGCAAGGACTTCGGCCTCATCGCCACCGAGAAGGGTTACAACCTCTACGTCGGCGGCAACGGCGGCGCCCGCCCCCGCCACGCCGACCTCCTGGCGTCGGACCTCGACGAGGAGACGGCCCTCCGCTACCTCGACCGCTTCTTGATGTACTACATCCGCACCGCCGACCGGCTGACCCGGACGTCCACCTGGCTGGAGAACCTGGAGGGGGGGATCGATTACCTCCGCGACGTGATCGTCGACGATCGGCTGGGCCTCGCGGCCGAGCTGGAGCGGCAGATGCAGGCGCACGTCGACTCGTATCGCTGCGAGTGGAAGGCCGTAGTCGACGACCCGGAAAAGCGGCGGTTCTTCAAGCAGTTCGCGAACACTGACGACGTGGAGCCGGGCATCGAGATCGTCGCCGAGCGGGGCCAGCCGCGGCCGGCCGACTGGCCGGACGACTTCGTCCCGGTCGAGAGCCTGGGCGCGTCGGGCGCGGTCGGCCCGGACGGGGGCGAGCGTTCCTGGGTCCACGTCGGGACGGTCGCCGACTTCCCGCCCGACGGCGGCCGTGCGATCAAGCACGGCGCGGCCGAGATCGCCGTCTTCCGGTTCGCCTCCAAGGGCGAATGGTATGCCTGCCAGAACACCTGCCCGCACAAGCGCGAGGCCGTCCTGTCGCGGGGCCTCCTCGGCGACCAGCAAGGCGTCCCGAAAGTCGCCTGCCCGCTGCACAAGAAGACGTTCTCCCTCGAATCGGGAGCGTGCCTGAGCGGCGACCGATTCCGGGTCGAGGTCTTCCCCGTCCGAATCGACGGCGACGCCGTGCTGGTCGAGCTGCCGCCCGCGGAGGACATGGGACGTCTCGCCCGACTGCCCCAACCGTGCGCCACGGCCTGCCCCTGACCGACGCGAGGATCGTCGCAAGATCGCCTTCTTCCCCGAACCCGGAGCCCCGCCCCGATGAACCTGAGCGACTTCCGCCGCGCGGGCCACGCGCCCACCCTGTTCAGCGCGTTCCTCTACTTCGACGTCAGCTTCATGGTCTGGCTGCTGCCCGGCGCGCTGGCCAACTCGATCGTCGCGGAGTTCGGCCTGTCCGACGCCCAGAAGGGGCTGATGGTGGCGGTGCCGCTGCTGGGCGGGGCAGTGCTCCGCCTGGTCCTCGGGCTCCTGGCCGATCGGATCGGCGCCCGGCGGACCGCGATGCTCGGCATGGCCTCGACGGCCGCGCCCCTGCTGCTGGGCTGGCTCTGGGCCGACTCGTACCCGAGGCTGCTGCTCGTCGGGCTGCTGCTGGGCGTCGCGGGAGCGAGCTTCGCCGCCGCGCTGCCGCTGGCGAGCCGATGGTATCCGCCTCGGCTCCAGGGGCTGGCGATGGGGATCGCCGGCGCCGGCAACAGCGGCACGGCGATCGCCACCTTCTTCGGTCCCCGGCTGGCGGCGGTTTGGGGCTGGCGCGCCGTGTTCGGCCTGGCGCTCATCCCGCTGCTGGCGACTTTCGTCCTGTTCGCCCTGCTTGCCAAGGACAGCCCGAACCAGCCGACGCCCCGGCCGTTGCGGGCCTACCTCGAGGTGCTGCGGCGGGGCGACGCCTGGTGGTTCTGCCTGCTCTATTCGATCACCTTCGGCGGCTTCGTCGGGCTCGCCAGCTTCCTCAACGTGTTCTTCCTGAGCCAGTACGGCCTGTCGCCGGTGGCGGCGGGGGGCTTCGCGACGCTCTGCGTAATCGCGGGCTCCGCGCTCCGGCCGGTCGGGGGCCACCTGGCCGACCGACTCGGGGGCGTCCGTTTGCTGACGGCCCTCTTCCTCGCCGCAGGCGGGGCGATGCTGGGCCTGGCGACGCTGCCGCCGCTCGCCGCCGGGACGACGCTCCTGTTCGCGGCCATGGCGGCGCTCGGCATGGGCAACGGCGCGGTCTTCCAGCTCGTCCCTCAGCGATTCCCCAGAGAGATCGGCGTAACGACCGGCGTCGTCGGCGCCGCGGGTGGCCTGGGGGGCTTCTTCCTACCGACCATGCTGGGCGCCATGAAGCAGGCGACCGGCAGCTACAGCGGGGGCTTCCTCGCCTTCGCCCTGATCGGAGGCCTCGGCGGTGCCGCGGCGCTGGCCTACGCGAGCCGAGGCTGGCGCGGCATCTTCATCGACGAGGGCGGAAGGGCCGCGGAGCCCTCATGTGTCCCGCTTCCCGTCGCGGCCGAAGCCACCGGGGCCGCCTGATTCACCCGTCCGCCCGCGTGGCGGCCGGCCCTCCTCGATCGGGGCCACACGTCGCAAACGCCGCACCCAATCCAAGGGCCTCGACGGGCCTTCGCGGGCGGTCTTCGAGGCCCGGCTGGCAGGCAGGCGGCTTGGCGACCCGTCACGGCGGCGTCCCGGTCCTCGCCCCGGCGCTTCGCGAGATCCCCCTGGAGGACGATCCGACCGCGATCCGGTTCGCCGAGGGCCTGATACGGAGTGCATCTAGAAACGGCGCGTTCTTGCGCCCTGCGGCGGCCCCGGGGATGATGGCGGGGACACCTACGGGAGCCCCGCCGCCGACCACCTCACGCTGGACGAATTGCAAGCCCGAGCCGGCGCCGAGAGGGACAAACGCATGTTCCTCCGGCTGCGGGCCGTCTACCTGGCCTCCACGGGCCAGCCCACCCCCCTGCCCGAGTCCGAGGTCGCGCGATTCCGCGAGCGGCTCGACGCCGGGGCGACGCCCGACGATGGCGTCTACGCCCTCCTGCGCCGGCTGGGCTACTCGTGCCTCGCCCCCCCCGGGGCCCCCCAAGTCCGACCCCGCGGCCCGCGAGGAGTTCCAAAAAAAGTCGGCGGACTGATCGCGGAGGTCGCCGCCGCCCACCCGACCAGGAGGGAGGACGAGGCCCGCTTCGGCCGGAAGGGGACGGCGACCGTCTGGGCCCGCCGCGGCTCGCGGCCGACCGCCGTCCGCCAGACGCAGCACGAGCACCTCCGGGTGATCGCCGCGGCCTGCCCCGCCACCGGGGCGACCTCCGGGATCGTCATGCCCGGCCTGGACGCCGAGGCGATCAACCAACGTCTTCCTGGCCGAGCTCTCGCGCCGGCTCGCCCCCGACGTCCACGCCGCGTTGATCTGGGGCGGGGCGGGCTTCCACGTCGCCGGGGCGTCGGAGGTCCCCGAGAACGTCTCGCAGATCCGGCTGCCGCCCTACTCGCCCGAGCTGGACCCGATCGAGAACCTGCGGCACTACTTGCTACTGGTCCAACCGGCTCTACCCCGGCTGGGAGGACCTGATGGAGGCCGCCGTCGCCGCCATCGACGTCGGCATGGCCGACGCCGAGCTGATCAAGTCGGTCTGCGCCGCCCCCTACCTGACGCGAGGCCGGCGTCAGAACTAAATAGATTCCGTATCACCTCTCGTGACCCGGTTCAACGACGCGGGGCTGGCGGCGTTGACGCCTCGCCACGGCGGCGGGCGAAGCCCGACCTACGACGCCTCGGCCCGCGAGCGCATCCTCCGCGAGGTCCGCAGGACGCCCACACCCGAGGCCGACAAGACGGCCTCTAGGTCCTTGAGCACCCTGCGCGAGGCGTTGCGCTCGGCCCCCGACGGACTCCCCGACGTCTCGACTTACACCATCGAAAAAGTGCTCCACGAGGCCGGCTACAGCCACCAACGCACGCGGACCTGGCACCCGACCGGATCGGCCCTGCGCCTGCGAAAAGTGGGGTCCGTCGTGGCCTCGACCCGGACGCCGAGCCCGAAAAATGTTGATCGAGAATGCCTACCGACTGGGCGAGGCGATGGGCCTGCCGGTCTGGTGCGCCGACCAGACCGGGCCCTACCAGACGATCCCGCACCCCGGCCGGTCGTAGCGGCCCGGGGGCGATCCGGTGCGGCAGCCGCACGAGTACCTCCGCGGCGGCACGGCCAATGCCCTGACGCTCTGCTGTCCGACCGACAGCCGGGTCCGCCTGCAATGGGTGACGTCCTGCCCCAACCCAGTGCTGTATCCCTGGCTCAAGAGGGAGTTGGCCGCAATCCTGGCCGGGTTGCCCGATCCGCCCGGCGAGCCGGCCGCCGGGCGGCGAGCGGCCTGGGAACGCTGGAGGCGACTGCATCGCACTGGAACGCGTCGCCGCCCCCCTTCGTCTGCGGCGGCGAGCGGGCGGCCCGCCGGCGGCGTCAACGAGAACGCCGCCATCGCCTGGGCGGCTCGGGCGCTGTACACGGCCGCCCCTGCCGAGACGCTGTGGAGCGAGTTATGGCCACTCGACCCACTAGTGGGTCAAGTGCCATGCCCGTAGCCATAAGACCTGAGTACGAGTACAATCGGTGGCTTCTCGCACCAGGGAGGCCGCCATGTCGCGCCAGAAGAAGGACCCGCTCCGCGAGCTGACCGACGCGGAGCGACGGGAGTTGGTCCAGTTCAGTCGGTCCTCGGCCGCCCCGGCCGCCGAGGTCGTCCGCGCCAAGATCCTGCTGGCCGTCGCCGCCGGCGACGACTACCAGGACGCGGCCCGCGCCGTCGGCCGCCGCTCCGGCGACGCCGTCTCGCACCTGGTCGCCCGCTTCAACGCCGAGGGCCTTGAGGCGTTGAAGCCCCGCCACGGCGGCGGGCGGAGCCCGACCTACGGCCCGCAGGAGCGGGCGCGGATCGCCGCCGAGGCGGCCCGGGCGCCGACCCCGGAGGGCGACGGCACCGCCACCTGGTCGCTCTCGACGTTGCAGCGGACGCTCCGCGCGGCCGCCGACGGCCTGCCGAAGGTCTCGACCTATACCATCCGCCGCGTCCTGCGCGAGTCCGGGGCCAGCTACCAGCGCACTCGGACCTGGTGCCCCACCGGCAAGGCGCTGCGCCGCCGCAAGGTCGGGCCGGTCCAGGTCGCCGACCCGGATTCTGATGCGAAAAAAATTTGATCGAGGCGGCCTACCTCACGGGTACGTCGTCGGGGCTGGAGGTCTGGTGCACCGACCAGGCCGGCCCCTACCAGACGGTCCCCTACCCGGGACGGTCGTGGCGCCCCGAAGGGGACCCGGCGCGCCAGCCGCACGAGTACCTCCGCGACGGCACGGCGAAGGCCCTGACGCTGTTCCGCCCGGCCGACGGCCACGCCCGCGTCAGCGGCGTGACGGCCTGCCCCAACGCCGTCCTGCACCCCTGGCTGAAGCGCGAACTGGCGGCCATCCTTGCCGCGATGCCCGACCCTCCGGCGACGCCGGACGACGGCTGGCGTGGGGCCTGGGAACGCTGGCAGGAGGGCCTCACGGTCGTGCCGACGCTCCCGGAGGCACCGCCGCCGTTGCGGATGCTCTTGGTGCTCGACAACCTGGCCGGCCACAAGACGCCCGAGCTGGTGTGCTGGCTGTTCGACCACGGGATCATGCCGCTGTACACGCCGGTGGGCGGCTCCTGGCTGAACATGGCCGAGAGCCTGCAGCGGATCCTCAAGCGCCGGGCGCTGGACGGGCAGTACCCGACCGACGCGGCCCAGATCATCGCGTGGTATGAAGCCGCGGCGCGGCACTGGGACGCGGCGCCGACGCCGTTCCAGTGGGGCGGCAAGCGGGCGGCCCGGCGGCGGCGGCAGCGTGAGCGCCGTCACCACCTCGGCGGCTCGGGGGCCTGCTCGCGTGTCCCGGTCCCGCGGCGTGCCGACTTATGGCCACAGGCAATCCAAGTGACCCACTAGTTCCACGCCAACGAGTTTCAGGCGAACGATGGTTGGGGCGGTCCGTCGAGGCTCCACTCATCACCGATTAAAATCATATAAAGTCGTTGAAGAGGTTCTCCAGCATCTCCTGGCGGCCGCTGGCGTTCCGGGCCGCGTCCCCCTTTGGCAGGATGTAAGCCTCCAGGTCGGCGAAGCTCGCGGAGCCCGCCTCGACGCGGCGGCCGAGTTCGCCTTCCCAGCTCGCGTAGCGGTCCTTGACGAACGCGGCGAGCCGGCCGTCGGCGCGGACGGCATGGGCGATCTTGAGGCCCCGGGCGAAGGCGTCCATCCCGCCGATGTGGGCGTAAAACAGGTCGACCGGCTCGAAACTCTCCCGCCGCACCTTGGCGTCGAAGTTGACGCCCCCGGTCGTGAAGCCTCCCATCTGGAGCACGCCCAGCATACACTGGGCGGTCAGGTAGATGTTGGTCGGGAACTGGTCCGTGTCCCACCCCAGCAGGTAGTCGCCGGTGTTCGCGTCGATCGAGCCGAGCGCCCCGGAGCCGATGGCGACCTCCATCTCGTGCATCATCTCGTGCCCCGCCAACGTCGCGTGGTTGGTCTCGAGGTTTAGTTTGAAATGGGGGAGCAGGTCGTACGTCCGGAGGAAGTTCAGGCAGGCGGCGGCGTCGGAGTCGTACTGGTGCTTGGTCGGCTCCTTGGGTTTGGGTTCGATGTAGAACGTCCCCTGGAAGCCGATCTGCTTCTTGTAGTCGACCGCCATCTGCAGGAACCGACCGAGGTGGTCCACCTCGCGCTTCATGTCAGTGTTGAGGAGGGTCATGTAGCCCTCGCGGCCCCCCCAGAAGGTGTACCCGGTCCCCCCCAGTTCATGGGTGACCTCCATCGCCTTCTTGACCTGCGCGGCGGCGAAGGCGAAGACGTCGAAGTTGGGGCTGGTGGCCGCGCCGTGCATGTAGCGGGGGTTCGAGAACAGGTTGGCGGTGCCCCAGAGAAGCTTCACGCCCGTCCGCTCCTGCTCCTCCTTGAGGACGTTGACCACCGCGTCCAGGTTGGCGTGGCTCTCCTTGAGCGAGCGGCCCTCAGGTGCCACGTCGCGGTCGTGAAAGGCGTAGAACGGGGCGCCTAGCTTCTCGAAGAACTCGAAGGCGACCCTCGCGCGGGTCTGGGCGTTGGCGACCGAGTTGGTCCCGTCCTCCCAGGGCCGCTGCGCCGTGCCGACGCCGAACGGGTCGGAGAGGGGATTGCAGAACGTATGCCAGTAGACGACGGAGAAGCGGAGGTGCTCCTTCATCGTCCGGTCGCCGACGACTTCGTCCGGGTTGTAGTACTTGAATTCCAGCGGGTTCCGCGACTTCGGCCCGCCATACTGGATCTTCGGCACGTCTGGGAAGAAAGCAGCCATGGGTCGTCTCGCCAGTCATCAGACGGACATCGGTACACACGCGACGCCTCACTCTAAGGAGACGCTCGCGCGTGGGCAACCCCTCACCCGTCCCTCCCGCAGTCCCCCGCCCTCCCCTTAGCCCCGGCCTCCCGTCGCAAAAATCCCTCGATCCAGGCCGCGCCTCCGCCTTGCGAGCCGCCACGCGACTCGCTAGAATGCACCCTGTCGCATACGTTCTCGTCGCGACCGCTCCGGGCGGCTAACTCAGTGGTTAGAGTGCCATCCTCACACGGTGGAAGTCATTGGTTCAAATCCAATGCCGCCCATTTTCAACGCCTTGCACTGCAACGATTTGCGACGAGAAACAGGTCTTCATTTCCTGTTGCAATCGGTTTTGCAATTCCCTCCGGTTCTACTGCCCGGTCACGGCCACATCTTCCTTCGGGACGGCGTGGCCGATTTCGTTTCGTCGGCGAGGCACCCGACGAAATCATCCTGCATGGATATGCGACGGCTTGACCACCCGATCGGGAGCCGCCCTGGTCCTGCCTATTCGAGATCATTCCGTGCCTTGCAGGGACGAGGCCGGGGACGATGCTCGACGGCGTGATCCTAAACGGACATGGGATCAATACGCATGAGCCGACTTTTCCCGAGATCGGATGCGGTCGGCCAACGTTGCGGCCGGACTCATCCCGCTTGCGGGCTCTGCGCGGGGCGACTCCGACGGGTCGACCAGTCGGACGTCCTGCACGGCTTGTATCCGTTCCCCTCCGACCAGTGGGTCGGAGTTTGCAGGTCCATAATAGTTCGAGCCGCCGGCCGGGTGGGAAAGGTGGAACTTGTGGAGCCGATCGATCAAGTCTTTCAAATACTCGTGGCTTCCAGTCTCCAGGAGGTCGAGCAGCCGCTCGGCGTAGGGCCATGCGAGCTTCTGCTTCAGAGTGCTGAGTTGCTCCGGTTTCGGCGGATGAGGGAGGAACTGTTTGATGTCCGCAGCCCACAGGTAATCCCCATCCGGCAAGCCGAGGTGCCTGGTGAGGCGGTCCAGCCTGCCGCCCCGCCTCGAAAGACCGTCCTTTACGATGCGGCGCAGCCAGCGGTATTCGACTTCGACGGCCTCGGACAGGAGCCTTAATTCAAGGTCGTACGCTTCAATCTGCACTTTCTGAGATTGCATGAGCATCAAGCCGCGAGCCGCAGCAGCCTGTCTGCGGCGGCCTGGATTTCGGCGTCGGACGGGCCGGACCGCAGGATCGCGAGAATCTCCCCGGCCAGGAACTCGCGGCGCCAGGCCCCGCGTTTGTCGGCGTGGCTGGGTCGGCGGGTCGGCGAGTCCCAGGGCGAGTCCGTCCGGTCCACCAACTCGGCCTCCGATCGCCTCCAGGCCCACGCCTCGGTCATCGTGTAGGTCCAGAGGCAGACGAGGAAGGCCCCTACGCTCGCGTAAATGAACCGGACCTGCTGCTCCCCCGCCCCAACGATCTCCTTGATCTCGCGGAAGGCGATCTCCAGGCTGAACCGATCGGCGATCGTGGTCAGGACGTCGGCGACCGTCGCCTTCAGTTCGGTGCAGAAGTAAGCCCGCCAGCCGTGCGGCTCGTCGACCAGGACGACCTGAATCACGCCGCCGGCCGGCCGCCACGTCGCCGGGAACGTCTTGTATCGCTTGACGGCAGCCCCGTCGTACAACTCGAAACGATTTCGGGACCAGCCCCGCTTCTGGCCGGCCCGCTTGGCCAGGTCGATCGCCTTCTCGCCGTAGATGCGGGGGCGGCCCCGCCTGCCGGCGGGCCTCGGGCCGGGGACGGTCCGCAGGGCCGCGTCCTTGCAGAGCCGGCTGACGACCGAGATCCCCAGGGCCTTCGCCGGCCTCGACATCTGCCGCTTCGCATAGGCCCCGTCGGCGACCAACCAGATCGGTCGCTTCAGCAGGCCGAGCCAGTGCTTCGCCCACTGCAGCAGTTCGACGGCCATCTCCAGCTTGGTGCGGAACGCGTTACGATGCCTGAGATCGATCGCCGGCAAGTCCGCCCTTACGGACGTAGAGCCGCGACAGGAGCGGCGGGGCGATCACGCCCCAGGACCGGTACTCGACGAGCAAGGCCAGGACGACGAAGACATGGCCGTAGACGTGCGGGGGGCCGGCCGGGCCGGGCGTCGGGTTGTGATGCACGCCGGCGGCCTGCACGTATGGGCCGTAGCGTCGGGTCGGCGTGTCGTCGATCGCCAGCGTCAGCCGCCCCGAGCCCGTCGCCAGCGGGGCGGCGACCTCGTTCAGCAGTCGGACGGCGATCGAATCGGCCTTCCTGCCGGCCGCGGCGACGGTGATGTAGCAGGACCGGAAGCGGCCGCTCAGCCCCGCGGCCCGGATCCAGGTCGTGACGGTACGCCTCCCGCGGGCCAGCACCGCCCCGATGAACAGCAGGGCGAGCCGCGGCGCCGACCGACGGTCGAGCGACGAAGCGAGGCGGACGAACCACTGGCAAGGCGCGAGCGTCGGATGCGAGGATGACATCGGGGGTCGGCTCCGCTCGGGACGTCCGGCAGTCATGATAACCGCCATCGTCCCGCTCAGGTCGGCCCCCGTCTACGATGCCCCCTCGCGTCGGAGGCCGCGAACGCGCAGAACAGCGAATGTGTCCAGGTCCGGTTCCGCGTCCCGACGGGTGATGATCCACGACCCGGAGGACGGCGGCGTATACCTATGCCTGGTTCGTACTCTCAACGACTCGGCATGCGAGGCCGATTACTGGCACGAGAGCGTGACCGACGCCCGGCGAGATGCGGAAGACGGACTTGGGATCGGAGCCGACGCCTGGCGAACAATCCCCGACCCAGCGCCCGATCGTCCCCACGACCTGCTCTCTTGACCCACCGTGCAAGCTGAACGGTCAATTGTCATGAAATCCCGGAAAGTGCAGCGATAGCAAACCAGTCCACATCAAGTGTGTCCTGCTCATAGCCTGTGTACTTTATGGTTGTTCTCGTATGGTATTCCTGGTTAGACAACAAGCCATCCCATCCGGCCGATGAAGGCAACAGCTTTCTTGTCGCGTTAAACAGGCTGTGGCTTGACGGTTTGAGCGAGCTAACAGATGTGGATAAATGCGAAGACGATCTGGACGAAGCCAAGGTAGACTGAGGTGGGCATAATGTCGAGACCACTCGAGCCCGATTCTACAGCGGTTTGCCCTCGGGCGGCATACGCGAAGAGTAGCTGACGGAGCCATGATCGCGTGACGCGTCGGCTCGGGAGGCGTGCCGTGGGAAGACCTTGTTCGGCGGATCTGCGGGAGCGCGTGGTCGCGGCGGTGGACAGGGGCGAGGAGTCGCAACGCGCGATCGCCCGGCGGTTCGAGGTGAGCCCGTCGTTCGTGGTGCGGATGCTGCAGCGTCGGCGTGCGAGCGGCGGCCTGGAGCCGGGGCCCCACGGCGGCGGGGCCGGGTTCAAGCTCGGGCTCGACGAGCGGATTCGCCTGTTCGAGTTGGTTCGCCGGCACGCCGACGCCACGCCGAAGCAGATCAAGGAGCGGGGCGGCTTCGACTGCACGCTCGTGACGATCTGGCGGCCGTTGCGGCGGTCCGGCTGGACGCGGAAGAAGAAGTCGCCGCACGCCGCCGAACGCGACCGCCCCGACGTCAAGGAGGCCCGCCGGAGGTCCCGCCGCAAGGCGAAGCGGCTCGATCCGAGACGGCGGATCGTCCTGGACGAGGCCGGTGTCGACGCGTCGATGACCCCGACGCAAGCCCGGGCCCCGGGGGGGCGTCGGGCCGAGGGCTCGGCCCCGAAGGCGTGGCGGACGACGACCGTGGTCGCGGCGGTGGGCCTCGACGGCCTCCGCGGCGAGTCGGCGTTCGCCGGCGCCATGGACGAGCCGGCGTTCCGGACCTACGCCGAAGGCGTGCTCGCGCCGAACCTGCGCCCCGGCGACGTCGTGGTGATGGACGACCTTCGCGTCCACGACTCGGAGGCGGCCGAGGCCGCGATCGAGCGGGCGGGGGCGAGAGGGGTCCGGCCGCCGCCGTACAGCCCCGACCACGACCCCATCGAGGAGGTGTGGTCGAAGCTCAAGGCCCGCCTGCGTCGGATCGCCGCGGGGACGACCCCGGCGTTGCATCAGGCGCCGGCCGACGCCCTCTACCAGACCACGGCCAAGGATATCGCCGGCTGGTTCAGGCATTCAGGGCTGTATGCCATCCCGGGGTAAACCGCTGTAAACCAGGAGCAGCCCACGCTGCGGGCCGGAGGTGGATTTCGACCGCTCCTGCCGATTTCGCCCGCCGGAGGTGCAGGTTTCGGACGCAAAACCTGTCGGGGTCGACCGCCCCTCTGCACGTCTTCCGACGCCGTCGATCTGGATCGGGCCATGAGTATAGATGGAACAGATTTTTTACAGTCCGAAGGACGATTCCTCGTATTGCCTGCGGCGGTCGGGAAGAAGAACAATCTCGCTCCGCTGATCAGGAGAGCTGACGGTCATGACGTTGAGCGACGAGAGCTGAAGGGGCGGCCGCCTTCAAAGTCCGAGCGAGCTTCCACGTTCGTCGTCGTGGCGAGGCTCACGCCGAGCATCCTCAGCTCACCACGCAACTTCGGAGCGATACAGCCGGTCGATCCCGCTCTCCATCAGCTCGACCACATGATCGAGCGGCTCTCGCCGCCGCCCCACCCCCAAGCCCCTCCCGCCCGCCGGACGGACCAGCCGTCCCACAAGCGAATTTGAGTGCGAAAGTGCCCCGGTCACCGGCCCGCCTCGACCGGAGGCGGGACGATCGGCGAACTCCCGGCTGGAGCGTCGTCCGGGAGGATCTTGAGGCTTTTTTTACGCCCCGTCGTGCGACTTTTGCGCCCGCTTGATCCGCCCTCGGATCTAATGGACCTAGGTCATCGTGGACGGGAGACGTAGCATGGATATCGCCTGGTTGCTCGCAGTGGCGGCGTTCTTCGGGGCATGCGGCCTGTCGATCCGCCTGATCGACGGACTTCGGAGGGAGGCTTGAGCATGGACTGGACGCAACTCGTCGCCTCGGTGATGGCGGTCCTCCTGGCGGGCTACCTGCTCGCCGCCCTGCTCAAGCCGGAGTGGTTCTCATGACGACCTTCGGTCTGATCCAGATCGGCCTCTACCTCTCCGTGCTCGGCCTCTGCGTCCGGCCCCTCGGACTCTTCATGGCGAGGGTCCACCAGGGGCGCATCCCCCCAATCCTCGGCCCATTGCGGCCGCTGGAACGGCTGGTGTATCGGGCCGCCGGGATCGATCCGGAGGCCGAGATGGGCTGGCGACGGTACGCCACGGGGCTGCTGAGCTTCAGCATGGTGAGCATCATATCCGTGTACGTCTTCCAGCGACTCCAGGGCGTCCTGCCGCTGAATCCCGAGGGCCTGCCCGCCGTCTCGCCCGACTCGGCGTTCAACACCGCCGTCAGCTTCGGCACCAACACGAACTGGCAGGGTTACGGCGGCGAGGCGACGATGAGCTACTTGACCCAGGCTGCCGCCCTGACGGTGCAGAACTTCGTCTCGGCGGCGGCGGGCATGGCGGTCTTGGTCGCCTTGATTCGGGGGTTCTCGAAACACGAGTCGGACTCCATCGGCAACTTCTGGGTCGATCTGACCCGCAGCATCCTCTACATCCTGCTTCCATTGTCGTTCGTCCTCGCCCTGGTCTTGGTCTCGCAGGGGGTCGTCCAGACGTTCTCCGCGTACCGGGGAGTGACGCTCATCGAGCCGATCAAGGACCAAAGCGGGGAGACGACGACCCAACGGATCGCCGTCGGGCCGGCGGCCTCGCAAGTGGCGATCAAGCAATTGGGGACCAACGGCGGCGGCTTCTTCAACGCCAACTCGGCGCATCCGCTTGAGAACCCGACGCCCTTGTCGAACCACCTTCAAATGCTGGCCCTCCTTCTGATCCCGGCGGCGCTCTGCCTGACCTTCGGCGAGATGATCGGCGACCGTCGGCAAGGATGGGCCTTGCTGGCCGCCATGTCGTCCGTCCTGGTCGCCATGATCGCTCTGGCCGTCGTGGCGGAGGGGAAGGGTAACCCGGGTCTGGCCGCCCTGGGGGTGGATCAGACCAACGGCAACATGGAAGGCAAGGAGGTCCGTTTCGGGTCGGACGTGTCGGCCCTCTGGGCGGTGGCGACGACGGCGGCGTCCAACGGCTCGGTCAACTCGATGCACGACTCGTTCACGCCGCTGGGCGGCCTTGCGGCGATGTGGCTGATGCAGCTCGGCGAGGTGATCTTCGGCGGCGTCGGCTCGGGGCTCTACGGCATGCTCGCCTTCGCCCTGGTGGCGGTCTTCCTCGCCGGGTTGATGGTGGGGCGGACGCCCGAGTACCTGGGCAAGAAGGTCGGGGCCTTCGAGATGAAGATGGCCTCGCTCGTGATCCTGCTGCCGTGTGCGACGGTCCTCGTCGGCTCGGCCCTCGCCGTGAGCTTGCCGCAGGGGCGGGCGGCCGTCGCCAACCCAGGCCCGCATGGTTTCAGCGAGATCCTCTACGCCCTCTCGTCGGCCTCGAACAACAACGGCAGCGCCTTCGCCGGTCTGGGGGCGAACACCCCCTTCTACAACGGCCTGCTCGGCCTGGCGATGCTCGTCGGGCGGTTCGGAGTGATGATCCCCATCCTGGCGATCGCCGGGTCGCTGGCCGGAAAGAAGCAGGTTCCCGCCGGCCCCGGCACGTTGCCCACCCACACGCCTCTCTTCGTCTCCCTCTTGGTGGCGGTGGTCGTCGTGGTGGGGGCCCTCTCCTTCTTCCCGGCCCTGGCGCTGGGGCCGATCGTCGAACATCTCATGCTCCCCGCATGACCGAGGAGTATACGAACATGACTTCCCGCACGCAGGCCCGAACCTTCGATCGCACCGTGCTCTTCGAGGCGGTCCAGGACTCGCTCCTGAAGCTCGCCCCTCGGCACCAGCTCAAGAATCCGGTGATGTTCGCCGTCTACCTGGGGAGCATCCTCACGACGCTCCTGTGGATTCGATCGCTCGGCGCCGCCACGGGCGAGTCGTCCGGTTTCATCTTCGAGGTCGGCGTCTGGCTCTGGCTCACGGTCCTCTTCGCCAACTTCGCCGAGGCCGTCGCCGAGGGACACGGAAAGGCCCAGGCGGCGAGCCTTCGGAAGTCCCGCACACAGATCGTCGCCAGCCGGATCGTGGACCGCCGGTCCAAGACCACCGAGGACGTACCCGCCCCGGACCTCAAGTTGGACGACCTCGTGATCGTCCGGGCCGGGGAAGTCATCCCCGCCGACGGCGAGGTCGTCGAGGGGGCCGCCTCGGTGGACGAGAGCGCCATCACCGGCGAGAGCGCCCCGGTCGTCCGGGAGAGCGGCGGCGACCGCAGCGCCGTGACGGGCGGAACGAAGGTCATCTCCGACTGGCTGGTGATCCGGGTCACGGCCCTTCCCGGCCGGAGCTTCCTCGATCGCATGATTGCGATGGTCGAGGGAGCGAAGCGGCAGAAGACGCCCAACGAGATCGCCCTGGCGATCCTGCTGGCGGCGCTCACCCTCGTCTTCCTGCTGGTCGTCGCCACGCTCCTGCCCTACTCGGTATTCAGCGTCGAGGCGTCGGGCCAGGGGCGGCCGATCACGCCGACCGTGCTCGTCGCCCTCTTCGTCTGCCTCGCCCCGACGACCATCGGGGCGCTCCTGTCGGCGATCGGCATCGCCGGGATGAACCGCCTGAGCCGGGCGAACGTCGTCGCCATGTCGGGCCGGGCGGTGGAGGCGGCGGGCGACGTGGACGTGCTCCTGCTGGACAAGACGGGGACGATTACGCTGGGTAACCGCCAAGCGACGGCCTTCCACCCGGCGGAGGGCGTCTCGGAACGAGAGCTCGCCGAGGCGGCCCAGCTCGCCTCGATCGCCGACGAGACGCCAGAGGGCCGCAGCATCGCCGTCCTCGCCAAGGACCGCTTCGGGCTCCGTGGCCACGACCTGCACGATCATGCCGTCGAGTTCGTAGCGTTCACCGCCCAGACCCGGATGAGCGGCGTTGACCTCGACGGCCGAGTCATCCGCAAGGGGGCAACCGAGGCCGTCGCCCGCCACATCCAGGATCAAGGGGGCGTCATCCCCGAGACGCTGACCGAACGGGTGCGGACGATCGCACGGTCGGGAGGGACGCCGCTGGTCGTGAGTCGGGATGCCCAAGCGCTCGGCGTGGTCGAGCTGAAGGACATCGTGAAGGGGGGCATCAAGGAGCGGTTCTCCGAGCTGCGCCGCATGGGCATCAAGACGGTGATGATCACCGGCGACAACCCGCTGACCGCCGCCGCCATCGCCGCCGAGGCGGGCGTGGACGACTTCCTGGCCGAGGCGACCCCCGAAGCGAAGCTCTCGCTCATCCGAGAGTATCAGAAGGGCGGCCGGCTGGTGGCGATGACCGGCGACGGCACCAACGACGCCCCGGCGCTGGCCCAGGCCGACGTGGCGGTC
This sequence comes from Planctomyces sp. SH-PL62, assembly GCF_001610895.1. Taxonomy (NCBI): domain Bacteria; kingdom Pseudomonadati; phylum Planctomycetota; class Planctomycetia; order Planctomycetales; family Planctomycetaceae; genus Planctomyces; species Planctomyces sp. SH-PL62. The sequence continues at coordinate 3,368,006 of NZ_CP011273.1, read as the reverse complement.
GCCATGAACACCGGCACGCAGGCGGCCAAGGAGGCCGGGAACATGGTGGACCTCGACTCGAACCCGACGAAGCTCATCGAGGTCGTCAACATCGGCAAGCAGCTGCTGATGACCCGAGGGGCGCTGACGACCTTCAGCATCGCCAACGACGTGGCGAAGTACTTCGCCATCCTCCCCGCCGCCTTCGCCACGACCTACCCGGTGCTCGGGTCGCTCGACGTGATGCGGCTGTCCTCCCCGTCCGGCGCGATCCTGTCGGCGGTGATCTTCAACGCCCTGATCATCATCGCCCTGGTGCCGCTGGCCCTCCGGGGCGTCCGCTACCGTCCCGTCGGGGCCGCCCAGCTCCTGCGGGACAACATGCTCGTCTACGGCCTGGGCGGGCTCGTGGTGCCCTTCGTCGGGATCAAGGCGATCGACCTGCTGCTCTCGGCGATCGGTATCGTCTGACCGGTCGCCGATACGAGAGGAACGAGTCCCATGAAAGATGCCCTCCGCACGTCCGTCGTGATGCTGGCGATCCTGACCCTGCTGACGGGCGTGGCCTACCCGCTCCTCGTCACGACGGTCGCCCAGGTCGTGTTCCCGTCGCAGGCGAACGGCAGCCTGGTCGTCCGGGACGGCGAGCCGGTCGGCTCGTCGCTCATCGGGCAGGCATTCACGAACGACGCCTACTTCCGGGGGCGCCCGTCGGCCACCTCTCCGGTCCCATACAATGCCGCCTCGTCGGGGGGCTCGAACCTGGGGCCGCTCAACCCGGCGTTGAAAGAGGCCGTGCAGGCCCGGCTCGACGAATCCCGACGGGACGATCCGGGACCGTGGGCCGTCCCCGTGGATCTGGTCACCGCATCGGGGAGCGGGCTCGACCCGCACATCAGCCCGGCCTCCGCCAAGGTCCAGGCGTCCCGTGTGGCGAAGGCTCGGGGCATGTCGGAAAATGAGCTGCGGGCGCTGATCGATCGCCACACCGAGGGGTGCCAGCTCGGCGTCCTCGGAGAGCCCCGTGTGAACGTCCTCCTGCTGAACCTTTCGCTCGACGAGGCGACCGGCCGGCCATGATCGATCAGCGCCCCAACCCCGACGCCCTACTTGGGCAGGTCCAGGCCGAGGAGGCCCGGCGGGGCCGGGGTGCGCTCAAGATCTTCTTCGGCTATGCGGCGGGGGTGGGGAAGACCTACGCCATGCTGGAGGCCGCCCGGCGGGCGGCTGCATCCGGCAGGGAGGTGGTCGTCGGCTACGTCGAGCCGCACGGCAGGCCGGAGACCCTGACGCTCCTGGAGGGGCTGGAGGCGATCCCGCCACACCTGGTCGAGTACCGTGGGGTGACCCTGCGGGAGTTCGATGTGGATGCGGCGCTCGCCCGCCGGCCCGAGCTGATCCTGGTCGATGAGCTGGCCCACCACAACGCCGAGGGCTCCCGTCACACGAAGCGATGGCAGGACGTGGAGGAGTTGCTTGGGGCGGGGATCAACGTCTGGACGACGCTCAACGTCCAGCACCTCGACAGCCTCAACGACGTGATCGGCGGCGTCACCGGCGTCACCGTGCGAGAGACGATCCCCGATCGGGTCTTCGAGCGGGCCGATGATTTGGAGCTGGTGGACATCACGCCCGAGGAGCTGCTCGAACGCCTTCGGGCGGGCAAGGTCTACATCCCGGAGCAGGCCGAGCGGGCGTTGGCGGGCTTCTTCCAGAAGTCGAATCTCGTGGCATTGCGAGAGTTCTCTCTGAGGCAGGCGGCCCGGCGGGTCCAAACCGATGTGGAGTCCGCCCGGCGGCAGCGGTCGGCCTCCGAGCCGTGGGCGACGGCCGACAGGCTGCTCGTCTGCGTCGGCCCCAGCCCCTCCACGGCTCGAGTGCTCCGAACGGCCAAGCGGATGGCCCAGGCCCTCGACGCCCCCTGGACGGCGGCGGCCGTCGAGCGCATGGACATGGCCGCCGACCCGCTGGTCCAGGTCCGGCTGGCCGACCACTACCGTCTTGCCGAGCGGCTCGGGGCGGAGGTCGTCACGCTGTCGGGCCGATCCGTCGCCCCCGCTTTGCTCGATTACGCCCGCACCCGGAACGTCACCAAGATCCTCATCGGCAAGACCGAACAGCCCCGCTGGAAGCGGCTCCTGTCCGGTTCGATCGTGGATGAATTGCTCGAACGCAGCGGCGACATCGACGTGTACGTCGTCCGGGGAGAGGGCGACCCGGCCCGCTCGTCCCGGACTCGACCGCCCGCCGCCCCGGCCGATCGGCGGCCTTATCTCAAGGCGGCTGCGATCGTGGGCGCCGGCACGGCGGCGGCGGCCCTGGTCGATCGGATCGGGCTGCACTCGGCCAACGTCGCCATGGTGTTCCTCGCCGCCGTCGCCCTCGTGGCGGCCGTCTGCGGGCGGGCGCCCTCGATCCTGGCGAGCGTCGTGGCCGTCCTGGTCTTCGACATCGGGTTCGTCCCGCCCCGCTACACATTCGCCGTGGCCGACACGGAATACCTCGTGACGTTCGGCGTCATGCTCGCCATCGCCCTGTTGATCAGCACCCTCACCGCCCGGCTCAGATCTCAGGTCGAGAGCGGGACTCTTCGAGAGCGCCGCATCACGGCGCTCTACGAGCTGGGCAAGCAACTCAGCTCGATCTCGGGGGCGGCCTTCCTGGCGGCGGCGGCGGCCCGCAAGGTCGCCGAGCTGACGAACGGGGAGGTGGCGATCTATCTCGGCGAACCCGGCGGCGTGCCGGAGGTCGCCTTCGGCCGGGGCTCGGCCGTCGCCGCCCACCCGGTGAGCGACCCGACGGCCCGATGGGTCATGGAGCATGACCAGATGGCGGGGGCGGGGACCGACACGCTCCCCAACGCCGTCGCCCTGTTCGTGCCGCTGACGGCCTCGCAACAGACAGTCGGAGCGCTGGCCGTGAAGGCCGAACCAATCGGGCGGCTGCTGGAGCCCGACCAGAGGCGGCTGCTGGAGGCGTGCGCCGGCCAGCTCGCCCTGGCGATCGAGCGAGACCGGATGTCGCTCGCGGCCTCGGAGGCCCTGGTCCAGGCCCAGGCCGAGCAGGTCCGCAACACCCTGCTGAGCGGCGTCTCCCACGACCTGCGGACGCCGCTCGCCGCCATCGCCGGGGCCAGCACCGGCCTGCTCCAAACCGACACGTTCGACGAGTCGACCCGACGCCAACTGCTGGAGACGATCGCCGACGAGGCTAACCGCCTGACCCGGCTCCTGGAGGACATCCTCCAGATGTCGAGGCTGGAAATGGGCGGGGCGACCGCCCGGATGCAATGGAACATCCTGGAGGAGGTCGTGGGATCGGCACTCGGCCGCACCCGGTGCGAGTTGGGCGATCGACGGGTCGAGGTGTCGATCCCCGGCGACCTGCCCCTGCTGCTGGTGGACGGCCTGCTTCTGGAACAGTTGTTCGTCAACCTGCTGGAGAACGCCGCCCGCTATACGCCCCCGCAAGCGGTCGTCTCCATCACGGCGAGGCCCGAGGCAGGTTGGGTGATCATCAACGTCGCCGACGACGGCCCCGGCTTGCCTCCGGGTTCCGAGGAGCGGATCTTCGAGAAATTCCGCCGTGGCGATCCCCACGCCGACGCCGGGCGTGGCAGCGGGCTGGGCCTGGCGATCTGCCGAGCCGTGGCGAAGGTCCACGGTGGGGAGATCACGGCTGCGAATCGACCCGACGGTGGGGTGCGTTTCACCCTGCGGCTCCCCCTCCCGCAAGATCCCCCGCAGATCGAAATCGAATCGAGCGGGGACTGACCACGACCGAGACGGAGGAAGACGCCCGTGCCCGAAGGAAGCCACCTGATCCTGATCATCGACGACGAGCTTCCCATCCGGCGCTTCCTGCGTGCCTCCCTCACCGCCGAGGGCTACGGGATCGTCGAGGCCGAGTCGGGCGAGTCGGGCGTGAAGCTCGCCGCCCGGCAGCCGCCCGACCTCGTGATCCTCGACCTCGGGCTGCCGGACATCGACGGCCAGGAGGTCATCCTACGGCTCCGGGAATGGCTCACCGCCCCGATCCTCATCCTCTCCGCCAGGGACCAGGAGACGCAGAAGGTCCGGGCGCTCGACGAGGGCGCCGACGACTACCTGACCAAGCCCTTCGGCATCGGCGAGTTGCTCGCCCGCATCCGCACGGCGATGCGGCACGCTCACCCCGCCCGAACGGAATCCTCGGTCCTTTCGATCGGCGACCTCCGAGTCGATCTCTCGGCGAGGCAGGTTCTCGAGGGCGAGGAACGGATCGCCCTGACCCCCATCGAATACAAGCTGCTCGTCACGCTCATGAAACATCCGGGCAAAGTGCTCACCCACCGATTCCTGCTCCGTGAAGTCTGGGGGCCGCAGGCGTCACAGGAGACGCACTACCTCCGGGTCTTCGTGGCGGGCCTGCGGCGGAAGCTGGGCGACGATCCGGCCCGCTCCCGTTACATCGCCACCGAGCAGGGCGTCGGCTATCGATTCGCAGCGGAGTGATCGACCGCTGGTCCTGTCGAATCGCCTCAGATAAGCCGGCGAACAAGGCTGCCTCCACCGGGGTCAGGATTGTGGTAGAGGTGACGGTCGCTCACGAGCCGAGAGAGCGAGGCGACCTCGGGCTACTCCAGCAGGAAGGCCGGGCGGCCGTGGAGGCGGACCATCCGGGTGACCTCCTCACGGGTCGCCGGTTCGCAGCCGAGATCCCGTAGGACCGACCGGGCCAGGCGCCTCCCCCCCGCACGGCGTGCTTGAGCGACGTGACCCGCCCCGTCATCGGATCGACCTGCGACGTGAGCGGCTTGCCGGCGTCGTGCAGGAGCGCCATGAAGAGGAGGACCGTCCGTTCGTGGTCGCCCAACGAGGACCGTTCGTCGAACTACGACGACTCGGCGCAGGCCATCTTCGTGTGGGTCCACACGTCCCCCTCGGCGTGCCAACCCCGATCCTGGGCGCAGGCGGACATCGCCAGTGCCCACGGCTGCTCGGCGGCCCACGCCAGGATCTCGTCGTGCGATGACGTTCGGATCTCACGCCAGTTCATGACCAGATGTCCGCCGCGTCGTCCAGGCGGTTGGGGACCATCGCCCGGTGCTGCCAGTGCTCGCTTTGCTTGATCTTCTCGACGAACTCGGGCCGGACGAACTTGGCCCGGCCCGAGCCGACGCCGCCGGCCTCGGTCCGCAGATAGAGGCCCTCCATCAGGGCGTCGGTGCGGCCGGTGAGCGGGTTCTCGAACACGGCGTCGAATCGGGACGGCCCGATCAAGTCCGAGAGCTGATCTCGCCCCAGCCCCCCCCATGGACCACCGGCACCGTCGAGAGCCCGGTCCCATCCAACAGCGTCAGCCTACGTTCCAGATCGAGGAACGCCCCGGCCCGTTTGTCGTACACGTCGAACTCGAAGAAGTAGTGCGGCAGGCGTTTGTAGAGGACGGAATGCCTCGCATAAACCCATTCGCCGAAAAGGATGAACTGGTCTCCCAGCATCGTCTCCAGGACGGGCCGTTTCACGGCGGCCCACTGCTTGAGGAGATCGTACTGCGGGTGCATCCCCTCGGTGATCAGGTGGCCCCGACACTGGAGCGCCATCGCTCCGTCGGCCGAGAAGTGGACGCCGACGTTGGTGCCGTCGAGCTTCTCCTCGACGATCAGCGATCCGTCGGCGAGGAACCGGGCCGATTCGGCGTCACTCAGATGCTTGTCGTCGTCGGTCCCTCGGGAGCCGAAGAGGTGGGGCGTCCTCGGGTACTTCACGAACTCGACGAATGACCGCCCCATCGCCGTCGCCGCAACTCATGCTCCGGTTCGCCGCAGGCCCGATCGGGCGTAGACATCGCCGACGGCCCGGCTGTTCACGACACCGCCGATGAACTTCGTCACCTCGCCCGCCCGATCATCCGATGCCGCAACGGTGGAGCCTCGTCGTCGAGCATGTCGGAGAACCGGAAGACATCGACGACCCCGCCCCGGACGGTCTCCTCGGTGATCGTGTAACTCACCCAGGGCTCGGGGTCGTAGAGGACCTGCCTCATTCAGCACCCGCTCGACGATCGCCCGCAGCCCACGAGCGTCCGTCCCTCGCTCGTGGGCCAGCTCGGCGATCGCCCGGACCGCCCCATCAGTGAAGTCCAGGCGGGCCTGGCGGTATATGAGGAGCTTCCGATACTGATCGATCAGCGACTCCTTCGGCCCCCGGAGAATACGCACGAGGTCGTCCACGCCCAGGGCGTCGAGCGTGGCGATCACCGGCAGGCGGCCGATCAACTCGGGGATCAGCCCGAAGCCCTCGACATCCTCGGGCGAGACCCGGCGGAGCGGATTCGTCCCCTCGTCCCCGACGGCCGAGCCCGCCTGATCGGACCCGAACGCCCTCCGCCCGAGTCGGCGAGCGACTACCTCGTCCAGGCCGACGAACGCCCCACCGCAGAGGAACAGGACGTTCGTCGTGTCGAGGGGGACGCAAGTCTCCCCGACGGCCTTGTAGCCGCCGTTCGGCGGGACGTGGGCCACGGTTCCCTCGATCATCTTCAGCAGGGCGTGCTGGACGCCCCGCCGCATGTCCTTCGCCCCGTGGACCCGGCCGCCGCCGAGCTTGTCGATGTAGACGATGCCACGCTGGGCGACCTGCACGTCCATGCCGGCGGCGAGCAGGAGCTTGTGGAGAATCGTCTCCACGTCCTCGCCGACGTACCCCGCCTCGGTCAGCGTGGTGGCGTCGGCCACGGCGGCTGCGAGACTGATCGATTGGGACATGCGGCTCGACTCCGGGGAAGGGACGATCGCCGCCCACCGACGTGGCGGGGGGTTCCGTTCCCCGACGGTGCCGATCCGGTTCTCGGCGAACCCCGGACTCGTACTCTCACGTCGCAGGATCGACGGGCCGGCTCATCCCCGGCGGTTCAGCGTCGAGGTCACTTTCCGGTCATCGCATAGTACGAATCCACGGCGGGCTGGCCGGTGTAGTTCGGCCCGGCTCGGTCGTCCGCCCCCAGGTAGCGATAGGGCAGGTCCACAGCCCGACCGCCCCGGCAGCTCACCAGCCTCCGCCTGCGATCGTACTCCAGGCCGCCCCGCCGAAGGTCAGCAGCGATCCGTCGCCCCAACGGCTTGCCATCGGCGATCTTCACGTTGTGGAGATCCAGGCTCGCCACGAACAGGCCGTCCCCGGTCAGCCAGGAGGCGGCACGGGCGATCAGGCCGAGCTTGTCGCCGACGTAGTGCAGGCCGTGGACGCAGGCGATCAGGTCGAAGCTCCGGTCGGGCCGCCAGGTCCGCAGCGAGGCTTCGATCAGGCGCAGATTCATCGGGTCGTGGTCGTACCGATGAAACATGCCGAGGAGGTCGACGCCGACGATCGCCACTTGCAATCCCTCGGCGAGGATAACTTCCGCCGTCTGGATCAGCGCCTTGCCCGAGCTGCAGCAGAGGTCCAGCCAGGCCGTCCCTCGCCCCGAGGCGGTCCGCTGCCGCAGAAATTCGAGCGGGTTGAAACCGACTTCCTTCTCGTAGCCATTGGAGCCGACGAGTTCCCGCTCCCGGTTCATCCGGCAGTTGGCGACGACCGCCGATCGCTCCAGTTCGTCGTCGGCGAGGAGGTTCACTTCGATTGAGGGCTCCGCTCGGCGGCGTCGTTCTCGATCGAGGAGCCTGCTTGAGCGACTGCGCCGCCGCTGGGTCGGGCCGACCGTCCCGAGACGGCGGGGCCGTACTGGCCCCCGAGCCATTCGAGGATCTCGTCGAACGGTTTGCGGGACGGGGCGGCGTTGTGCTTGTCGGCGACGGTGCGGGGCGAGTGTCCGAGGAAGTGGCTCTTGCAGCGACCATATTCTCGGCTGCTTTCGAGCTTCGTCCCCGAGGTCTTGCGGAGTTTGTCGAGGGACTTGGCCATGCCCAGTTTTCCTCGGAGCCGGTTGAAGTTGCTGGCGATGTTGTCGGAAGAGCGCGTCTTGCCGTCCTCGCCTCGCTCTTCCCAGGCCCAGAGGCCGCCCGATCGAGTCAAGAGGCCCGTCTCCCGCCCGGAGTCGTGCTTCTTGAGCAGGTCGAACGTGTGCGGCCACAGCTTGTAATCCACGGTCGGCACGTCCTGCCGGTCCTCGGTCTTGCTCCGCTGTGACGATCGCCTTGGGGGCCGACTTGAACTTGAACGACCGACTGTCGGTGTTGCGAGGGAGGGCAATCACTTCCTTCGACCACAGCCAGCGGACGAACTGGCAGGCCAGGCTGAAGACCGTTTTGGCGTACTCGGCGGACAATCCCTCGTCTGGGTTCTTGCGACGTCTGGTGACCTGGCCGAGGAGATGCTTGTAGAAATTTTCGACGACGACGCCGTCGATCCGCTCGGCGAGCATCCCCTTGCCGACGCAGGTATCGGAGTGGGCGAGGGCCGCCTTGACGTTGTCGAGGCGGGAGGGCGTCATGTCGCTCGTCTGGAGCTTGAGGTCGAGCCCCTCGAACCAGTTTCGGAGCCGACCGGCGACGGTGCGATCGTCCGGCACGGGCTCCGGACGGTCACGTTCCAGGCGGTCACTCCATATGTGCCCGGCGGTCGCCGACCCGAGGAAGAAGTCCCTGACGACCGAGTCGCCAGGGCCAAGGTCGCCCTCACGAGTCTCTTGCAAGGAGGCGATCGCCTCGGACAGTCGTTCGGCCTCCTCGGCGACGCCGTGTCGCCTCGCCCAGTCCCGTCGCCGCTCCAATTGAGTCAAGATGTCGGAGTATGGACGGGGCGGTTGCTGCGCCTCGATCTAGGTTCTGTCTGACGGCTCGTAGAGCGTTACCATGGCGGCTTCCCCAAGGAGGCCGCGATGACGCGTCGCTACGAGTTGAAGGATGAGGAATTCACCCTGATCGCCGACCTTCTGCCGCCGGTCGGGAGGCCGGGGGGTCGCTGGAACGACCACCGGACGACCCTCGACGGCGTCCTCTGGATCCTCCACACGGGGGCCCAGTGGCGGGAGCTCCCGGAGCGTTACGGGAAGTGGAAGAGCGTCTACGACCGCTTCAACCGCTGGGCCCGAGACGGGACCATCGACCGAATCCTGGAGCGGCTCCACCTGGAGCTGGACGCCTCGGGGCGGATCGACTTCGACCTCTGGTGCGTCGACGGGACCTCCATCCGGGCGAGCCGCGCGGCCGCCGGGGCCGGGGGGAAAAGGGGGACGGCCGAGCCGGCCGACCACGCCCTCGGCCGCTCCCGCGGCGGCTTCGGGACGAAGCTCCACCTGGTCGTCGACTCCGGCGGCGTCCCGCTCTCGGCCGTCGTCACGGCGGGCCGGGCCCACGAATCGAAGTCCCTGGAGCCGGCCCTGGAGGCGGTGCGGATCAAGCGGCCGGGCCGGGGCCGGCCGCGACGGCGGCCCCGCCGCCTGGCCGGCGACAAGGGGTATAGCTATCGGCGCATCCGCCGCTACCTGCGACGGCGGGGGATCAAGGCGGTGATCCCGACCCGCAAGGACCAGCGGAGGAACCCGAAGTTCGACGCCGGGGCCTACCGCCGACGAAACATCGTCGAGCGGTGCATCCTCTGGCTGAAGGAGAACCGCCGCCTGGCGACCCGGTTCGAGAAGCTCGCGGTCAACTTCCTGGCCATGGTCAAGCTCGCCATGATCCGCCGTTGCTTCCGGCTCATCGAGCCGTCAGACAGAACCTAGAATTACAGTTGCGCTTTGCCTTACGGCGAATGGCCGCGGCTCCGGTAGTGGCATCGCATGGCCTCGGCCTGGTGGCGGCGTCGCCACTGCGACCAGTCCAGCCAATGGTCCGCGTCGCGGGCGACCGGCCAGACCGGACGCGTGAGCAGGCGACGGACTTCGGGGACCGTCAGCGGGATCAGCTCGGCGAAACGCCTCTTCGTCCTCTTTTTGGGGGCGGCGGGCCCGCCTCGGCCCGCAGGGCCTCCAGGAAGGCGTGCGCCAGCAGCGACAAGGTCACGTGGCGATGCCAGCCGGCCCAGCTCCGCACCTCGTAGCCGTCCAGGCCGACTTCCTGCTTCGCCTGCTCGAAGGCCGATTCGATGGCCCAGCGACAGCCCGCCACGCGGGCCAGCCCCTCCACGGTCGTCCCCTTCCGACCCCGGCAGAGGTAGTACGCCCGCTCGTGGGGCTCGGCGATCGAGCGGCGGACCAGCAGGCCCTTGGTCCACGCCCCGTCGGACTGGAAGGCGAACTCGACGAAGGCCCAGTCGTAGAGCCTCTGCCCCTTCGAGCCGGCCCCGCAGCTGAGGCGGAGCCAATCGTCCGCCGGCAGCCCGGCGGCCAGGGCGTCGGCCCGGCCGTAGAAGCCGCCGAGGAACAGCCGTTGGGCCGAGGAGACGGCGACGACGTAGCCGAGCCCCGCCTGCTCGACCAGGCTGCGGAACTTGTAGTCGGAGCCGTAGACCTCGTCGGCCGTGACCCAGGCGGCCGGCACGCCGGCCTTCAGGGCGCGACGCAGCATGGCCCGGGCCTGCTCGGGCTTGGTCGCGAAGGCGACCCCCTCCGGGACGCCGGCCTCGCGGCGGCGGGCCGCGTCGCCGGCCCACGACTTCGGCAGGTACAACGCCCGATCCAGGAAGGCGGCCCCGCGGCCCGTGCGGTAGGCGAGGAAGACGCCGACCTGGCAGTTCTCGATCCGCCCGGCCGTGCCGGAATACTGCCGCTGCACGCCGACCGACTTGGTCCCCTTCTTGAGGAAGCCGGTCTCGTCGACGATCAGGACGCCGTCGGCCTCGCCGAGGCGTTCGACGACGTAGCCGCGGAGGTCGTCGCGGACGGCGTCGGCGTCCCAGCGGGCGCGGCCCAGGAGGCGCTGGACGCCGTGCGGCGTGGCGTCTCCGAGGGCCTCGGCCAGCTGCCACGAGTTCTTGCGATCGACCCGGCCCAGGAGGCCCCGCATGTATGATTCGGCCCGCCACCGGAGGTCCTTGCGGCCGAACCGCGGGGCGAGCCGTTCGGTCACCTCCTCGAATCGTTCCGGCCAGGCGGCCGCGACGTCGGCGGTCGGCATTCGGAGCCTCCTTGATGGAAGCCCCAGACTACCTCAGAATGAAGCGCGACTGTGTACTAGGCGAGCCTCGCCCGCCACCAAAGGTTGGCGACGAGGTAGCTCCCCTCCTTCGTCTCGGGGACCGGTTCGCCCGCCCATGCGGCCAGTTGACGGCAGGAGACGACGAACCTCTTCCAGCCCGACTTGTGCTTCCACCAGCGGCGGCGCTTCGAATCCCAGGACAGTAACCGCTCACGCCCCGTCGAGGATGAGCGAGGGTGGGCCGCTGCCTGAGCGGTGGGCTTCGACCGCTTCAACGAGGAAGTCGAGCAGGTCGCGGGATTGGCGGCGGCAGGATTCGACGGCGGTGAGGATCCGTTCAACGAACCGGCTGCCGCGAACCGGCTGCCGCCCTCCGAGTCGGCGCCGAAGCTCGTCTTGCGCCAGCAGACGGCCTGACGCAGCCCCCGTTCGGCGTCGTTGTTCGTCGGCTCGACGCCCTCGACCGTCGCGAACGTCCAGAGCGACGGCTCGATCTTGAGGGCCTCGCGGCAGCTCGCCGCCGTCTTCTCGGCGTCCCACTTCACGCCGGCTTCCAGCAGGTCCCGAACTTCGCGTCGCAGCCACGGCAGGGTCTCGGCCGCGAACGCGGGCCGCGAGGACTCGCCGACGCGGACCTTCGACCAGGCGTCGAACAGGACGCCGGAATGCATGAGCAACTCCTCGCCGATCGCCGAGCCGGCGTCGTCGTGGTCGACCATCGCCCGGAAATCGCGGATCGGGTGGGCCCGGCAGGCCTGGCGTCGCTCGGCCGCCAGGTGCGCGTAGGCCGAGTACCGGTCCGACGTCACCACCCCCGGCGGCGACCGGCCCATCAGCTCGGCGAAGGCGTCGCAGCTGCGGCTCGCCGCGACCAGGAAGGCGGCCAGCCTCGTGGTCGCGGCGGTCCAGAGCCAGCCTCGCTCGCGGCCTTGCGGCCAGCTCGTCTCGTCGACGTTGGCGTCGAGTCCGCGGATATGCTCGAGGACCTCGGCGTGGATCGGGGCCGGGGCCTCGGCCGTGCGACGCTCCAGTTCGAAGACCGACGTCGGGCCGATCGGCAGGCCGTAGAGCCCCTTCATCGCGCGGGCGACGCGTCGCTTGCTCAGCCGGTTCTCGCCCGCGAGCGCCGCGCAGACGGCCTGCGTCTGTGGCCCGTAGCCGACCCCGGCCCTGTCCGGCGGGGCGCCGCAGGTCGACGCCCCGCATCGCGGGCACGTCAGCCCATGCAGGCGATGCTCGACGACGTGCGGCCGAACGGCGGGGACCTCGCAGACCTGGCGGGCGAGCGGCTCGAGGGCCTCGCCGCAGCGTCGGCAGCGGTCGGGCCTGGCGTCGACGACGTCGACGGCATCCAGCCGGATGCGGTCGTTGCGCCGACGCCCCGGCCGCCCGCCGCGCCTGCGTCCCGAAGGCTTCCGCGGCGGCGCCGGCTTCAGGTGCGGCGGGTCGCTCGACGGCGGCCGCGACGAGTCCGACGAGTCCTGCTTCAGGCTCGCCTTCAGATCGGCGATCTGGACCTCGAAGGCCGCGATCGCGACCGCCAAGACGGCCTGCGCCTCCGGTGGGATCACGTCCCACGTCGCCTGCGGTATGCACCCCGGTCGATTCAGGGTTCGAATGATGCTCAAACCGCCGGACGCCAGTCAAGTCTCGGCCCGTGAACGGCTACCCAGGACATGAGGCCGGACAGGCCCATGAGGTGGACTTCCCTGGGACAGCCTTGTTGCAATTGGCTGTTGCAATCCCACCTCGAAGTCCGCCCGATTGCAACGAAATGCATTCCATATATAATCCATAAGTCTCGTTTCAGCATATCTTTGCGATTCGATATCAAGCAATCGCGCCATCCTCGCACGGCGGAAGTCATTCGTTCAAATCCAATGCCGTCCATTTTTTAAATCCAATAATGGCAAGAGATTGCTTCAAGCCCGCATTTATTCTGGCCGCTCTTGCATCAATTACTGTGTCAGAATGGTCGGCTCGACCCCTTGAACCCCGTCAGATTCTTGGCGTCCGGGCCGATTTTCGTTGGTGATTATGGGACTTCGCCCGCGCCGCCATCCTCTCGTTTGGGCGGTATGCGTTGGATCGGTTTCTCGTCGGATGTATCGCTTGATCACCGAGCGTGAGATCCGCCATTGCGGAACCAGCCCAAGCCTCTGCAGGGCGTCGCCCATCGCCCCGATCAGGCCGTCGCCCGCCCGTGTTTTCACCTACCGCAGCCAGGCCTTGAGCTCGGAGGACATCCGCTCGATCGGATTCAGGTCGGGGCCGTACGGCGGCAGGAAGCGCGGTTCGGCCCCGGCCGCGGCGATCGGTCGGGCGGCCTCGGCCGTCTTGCGGCACGGCCAGTCGTCGAGGATCACGACGTCGCCGGGCCTCGGCGTCGGGGCCGGGCGTCGCTCGACGTAGGTCTCGAACGCGGCCGAGTCGGTCGCTCCGTCCAAGGCTCGGCGGGCCCCCACGCCGCCCGGGCGGACGGCCTCCGCGAGCGCGACGACCTTCCAGCGGCCGTGCGGCGCCGGGCCGTCGACCCGTGCGCCGCCGGGGGCTCGGCCGTGCGTCCGGTCCATGGCCGTGCTCGCGCCCGTCTCGTCGATGAAGACCGGCCGAGCCGGATCGACCCCCGCGAACTCGTCGCGCCAGGCGGCCCGCTCGGCCGTCGGCTCGGGACGGTCCTGCTCGGACGCCCGCCGCGACTTTTCTCGCGAGCGGCCCCCGGACGCTTCAGGGCCCGATGCACCGCCGAGACGCGGCACGAGACGCCGGCGGCCCGGGCGAGTTCGGCGAGCGTGGCGTCATCGTCGGACCGCCTCGCGGAGCCGGCGTTCGGCCTCAGCGTCGAACGCCCGGGCGAGGCCGCCGCCGTGCGGCCTGGGCCCGATCGAGCCGGTCTCGCGACGCCGCCGCATCCGCTTGCGGATCCAGGCGACGCCGACCGAGAAGCGGGCGGCGACCTGCTCGCGGGTGGCGTCGCCGGCGTCGCACGCCAGAGGCTGGATCGGCTGCGGCGCAGGATCTGGCAGGCCCTCCGCTTGGGGACGCCCTTGAGCAACAGGGTGGCGACCGCATCCCTGCAGTCGGCCACGGTCAGTATTTTTTTGCGAACAGCTCCCGGAGGGCGTTAACCTCCAGGCCCCGCGCGGCCAGGAGGCGCTTCAGCCGGGCGTTCTCCTGCTCGAGCTGCCGCTACCGCCGCAGTTCGGGGAGGCCCATGCCGCCGTATCGACGCTTCCACCGCTAGAAGGTGTTCTCCAATGTTGCCGTGATCGCGGCAGACTTGGCCGACGGCCATCCCACCGGCTTGATGACGGCGACGATTTGGGACTCGCTGAATCGGCTCTTGCGCATCGAATCCGCTCCCCCCCTGGGGCGGATTCTACCACTTCAGGTGGTCCAGTTTCCGGGGAGCAGATCACGCAACGGCAGGACCGCCGGCGAGGTCTGGCGTGACATCAGCAGCCTGCCGGTAGAGTCGAACGCGAAGGCGTTCGCCCACGAGATCCGATCGTATTGGGGGATGGAGCACGGCTGCCACTGGACCGTCGACGAGACCTTCCGCGGGTACGAATCCCGCATCAGCGAGAAGCGATCGGGCGAGAACATGGCCGGGCTGATCTGCTTCGGCCTCTCGCTGCTGAACAAGTCCTCGACCGGAAGAGCGTCTCCAGGAGGCGACGCTGCCGCGCCTGAAGCGACGATCACCTCACGCAAGTCCTTGCCGCATCAACAAGTTAGTTGCTGCCGGCCCTGCGCCGAAGGTCCCCCCTTGTCCTAAAAGTATGTGTCGTATATGCTCGCTACTTAGATCAAGTTGACTGTGTCTTGCCGCCTTGCTTGGATGTCACAGATCGCCTCCCCTCGGTTTGTGGGTCGGACGGACAGGCTTCTCGAGTGTCGTACTCTTTCATTCCGAGCCGCATGCGACGACATCTCACCAGTATGGCCCTGGGCCTTTTGGTCGCGGTCTTGTTCGCGCCGGCTTCGGCACGGGCGCGATGCGCGACGCGCGGCATGGATCGCCCGCACGCATCGGATCATCTCAACGAGCTCCGGTCGGTCGCCGGATTGGATACCGAGGGAGGTTCAGAATACTCGTCGGGACCGCACTCGCTCCCTGTGCGCCCGCCGAAGGACTGCTCGGGCCCGTCGTGCTCGTCGAAGTCCGGGCTCCCGCCGATCCCTTCTTCATTGACGTCGCAATACGTCCAGGGCGAATGGATCCTCGCCACCCCGCCCTCCCAGGATCCCCCAAGGGACTCCTCGCCAGGTCGGAACGACGGTTCCGCGTCGAGGCCGCAGCCCTCGAACGACCGTGTGTTTCACCCTCCTCGCATCTCGCCTGCCGGATGACCGCCCAGTCGCCTTGAATCCGAGGCGACTCCGGATCGCATCGTCCGCCTGCGTTCCCACGTGGCGCGATCACCGTCCGGATCCTGGTCGTCCGACCTGGACTCAAGAATTTTGCACCCATCAGCCATGGGATGCCGCCGTCGCTTCGGCTGAGTGGTCGTGGTTTCGGCGTGTGACGCCGTGCCGCTGAAGCTCGCCGAGGATGATGCGCTCATGCGTTCGGCCTGTCCTCCGGTCGAGCCGCGACGCGCGGACACGTCCTGTCGGCCCCTGCCGACGACTGAGCTTCTGGTGGCATCGCGCCGTGAAGGGGAGCGGCCCCGGCGAAGCATCGTCGGATTTGCGGCGAAGGCGAGGTCCTCTCCCCTGGTCGTGGCCGCCCGATCCCTCGCGACGGCCGGTTGACACGGCGAATCGATGAGGCAAAAGGCGGCTGTGTGATTGATGACGTGATGCGGCTCGCCGTGGCCTTCGCAGTCGATCGAGACGTCGGCGCGACGACCACGGCGGATCCCAAGAGACCTGGCTCTGGACGACCGACCGGAATTCAAGCGCCGACGCTCGCCACCTGACCGGCTTCGACCGGGATCGGCCGCCCGGCGCGAATCTCCGACACCAAGCAGGAAGTTGCTGGCCCATGTTTTCCAACAGGAACGTGCCCCCCGGGGCCTCCCGGAGCCAAGGCCCCGCCCCTCTTCAAGGCGGGGACGCAGCGGCCTCCCGCGATCTCCGCAACAGGAATCGGCCGTTCGGCGTCGTCGGGCGCCGCCGGGCGTCCTGTCGCGAGGGAGGTCGCTCATGAGCCCTGGCGACGGCGACGCCCCGGACGCGTTGCCCCGGCACTTAGGCCTGCTCGCGGCGACGGCGGTCGTCGTCGGCGAGGTCGTAGGGATTGGGATCTTTCTGACCCCGTCGGAGATGGCCAAATCGCTCGCCTCACCGTTCTGGCTTCTTGCCGCATGGACCGCTGCGGGGGGCATTTCGATCTGCGGAGCGCTATGCTTCGGCGCTCTGGCAGCCCGATATCCGCAGGACGGGGGGGCCTACATGTACCTCCGCCGGGCATTCGGGTCGCGGGTCGCGTTCCAGTATGGCTGGGTATCGCTCCTGGTCACCGATCCTGGGATCACGGCCCTGATGGCCGCGGGCATGGCGACCTACGTCGGTTCGCTGGTGGCCCTCTCGCCATTCGCCCTGAAGCTCGTCGCGATCGGTTCGATCCTCGCGCTGGCCGGCGTCAACATGGTGGGCCTCCGGATCGGCTCCGGGTTCATGCAGGGGATGTCGGCCCTGAAGCTAGGCCTGCTCGTCATCATCGCGGTCTGGGGCTTCGGGTTCGGGCCCGGTTCCTGGTCCAACTTCCGCCCGTTCGCGACCCGGCCGTCAGACGCCGCGCCGCTCGGTCAGGCGATGGCGGGAGGGCTGCTAGCTGCGTTCTTCTCCCTTGCGGGGTGGTGGGACGCGAGCAAGCTGGCCGGTGAGGTCCGAGATCCCGACCGGACGCTCCCTCGGGCCCTCCTCCTGGGCGTGGTGGTCGTCACGGTCGTGTACATCATGGTTAGCGCGGTCTTCTGGCGTCTCGTGCCGCTGGAGCGGGTCGACACGTCCCAGGGATTCGCCGCCCAGGCGGGAAAGGCCCTCTTCGGCGCGGCCGGAGGCGGGGTCTTCTCGTCGATCGTGATCCTTTCGGCCTTGGGAAGCCTGGCCGGCCTCCTGATGGCGGCTCCCAGGGTCTACTACGCGATGGCCCGCGACGGCCTCTTCCCGGCCGCGCTGGGTGCGATTCACCCGAGGTTCGGCACGCCCGCCCGCGCTACGGCGATACAGGCGGTCGTGGCGTCCGTCCTCGTGGCGACCGGCTCCTTCGGTCAGATCCTGTCCTACTTCATGGCCGTCACGGTCGCCTTCCTGGCCCTGACGGTCGTCACCGTCTATATCCCGACTGCAACATCCTGGCACGGGCGCATCCCCGGATATCCGCTGACGCCCCTGGGCTTCATCGTGCCCGCGGCCGTCGTCCTCGCGATGCAGGTTGCAGCGGACCCGATCCGATCGGGAATCGGCATGGCCATCGTCGCCGTGGGCGTCCCGATCCACGAGTACTTCGTGCGAGGCTCTTCGGCGCCGTTCGCGAAGGAAGTCCCCTCGGTATCACCGTCCGTCGCCCCCGAAACCTCGACGCGAGGACCGGGGTCGGTCGCTGAGTGAGCTTTGAAGTCCGTGTTCCCGACGCATCTTTCCCCGGGAGTGACTACCATGGCATTCGACGGCGACTCGGTGATCAGCAATCAAGAATCCATCCTCTCCAATCAGATAACCATCGAGAAGAACCAGTCGAAGCTGGACAGGCTCGCGGCCAACCAGGCGACGATCCAGAGCAACCAGGCTCACATCCTGGGTAATCAGGAGGGGCTGGCGGCGGAATTGCGCGAGATCCTTTCGAACCAGCGCGAAATCCTCGCGAACCAGAAGCAGATCCTCAGTAAGTGAAGGCCCGGGGGCGGCAAAGTCCGCCCCCCGCCGATCCGGGAGGTGAGCAGGACCAGCGGCCCGTTAGCATTCGCTTCGGGTGTCGATCGCCCGGACTGGGTCGAACCCGCAGAGACCGCCACGACAGGAGATTTCGTGATGCAGAATCGGACCCGTTCCCGCCTGAGCCGACTTTCGCCGTCGGCCTGCCTCGCTTGCGTCGGACTCGCCCTGCTCGCCGCCGGATGCGGGGGCGATGCGTCGTCGCCGCCGGTCGCGACGTCGGGCGGGCCCACCAAGGTGAAGATCGGATACCTAGGGCTGACCTGCGAGGCGGCGATGTTCGTCGCCCAGGAAAAGGGATTCTTCGAGCAGGAAGGTTTGGACGTCGAGTTCGTGAAGACGGACTGGGACGGGCTCCGCGACGGACTCGGCCTGGGCAAGTTCGACGCCAACTACACGCTCATCATGTACCTGCTCAAGCCGATCGAGCAGGGGCTGGACGTCAAGATCACGGGCGGGGTCCACTCCGGGTGCCTGCGTCTGCAGGTGGGCCCGAAATCGAGCGTCGCCTCGGCGGCCGATCTGAAGGGGAAAAAGATCGGCATCCCCACGATGGGAAGCCCGCCGTTCCTCTTCGCCAGCCGAGCCCTGGCCGCTCAGGGGCTCGACCCGAGAACGGACGTCGAGTGGGTCGTGGTCGCCCCGGAGGTGATGAGCCTCTCGGTGGAGAAAGGCCAGGTCGACGCCGTCGCGACGTCCGAGCCGCTGGGCTCCATCCTGACGGCGCAGGCCGGAATCCGCACCGTCGCCGATCAGGCGGTCGACGAACCTTATCGCGATGAGTACTGCTGCGCGACGGTCCTCAGCGGCAAGTTCGCCGCGAGCAATCCGAGCGGCGCCGCGAAGGTCACGCGAGCCCTCCTCAAGGGCGCGCTCTGGGTGGAGACGAACCCGACCGCCGCGGCCGGGCTGGCGGTGGACAAGAAATACGTCGCCTCCTCGGCCGAGTTGAACGCCCAGGCCATCGGCAAGCTCAAGTTCATGCCGGCGGTGGCGCAATGTCGCGAGAGCCTCGGCATGGCGGCCCGAGAGATGAAGTCCGCCGGCCTCCTCAACTCGGCGACCGATCCGGCCGAACTCGCCGCACGGGCGTGGCTGGACCTCGAAGGCGTCTCGGACGACTGGATCGCGGGCCTTCAGATCGAGCAGGTCGCGGGGGGCGGTCGACCGCCCGTCTTGACCGGTCCCGAGATCGCGTCTCTCCTCGCCGGCGAGAAGGACCTCCGCTCCCTCTTCTGCATGGGCTGTGAAGGGATGGCGGATCCCGACCTCTGCGGGCCGCGCGACAACGACTAACCGGCGGCGCGGCGGCTCGCCGCGGCGTGGATCCAAGGATCCGACGAACCGAGGAAACGATGGCATTCGGATCACCTGCGATCGAATCTGTTCGCGAGGGGGCCGGCCCCTCCGACGACGTGGCTGTGGAGGGCGTGGGCGACCCCGGCGGGGGACCGCCCCACCTGGTTGCGGCCCTCGCGCCGCCCGGTGCCGCTCTCCTGGCGTTGCTGGTCCATTTGCTCCTCCCGGACAGGCAGATAGCCCCGCCGAGCCGGCTCTACGCCGGGCTCCTGTCGGCGTTGCTGGCGGTTTCGCTGATCATGGCAGGGCTCCAGTGGACGCGGGGGCGGTTTGGGGCCTGGTGTCGATATCGGGGTCCCCTCGCGGCGGGGGGCTTCGTCCTGCTCGCGCTTTGGGATCTCGCGACGCTCAAGCGAGGTTGGCTGCCGCAACCCTTCTTCCCGGGTCCCAATCAGGTGCTCGCCGCGATGCGGGAGGACGCCGCCCCGCTCGCCCTGAGCACCTATCATTCCCTCCGCCTCCTCTTGTCGGGTTACGCGATGGGGGTGGCGGCCGGCCTCGTCTGCGGCGTCCTGATCGGATGGTTTCGGGCGGCCCGCTACTGGGGCATGCCGATCCTCAAGGTGGTGGGGCCGATCCCGGCGACGGCCTACGTCCCCCTCGCCATGGTCATGTTCCCCAACGCGTTCCTATCGGGGGCCGCCCTGATCGCACTCGCGGTCTGGTTCCCCGTGACCATGCTGACCAGTTCGGGCGTCGCCAACGTCCCGATGGCCTACCTCGACGTCGCCCGCACGCTGGGGGCGGGTCGGGCGTACCTCATATTCAGGGTGGCCCTGCCCGCCTCGCTGCCCAGCATCTTCCTGGGCCTGTTCATGGGGCTGGGGTCCGCCTTCCTGACGTTGATCGTCGCCGAGACCCTGGGGGTGTCGGCGGGTTTGGGGTGGTACCTCAAGTGGAAGCAGGGCTATCTGGAATACGCCCACGTCTACGCGGCCCTGGCGATCATGGCGATGTTCTTCTCGGGGCTGATGACGGCGCTGTTTCGAATCCGCGACTCGGCGCTCGGCTGGCAGAAAGGCGTGCTACGGTGGTGATCGATTCGGAGCTGACGCAATCGGGTGATTCGTCACTCCACCTGCGAGACGTCGGCAAGACGTTTCGCAAGGAGGACGGGTCGAGGATGACGGCGATCGAGGGACTGACGCTCACGGTCTCCGCGGGCGAGATGGTGGCGCTGATCGGGCCCAGCGGTTGCGGCAAGTCCACCCTGCTGAGGATGATCGCCGGGCTCGAGCGCCCGACGTCCGGGACGCTTCGCGTCGGCGCCCAGCCGATCGAAGGCCCCGGCGCGGAGCGAGGGCTGATGTTCCAGGATCCGAGCTTGTTCCCCTGGAAGAGCGTCCGCCGTAACATAGAATCGGGGCTGGTGGCGCGGGGCGTACTTCGCCGACGTCGCGGCGAAGTCGATGAATACCTGAGGCTGGTGGGGCTGGAGGCTTTCGCGGACGCTTACCCCCACCAACTCTCCGGGGGGATGGCCCAGCGTGCGGCCCTCGCCCGGGCGCTCATCAATCATCCGAAGGTGTTGCTGCTGGACGAGCCGCTCGGCGCGCTGGATCAGTTCACCCGCATGAAGATGCAGGACGAGGTGATCCGTATCTGGCAAGCGCGCAGGACGACCACGGTCCTCGTGACGCACGACATCGACGAGGCCATCTACATGTGCGACCGAATCGTCGTCGTGAGCCCGCGTCCGGGCCGGATCGAGCGTGAGATCCACGTCCCCCTGGAACGGCCGCGGCAGCGGAACCACCCCCGATTCCTGGAACTCCGCGCGGAGATCCTGGAGATGCTCCACTTCGCCGACGGCGTTCCGTCCGGCGTCTCGCACGCCACCGGAAGCGTGGCGGCGGGCGGCGGAGAGAGGCCATGAGCCGTCGCAAGGCATGGGCGGCCGGCCTCGCGCTCGTCATCGTCCTACTCCCACTCGTCGCCTGGATCGCGTCGCGCCGAGGTGGTCTCCCCGGGCCGGGGACGCCGCGTTACGAGGAGATGGTCTCGGCGTTCTCGACCGGGGTCGCCGCGCTGGACACTGAGGCCAATCCGATCGCGCGGGATGCGCTGACGCGCGCCGTCAGGCTGGTCCCCGAGGAGCCGGCGGCCTGGGCGAACCTCGCGCTGGCCCAGATCCGTCTCGGCGAGCTCGACCAGGCGGCGGAGGCGCTCCAGAAAGCCCGGGCCCTCGCCCCCGACAGCGGCGCGGTCGACCGGCTGCTCGCCCTGCTGGAGCAGCGGCGAGGCGAGTTCGAGCTGGCCCTCGACCACCTGAAGCATGCGGTCCTGAACGACCCGAAGGACCTCCGGTCGCGGTACTCGCTCGCCCAGGAGTACGAACGCCAGGGGGACGACGCCGACGGGGCCGCTCGCGAGCTGGACGCGATCCTCGAAGTCGCCCCGGACAACCTCGCGGCCCTGATCGACCGGGCTCGCGTCGCCGCGAAACTCGGCGACGTCGAGGCGATGAAAGGCGTCGTCGACCGCCTTGAGGGGCCGTCAGGGGCGTGGCCCTCGCGGGCCCGCGAGCAGTATGAGTCCCTCAAGCAGGCGGTCGCCGACGGGAACCTGCGCCTGGCGACCACCCGGGGCCTCATGCTCAGGAACGTCCTGGTGACGACTCCGGACTTCCGCCGAAGCCTCGACGCCCTCACGCTGCCGACCGGCACGGTCGGCGAGCCGCTCCACGCGTTCCTGCGCCTCCCGCAGGCCCCGACGGCCTCGGCGCCGCCGGATCGCTCGACCGCCTTCGAGGTCGCGCCGAGCACCGGCGGCGCGAAGTCGGACGCCGTTTTCCTGCTCCCCGATCCCGAAGGCGGCCCGGCGACGGTCCTCGAGGCCGACGGCCGCGAATTGCGGAAGGCCGACGGTTCAGGCGTCGTCGCGCCTTTCCCCGGCGGGGAGGGAGGGGCGCCGTCGCCGCACGCGGTGGTTGCGGCCGACTGGAATTCGGACTACCGCGTCGACCTCGTGCTGGCCGGGCCGGGGGGCGTGCGGATCCTCCGCGGCGAGGACGACGGCTCGTTCGTCGACGTCTCGGAGGCCGCCCACCTGGCCCCCGACGTCCGAGACGCCGACGCTTACGGCGTCTGGGCCGCCGACGTCGAGCTGGACGGGGACGTCGACTTCGTCGTCGGCCTGCGATCCGGACCGACGCTGGTGCTCCGCAACGGGGGCGACGGCGGATTCGAGACGATCCGCCCGTTCGATTCGGTCGCCGACCTCCGCGACTTCGCCTGGGCGGACCTCGACGGCGACGGCGACCCCGACGCCGCCTTGCTCGACGCGCGGGGGCGACTGCACGTGCTCGACAACGAACGAGCCGGGCGGTTCCAGGCCCGCACGCTCCCGGACGGGCTGGCGGACGTCTCCGCCCTGGCCGTGGCCGACCTGGACGGCCTGGGGGCGATCGACCTGGCCCTGCTCGGCCCGTCGTCCGTCCTCCGCCTGTCGGACCGCGACGACGGGGCGGGGTGGGACCTCGTCGAGGCCGCCCCCCGCGCGGGTGTCGCCGCGGCCGACCCTGGTAGCGCCCGGCTGCTGATCGCGGACCTGGACAACAACGGGGGCATGGACATGGTCGCGTCGGGCCCGGGCTCGACGCTTATCTGGCTGGAGGACGGGGCCGGCGGTTTTGTAGTTTTGGATGGGCCCCCGTCGCTGCGGCCCCTCGCAGCCGCCGACCTCGACGGCGACGGCCGGATCGACCTGGCCGGCCTCGCGGACGAGGGACGGTCGGCCCGGGCCCTGGGGCGTGGGACGGCGGACTACGCCTGGCAGGCGATCCTTCCCAGGGCCGCGAAGGCCGTCGGCGACGGCCGGATCAACTCCTTCGGCGTCGGCGGCGAGGTGCAAGTGCGAGCGGGCTTGCTCGTGCGGACCCAGGTCGTCGCGGGCCCGGTCGTCCACTTCGGGCTCGGGACACACGCGCGTGCGGACGTCGCCCGCGTGGTCTGGCCGAACGGGACGTCCCAGGCCGAGTTCGACGTGGAGGCGAATCGCACGATCGTCGCGGAGCAGCGCCTGAAAGGGTCCTGCCCCTTCGTCTACGCCTTCGACGGGGAGGAGGTCCGGTTCGTCACCGACTTCCTCTGGCGCTCGCCGCTGGGCCTACGCATCAACGCGCAAGACACCGCCGGCGTGAGCCAGACGGAGGATCGGATCAAGATCCGCGGCGACCAGCTCGCGGCTCGGGAGGGCGAATACGACGTCCGGGTGACCGCCGAACTTTGGGAGACCCACTACTGGGATCACATCTCCTTGATGGTGGTCGACCATCCCGAAGAGACCGAGATCCACATCGACGAGCGGTTTGCGCGCAAGCCGCCGACGTTGGAAGTTCGCGTCACCGACCGGCCCGTCGCCGTCGCGTCGGCCGTCGACGATCAGGGCCGGGACGTGACGGACGTCGTCCGCGCCCGCGACGGCCGCTATCTCGACACCTTCGGTCGCGGGTTCTATCAAGGGGTGACTCGCGACCACTGGGTCGAGGTCGATCTGGGCGAAGCCCCGCCGGGCGATCGCAAGCTCGTTCTGGTCGCGGAGGGGTGGATCCACCCGACCGACAGCTCGATCAACGTGGCCCTGGGACAGGGGCGGCACGAGCCGCCGAAGGGCCTCTCGCTCGAGGCTCCCACGGCCGCCGGCGACTGGGCCGTCGTCCGCGACGACCTGGGCTTCCCGGCCGGCAAGTCCAAGACGATCCTCATCGATCTGGACGGCGTGTTCCAGCCCGGGGCTCCTCGGAAGCTGCGGCTCCGGACCAACCTGGAGGTCTTCTGGGACGCGCTCTCGGTCGCGTCCTATGCGGACCCGGCCGTCCTGAAGTCGAAACGGCTTGCGCCGACCTCGGCCGACCTGCGGTGGAGGGGCTACTCGTTGATGACGCAGGCCGACCAAAGCTCGCCGGAGACGCCCCGGTACGATATAGTGACGAGTGCCGGCCAGCGTTGGAACGATCTCGCCGGCTTCTATACACGCTTCGGCGACGTGCGAGAGTTGCTGGAACGCGTGGACGACCGCTACATGATCGTGAACGCCGGCGACGAACTGGCCCTCCGCTTCCCCGCCCCCGACCCGCCCCCTCCGGGTTGGCGGCGTGATTTCGTGCTCATCGGCGACGGCTGGAACAAGGACGGAGATTACAACACCGCGTTCTCGAAGACGGTCCTCCCGCTGCCTTCGCACGCGCGGCCGGCGTACGACGAGCCGCCGGGAGAGCTGGAAGACGACCCCATCCATCGGGCGCATCGGGAGGATTGGGAGCGGTACCACACGCGTTTCGTCACCCCCCACGTCTTCCGCGAGGGGCTCAGGCCTCGGACGGGCGCGATTCCTTGACCGATCGGAGTCCAAAGCCATGCCTGGCAGTCCCGGCCGCATCGCGGCGATCATCCTCTTCGCGGGCCTCCTGGCGGCCGTGCCCTTGCTCAACCGCGGGACGACCACCGGCGTGACGGCCGTCGCTACGCGCACGCCCTCCACGTCGGGGCGGAATCCGGACGGGCCGTCGCCGCGAGGATTCCGCCTCGAGGAAGTGTCGAAGGCCTCCGGGATCGACTTCGTCCACCAGGCGCCGACGCTGGATCCGAAGCTCGACCACATCATGCCCCAGATCGCCTCGATGGGGGCGGGGGTCGCGGCGGTCGATTTCGACCGCGACGGTTGGCAGGACCTGTACGTGACCAACAGCGGCGAAGGGAGCCTGAATCGGCTCTATCGGAATCGGGGCGACGGCGCGTTCGAGGACGTCGCCGGGCCGATGGGCCTGGCCGACCTGAACCAGGCGGGCACCGGCGTGTCGATGGGGTCCATCTGGGGAGACTACGACAACGACGGCTACGACGACCTGTTCCTGTACAAGTGGGGCCGCCCCGAACTCTTCCACAACGACGGCGGCCGGGGCTTCAGCCGGGTCACGGAATCGGCGGGATTCGCCGCCTGGATCAACGCCGGATGCGCGACCTGGCTGGACTTCGACCGCGACGGCCTCCTCGACCTCTTCGTCGGGGGGTACTGGCCCGACGATCTCGACCTCTGGCGGATCGACACGACGAAGATGATGCCCGAGAGCTTCGAGTACGCCAAGAACGGGGGCGCCAACCACCTCTACCGCAACCTGGGCGAGGGACGCTTCGAGGACGTCACCGGGGCGATGGGCCTGGACAGCCCGCGTTGGGCGCTTTGCGCCGGCGCGGCCGACCTGCGCGGGACGGGCTATCCGGACCTGTTCGTGGCCAACGACTACGGCGTCTCCGAGCTGTTCGCCAACGACGGAGGGCGAGGCTTCCGCGAGATCGGCAAGGCGACCGGGGTCGGCTACGCCCCGAAGAGCGGGATGAACGTCAGCTTCGGGGACGTCTTCAACCAGGGCCGCTTCTCGATCTACGTGACGAACATCTCCGAGGAGGGGGTCCTCATCCAGGGGAACAACCTGTGGGTCCCCCGGGAGGGGACGTCGGGCGATTCGCTCGCGTACGACAACCTCGCCGACGACCTGGGCGTCGAGCTCGGCGGCTGGAGCTTCGGAGCCCAGTTCGGCGACCTGAACAACGACGGGAACCAGGACCTCGTCCTGACCAACGGCTACATCTCCGCGGCCAAGGACGCCAGCTACTGGTACGACTATTCCGTGATCGCCGGCGGCCACAGCTCCATCATCTCCGATGCGAAGAACTGGCCGGCCATGCGAGGCAAGAGCCTCTCCGGCTACCAGCAAAAGAAGGTCTGGGTCAACGACGGCGCGGGCCGGTTCGCCGAGGTCGCCCAGGCCGTGGGGTACACCGACCTGCACGACGGCCGAGCCGTCGTCCTGGCCGACCTCTGGAATCGCGGCGTGCTCGACCTGGTCGTGGCCAACCAGAAGGGGCCGCTGCTGGTCTACAAGAACACGGTCGATCCGGCGAACGAGTGGATCGGCTTCGACCTGACGAGTCGGTCGTCCAATCGCAGCGCCATCGGCGCCGAGGTCCGCGTCTTCTGGGACGGCCAGGAGCAGCTCCAGCAGGTTTCGGGAGGCGGGGGCTACTCGGCCCAGAACCCCAGGCGCCTGCACTTCGGCCTGGGCAAGAACCCGAAGGTGGAGAAGGCCGTGATCCGTTGGCCTTCCGGTCGCGAACAGGTGATCGAAACACCGACGACGGGGCGGGTCCACCAGGTGGAGGAGTCCTGACATGTCGACCGTCGTCTCGATCGAGCCGTCCCCCCCGAAGGCGGGCCGGCGCCTGCTGACGCTGATCTCGCCCGAGAATCGCTATCTGCCGCCGTTCCTCATCACCTGCATCTTGCTGGTGGGCCAACTGGGGTTCGGCTTCTTGGAGAGCTTCTCGCGAACGCTCCTGGCGATCGGCTGCAGCATCGGCCTGGAGCTGATCCTGGGACGCCTCCTGGTCGGCAAGTGGCCGCACCTCGCCAGCGCGTACATCTCGGGGATCAGCGTCGGCATCCTGATCCGCTCGCCGGCCTTCTGGCCTTATGCGCTTTGCGCCTTGATCTCGATCGCCTCGAAGTACGCGATCCGGTGGCATGGACGTCACCTCTGGAATCCCTCGAACCTCGGCGTCAGCGCGATGCTCTTCCTGGCCCCGGCCACCGTGGCGACCCTGAGCGTCCAGTGGGGAAACTCCCTGTGGCCGATGCTCGTCGTCTGGACGATCGGCTCGCTGATCGTCCTGCGGTTGAGACGATTCCACATCTGCGCGACCTACGCGATCTCGTTCGTCGCCCTGTCCTTCGTGCGCTGCGTCCTCACAGGCGCCCCCTTCCTGGCCCAGGTCGCCCCGATCACGGGGCCGATGTACCAGCTCTTCGTCTTCTTCATGATCACCGACCCGAAGACGACCGTTCGGACGAAATGGGGCCAATGCCTCGTGGCGTTCCTGGTCGCCTTGGTCGAGATGATCCTGCGTCTGAACCGGGTGGTCCACGCCCCCTATTACGCCCTGTTCCTCGTCGGGCCGGCGGCCGTCATCGTCGAGATCTGGCTGCAGCAGCGACGTGGGGCGAGGGAGTCCTCGGCGACGGCGCCCGAGGCCGCCGCGACGGCGGCCTCGACCTGAGCGTATTCGGACCAAGCGAGACTTCATCGATTTCCAAGAAAGGTTTCATCATGCTGCAAGGCGTCGAGAGGCTGGACGATCTGATCGGGCCCCGCGAGTCGGGCCTCACCGGGGCGACGCTCGCCGAGGTGGAATCGGCCGTCGACCGCAACGACCTGGGGCGGTTGGCGGAGACCGACGGCCACTTCGCCGCCGTCGCCCGCGAAGGATGCACCGTCCGGCTTGCGCGGACCATCGGGCTCCCGCTCCGGTACTTCGTCGCCAAGCGGTACCACGGCCCGTACCTCGTCGTCTCCGACCGGATCGACCGCCTCTACGATTACTGCTGTTCGCTGAAGATCGGCTGGCAATTCGACCCGCTCTACACGCGCATGATCCCGGCCCACTACCTCGTCGAGATCGATCAGATCGGATGTCCGGATCCGAATCCCCGCTACCACCGCTTCTTCGACCCCGAGGTCGCGCAAGGCCCCCGCGAAATCGACGCCGCCGGCGACGCGTACGTCCGGGCCGCGTACGATTCGACGCTCGACTGGATCCGAGGCGTTCCCGACGGGGAGCGGATCGCGATCCTTTTCTCGGGCGGCGTCGACAGCGGCTCGACGTTCCTGCTGGCTCGCAAGGCGCTCGAGGCGCTGGGCCGCGACCCCGGGCTGGCTCGGGCTTATACGCTGGACCTCGGCGGCGGCCAGGACGCCATCCAGGCCGAACGCTGGGTTCGCGAACTGGGCCTGGAGGCGCAGTGGGAGCGGATCTCGCTCGAAGGGACCGTCCCGGACCTGGAGGGCGCCATCGCGACGATCGAGGATTACCACCCGCTGGACGTCGAGTGCGCCGCGACCTCGCTGCTCCTCCTCGGTGCGATCCGCGACCGCGACCCCTCGGTCCGATTCCTCATCGACGGAGACGGCGGCGATGAGAACCTGAAGTCGTATCCGCTCGAAGACTCGGACCTCACCATCTCCAGCGTGCTGCGCAACCCACTCCTCTACCAGGAAGGGTGGGGGATCGACGCCGTGAAGCACAGCCTGACCTACTCGGGCGGCCTGTCTCGCTCCTATGTCAGGACCTACGCACCGGCACAGAAGTTGGGATTCACGGCCTTCAGCCCCTACACGACGCGCAGGGTGATCGCCAAGGCGGCCGCCATGCCGTTCGAGGAGTGGCTTGGGGGCGACGCCTCCCGGCTCGACACGCTGAAGGCCGACGTGGTCCAGGCCGGGGTCAAATCCTTCACCGGGGTCGACATGCCAGTCTTCCCCAAGCGACGATTCCAGGACGGGGCCGGCGGGTCCTATCGCCGCTGGAAGGTGAGCAAGGCATGGTGTCGCCAGGTCTTCCTCCGCCAGTGGGAGGAACGCCTCAAGGTCGCCTGGTCGCCGTTCGCCGAGCGCGTCTCGGGGAACGCCGTGCCCACCTGAGGATTCGACAGTGGCCCCCTACCCCGACTCCCCGGCCGCCCGAGATCGCTGGATCCTCGACCGTCGCCCCGATCGGAACCGCCTCGACCCCCGGCTCCCCTACGCTTACTTCGTGGAGGAGGAGCCGGGGCCTTCGGGGCCGGTCGACGTGGCGACGATTTTCCTGACGAACCGCGAATGCCCGTGGCGTTGCTTGATGTGCGACCTCTGGCGGAACACCCTTGAGGAATCCGTTCCGATCGGGGCCGTCCCTGCGCAGATTCGCCATGCCTTGGAGGGGATGCCGGGACTCGTCCCCGGACGATCGGAGCTGAAGCTGTACAACGCGGGCAGCTTGTTCGATCGCCGCGCCGTCCCTCCGGAGGACGACGAGGAGATCGCCCGACTGGCTTCGCCGTTCCGCAGGACCATCGTCGAATGCCACCCCGCGCTGGTCGGCCGTCGGTGCTTGGAGTTTCAGCACCGATTGGGCCGGCCCCTGGAGGTCGCCATGGGGCTGGAGACCGCCCACCCCGAGATCCTGGAACGTTTGAACAAGCGGATGACGCTTGATCAGTTCCGACGGGCCGCCTCGTTCCTGGGCGAGCACGGCGTCGGCTTGCGAGTCTTCATCCTGGTGCGGCCGCCGTGGATGACGGAGGACGAGGGTCTCGAGTGGGCGAAACGTTCCCTGGATTTCGCCTTCGATTGCGGGGCTGCCACCTGCTGCCTGATACCGACGAGGGCGGGCAACGGGGCGATGGACGCTCTCAGGGCGACCGGAGAATTCTCCCCCCCGTCGCTTCCCTCGCTCGAAGCGGCCTTGGAGTACGGACTTTCGCTGACGGCGGGCCGGGTTTTCGCGGACCTTTGGGAAATTGAGGCGATCTCCTTATGCCCTGTTTGCGCCGACGCACGCGTACGGCGACTCCGCGAGATGAACGCCACCCAAAGGATCCCGGAGTCCATCCCCTGCGCCGCTTGCCGACTGCCGCCTTCCCCGCCTCGATCGCCTTGCGGCGGCAAGAGTTCGGTCTGAACGTCTCGGGGACGGGAATCTCCGTCAAGGCCTTACGCATGTTCGAGGAGGCGTCGAACGCTTGGGCTCACGTTCGAACGACGCCCTCGGACGTGGATCTCTCCCATGTCATGGGTGTCCCCTGCCGGCGTGATGCTCCGTTTTCCGTCAGGTCGTCGACGCCCGGCCCACTCCGTACGCCGAAACGTTCTTCCTCGATCGAGCGGTTTCTCATGTAATGTCGATGTCGCTTCTCGTCGATTTCGCTCCTTCGCTCCTTCGCTCCCGCTCGACGCCTGTGTAGACTCGGCCGGCCCCACCCCCTCGAACCACGTTGGAGAACGACCTTGGCCCACATCTCGCTCCCTGACGGCGTCCCCGGGATCCGTGGCCTTATGGCCGCCTATCCTGAGGCGCAGAAGCCCCTGTGCGACCTCGCTGAAGCCCTTCTCAGGGGGCCGTCGTCGCTCACGTCCGGAGAACGCGAGATGATCGCGGCTTACGTCTCGGCGGGCAACCAATGCGGCTACTGCTGCGAGAGCCACGCGGCGGCCGCTCGCGCCCACCTGGGCGACCAGGCGGGAATCGTCGACCAGGTGCTGGCGGAGGGAGTCTCCGCGCCCGTCTCGCCGAAGTTGAAGGCGCTGTTTGTCATCGCCGAGAAGGTGCGCCGCGACGGCAAACTGGTCATGGACCGGGACGTGGAACTGGCCAGGGCGGAAGGGGCGGACGACAAGGCGATCCACGACACCGTCCTGATCGCCGCCGCGTTCTGCATGTTCAACCGCTATGTCGAGGGTCTGGGGACCTCGGCGTCCCGCGATCCGGCCGACTACGTCGAGGGCGGCAAGCGACTGGCCGAGCAAGGCTACCACGCGCTCGACTACGCCCAGGTCAGGGGCGACTGGACGCGGCCGGCGTGACGCGATTGGCGGGACGCGAATCGCGCGTTCCGGCACACGCCGTCCTCGGTCGACTCTCCAGCAGAGACAGCCGCGGAGGAAGTTGCCGGGGATAAGCTCCGCAATCGGGAGCGACCTCCCGCCCTCCCCTGCTCAACCCGGGTTGCCCCAAAGTCGCGCGTCCTGCACAATGGACGGCGGCGCGCGTGCGCGCCTTGCGGCCAGTCCGTCCCCCGTCAGCTTGCGGACCTTCCATGAAAACCGACGACCTCCGTGAAGCCTTCCTCGACTTCTTCGCCTCCAAGGGCTGCGTCCGCAAGCCGAGCGACGTGCTGGCGCCGAACGACCCGACGGTCCTCTTCACGCCGGCGGGGATGAACCAGTTCAAGCGCGAGTTCATGGGCCTGGGAGATCCCGGCCTCAAACGCGCGGCCACCTGCCAGAAGTGCATCCGCACCGGCGACATCGAGAACGTCGGCAAGACCCCTCGCCACATGACGTTCTTCGAGATGCTCGGGAACTTCAGCTTCGGCGACTACTTCAAGCGCGAGGCGATCCACTGGGCCTGGGAGTTCCTCACCAAGCGGCTCGCCATCGACCCGAACCGCCTGACGTTCACCGTCTACCAGGACGACGACGAGGCGTTCGACATCTGGAACAAGGAAGTGGGGGTCGCGGCCGACCGGATCAAGCGGATGGGCGAGGACGACAACTTCTGGCCCGCCGGAGCCCCGACCCACGGCCCCAACGGCGTCTGCGGCCCCTGTTCCGAGATCTTCTACCACGGCGACGGCGTCGAGGAAGTCGAGATCTGGAACCTCGTGTTCACCCAGTTCAACCGCGTCGGTCCCGGCCAGCTCGAACCGCTGCCGAACAAGAACATCGACACCGGCATGGGCCTTGAACGGGCCGCGGCGGCCCTCCAGGGGGGCAAGTCGAACTTCGAGATCGACCTGTTCGTCCCTATCGTCGCCGCCGCGGCCGACGCCTTGGGCGTCGACTACGCCAAGGTCAAGGACACGCTCGACGGCGTCCGCATCCGCCGCGCCAGCGACCACGCCCGGACCCTGACCTTCTGCCTCCACGAGAACATCCGCCCCGGCGCCGAGAAGCAGGGCTACGTCGTCCGCCGCCTCCTCCGCCGCGCCGTGCTCGACGCCTACCAGATGGGCCGCCGCGAACCGTTCCTCTACACCCTCGCCCCGGTCGTCGCCGAGGCCATGAAGGGGGGCTACCCCGAACTGGTCGACAGCGTCCCGCGGATCCAGCACGCCATCCGGGACGAGGAGGAACGCTTCCTCCGCAACCTGGAGAACGGGATGTCGCTTCTGAGCGACACCTTCCGCAAGACCAGGGCGGCCGGCTCTGACGTAATTTCCGGCGCGGACGCATTCGATCTGCATTCGACCTACGGCATCCCCGTCGAGGTCACCGAGAGCCTCGCCGCCGACCAGAACCTCCGGGTCGACGAGAAGGGCTTCGAAGCCGCCCGCGCCCGGTTCGCCGCCGTCTCGCGCGGGACCGCCGAGGCCGCCGACGTCTTCGCGGTCGGACCGCTCGACTCGCTCAAGGAGGCCTACCACAAGGGGAGCGCGTTCCTGGGCTACACCGCCACCGAGGCCAAGGCCAAGGTCATCGCCGTCCTGGAGCAGGGAAGGCTCGCCGACTCGGCCGAGGCGTCGTCGGGCGGCCCGCCGATCGCGGTCGTGCTGGACGAGACCCCGTTCTACGGCGAGTCCGGCGGTCAGGTGGGCGACGTCGGCGTGATCAAGGGGGCGGGCTTCACCTTCCAGGTCGAGGATACGAAGAAGGAAAACGACTTCTTCCTGCACCTGGGCCGCGTGGTCGAGGGCCGGCTCGACGTCGGCGCCGAGGCCGTCGCCACGGTCGACGCCGACCGCCGGCAGGCCATCCGTCGCGCCCACTCGGCGACCCACCTGCTGCACAACGCCCTGCACACGCACCTGGGCAAGCACGCCCAGCAGGCCGGCAGCAAGGTCGAGCCCGACCGGCTCCGGTTCGACTTCGCCAACCCCGAGGCCGTCGGCAAGGAGCGGCTCCAGGCGATCGAGAAGACGGTCAACGACCTGGTCATGACCGCCGCCCCGGTGCAGTGGAGCCTCATGCCGATCGCCGAGGCCAAGTCCCTGGGGGCGACGGCCCTTTTCGGCGAGAAGTACCCGGAGATCGTCCGCGTCGTCCAGATGGGCGATTTCTCCCGCGAACTCTGCGGCGGCACCCACCTGGACAGCGTGGGACAGGTCGGCCTGTTCAAGATCCTGGGCGAGGAGTCGGTCGCCGCCGGCACCCGCCGGATCATCGCCCTGACGGGCAAGGCCGCCCTCGACTTCGTGCACCAGGAAGAGGAGGCGCTCGGCAACGTGGCGGCCAGCCTCCGCGTCCCCGCCGCCCAGGTGAACGACCGCCTCGCGGCGCTCCTGGAAGAGATCAAGGCCCTCAAAAAGCAGGCCGCCCAGCGCAAGCCCGAGGCCGGGCCGAAGGCGACGGTCGACGACCTGCTCGCCGCGGCCCGCACCGCCGGCGACGCCGCCGTGGTCCTCGCCGCCGTCGCCGACGCCACGGCCGACGAGCTGCGCGTGCTGGCCGACGGCCTCCGCCGCAAGCGCGAGAAGGGGCTGGCCGTGCTGCTGGCCTCGGCGGGCGAAGGGAAAGTCCAACTCGTCGCCGCCTTCTCCAAGGACCTCGTCGATCAGGGCAGGCACGCCGGCCAGTGGCTCAAGAAGGTGGCTCCGGCCGTCGGCGGCGGCGGCGGCGGCCGCCCCGACCTCGCCCAGGCCGGCGGCAAGGACCCCGCCAAGATCCCCGACGCCCTCGAACTGGCCTGGACCGTGATCCACGGGGAACTGGGCGGGAACTGAAGAAACTCGTTATAATCGCCGTGGTCGTCGCGGTCCGGCCGCCTCGCGGGGGCGTCGAATCGTGGGTGAGGCCTTGACGCCGGCCCCGGCGTTTGTAGGATGGTATTTTTCCAATGGACTGCGCGTTTCCGCGTTACGCGTTTTGCTGTTCAGGCGTATTTTTCCATGAAGTGTTACCAAGCGAAGACCGGCGAGCTGACGCGCCAGTGGTTCACGATCGACGCGGAAGGCCAGGTCGTCGGCCGGCTCGCCGCCCAGATCGCTCCCATCCTCATGGGTAAGCATCGCCCCACCTACACCCCCCACATCGACACCGGCGACTACGTCATCGTCACCAACGTCGAGAAGGTCGTGTTCACGGGCGACAAGTGGCGGCAGAAGACCTACCAGAGGTACTCCGGCCATCCCGGCGGCCAGCGCGAAGAAGCCGCCTGGAAGCTGCTCGAACGTCGTCCCGAGCGCATCCTTGAGCTGGCCATCCAACGGATGATGCCCAAGAGCAAGCTCGGCCGGCACATGATGGACAAGCTCAAGCTCTACGTCGGCCCGAATCACCCGCACCAGGCCCAGACCCCGGCCCCCCTGGAGGCCTACTCCGGCCGCCCGGCCCCCGCCGGCGCCCTGGTCGCCCCCCCGGCGGTCGAGAAGGCGAGCCACAAGCCCGCCCCGGTCGAAGCCCCCGCCTCCGAGGCCGCCTCGACCGAAACGGCCGAGTGAGCTGAGCCCCGGACCAGTCACGCCGGATCGAATCCACGGACGGCCCCCAGCGAGCCGGCCCCCCCAGACACGCCAGAGGGTTAGAATACGAACATGTCCGCGACCGCGACTGCACCGAAAACGTATACCTGGGGCACCGGCCGGCGCAAGACCGCGGTCGCCCGGGTTCGCATCGCCGAAGGCACCGGCCAGTTCATCGTCAACGGCCTCGACGCCCGCGAGTACTTCCCGCTCGAGGTCCAGCAGACCGACATCCGCGCCCCCCTCAAGGCGACCGAGATGACCGAGCGCGTCGACGTCTGGGTCAACGTCGTCGGCAGCGGCAAGCCCAGCCAGTCGGGAGCCGTCGTCCAGGGCCTCGCCCGCGCCCTCAAGGAGTTCCGCAGCGACCTCGACGAGGCCCTTCGCGCCGGCAACTACCTCACCCGCGACGCCCGTATGGTCGAGCGTAAGAAGTACGGCCACAAGAAGGCCCGCAAGAGCTTCCAGTTCTCCAAGCGCTGATCGCAAGTCGTTACCAAGACGAACTTACAGCACCACGAGCCACGGGGGAATACCAAACCCCGTGGTCTACGTGGTATTCTACGTTTGTAAAACACCTGTTCCGGGGGAGATTTTCGGCGGCGTGCGAGCATGATTGGGTGTGGCGTTCGTCCGTCAGGTTCAAGTCTGGATATGGGACGGAATCCCCAGTCATCGAGGGACCGGCGACCAAGGACCGATCCGCCCAAGGTTGGGAGCCCTTACCCCGGTCGCCATCCCGAAGGGGCGTCCAAAAACCTACACACGGTCTGGTTTTCCAGCTTTTGCACCATGTTCACGATCAGCACGGGGGCGACCGCTATGGCCATCGTGACCGCACAGACCACGGTGCCCCCCTTCGCTCGATGGAAAAAACGCCCTGAAAAATCGGCGTGAAAGCTGGCTCACGGGATGTCCGCTGTTCGGACCTCGCACGGCCGACGTACCAGGCCCCCCTTCGACCGTCGGAATCCAGACGGCCGAGACCCCCGGCCCGATCGCCCCATCCTTACACCCACGCCTTGCATCGGACGCTCACGCACGCCTATCTGGCTTGATGGCGGCGGGGGCCGCCACCGCCAGATGGCTTCCGATCAGCGGCGGCTCACGGGGTCTCTGAGGGGGTCGGTCCCCGCCGGGGGAGTGTCGGTAAGATTAGTATCTGTATTGGACGCCCAGAACCGGACCGGCTTGGAACCCGTGATCTTGCCGCCGACGAACGTGTCGGCGTAGGTGTCCGGCATGTACACCGTGTTGTAGTGGTGCTTCCCCTGGAGCAACTCGCCGCCCGTGACCACGACGCCGGGGATCTTGGCCAGGATCTCTTTCAGGTAGTCGATCCCGAACCCCAAGCGATAAGCAAAGTCACCCAAGCCGATCGAGTCTTCGACCTTCCTCGGAAGATAGCGGTTGACCACCTGACGGTCGGCCTTGGGGTTCTCACCTGGGACGTAGACCTTGGGTGGAGTGTCGGTAAGATTAGTATCTGTATTGGACGCCAACCACTCGGCGATGATCGCCTTCCAAATCTCGTCTACGCTCTGGCCGTCCCAGAAGCCGGACGTGTACCACGTTGACTCCAGACCACAATCACGCCTAGCGGCCGGGATCAAGTGGGGCTTGTTCCGATCCCGGAGCACGGGTTTCGACTGGTAGCGGGCCGATGCGTCCAGGTCGTCGGCTTCGACTAGCGTACAGACACCGCCCTTCGATTGGGATTCCCACGACTTCCTCAAGAACGAGGCCAACGTCGTCGTCGGGTCAGACCCATCGTGCCAGAGGTGGAAGTCCCAGTGGGCGGCGTCGATGGCGGTGATGTGCAAAGTGGCGTGGATCTCGGCCCGGACGCCGTGCCGTTCCTTCCACCGCTTGAAGGACAACAGGAACCCCGCCTTGGCGGCTCTGTGGTCCTCTGGAGTGGCCCCGGACGGCATCGACAAGTTGCCCCGCTCGACCACCCGACCTTGTTCTTTCAGACGGCCGAGATGCTTGGCCAACACGCTCCCCTGTTTCGACGACCAGTTCCGATGGCATCGGAGGGAACACCGGGGGTCACGGCACTTGACGATGTACCCCTTGTCTTCGGACTTGGACTTGAAGTAAGAGGCACGGCGGCAAAAATATCGGGGGTTCACCTGGCCGAACTGGACGATCTTCCGATCACTAGCTATAGATACCATTGTAAGTTGACATGTGCTGGGGAGCACTGTTCCGAAGAAACCAAGGGCCGGGAAGATTTCGCCGTCTTCCCGGCCCGCTTTCGTCTATAGACGATTGTGCTCACACGTTTATTCGATCGTGTGGTCAGATTTTCATGTGTCGGCTTGGCCGGTGGCGGTCGAGGATTACAACACCGCTACAACGCCCCGGCCCAGGCCCACGACCGATCCGACCTTGTCGTCGCCACGGGCGGCTCAGGCGGCCTTCCAGGGGCCTTTCGAGGGGAGTTGAAAGGAACCGGCCCGTACCTCTGGAGTGAGGCGGGCCGGTCGGAGTCCCTAGGGCAGGATTAGCGAGGAATTAGTCGGTCGTCGGTTTGTCAGCAGAGGGCGAATGCCTTCTCGACGCCAGCGGCGATGGCATCGTCTTCGGTCGTGTGGTCGTACCTCTGGGTGCAGGCGACCGTCGTATGCCCGGACATCTTGGAGGCGTACAAGA
Source organism: Planctomyces sp. SH-PL62 (assembly GCF_001610895.1). Taxonomy (NCBI): domain Bacteria; kingdom Pseudomonadati; phylum Planctomycetota; class Planctomycetia; order Planctomycetales; family Planctomycetaceae; genus Planctomyces; species Planctomyces sp. SH-PL62. The sequence continues at coordinate 3,331,135 of NZ_CP011273.1, read as the reverse complement.
GCGGCACGCCGACCCGAAGGACTTCCGTGATGAACGTGTGTCGGAGGATGTGGTTGTAGTGGCCCTTGTCGGCCGTGAACTCCCCCGCCTTGACGAGACCCTTGACCACGTAGTGGAGACGGGAGTACAGCCAAGCCCCGCCCTTGATCTCCGGGAACACCCTGACGGCTTCGGAGCCGAGTTCTTGGCGGCGGCGTGCCACGATGGTACGGACGGTCGGGTTGTAAAGCGTGCTGTACCGCTTGCCGCTCTTGCTCCAGTCCTTCGGCACGGTCGTCTTGCCGTTGCCTGTCGGGTCGAACCACGAGAACTCGGCGTGGATGGCGGCGTTGACCCGCAGCCCGGTGTTCAACATCACGAGCACGGCGTCTTCGACCCACTGGGGCAACTTGCCCCGAGCACCGGCGGGACGGTCGATCCGGCGGCGGATCTCGGCTAGGAAGTCGGCCCGCTCCGTTGCGGTAAAGACCTTCGGCGAGTCGGTGGTGTCGGTCCCCTTGAGGTGTTTGCACACCGCTCGGATCGGGTTTCGGCCCGTGTACTCATCCATGTCGATCGCTTCGGAGAAAAGATGCCCCAGCAAGGACAAATACGCCTTGGTGGTCTGTTCCTGGCAGTCGCCGAACGACATCTCGGCGAAGTCCTTGACGGTGGCCGCACGGACCTCATGCAGCCATCGGAGGCCGTTGTCCCGGCAGTAGGACCGGAACCGCCCCACGACGTACAAGAGCTTGTCCTGGGATTTGGGCCGGAGCGTGCGGCACTGGGCGGTCACGTAGCGGGTCAGCCGCTTATCCAGGTCGATCTGAGTCTGAGTCGGATTTAGACTCTGAACCACCGGGGCGATCGTCGGGGGCGTGATCTTGGTAGGCTGGTAGGCGGCGGCTTTGGCTAGGACGTGCTCAGGAACTTCGTCGGGGGCGGCGGGGGCCGGTTCGTTCGTGGCCAGCGTGATCGACTTCCACTTGCCGGTCGTCTGGTCCTTGGTCTTAATCAGCCACTTGCGGTGCAGTCGGTCGTAATAGGGGCGGGACATGCCAGGATCTCATTCTCATGTTCCTGCGATAGCTCCACTTGTCCCTGGAAGCGGTCTCAAATCCATAGGGCGAGCAACATACCCAGACCTGAACCTATGGGCAACCCCAGCTTCCAGTTCTCCAAGCGCTGATCGATCGCTCGGAGCGACCTGGACCTCTTCTCTTTCCGAACACGACACGGCCCGTTTCGACCCTGCGTCGACGCGGGCTTCGTCGTTTTCGAAGCCGGGCGTTCTTTCTCAACCCGATTGCGGCCCCCCTGCGTCTGGCTTATCCTGCGGCCACGTTATCGGGCGAACCGCAGCGCAGGACCGCCGACCCACTGCCGAGGAGATCGCGACGATGGATGAGAACCCGGAATTTGGCGAGCTGATGGATACCAGCCTTGAGGAGCTTCGCCTGAAAACCCAGGCTCACAAGGAAGCCTGGGGGTTCGGCGGTTTCGACCGCTGGGCCATGGACATCCGTCAGGGCGACCTGATTTTCAAGAACGAAGACGGTCTCACGGCCACCTGCCCGGCTCAGGCCGTCGGCTCTTACAACAGCGAGGACGGTTCCTGGATGTGGGCCTGGGCCAACGCGTCCCTCCCCGAGGCCTTCAAGCAGGACGTGCTGAAGGTGAAGCAATACGGGGAGGAGCACGGCATCGAATTCCTCGTCGAGCCTCAGCTTGAGATCGGCGAGGAGAAGGGGGCCTGGGAGTTGACGGCCCTCGCCACCAAACTCGGCGACGCCCAGGGCGCGTACTGCTGCCCGCTGGGGGGAACCTCGCTGTTCGTAACCTTCGGTGAGGTCCGATTGTCGAAGGCTGCGACCCCCTGAAGAGCCTGCTGGAAGTTCTGGGACTGAGCTTCCAGCCAGCCGGCGTCAGGACTCCGCCAGGTCGAGGTCATCCTCGATGGGCCCGTAGAAATCGAACCTCAACTCGAGATTGAGATCGGCCAGGCTCCTCATCTGGGCCGCGGGGAGGATCGGGCCGCCTTGCCCTTCTTGAGAGAGCCAGTAGCACCAGACGCACATCCGGCATCCCAACTCCTGGAGTCGGCGGGCCACGTCGTCCTTCGCCTCCAGGTGGTCGAGGAGCCAGTCCCGGTGGCGACGCGAATCGCGCGAATCGCGCGAGTCGACGCGGTCCTTCGTCGCGAGGAACCAACCGTCGATGGTCGCGAGCCTCGGCGGCCCGCCGTCGGTCCGGCTTGAGAGTGCGCCGCGGCGTTGCCAGCTTGAGGGATCAAGGCCGAGGCGTCGGGTGATCTCGACCGGGTCGATTCCGTTGGGATGAATGCAGAGCGTTGCGTAGGTCCGGGCGCACGTCGGATATTCGTCGTCCATGGGGCCCGTCTCGCCTCCTCTCGGTATCAAACCTTGACGCTCGGCCCACGCGAATGGTTCGCTCACCGAGAGGACAAGGTGCGATCGTCGAAGGCCGCGACGCTTGATCAGAGTCTCGGAGGGCGGGCGGCGGCCTGTCGTCCCGAGTTTGGCGGCCGGGGCCGCCCTTTTGCGAAGAATTCTTCGAGGGCTCGAGGCGCGTCGAGCTGGCGGTTGTTTCAGAAGCTCAGGAGGAACTTCCGTTGCGGCTCTTGCTCGGGTTCTGTCTGGGGATGCCGGCCGGGGCGTTACTCGGCCTGGGCACCTTCCTCGCCATCCTCTACTGGCCGCGGAGCGAGCCGATCGAGTTCGAGGGGGGAGGGCTTCAGTTCAGCTTCTTTCTGATCGTGTTCGGCGGCGGTTTCGCGATCGTCGGCGCGGCGGTCGGCGGCGTGGTCGGCCTGCTGCTGAGCTGGATCTTCGGCGGCGGACGCGGCGATGCGGGCTCGGAGTGGCGTTCGGCCGGGTGAGGACGCCTCGGGATGGGGCGTCCCCGCCCGGCCATGTCGCGGCACGTCCGCTCAGATGCGGAGGTGCTGGGCGATGATGTTGCGCTGGATGTCGTTGGTACCGGAGAAGAGGACGCCGCCGGTGCTGTCGCGGACGTCGCGTTCGAGGCCCTCCTCGATCGTATACCCCTGGGCGCCGAAGATGCGCACGGCGTCGAGGCTGTTCTGGGCGAAGCACTCCGAGACGTGGAGCTTGGCCATCGAGGCGGCGATGGTCGCGTCCTTGCCCTGCTTCTTCAGCCAGGCGTAGCGGTAGACCATGTACCGGCTGGTCTCGAGCCGGGTCATCATGTCGACGATCCGGTTCGACACCGACTGGAACTTGCCGATCGACTGGCCGAACTGCTTGCGCTGGCGGGCCCGCTGGACGCAGCGGTCGACCTGCCGCTGCATCGTGCCGACGACGCTGGCGAGGATCGCCCCTCGCTCCCATTCCAGGGCCTGGTTGAAGATCCGCGAGCCTCGCCCCTCGCGGCCCAGGAGGGCCTCCGCGGGAAGCTCGCAGTCCTCGAAGACCAGCTCGCCCATCGGGGCGGTGCGCATGCCGAGCTTGTCGATCTCGCGGACGACCTTGAAGCCGGGCGCGTCGCGGTCGATGAGGAAGGCGGTGATCCCGAGCACCCCCTTGGTCGGGTCGGTGGTGGCGAAGACGAGGAAGACGTCGGCGACGGGCCCGCCGGTGATCCAGACCTTGCGGCCGTTGAGGACCCAGCCGTCCCCCTTGCGCTCGGCCCGGGTCTTCATGCTGAAGATGTCGGAGCCGGCCTCGGGCTCGCTGGCGCCGTTGGCGCCGAAGGAGCGGCCGTCGCAGAGGGGGGGGAGATACCGGCGCTTCTGGGCCTCGTCGCCGAACACGAGGATCGGCATCGTGATCGTCCAGAGCGAGGCGTTGAGCGAGAAGAGGAGGCCGGTGTCGGGGCAGGCGTAGCCGAGGCCCTCCATGGCGGCGACGGTGGTCTCGATCTCCTCGCCCTGGCCGCCGAATTCGCGGGGGACGGGGAGTCCGGCGGCGCCGAACCGGGCGCAGCGCTCGTAGCCTTCACGCCAGAACTCGCCGCGGCGATCGCGGTCGAGGCTCTCGGGGTCGACGAGTTGCTCGCGGGCGAACGTGACGGCCGCGTCATACCACTTCCGCTGCTCAGTCGAGTATCCGAAGTCCATGGCTCCGACCTCCTTGCCTTCCTGCGCGTCCATTCGAAGCGCCGGATCGACGCCCGCCGCGACGCCGGGGCGGGACGGGATCTCGATCCGGGCGATGCGATGCGATCCTGATCTGGGCGACGGGCCTCGAACGGGTCAAACGGAGACCGGCTCCGGCCGTCCTTTTCGGCTTCCGGCGGCTTTCGTCCCACGGGGCGACGGGGTCACGCCGACGAAGCGCGGTTCGGCGTCCAGGTATCGCCGCTCCAGGACGATCCAGGCGGCCAGGAACCGCCCGAGCTGCTCCAGGCACCCCCCGCCCTCGTAATCGCGCAACTGCGCCGCGAGCTCGGGGAGCCACCCCGCCAGATGATGGCCGAAGAAGTCGCGTTGGGCAAGGTCACAACCGCGGACCTCGTCCCCCCGCCCCGCGCCCAGGCAGGCGACCCGCCGCTGAAATCGCGACTGGGCGATCAGCCAGGCCATGAACCCCAGCTCCCTCGCCACGTGGTCGCACCGCGACGGCGAGTCTTCGCGTGCGGGGAGCCCGGCGGCGTCGTATTCCCGTGACAGCTCGTCGATGCTCCGGTCGGGACGGCGACGCAGCCACGCGCTCTTATGGTCCATCTCCAACGCCGAGTGCGAAATCCGCCGTGACTTCACGAAGAAGCGGTCGTAGTCCGCCCTCAGACGACCCAGCGGCTGGCACAGTTCGACCATCAGCGGCCGCAGGTCCAGATCATCGGTTTCCAGGGGCTCCGAAGGCTTGCCCGAAGCCGGCGACGCCGCCGAACGCAGCACGTCGACCGCCGCCACGTCCCGCGCCTGCTCGGACGGATTCGTCACCCGCCCCCACGTCCCAAGGTCGGGATGCGTGAGGATGGCCGCCAGAAAGTCGTAGATCCGCTCGCGCAAGGTGTCGAAAGTGTCGGCGTCGCAACGGCATTGGTCGCACATTGATGAGGTCTCCCCGCCGGGACGGTGCCGATTCGGATGGGATTTCGTCGGCTGGAACGACCGTCGTCGGCTGCAAGCTCCATTTTGATTCCCGATCTCCAGTCTATTCGGTTTCGACGGAAATCCAAAACAGAAACACCTGCGCTTTTCCGATCCTGGATGACTTCGAGACGGCCTCGTTTCGCCCACTCGCGCCGATCCCCTGCGTGATCGGGGGTCGAGAGTATAGAATGGAGCAAGGCGATGATCGCGGGTTCGGCGGATGGGTCTGCACGACGTCGAGAGGGATGAGCGGATGGTGGACGCGGCCGTATCGGGACGGGGTGCGAGGCTGGATGTGGAGCGAGTGCGGGGGGACTTCCCGCCGCTGGGCGAGGAGTTGCGCCCGGGCGTTCCCCTGCGGTACTTCGATTCGGCGTCGACCGCGCTCAAGCCTCGATCGGTGATCGAGGCCGTCCGAGAGTGCATGGCGGGCTACCCGGCGAACGTCCACCGCGGCCTCCACGCCCTCAGCGAGCGGGCCACCGAGGCGTTCGAGGAAGCCCGGATGAAGGTCGCGCGGTATCTCGGCGTGGAGGATTCCGCCCAGGTGATCTTCACCCGGGGGACGACCGAGGCGATCAACCTCGCAGCGAGATCCTGGGGCCGGCTGGCCCTTCGGCCGGGCGACGCGATCGTGGTCAGCGAGCTGGAACACCACGCGAACCTCGTCCCCTGGCAGTTGATCGCGCGCGAGACCGGTGCCGAGCTGCGCTACGTCGAGCTGACCGACGACATGGAGTACGACCTCGACGCGTTCGACCGCCTGTTCGACGACGGCCGGGTCCGCATGGTCGCGACGACGGGTATGTCGAACGTGACCGGCGTCCGCCCCCCGGTCGAGGAGATCGTCCGTCGCTCTCGCGAGCGGGGCGCTCGGGTGCTGATCGACGCGGCGCAAAGCCTGGCGCATGAACGCCTCGACGTGACCTCCCTCGGCGTGGACTTCGCGGCGTTCTCCGCCCACAAGGTCTTCGGCCCGACCGGCGTGGGCGTCCTCTACGGCAAGCGCGAGCACCTGGAGGCCATGGAGCCGGTCCTCGGCGGCGGCAACATGGTGCTGCGCGTCGAGCGCCATCGGGCGGTCTGGAACGAGCTGCCCGACAAGTTCGAGGCCGGCACGCCCGCCATCGCCGAGGCGATCGGCCTGGGAGCGGCGATCGATTACCTCGAAACGCTGGACCATGAGGCCGTCGCGCGGCACGAGCGAACCTTGATCGAGCATGCGCACAAGGTTCTGGGTGCGGTCGAGGGGATGCGGATCCTGGGACCCGCGGCGATCGGGGGGAAGGGGCCGATCGTCGGTTTCACGCTGGAGGGGACGCATCCCCACGACCTCTCGCAACTGCTGGATCGATCGGGAGTCGCGATCCGGGCCGGGCACCACTGCGCCATGCCGTTGCACGCCCGACTGGGGATTCCGGCCTCCGCGCGGGCCAGCTTCGCCCTGTACAATACAACCGAAGAGATCGACCACCTCGCCGTCGCTTTAGGGTCGATCAAGACGCTGCTCCGCCGTCGCTAGGCCGGGGCCGGCCCTCGCGGGCGCGGCTTCCCCCGCGCCGCCAAGGAACCGAAATGGACGACCCGCTGTATCGCGAAGAGATCCTGGATCACTACTATTCCTCCCCCTACCGGGGCCGGATCGAGGACCCCAAGGGACCCAATTACGTCTGCGACCTGGACAATCCCTTCTGCGGCGATCAGATCCACGTCGAGATGACGGTGGGGGCCGACGACCGCATCCGGGAGATCCGGTTCGACGGCAAGGGCTGCGTCATCAGCCAGGCGGCGACGTCCCTGCTGGCCGAACACCTGGAAGGGGCGAGCGTCGAGGACGCCCGCAAGCTCGGCCCGGCCGACGTCGTCAAGCTCCTCGGGATGTCCCTCACGCCCACCCGCATGAAGTGCGGCCTCCTGGGCTGGAAGGCCATCCAGCAGGCCCTCCAGAACAAGGAAAATGCGACGGCCTGAGACGGGCCGAAACGACCCTCCCGCCCCTCCTCCGCTTCCCCGTCTTCCGGGAAGTTGGAGGGGCCTCCCCCTCCAGACCGGGGCGATTCCCACCCCTGAGCAGCCGCGTGCACTACCCCGCCAGGCCCCGCGCCTTGTGAGGCGAGCCGCCTGCGCGCCACGCTTGCCGCCCGACCGGTCGGATCCTGCAACGCCAGGGGACGCACGAGTCCCTTGGCCCTGACGGGGTTCCGGTCGCAGCCCTCCGCCGAGATTCGGGCCTTCTCGAAGAACCACGGCCGAATGGCACGTCGATTGCGATTTCCCTATTTCAACCGCCAGGGGCGAACGGACGAGCGGCGTCCGGCCGAACGCCTGGCAGGAACGAGCCGGGATCGCCAGGCGATCGAGGCCCGCGACCTCGGAACCGTGAAAGATCGCGCCGACGTCGTGGAGGCCGATCCGGCACTCCTAACCAAGAGGAAACCAATCATGGCCGTCAATCTTCAGAATCTCCAGGGGCAGTGGAATCAGCTCAAGGGCGAAGTCAAGAAGAAGTGGGGCCAGTTGACCGACGACGACCTCCGCTGGACCAACGGCAACGTCGACCAGCTCATCGGCCGGATCCAGGAGCGGACGGGCGAGAAGCGTGAACAGATCGAGAAGTACTTCGACGGCCTCCTGAGCGAAGGTTCGTCGATGCTCTCGAACGCGGTCGAGACCGTCGGCCACGCCGCCAATCAGGCGACGAACCGAATCCGCGAGGGCTACTCCCAGGTGAGCGACCAAGCCGGCGAGCAGCTCGGCCACGTCCGCGAGATGGCCGGCGAGCAGCTCGGCCACGCACGCGAGATGGTCATTCGCAACCCGGTGCAGTGGGTCGCCGCGGCTTTCGGCATCGGCTTCATGGCGGGCATGATCGCCGGCTACACCAGCAGCGCCGTCTCGCATCAGCAGCAGTCGCGCCGGTTCTTCTAATCGGATCGACTTCGCCTCGTCGAATTGAAGGCCTGACGCCTGGCCCGCGAATCCTCTCGCGGGCGGCGTCCAGCCCTCCCCTAACCTTTTGAAATCAAACGGAGGCCCGCGCATGTTGCGCCTGGCGATCCTTTTCGCGATCATCTCGATGCTGGCCGCGGCGTTCGGCTTCTACGGCGTGAGCGACGCCTCCGCCGGGATCGCCAAGTTCATCGCGCTGATCTTCGCCGTCATGTTCATCGCTTCCTTGATCGTCGGCCTGACGGTCGTCCGCAAGACGACCGCCTAGCCCGGCCGGTCGGATCCGAGAACAACCGACGCATCAACTCCGGGACGGTCGGCCTTCAGGTCGGCGGTCCCGGAGTTTTCGCGCGCTCAGGGGGACATCGCCTCGATGCGGTCGAGGTCGCACCAGGGCCCTCGGCTCCGGAAGGTGGGGGATGGCAGCTTGCGGGCGAGGTCCAGGGCCCGCGCCCGATCGATGTCGCCACGACGTCGGCCGATCCCCCGGAAGACCTTCAGCCCGCGCTGGAGGGCGATGATCTCGCGTCGGGTGCGGCCTTCGGGACTGTCGGGCCAGGGGCCGGGATGCTCCTGGAAGTCGAAGAAATGCGGGACCAGGCGGGTCATGTAGGCCCAGTAGTCCGGGTTGTCGGTCTGGAGGACGAACAGGCCGCCCGGCTTGAGGACGCGATGGACGTCGGCCGCGAACCGCGGCGTGACGAGCCGCCGATGAGCCTGGCGGGCGTCGTGGTACGGCTGGGGATGGTAGAGGTGGACTTCCTCGACCGCGTCGTCGCCGACGTACCGGTCGAGGAACGTCTCCGCGTCCTTGACCGCGAACCGGACGTTGGAGAGCCCACGCTGGTTGCCGCGACGGGTGGCGTAGCGGATCACCACGGGGAGGACGTCGATCGCGAAGTGGTCGACCTCGGGCCTGGCCAGCGCGCTGATCAGGGTGGACCGACCGTTGCCGCAACCCAGGTCGAGGACCAGCGGGGCCTCGCGGCCGAAGACCGCGGCGAAGTCGAGCGGGCCCGTTTCGGGAAGCCGCTTGACGGCCGTGCGGGCCCACTCCTCCTGGGGGAGGATCCGGCCGGGGATCGGGACCCCGAATTCCTGCTCGACCTCGTTGTCATCCGCCTGCATCGCCCCGCCCCTCGCCCGACCGTGTGCGCGGATCGCGGCCACTCGCCCCGCTCCTCGGCGGCTCGAGTGTAACCGACGAACGGGGTCGCGGTCGAACGATCTCGGGCCCGTCAGCTCTCGGAGTCCTCGAAGCCGGCTTCGTCGTCGGGGGCGGCCTCGACGTCGATTTCCAGGTTCATCCGCCAGCCGATCTCCTTCAGCCCCGAGGTCCAGTCCTCCTCGACCTCGGGCGGGACCAGGACGAGGGCCCTCATGGAGAAGAGCGGCGAGCCGCTGGTGGGTGCCGGCGCGGATTCGGAGTCCATCTCCACGATGCTGATCCCATGCCGGGCGAGGTGGCTGGCGACCTCGTGGATGATCCCCTCATGGTCGGCTCCGTCGACGGAGAGGTGGAACGCAGACCAGCCGACGTGCGACGACCCATCGTCCTCGTCGGCGGCGGTGATCGTGACCTTGTAGCCCTGGTCCGCCAGCCCCCCGAAGTCGCCGCCGAGGCCCTCCCCCTTCCCCTCGGGGACCGCGACGAGCATGAGCACGGCGAACTCGCCCCCCAGCCGCGCCATGCGGCTGGTCTCCACGTTGCCCCCGCGGTCGAGCACCAGGCGGGTCACTTCCTCGACGATCCCGATTCGATCCGGGCCGGTCAGGGTGAGCACGAAATTCCGGGGCATTGGGGAAGCTCCTTCGGCCGTATCGCGCCCGGCAGACGCCCCGATCGTTCGGTCGCCGCCGCATCTCGCGGACGCTTGCGAGCCTATCCCGGGGAAGGATCGGTCGCAAGCCTCGATCCGACGCATCGGCGATCGCATCCTGGTGATCGCCCCCCGGCCGGCCGCGTCGTCATCGCTTACGGGTTGAGGTTGGCGGCGTCGGGCGGTAGTTTACCCTGTTCGAGACACGACGAACGCGATTCTTCACGACAGGACTCCAAGCGTGGCCAGACCGAGCGTCTATTTCGACGTCAGCATCGACGGCAAGCCCGCCGGGCGCATCACCATGGAACTCTTCGACGACGTCGCCCCCAAGACGGCCGAGAACTTCCGTGCGCTCTGCACGCACGAGAAGGGCTTCGGCTACAAGGGCTCGTCGTTCCATCGCGTCATCCCCCAGTTCATGCTCCAGGGGGGCGACTTCACGAACCACAACGGCACCGGCGGGAAGTCCATCTACGGGACCAAGTTCGCCGACGAGAACTTCACGCTCAAGCACGACCGGCCGTTCCTGCTGTCGATGGCCAACGCCGGGCCGAACACCAACGGCTCGCAGTTCTTCATCACGACCGTCCCCACCGCCTGGCTGGACGGCAAGCACGTCGTCTTCGGCGAGGTGACCGAGGGCTCCGACGTCGTCAAGGCGGTCGAGGCGCTCGGCTCCTCCAGCGGGAGGCCGTCGGCCAAGATCACCGTCGAGGATTGCGGCCAGCTCTGATCCGCGATCGAAGCCGGACGGCCGGGGCTCCGGCCGTCCGCTACGACGCGTCCCCCTCGTTTCAAGGCTTCTTCGGCTCGGGGGCGGGGGTGGGGGCGGGGAGGATCGTAAGCCAGGGCCGATCCGTCTCGACCTCGAAACCGGCGACCTTCGCCAGGGCGACCCGCCGGCGGCCCTTCCCCTCGGCGGGGTTCGCGACGATCCGGAACGGGCCCGAGGCGGGTCCGGCCTCGGCACGGATTTCGAGCGTCACCGACTTCGCCGAGTCATCGGAAGGTTGGGACACGACTTTCGCGGCCGTGACGCCCTCCGGAAGTCCCTCGGCCGTCACCTCGATCGCGTCGTTATAGCCGTCCTTGCGGGCGACCGTCACGACGATCTTGGTCTCTTTTCCGGGCGTCGCCTCGAACAGGTCGGCCGGAAGCTTCAGCTCGAAATCGGGCTCGGGGACGGTCGCCGTGAGGAGGTACGCGTAACGCGGCCCTCCGCGACGATTCAGGTCCCGAACGACCACGCGAAAGTCGCCGTCCGCCGGGGCCGTGAAGGTGATCTCGGGATCGATCGATGCACCGACGTCGTCGGCCTCGGCCAGGGCCTTGCCGTCGGCGTCGAGGACCTGGAGGACGGCGTCGAGCGGGAGGCCGAAGGCTCGCGATTCCAGCCGGAAGCGGCGCTTCTCGTCCTTCTTCATGGCGATCCGGTAGGCGTCCCGGTCTCCCGGCGGGTCGATCCTCCCGCTGACGGCGCCTCGGTCGACGAACGTCTGAGGCGAAGCCGGATCGTTGGGCTCGACCTCGGCTTCCAAGGACCCCCCGACGCGCCGGACCTGGGCGCTTCCGGCGAGCAACGGATGGGTGAGCATGATCAGGTCGGACGCGGCGTCGGCGGGGACGACGAGGACGGAGTCGGCTTCCGCGATGTTCGGGCCGACGGCCGCGACGGACGTCGGGCTCTCGGCGGAAACGGCGAGCGGAAACGCGTGCTCGATGAAGCCGCCGGTCGTCAGCGTAAGGCGGTAGATGTAGGCGTCCCCCCCGGCGAATCGGATGGTGCTGTCCGGGGTCGCGGGGAAAGCGAAGAGGCGGACGACGTACGTCCCTTTCGCGGGGGCCTGGAACAGGATGCGCGGGTCGCGGCCGACGGCGTCGTTGTTCTGCGCGAGGATGAAGCCCTTGGTCGAGGCGACCTGGAGCACGGCGTCCATCGGCGAACCGATGTTGCGGTCGGCTTCCAGATCGGCCGCGAGGACCTGACCCGCCTCCAGGTTCACGGCATAGCCGTCGACGTCGTCGGACTTGGCCAGGCGGCCGTTGACGGTGGCGCGCGCGGGATCGATCGCCTGAGCATGGCGCGGGTCGTCGTTCGGTTCCGTCTCCATCACTTCGGGAAGCGCACCGATGAGGAAGGGCCGCAGGCTCGTCGCCCCTTCGTCGTCGTACACGCGCACCCAGCGCACTCCGGGCTGGGCGTCGTCGGCGACCTGGACCGACAATTTCCCCTTCTCTTCCCCGGGCTTCACCGAGAGCCCCGCCCCTTCGACCCAGCACTTCACGGGCCAGCGTTCGAACGTCCCCGACATCGTCACCGTCAGGGACTGGCCGCGCGCGGCTCCGGCCGGGAAGAATCCGGTGAGCGCCGGCGGCTTGGCCGGGGAGTCCGGGACGGCGACGACCAGCAGGCCGATCGAGAAGAGCGAGGCGGTGAGCGATCGCCGTCTCATCCCATCAGCTCCCGGATCGGGGTCGGGTCCGAGACCAGATAGGTGGGCCGGCCGCTGGGAGTGTAGAGGATCGTCCCGGGGTCGATCCCTAGCTTCCGATAGACGGTGGCCGCGAGATTCTCGGGAGAGAGGACGCGTTCGCTGGCGGCGTATCCCCGAACGTCGGTCGCGCCGACGACCTGACCCCCCGGGGTGCCGCAGCCCGCGACCAGGACCGACATGGCGTTCGACCAGTGGTCGCGCCCCGCGTCCTTGTTGATCTTCGGGGTCCGGCCGAACTCCCCGAGGGCGAGGACCAGGGTGGAGTCGAGCAACCCGCGCTGGTCGAGGTCCTGGATGAGGGCCGCGATCGAGGAGTCGAAGGCGGGCATCCGCTTCTCGTAGCCGTCGAAGATCGAGACGTGGTGGTCCCATCCCCCCTCGTTCAGTGTCACGAAGGGGACGCCGGCCTCGACGAGTCGTCGGGCGAGCAGGCAGCGCTGGCCGAACGAACTCCGACCGTACCGATCGCGGACGCGGGGATCTTCCTGGGTGATGTCGAAGGCGCGCTGGGCCTGATGCGACGACATCAGCTCATATCCCTGGTCGTAATATTCGTCGAGGGCCAGGGCCGGGTCGCCCGCCGACTTGTCGGTGAATCGCTTGAAGTGGTCGAGCCGATCGCGGAGGCCGCGCCGGCCGTCGACCCGGGGGCCGGCGACGTCGCGGGGCGGGGTGACGTCCCGGACGCGGAAGCTCTTGGAATTCGGGTCGTCGGGCACGACGAACGGGGCGTACTTCGCGCCGAGGAAGTTCGGCCCTCCGGAGCGCGTCATGCTCGGCATGGAGAAGTAGGCCGGGAGCCCGCCGACGGCCCCGCGCTCATGGGCGGCGACGGCGCCCATGCTCGGATGGAAGCTCACGAACGCCCCGCACCCGACCGGGATCCGGGGCGGCGCGCCGGTCATCATGTAATGGTTGCCCGCCCCGTGATTCCCCTGGTCGTGGCGGATGGAACGGACGATGGCGAGCTTGTCGGCGATCGCCGCCAGCCCCTTCATGGGCTCGGCGAACTGGATCCCCGGGACCGAGGTGGCGATCGGGCCGAACTGCCCCCGGATCTCGGCGGGCGCGTTCGGCTTCGGGTCGAAGGTCTCGTAGTGGCTCGGGCCGCCGTCCATCCAGATCAGGATGCAGCTCGTCGGCCTCGCCCCGGGGATGGCCGCCTGCCCTCGGACCCTCAAGGCGTCGACCAGGCCGCCGCCGATCAGGGCGCCCAGGCCGAGGCGGAGGCAGTCGCGTCGGGTCGTGGATTCGCAGTTCCTGGAGATTGCCATCGGTCTCGCCTTTATCAGGAGGGACGTGGTCCGGCCGATCCGTGGATCAGTCCTTGAACACGAATTCGGGGGAATTCAGCAGGGCCCAGAGAAGGTCCTCGACCGCGCCTCGGCGATCGCCGGCGGCTTCCGGGAAGAGCGCCTCGGCCACGCTCCTCTCGTCCTCGGTGGGGGGCCGGCTGTAGGCGAGGAGGTAGAGTTCGTCGACGATCGCCCGGGGCGTTTGATCTCCCTTGGCCAGCGCGGCGACCCGACCTTCGTCGGATGAGAGTTTCTGGTGGACGCCGGGGGAGTTCATGAGGTGCAGGGCCTGGACGACGGCCGTGTCGCTGGTCCGTTCGCAAGGAGGATCCTGATTCGGGTCGGGTCGGCCGAACGTATCGAGGAAGAGCGAAGGGATCCGGGTGGTCCAGGTCGTCGTGGCGAGGCTGCGGGGGGGCGACGCCTGGAAGTCGTCGGCGACGTCGGTCACGTCGCTGATCGCGTCCAGGAGGATCTCCGCCCGGAGCCGCTGGCGGTAGTAGCGGGAGAAGTTGCGGGTGTCGGCGACGTTCCGGTCGTTGGGCTCGGAGCTCAGCCCGTAGACCGACGACGTCATGATGGTCCGGATCAGGTGCTTGACGTCGTAGCCGTGGGACCGAAAATCGTCGGCGAGGGCGTCGAGGAGGGGGCCGTTGCTGGGCGGGTTGGTCGCGCGGATGTCGTCCACGGGATCGACGACGCCCACGCCCATCATGTCGGCCCAGACGCGGTTGGCCATCACCTGCGCGAAATACCGGTTGTCGGGGGCGGTCATCCAGCGGGCGAGCGCCTCGCGGGGGTCCGCCTCGGGGTCGTCGTCGAGCGGGGCCGAGCCGAAAAGCGGCTTGGGGGGGAGGGCCTTGCCGGTCAGCGGGTGCTCGACCGACCCCGACTTGGCGGTGAAGACCATCTCCTCGCTCCCGGAGATCGGCGGCGAGAGGCCGGTCCCCTTGCGTCCCACGCGGGCGAAGAAGGCCGCGAACTCGTAGAACTGCTCCTGGCCCCACGACTCGAACGGGTGGTGGTGGCACTTGGCGCAATCGAGCCGGATGCCCAGGAAGAGCTGGCTGACGACCGGGGCGACCTCGATCGGCTCGCGATGGTCGCGGAAGATCGTCGCGGGCCCCTCCTCGAACGTGCTGCCCCGCGCGGTGACGATCTCGCGCACGAACTGGTCGTAAGGCAGGTTTCGCCGGAACGCGTCCCGGATCCAGCCGTCCAGGTTGAAGACGGCCTTGATCCCCACACGGTAGGGGTTGGGCCGGAGCAGGTCCATCCACTTGTTCGCCCAGTGGTCGGCGTATTCGGGCCGGTCCAGCAGCCGATCGACGAGCCGGGCGCGCTTGTCGGGAGTGGAATCCGCGAGGAACTCCCGAGCCTCCTCCGGCGTCGGCAGGCGGCCGATGACGTCCAGGTAGGCTCGCCTCAGGAACGTGGGATCGCCCGCGGGAGCGGAAGGCGTCAGGCCCAGCTTCTTCAGCTTGGTCCAGACGTGATCGTCGATGAAGTTGGATCGAGGGAGCGCGGCGTACACCTCGGCGGGGACTTCGCCCGGCAGGGGGATGGAGACGTCGCAGTTGGCGAACATCCCTTCATAGCGCGCGGAGATCGTCGCCTCGCCCGCGAACTTGCCCGCCTTGACGCGGCCCTCGGGGTCGACCGCGACCATGGTCGATTCGCTGGAGCCGTACGCGGCCAGGTGCGTCACGTCCTCCGAGGAGCCGTCGGAGAAGAAGGCGGTGACGTGCAGGTTGAAGGATTCCTCGCGATCGAGCCTTCGCTCGGCCGGCTCGACGGCCACACGCTGCAACTTCGGCGCGTCGGCGGCGGTCCGGGGGAGCCCGGCCGCGATCCAGCTTCGGAGCGTCTCGTAGAACGGCCCCGAGGGGTCGATCGGCTGGCCGCCGCCGTGGGGGAGCCCGCCCGAAGCCTTCAGCAGGACGAGGCTCTGCTCGGGAAGGGCCGGGAAGACGCGCCGTCCGCCGGCCTCGCGCGCGATCGCGATATGGTCGAACTCGGGATCGAACCCCAGGAGGGAGAGCTTGAAGCCGTTCTGGCCGCTCGCCTTGCCGTGGCAGGCTCCGGCGTTGCACCCGGCTCGGGTCAAGATCGGCTCGATGTCGCGCTCGAAGGTGACGCCGGCGGGAGCGTCCGCTCCCGACGCCGAACCCCCGAACAGGCCGCTCGCGCCGACCGCGACCACGAAACTGAAGATTACGGCTCGCATCCTGATGGCCCCGGTCCCCTTGCGACGCAGTGCTCACGCAGGATTGGTTTTAACCGATCCGCCTCACCTTTTCAACAATTATTCGACACCCTCCGGCCCGTCGCGACGGAGGGTCAGGGCTCGACGGTGATGGGGCCGAGGTCGGTCATGAGCCGGGCCGGTCCCTTCACGTCGGCGACGACCTTGGCGAATTCGGCGGGGTCGGTCACGGGTCGTCCGCCGATCTCGCGGATCGTCTGCCAGGGCTTGAGGCCGGCCTTGTCGGCCGGGGAGCCGGGCTCAACCTCGCGGACGACGACCCCCTGGGGGGCGGCGTCGACCGGGTTGAATCCGACCTGGGGGGCGATCAGAAGGCTGCGGTGGTCGACGCGGATGCCTCGCCAGGCGGGGGGACGGACCGTGGCGATGATCTCCCCCTCGACGGGGAACTTGGCGAGGACCAGGGTCTTCTCAAGCTCGCGGCCTTCGCGAAGGATCTTGAGGCGGATCTTGTCTCCGGGGGCGTAGGCGCTGACGGCCACGATCAGGGAGGAGAAGTCGTGGACCGGGGCCCCCTCGACCGCGACGATCACGTCGTCGCGCTGGAGGTCGCCGAGCGCGGCCGGCGAGTTGGGGGAGACGGAGTCGATCCGGTTCGAGTTCCCCATGTTGGCGTTGAAGCCGGCGGATTGGCGGATGCCGAGCAGTCCGTACTCGACTTCCTTCCCTTGCTTCAGGGTCTCCACCGCGCGACGGCCCATGCGGTCGATCGGGAAGGCGTAGCCGGCCATGGCGTCGAAGCCCGCCGGGCTGGCGGCCGTGGTCACCAGGCCCACCAGCTCGCCCTTCAGGTTCACGACGGCCCCGCCGCTCATGCCCAGGTTGAGCTTGGAGTCGAGCTGGAGGAGGGTCGGATAGTGGGGGAGCTGGACGACCCGGCGGCCGGTCGAGTCGACCTCGGAGTCGTACATGACGCGGCGGGCGACGTTCGACAGGATGCCCCAGCTCGCGTTGGCCCGGCCGTCCTGCATGGCGGCGTTGAAAGGGTTCCCCAGGGTGATGAGGAACGATCCCTTGCGAAGGCCGGTCGCATCGCCCAGGGGGATCGGCTTCAGACGGGGCTTGGGGAGGCCGGGGCCGGCGACCGGCGCGATGACGGCGAGGTCGCTGCGGGGATCGGCGGCGATCACCTCGGCCTCGAAGGCCTGGCGGTCGACGGCCCGGACGATCAACCGGCTCGCCCCCTTGACGACGTGGAAGCACGTCAGGATCTCGCCGTCGTCGCCGACCACGACGCCCGAGCCGAAGTCGAACGAGATGGCCTCGTCGTCGAGCATCCGGGCGCGGAGCATCCGCGCCTCGACGTCGGCCTTCGCGCGGGGGCGGCCGCGCACGGCCAGGGTCTCGCGGGCGTTCTCGTCCCGGTCCCGATGGATCGCCACCACGGCCCCCTCGGTCCGCGCGATCGCGTCGGTCAGGACCTTCTCGAACGCGCTCACGACGTCGAGCGGGGCCGTCGCGGGCGCCGGGGCGTCGTCCCACGCCATACCCACACAGACCAGGCAAAGCAGAAGCGCCATCAAGCCGTCCTTCCGGGCCAGGGCGGACCAAGCGGCCCGACGCGCCGAACGCGCGTCGAGGCCCGACCGTCTCGTCTTCATTGTTTCCCCGGCGCGCCCGGGCGACAACCCGAGAAACCGCTCAGGGGTGGTCGGCGGAGGGGAGCTTGAGGGCTTCGGGGGCGTGGGCGTCCGCCTCGGCGGGAAGCTCCATCACGTCGCGAAGCTTGGTCGACTTGTTTTCGGTCGCTCCGCCGGTGACGAGGGTGAACCGACCGTCGCGGGCGTAGGCGTCGATGTTCAACACAGGGTTGGAGTCGGCGGTGAACCTCGCCTTCGTCAGCGGGACGGCCTCGCCGGCGGTCGTCCTGATCCAGCCGTTCGCGAACTCGGCGCGGCGGGCGTGGGTGGTCGATTCGCGGTCGCGCTTGAAGTCCTCGATGAAAGCGTAGTAGCCGCCGAGGTCCTTGCCGCCGGTGATCGTGGAGAACGTCACGAGCTTCTTCCAGGCCGCATCCTCCGGGACGTAGAACCAGCCGGTGTACTCGGTGCGGTCGCCGTCCACCCGCGACGAGACCATCAGCTTGTAGGTCTCGCCGAGCTTCCAGTCGTAGTCGAAGAACGACTGGCCGCCGCTCCCCTCGCCGCCGAACCGCTTCACGCGGACCTTCTCGTCCTTGTGCAGGAGTCGGGTCCGGGCCTCCGGCGTCTGGGCGTTCGGGTCGTTGCTCTCGGAGTCCCAGACCGAGAAGATCAGGAGCTTCTTGCCGTCCGCCAGCTCCTGGAGGCCGAAGTACCCCTTGTCCCAGCCGCAGACCATGAAGTACGTCCCGACGGCCGACTCGCGGATCGTCACCTCGTTGTAGAAAGCCGTCCCCGCCCCCGCCGGATATCCCAGGTGGACCGATCGGCAGGCGACGTCCTTGAGCCGCTCGTCGGCCCTCGTCCGCCCCGACGCCGCGACCACGACCGCCGTCGCGATCATCGCCAGCCCGACCCACCCGATACCTCGAACGCTTCGCGTCGCCATCTCGTCCCTCCGTTCGTCCCGACTGATTTTCCTGTCTCGATCAGACCGCCCCCCGCACAGTCCGTCAACCGTTCAGCGCCCGGGGAGGACGTCGAGCAGTTTCTCCACGAGTCGCTCGGCCACCCGTGCGTTGGCTCGCTCGGTCGTGTGGCAGTAGTCGATGAAAACCAGTTCCGGGGAGTCGCGGAACAGCAGGCCCAGGTCGAGGAAATCGCCGCGGTTCTTGAGGGCGTCGCGTCGGCCGCGTTCGTCGGCGACCTTCGCGAAGATCGGGGCGAGCCAGGCATATTTCGCGGCCTCCTCGCGTTCGAACGGAGAGGGCGAGGCGCGATCGAACACGACCGGCTGCCAGGCGAAGAGGGTGCGGAATCCATACCGCTCGGCGAGGGCGTCGACGAGACCCAGGTTCGCCTGGTAGACGTCGACGACGCCGAGGGCGAGCGCGTCGAGGTCGGCGGCCGGGAGGGCGGGAGGGCCCCCTTCGGCCGCGCCGAAGACGCGACGGCCGATCGACTTCGCGGTCCGCTGCAGCGCCGACTCCCCAATCAGGCGGCCCGCGATCGCCGTCGCCATTCGGCCGGGGGACTGGAGCATGTTGAACTCCAGGACGCGGTTCCGCTCGTTGGTCGTCAGCCCGGCCGCCCCCTCCAGCAAGGCCGACGCCGCGTCGTTGGCGCCGTCGTACATCAGCACCACGTCGGGCCGATATCCGGCTTGTAGCTCGCGCACCAACGCGACGACCTCCTGGGTGCTGACATAGCCGATCTCCGAGAGGTTGCGTATCTCGACGACCACACCTCGTTCGTGGAGGGCGCGGGCCATGAGCGAGGGGATCGTCTCGTCGTCGCGGGCGCCGAAGCCCCAGAGCGACGAGCCGCCGAGCATGAGGATCTTGACCGGCGGGCTCGCCTCCCCGCCCCCCCCCTGCTCCGTCGTCGCCCGCCAGACGGCGCGTCGGCCGCGATCGTCGACGGTGATCGTCCGCCCCTGGAACGGCCGCTGCCGGAAATAGGTGTAGGGCTCCCAGCGGTCCGCGAGAGCTTCCAGCTCGCGATAATGCTCGACCGGCCAGGCTTGGCCGCCGTAGCCGTCGCGGACGACGCGAGGATCGGGCGAGGCCGGGGCGGCGACCCGATCCTTGAGCGCGAACGCGCCCCGGAGTCCCGTCTCCAGGACGAGGGCCAGGACCAGGGACAGGCCCAGCAGCAGCCAGCCGTCACGGAACAGTCGAAGGATGCGAAGGAGGTTGCGGACCGGGGGGCGGCTCATGGGGGCTCTCGGGGCTTGTCGTGGGAAACCCGTACGGGATAAGGTGTAGTGTCGTCGAATGGGGACGCCTCGTCCACACTCCGCCCGGCCCGTCGAGCGATCCGCCGATGTCAGAAGTCCAATCCGATTCGAGCCTCCGGGGGTTGCGTTGCGCCGTCATCGGCGCGACCTCGGGCATCGGCCGGGCGACCGCCCTGGCCCTGGCCCACGCCGGGGCCGACGTGATCGTCCACGGCCGCAACCTGGAGGCCGCCGTCCGGGTCGTGCGCGAGATCGAGGGGCGGGGGACGCGGGTCGCATCGATCCTGGCCGACCTCCGCTCCCGGGAGCAGGGGGACCGCCTGGTCGCGAACGCCTGGAAGCTCTGGGACGGCCTGGACGCCTGGCTCCACTTCGCCGGCGCCGACGTCCTCACCGGCGAAGGACCGGATCTCTCGTTCGAGGCCAAGCTCGACCTGCTGTGGGAGGTCGACGTCGTCGCGGCGATCCGGCTCTGCCGCGACGTCGGCCGGCGGATGGCCGACGCCGGCGGGGGCGCCATCGTCACCATGGGCTGGGACCAGGCCGAGACCGGCATGGAAGGGGACTCGGGCGAACTCTTCGGCGCGGTCAAGGGGGCCGTCATGGCCTTCACTCGGAGCCTCGCCCTGAGCCTCGCGCCCGGCGTCCGCGTCAACGGCGTGGCCCCCGGCTGGATCCAGACCGCCTGGGGCGAGACGGCCCCCCCGGAATGGCAAGACCGGGTCCTCCGCGAGACCCCGATGCGACGCTGGGGCCTCCCCGAAGACGTCGCCCGCGCCGCCGCGTTCCTCGTCGGCCCGTCCTCCGGCTTCCTCACCGGCCAGATCCTCCGGGTCGACGGCGGCGCGGTGCGCTGACGAGCCGAGCCGAGACGGGCCCCCAGCCATGCGACAGCCGAAGCAAGGAATCTCGCGATGAACCTGCCTGCGCTCCTGACCCTGTCGATGGCCGTCGTCGCCTCGGCCTCGGAGGCGAAGCCGCCGAACATCGTGGTCTTCCTCGTCGACGACATGAACCTGTCGTCCTGTTCGCCGTACGGGGCGGTCGGGCGCGACGTCGAGACTCCGGCCATGGAACGGCTCGCGAGAGACGGGATGATGCTGACGCACGCCTTCGTGGCGTCCCCGAGCTGCGCCCCCAGTCGCGCGGCGCTGCTCACGGGGCTGGACCCGATGCGGAACGGGTCGATGCTCAATCACAGCCGGCCGAAGCCCGGCGTGAAGCTCTGGCCCGCATACTTCCGCGACCTGGGCTACGAGACGGCGGCCATCGGCAAGACGGCCCACTACGCCCAGGTGACGACCTTCGGCTTCGATCACGCGAGCCACTACACCTATCATGACGACGCGTGCGTCGAGGCGGCCGTCGGCTGGCTGGCGAAACGACGGTCTCCGGCCCCTCTCTGCCTGATCGTCGGGACGAACTGGCCCCACGTCCCCTGGCCGAGGCGATCCGCCGTCCCTCCCGAGGACGTCGCCCTGCCCCCCACGCTGGTCGACACCCCGGCCACGCGGCGGGCCGTGTCCCATTACGCCGCGGCCGTCGCCAACGCCGATCGCGACCTCGGCCTGCTCTACGACGCGGCGCGCGAGCATCTGGGCCCGGACACGGTCTTCGTCTTCACCAGCGACCACGGCGCGCAGCTTCCGTTCGGAAAGTGGGACGTCTACGACGCGGGCGTCCGCACGCCCCTGATCGTCGTCTGGCCCGGACGGATCCAGCCGGGCTCGCGGAGCGACGCGATGGCGAGCTGGATCGACCTCCTGCCCACCTGCCTGGAGATCGCCGGAGCGACGCCGCCGGAGGGCCTCTCCGGGCGTTCGTTCCTCGGCGTCCTGACCGGGAAGGACGACCATCTTCGCGACGAAGTCTTCCTGACGCACAGCGGCGACGGGGCCATGAACCGCTACCCCCTGCGCGGCGTCCGGACTCGCGACTGGAAATACATCCGCAACCTGGACGCGGAGGCCGAGCACCACACGCACATCGACAAGGGCGTCGCCGGGGACGGCCGCGACCTCTGGGATTCGTGGGTCGCAAGGGCCGCGGACGACGCCGGGGCCGCCGCGACCGTCTCCCGCTATCTCCGGCGCCCCGCCGAGGAGCTTTACGATTTGAAGTCCGACCCTTTCGAACTCCGCAACCTGGCCGCCGACGCCGACCACGCCGAAAACCGGGCCCAACTCCGCGAGAAGCTCGACCGCTGGATGGAGTCGCAGGGCGACCGGGGGCTTGAGACGGAACGCTCGCTCTCCGTATCCCCCGCGAAGGCCCGGGCGAGCCGATGAGCGATCGGCCGCCGCCCCTCAACCGACGGCGGCGCGTGGCGACATAACGATCGGGACGCCATGCTCCTGATCGAGGGCCGGGCGCGGTAAGATGGCTGGTCGATTCGAGACGTCCACGTCCATCCCTTGACCGCTTGGGAGGCGGCTGAAAATTGGAACGACTCATCGCCCCCCTGGGCGACAAGCTCGGCGCCCTGGGCTTCCGTCGGCACGAGCGTCCGCGAATGGCGGACCTGAACGTGATCGGGTTCTGGCGGCGATGCACCTGGAACTCGAACCGCGCGGTGGCCGTCCTTCGACGCCCCCCGGGGGACGTCGCGATCGGCCCTTACTGCCAGCAGGCCAAGTGGAAACTGCTCCGTTGCACCAGGTTCATCCCCTTCCTCTACGAGGTCGGACTCCAGATCGTCGTCGTCGGCGAATGGCCGGAACACGCGCCCGACGACGGCCGGACGCTGCAGCAATCGGTGGACAAGGTGAGCAACCAATTCATCGTGCTCCAGAGCCTCTTCTCGGTCGACGAGTCCTCGAACCGCTACGCCTGCGCGAGGACGTGGGGCCAGCTCGTCACCGGCAGGTTCCAGGATGCGATCGCGGATAGCCTGGAGGCGGCGGGGATCCAGCTTGTCAGCCCCGATTGACCACGTCCCGGCCGACGAGCCCCGACGGCCCGCCGTCGGCGCCGGCAGCAATCCAGACACCAGTCCATGAGCGACACCGCCTCTCCAGCCCGCGTCCTCTTCGTCACCGGCCGGCTCGCGGAATTCGCGCTCAGGCAGGTGCTCGACGACCTCGCGCCTCGGGCCGGGATCGTGGCGGAAGTGGCCGTGCTGCCGATCACGGTCGCCGCGCTGATGACCCCGGCGTGGGTGGCGAAGCGCCTGGAGCCGCCGCCGGGGGTCGCCCGCATCATCCTGCCGGGTCATTGCCGGGGCGACCTGACTCCGATCGAGGCCAGGGTGCCCGGCGTCCCGGTCGAGATCGGCCCGGAAGACCTCCGCGACCTCCCCCGATGGTTCGGCCACGAACGGGCCGGCTTGCCGGACGACTACGGCGCCTATGACGTCGAGATCCTCGCCGAGATCAACCTCGCCCCTCGCCTCCCCCGCGCCGAGCTGCTCCGCCAGGCCCTCGACTTCGCCGCGCAGGGGGCCGACCTCATCGACCTGGGCTGCGAGCCCGGCGCCCGCTGGGCCGAGGTCGGCGACGCCGTGAAGGCCCTCAAGGACGCCGGGCTGCGGGTCTCGATCGACACCTTCGACCCCGACGAGGCCGCCCTCGCCGTCGCGGCCGGGGCCGAGCTGGTCCTGAGCGTCAACGCCGGCAACCGCGACGCGGCCCGGGACTGGGGGGCCGAGGTCGTCGTCCTCCCCGACCAGCCCGGGACGCTCGACGGGCTTGACGCGACGATCGACGCCCTGGAAGCGGCCGGGGTCCGCTACCGCATAGACCCGATCCTGGAGCCGATCGGCTTCGGCTTCGCCGCCTCGCTGGACCGCTACCTGGAGGTCCGACGCCGCTACCCCGACGCCGCGATGATGATGGGCGTCGGCAACCTGACCGAGCTGACCGACGTCGACTCCTCCGGCGTCAACACGCTCCTGATGGGCTTCTGCCAGGAGCAGGCGATCCACAGCGTCCTGACCACGGCCGTCATCAACTGGGCCCGGTCTTCGGTTCGCGAGCTCGACCTGGCGCGTCGGCTCGTCCGCCACGCCGTCGTCAACCGCACCCTCCCCAAGCGCGTCGAGCCCCGCCTGGTCATGCTCCGCGACCCCAAGCTCGACCGCTTCGGCCGCGAGAACCTCGCCGAACTCCAGCGCCGGATTCGCGACCCCAACTGGCGGATCTTCGCCGAGGACGGCGTCGTCTACGCCCTCAACAACGGCCACTTCCTCAGCGGGCCCGACCCCTTCGTCCTCTTCGACGAGATGGACGTCTCCGACCCCTCCCACGCCTTCTACCTGGGCTACGAGATGATGAAGGCCAAAACCGCCTTGACGTTGGGGAAGGCCTATCGCCAGGATCAAGCGCTCTCGTGGGGCTTCCTCACGGAGCCGGAAACCAGCCACCGGCTGCGGCGAAGGCGAGCCGGGGGCGACGGGCCGGCGGAAGGATCGGCCCTCCCACCCCCTCCGACGCCCGAGAAGGACGACCGCTCGTGATCCTCGAAGGTCTCGTCACCACCCTGAGCCCCGAGGGCGAGCTGAACATCGCCCCCATGGGCCCCAAGATCCCCGCCGATCTGAGCCTGGGCACGTTCGTCCTGCGGCCTTATCGGAGCTCGACGACCTACCGGAACCTCAAGGCCGGCGGCTCGGGGGTCTTCCACATCACCGACGACGTCCTGCTGCTGGCCCGGACCGCGATCGGCGCGGCCCTCGACCCGCCGCCGGCGACGACCCCCGCGCGGGCCGTCCTCGGCCGGGTGCTCGCCGACGCATGCCGCTACTACGAGTTCCGCCCCATCGTCGTCGACGACATCGACGAGCGCACGACCGTCCTGGTGGAGACGCTGGCCGAGGGCCGCATCCGCGACTTCCTCGGCTTCAACCGGGCGAAACACGCGGTCGTCGAGGCCGCGATCCTCGCCACCCGGACCGCGTTCCTCCCCCTGTCGGAGATCCTCGAGGAGTTCCAGAAGTTCTCGGTCATCGTCGACAAGACCGGCGGCCCGGCCGAGCGCGAGGCGCTCGACCTGCTCCTGGACCACGTCCGCCGATCGTCCCGCCCCCCGCTCGAATCGAAGGCCCCCTCCTCATGACGCCCCTGCGAATCCGGACCGCCAGCCGGCTCCACTTCGGGCTCCTCGGCTGGGGCCCCTTCGTCCGACGCCAGTTCGGCGGCGTCGGCCTGATGATCGAAGCCCCAGGGCTGGAGTTCGTCGCCGAGCCCGCCGACCGATTCCACGCCGAAGGCCCCCTGGCCGGCCGCGTCGCCCCCCTGCTCGATCGCATCCGGGACCGATGGACCGCCCCCACGCCGATCGTCCCCGTCAGGGTCCGGGTGCTCCAGGCCCCGGCGGAGCACACGGGACTGGGCGTCGGCACCCAGCTCAGCCTGGCCGTGGCCCGGCTGGTCCTGGCGGCGGCGGGGATCGAACGGCCGACGCTGGAGCAGCTCGCGCTCCTCTCCGAGCGCGGCCGGCGATCGGGAGTGGGGCTCCACGGCTTCCTCCACGGCGGCCTGATCGTCGACGCCGGCCATAAAGACCCCGGCGACATCCCCCCCCTGGTCTCCCGGATCGAATTCCCCCCGGAATGGTCGATCCTCACGGTCCGCCCCCCCGCCCCGCCGGGTCGCCACGGCCGCGACGAGGCCGCCGCCTTCGCCGGCCTCCCCCCGGTCTCCCAACGCACGTCCGAACGCCTCTGCCGCCTCGTGCTGCTGGACCTCCTCGGCGCCGCGGCCGGACGCGACCTGCCCGCCTTCGGCGAGGCGCTCGGCGAGCTTCAGCGCGAGGTCGGCGCGGCCTTCGCCCCCGCCCAGGGAGGCCGCTTCGCCTCCCCGGAATCCGAGGCCCTCGTCGCCGACCTCGACCGCCTCGGCCTGGTCGGAGCCGGCCAGAGTTCCTGGGGACCGTCGCTCTACGCCTTCGGGACCCCATCTGAAGACGAACGGGAAGAGATCGCCGCCCGCCTCCGGACTCTTCACCACCTGGGCCCCGGCGACCTCTCCTGGACCCGCGCCCGCAACACCGGCGCGGAGATGACGGCCTCTCCGACGCCCCGGCCATCCTGAACGCGAGCCGGGTTT
Organism: Planctomyces sp. SH-PL62; assembly: GCF_001610895.1. Lineage (NCBI taxonomy): Bacteria > Pseudomonadati > Planctomycetota > Planctomycetia > Planctomycetales > Planctomycetaceae > Planctomyces > Planctomyces sp. SH-PL62. The sequence continues at coordinate 3,305,388 of NZ_CP011273.1, read as the reverse complement.
TCGCGTGACCGTCCGTGGGACGATCGCTACGATCGAAACGTGACTCCTCATCACTCTTGACGAGCGTCTTCGACCGTTTTTCAACCTGTTCCACCCTTCGAAGGGACTCCCCGATGATCAAGTCCGCCAGATGGACGGCGCTGGCCCTGCTTACCGGCCTGTCCGCCCTCCCCGTCGCCCGCGCCGAGGACCTCGGCCTCGGCGACCCGGCGCCGAAACTCGAGGTCAAGGAATTCGTGAAGGGCGAGCCGGTCAAGGCCCTCGAACCCGGCAAGTTCCACGTCGTCGAATTCTGGGCCACCTGGTGCGGCCCCTGTCGCGCCACCATCCCCCACCTCACGGAACTTCAGAAGAAGCACCCCGAAGTCCAGTTCATCGGCGTCAGCGTCTGGGAGCAGGACCAGGACGCGGTCAAGCCGTTCGTCGAGGAGATGGGCGACAAGATGGACTACCGCGTCGCCACGGACGCCGTCCCCGAGAAGGGAGACGCCGACGACGCGCCGATGGCGAAGAACTGGATGAAGGCCGCCGGCCAGAACGGCATCCCCACCGCCTTCATCGTCAACAAGGACCTGAAGGTCGCCTGGATCGGCCACCCCGGCGAGATGGACGAGCCCCTGGAGAAGATCGTCAACGGCTCCTGGGACCTCAATACGGCCATCGCCGAGGCCAAAAAGGCCAAGGAGGAACAGGCCAAGATGGCCAAGTTCCAGGAGAAGCTCCAGAAGGCCATGCAGTCCGACGACCCCAAGAAGCTGGTCGAGACGATCGACGAGATCATCAAGGAGGTCCCGGCCGCCGAGAAGAACCTCACCGCCATGAAGTTCAACGCCCTCGTCCGAACCGGCGACGAGGATTCGGCCCTCGCGCTGGGCAAGACCTTGATGGCGGGCGAACTCGGCGAGAACTCCCAGGGTCTCAACTTCCTCGCCTGGGCGATCGTCGACCCCGAGGTCAAGCAGAAGCCCGGCCCCAAGCTCATCGCCCTGGCCCTCGAAGCCGCCAAGAAGGGCGACGCGATGGAAGACGGCAAGAGCCCCTTCCTCGCCGACACTCTCGCCAAGGCCTACTTCGACTCCGGCGACGCCGCCAAGGCCCTCGAAACCCAGAAGCGAGCGATCGAACTCGCCAAGGGAACCGACCTCGAAGAGGAAACCAGCCTCAAGGACCGCCTCGAACAGTATCAGAAGGCCGTCGACAAGAAGGACTGACCCCGTAGCCTCACCATCGCCCGGCCTCGAAACTTCAGGGCCGGGCGATGGGAGACGAGCATCGACTTCCCCTTGGCCTCGACTCGCGTCATCGTCGTCAGCGTCAGCGTCAACATCAAGCGACACTCGTTGAACATACGCTCATACGCGTCGAGGGCGGCGGCGACTCGCCCCTGAGCCTCATCACGGCGCCTGGAAGAAGCGATCGCCCAAATCGACCCGGACTCGTCCTCCGTCTCGGCGATCCGAGAGGATGAGATCCGGAGGGCGAGCGGCCTTCAGAAGATGGTGATGACCTGTGCCTGGATGAGCGTGCCGGTCTCGCCCGCCCGATAACCCGTCAGGATGTTGTCGGCCGGAGAGTGAAGGATCTGGAGCACCTCGAAGGTTCCGCGGACGTTGCGGTTCTGATAAACGAACCAGTTGAGGCCGCCTCCGACCTCGTGGCCCGTACCAAAGCGTCCCGAGACATACGACGAGCGCACGAACAGTTCGTACTTCCTGGGGACGAGGAAGCCCGCGGCCTGGATATAGCCGCCGTTGTCGTAGAGCGTGTCGAACGGGATGCGCCCATTCGCCTGGAAGTCTCCCAGCCACCTCAGATAATACTCGCCCGTCAGGCTCAGGCCCCGCCACTTGAAGCCGAGGTCGAACGCCGAGGTCATGCTGGTCTGCCGCAGCAGGGTCACGCCCGGGGCCAGCGCCCCGGTCTCGAACACGGGAGTTCCGTCCGAGAGCCGGGTCTGGGTGTTTTCGGGAAACGCCTGGGCCGGATCCAGCTGTCGATCGTCTCTCGCCGTGGTTTGCGACGTGCCGATTCGGACCGCCAGCTTGTCGTGATACTCCAAATCGGAGAACCCCGGGCCGAAACTCCCCAGCGGCTCCCACCAGACGGTTCCCGAATAAGCCATGCCGAAGCCCTTTCGCGAGGCGTTCAGCGGCGAGGAATTCAGCGCATTGCCGATCTTGGCGACGTAGTGGAAATCCTTGAACAGCTCGCCGGTAGCCCAAACTCCGCCCGTCATATTCGGGCGAAAGAAGGTCGTCGCCATGGTCCGGTCGACGCCCTGCGTGGCCGTGTAGGACTCGTACCACTCGCGGCTGCCGGGCAGCTTCCAGAAACCGCCGAACAGATTGAACCGCTTGGAGAATTCGTAATTGATCCAGCCGAACCACGCGACTTTGTTCGCCGCCGAGGAGCCCAGCAACGTGGCGTTGAACTGGAGCCTCGGGTCAAATGCGAATCCCTTCAGAGCCAGGTAATTCCGCTGGATTTCGAAGTCGCTGCGTTCGGCGATCGGTCGCGTCGTGCCCGCGGCATCGGTCCACGTCTTGCGGCCAGGCGACAGGTTCGTATACCGAAACTGACTGACGACGTTGACCTTGAGCTGGAACGGCTGACCGGCGATCGCATCGGGCTCCAGCAGGACGAATCCCTCGTCGAATCGAGGATGCCACGGTGCGGGAGCGACATAGGTGGGATTGAATTCCTCAGGTGCCCAGCCGTCTGGATCGGCGTCTCGAACGCTCTCGACGGCCTCCTGCGACTGCGGGCGACCGACCTGTTCGGCGAGGCGTCGGTTCTCGTCGCGGAGGTTTTCATTGACGTGTTCGAGCTCATTAAGCCGACTCTCCAGCAGTCGGAACCTCTCGTCGACGTCGAGTGCGGTGGCCGGCTTCTCGGCGGAATCCTTCGACGTCAGGGGCAACGGCAAGACCGAGGGGGGCTCCTCGCCCCTGACCACTCCTCCACCAATGAGCGGCAGGAGGAAGATGGAGAAGAGCCGGGATGAGATCCTGGTCGCCGAGATCGGCCTCGGATCTGGGTGAGACGATACGTCGAACATCAGGCGAGACCCCGTCCTCAGGTCGCCCACACTGGAATCGCCGGAAGATTGAAGCGCAGGCAATAGCCCGGATCTCGTCGTCGGCTCGGACGAACCACGCGCAATCTCATGACAAGGCAGGTTCCACATACTCTGTATCGACCGATCCTTCCGGTCGAATGAATCAGTACCCCTGGATTCCTCGACAAAACGACGCTGGCCACCGACGGAAAGCATGGGCGCACGCCCACACCATGAGACCGTAGCGGTCGGAGACGAAAGATAACCGCGATGTCGTCGCGATCAGGTCGCGGCCGGAGCGATCAAGTGGGCTCCGTCTCGGCCACGCGGAGCGCATGGGCAAGCGGGTTGGGAAACGGGGGCCTGCATATAGAACTCACGGTCATGGGAACATTCCCTCGCCTGACTCGGCACCAGACCGCCCCGTCTCACGTGCTCGGCAGCCACCCGCTCGACATCGGCGACCCGACAGACCAGACCAAAAAGTCATCAGACCCGATCGCCGGGAACGAACTCGCGAACGGAATCGCCATGGCCCCTGCGAAAACCGACCATACCCATGATCGCCGGCCGAAATGCAAGGCGGCAGGGTCGATTGGCCCAGTAAGCCCGGACGAATCCTGAACGATGCGATCGGACGCTGGGTCCGAACTCTACGACGGAAGAAGGGGGATGCCCAAAACGGAGACGCTCGAGCCGGGCATAGGGATCGAGTGCAGCGCAAACGGGAAACCGTCGTTCGAAACGAAGACGCCCCCGCCTTGGGGGCGGGGGCGTCTCTGGGGGATTCCGGCGATGACCGACTTTCGCGCCTGAGCACTATCATGGGCCCGTCGGGCTTAACGGCCGTGTTCGGAATGGGAACGGGTGTGGCCCCGACGGTATGGTCGCCGGAAAAACGGCCGGCGGGGGTTTCGCCCCGCCGGGCGTGGATCTCGGTGGGTCGGTCGATACGTCACGAGGCGAGCGGTTCGTCCACTCCAGCTTCCGATCTCGAGGATCACGGACCCGGGGTCCGGACCGGGAGTCGGCCGGTTTCACTTCGGCGAGGCTCGCCGTGCGGAGGATCTTGCAGCCGCCGCGACCCGGGCCCGGCTCCGCGTGCGGAGGGGACGGATCGGGGTGGTCAAGCCGCTCGGCTGTTAGGACCGGTCGGCTGAGGCGGTCGCCCGCCTTGCACTTCCGGCCTATCGACCTGGTCGTCTTCCAGGAGCCTGTGCGGGACATGCCCGCTGGAGACCTCATCTCGGAGAGGGCTTCGCGCTTAGATGCTTTCAGCGCTTATCCCGTCCCGACCTGGCTACCCGGCGGTGCCGCTAGCGCGACAGCCGGCACACCAGAGGTCGGTCCTCCCCAATCCTCTCGTACTAGGGGAGAAGCTCCTCAAGTCTCCTACGCCCACGGCAGATAGGGACCGACCTGTCTCACGACGGTCTGAACCCAGCTCGCGTACCGCTTTCATTGGCGAACAGCCAAACCCTTGGGACCTTCTCCAGCCCCAGGATGCGATGAGCCGACATCGAGGTGCCAAACCTCCCCGCCGCTAGGGACGCTCGGGGGAGATCAGCCTGTTATCCCCGGAGTACCTTTTATCTGTTGAGCGACGGCCTTTCCATCCAGCACCGCCGGATCACTAACGCCGACTTTCGTCCCTGCTCGACCCATCGGTCTCGCAGTCAGGCGCCCTTCTACGTTTGCGCTCGCGTTGCCCGATTGCCGACCGGGCTGAGGGCACCATTGCGCTCCTCCGTTACTCTTTGGGAGGAGACCGCCCCAGTCAAACTGCCCGATGAGCACGGTCCCGGTACGGGCTGCGTACCGGTGAGGGCCGACGATCATTCAGGGTGGTATTTCACCGTTGGCTCGCCGACGGCTGGCGCCGCCGGGTCGAAGCCTCCCACCTATCCTACACAGAACGAGCATCGGACCAGTGCCAACCTGCAGTAAAGGTTCACGGGGTCTTTCCGTCTAACCGCGGGTACGTGGCATCTTCACCACGACTACAGTTTCACCGGGTCCCTCGTGGAGACAGCGCTCCAGTCGTTACGCCATTCATGCAGGTCGGAACTTACCCGACAAGGAATTTCGCTACCTTAGGACCGTCATAGTTACGGCCGCCGTTTATCGGGGCTTCGGTCGCCGGCTTCGCTTGCGCTGACCGCCTTCCTCAACCTACCGACACCGAGCAGGCGTCAGACTCTATACGTCCTCTTGCGAGTTGGCAGAGTCCTGTGTTTTTGATAAACAGTCGCTAGAGCCGATTCTCTGCGGCTCCCCCCTCGCGGAGGGAGCACCCCTTGTACCGAAGGTACGGGGTCATTTTGCCGAGTTCCTTCACGAGGGTTCTCCCGAACGCCTTCGGATTCTCACCTGGCACACCTGTGTCGGATTGCGGTACGGGCCGGCGGATCGTCCCGAGGGGGCTTTTCGCGGCCGGATTCTCTCGAGCTTCCAGATCGAATGCTGTCGGCCTTGCGGCACGGGGGCGTCTACCACCCCGACTCGAGAATCCTCCGGCGTCCTCCCTCGTTCAACCTCCCCGCCGGGTGACGGAATATTAACCGTCTGCCCATCGACTACGCCCTTGGGCCTCGTCTTAGGACCCGACTGACCCTGGGCGGATTGACCTTCCCCAGGAAACCTTGTGCTTTCGGCGGACGGGCTTCCCACCCGTCTTGTCGTTACTCGTTCCGGCATGCGCACTCGACGCCGCTCCACGGCTCCTCACCGGTGCCGCTTCGACGCTGGCGTCGACGCTCTCCTACCATTCTTGCGAATCCGCGACTGCGGCACGACGCTTAGTCCCCGTCATTTTCGGCGCGGGATGGCTCGACCGGTAAGCTGTTACGCACTTTTGAAATGGTGGCTGCTTCTAAGCCAACATCCCGGCTGTCACGGCGATCCCACTTCCTTTGCCACTGAGCGTCGCTTTAGGGGCCTTGGTCGGCGGTCTGGGTTGTTTCCCTCTCGAGCATGAAGCTTATCCCCCACGCTCTGACTCCCGGGGTCCGACGCACGGTATTCGGAGTTGGGTTCCGATGGGTAGCCGGGGAGGCCCCCAAACGGATTCCGTCGCTCTACCCCCGTGCGTTACTTCCCGAGGCTGGCCCTAAAGCCATTTCGGAGAGAACGAGCTATCTCCAGGTTTGATTAGACTTTCACTCCTCCCCACGGGTCCTCCCCCAGTTTTTCAACACTGGTGGGTTCGGTCCTCCACGGCCGGTTAGGGCCGCTTCAACCTGCCCATGGGTAGTTCACCTGGTTTCGCGTCTATCGCGCCCGACTGAGTCGCCCTGTTCAGACTCGCTTTCGCTGCGGCTCCCCCCCTGAAGGGGTTAACCTGGCCGGACACGATAACTCGCCGGATCATTATGCAAAAGGCACGCGGTCAGCCCGACTTGCGTCAGAGGCCTCCCACCGCTTGTAGGCGCGGGGTTTCAGGTTCAGTATCCTCCCCTTGTCGGGGTTCTTCCCACCGTTCGGTCGCCCTACTGGGTTCGCTATCGGTCGTCGTCGAGTACTTAGCCTTGCGGGATGGTCCCCGCGAATTCAGGCCGGGTTTCCCGTGCCCGACCCTACTTGGGCGACCGGATGAGGAACCGCCGCTGCACCTACGGGGCTGTCACCCGCTCCGGCGCGATTTTCCAAACGGCTTCGGTTCGCGTTGGTTCCTCGTGATTCCGGGCCCTCGACCCCGGACGGTGACCCGTCCGGTTTGGGCTCTTCCCCGTTCGCTCGCCGCTACTGAGGGAGTCTCGGTTGATTTCCTTTCCTCCGGGTACTGAGATGTTTCAGTTCCCCGGGTGTTCCTCGGGCATTCCGGGATCGACGCTCGTTATGCAGCTCCCCCGGACTTATCGCAGCCTTCCACGCCCGAATTCCTGACGACGCCTAGGCATTCCCCCCGCGCCCTTAGGGGCTTGACCACGCCGATCGGGCCCCCGCGCCTGGGAAGGCGCGGGCCTCTCGACGGGCAGCCGCTCGATTCTTCGCTTCGCGATTCCTCGCCAAGCCGGACAGGGGATTCGACCCCGGCGTCTCGCGACGCGGAAGTCGGCCCCAGGCCCGATCCAGATCCTAAAGGGTTCGTGTTCTTCGAGCCGCCCCGACTCGCGTCGCGGCGGCGTGAAACTGTAGTGGAGTATGCCACTCGCCCTTCCCGCCGGCGCGTGCCGCCCGCGTCCGAGGACGCCGACCGCACGACCCGCGTTGGGGCTCGTGTCGAATCCGCCCCGCCTTCGACCCCCCCGCCCCGAGGGGCGAAGCGGCCGGCCGCGGCCGGATTCGTGTATCGACCAACCACCGAATTGTCAAAGAGGCTCGCGGCCGGCGGACCTGCGTCCGCCGTCCGGGCCCTGGCGCCTGGCCAGGGGGCGAGGCCGTCCCCGGGGGAGACGGCCCCGCCCCGCGTCCAGGAGGCGAGGGTCGGAACGTCGACCCGCCCGGCGGAGGCCGGGCGGGCGACGCGTATGCCGATCGATCGTGGCCCGGTCCGCCTTGCGGCGGATCCGGAGGGCCGGGCTCGGGGCCCGGCGTGGTCGGAGAGGCTCGATGCGTGAGCCGATTCCGGCGTTCAAACCCTCGGGGGGAGCAGGCGTACGGGCGTCTCCTCGGGGTCCGAGGCGGCGCCGACGAGCCGTGGGGGCCGACGAAGGAGGCCTGGCGGCAACCTTCGCGATCCGGCGTCCCCGGCTTGGTTTTCCAAGTTTCCTTAGAAAGGAGGTGATCCAACCGCAGGTTCCCCTACGGTTACCTTGTTACGACTTAGTCCCCATCACGGGTTTCATCTTCGGCGCCTGCCTTTCGGCTCCGACGACTTCGGATGCCCCCCGCTTTGGTGGCTTGACGGGCGGTGTGTACAAGGCTCAGGAACACATTCACCGCGGCAATGCTGATCCGCGATTACTAGCGATTCCAGCTTCATGCGGGCGAGTTGCAGCCCGCAATCCGAACTGAGGGACGGTTTTTGCGATTAGCGCGGCCTTGCGGCCTGGCGACGCTTTGTCCGCCCCATTGTAGCACGTGTGCAGCCCTGGGCATAAGGGCCATGATGACTTGACGTCGTCCCCGCCTTCCTCCGGCTTGACGCCGGCGGTCTGATCAGAGTCCCCGCCATGACGCGCTGGCAACTGATCACAGGGGTTTCGCTCGTTACGGGACTTAACCCAACACCTCACGGCACGAGCTGACGACAGCCATGCAGCACCTGCACAGGTTCCACCTTGCGGCGTCGCCGACGTTTCCGCCGGCTAATCCCTGCATGTCAAGCCCAGGATAAGGTTCTTCGCGTAGCCTCGAATTAAGCCACATGCTCCACCGCTTGTGTGAGCCCCCGTCAATTCCTTTGAGTTTCAGCCTTGCGACCATACTCCCCAGGCGGAGCACTTCACGGTTTCCCTGCGGCAGGGAGCCCATCGGCGAGCCCCCTACCCAGTGCTCATCGTTTACGGCTAGGACTACCGGGGTATCTAATCCCGTTCGCTCCCCTAGCTTTCGCGTCTCAGCGTCAGTAGACGTCCAGGGTCTCGCTTTCGCCACGGGCGTTCCTTCCGATCTCAACGCATTTCACCGCTCCACCGGAAGTTCCAGACCCCCCTACGTCCCTCCAGACCGGCCGTTTCGTGCCGCGTTCCCCGGTTGAGCCGGGGGATTTCAGGCGCCGACGCACCGATCCGCCTACACGCGCTTTAAGCCCAGTGATTCCGAATAACGTTCGCACGGTTCGTCTTACCGCGGCTGCTGGCACGAACTTAGCCCGTGCTTCCTCCAGGGATCGATCAAGCCCCTTGCAGGGCCTTTCTCCCCCTCGACAGGAGTTTACAACCCGAAGGCCTTCGTCCTCCACGCGGCGTCGCTCGGTCAGGCTTGCGCCCATTGCCGAAGATTCTCGACTGCAGCCTCCCGTAGGAGTCTGGGCAGTGTCTCAGTCCCAGTGTGCCGGGCCACGCTCGCACGCCCGGTAGGCATCGAAGGCTTGGTGGGCCGTTACCCCGCCAACGACCTAATACCACGACGGCCCGTCCCGAGGCGGACGGATCCTTTGGCGAAGCGTCGATGCCGACGCCCTCGCATCGCTGGGGATTACCCGCAGTTTCCCGCGGCTATACCCATCCTCGGGGTTGGTTGCCGTCGCCTTACTCACCCTTCCGCCACTGGCCCCTTGCGGGGCCCGTGCGACTTGCATGCCTAATCCACGCCGCCAACGTTCATTCTGAGCCAGGATCAAACCCTTCACAATGGTCCTCGGACCGTTCGCCCCCCCGAAGGAGGCCTTCCCGATCTCCGGTCCCCATCCTCGAAGAGGTCTGAGGAATGCTCGGCGATCCGTCCTTCATGACCCCCCGCCCCGCCCGAAGGCGTGACGGCTGGCCGCGAGTCCGGATGCGCCACCGGTCCTTGCGGCCGCCCCGACGTCGTTGCGAGGTCCAGGACCTGGGCCTCCGACGTCCCGATGGGACGATCCCGCACGCCGGCTCCCCTCAAGGGTTCGCCCGCGGTACGCGTTCCGAGGGGCTGGTGGCCCCTTCCCGCGTCCCGCACTCGCTACGCATCGTTCTCTCCGCCCCGCGTCCTGCGACGCGAGGCTCGTTCCACGATCGACCGGATTGTCAAAGAGCGGCGATCCGCCCCGTCCCAGCCTCGCGGCCGTTCCGAAGCCTCCGCCTTCCAAGCGATCCCGCCGCTTTCCACTCGACGTTTTCGGCCGACCCCGTCGTTGTTGGCGACTCGGTCGGCCGTTCGTTTCGTTTGAGCGTCGTTTCGCTTGACAGGGGTAATAGTACCAGGGAATCCCCGGGGGTCAACAACCCACCGCGATTTCTTCCCGAAATTCTCTTCCGGGCGTTCGGGGAGTCGCTTGCGTCGTCCATCGGGGCCTTCTAGGATAGCGGGCTCTTCTCATGAGTCGTGCTTGATATATTGAGTCGTCGCGGCCCGCAGCGAGGCGGGTTTTGTGGGGGGGTGTCGTCGTGACGTCCGAGACTCTCTTATTCGCCGCCGGCGCGCCTTTGATCTCGATGGGTCCGCTGGACGTCGCGATCATCGTGATTTATTTCGTCGTGGTGCTGGGGATCGGCTTCTATCTGAAGCGGTACGTGAGCACGGGCGACGACTTTTTCATGGCGGGCCGGAAGATGACGGCCTGGATCGCCGGGTTGAGCTTCATCTCGGCGAATCTGAGTTCGCTGGAGACGATGGGCTGGTCGGCGATGGCCTATCAGTATGGGATGCTGGGCGCGCACGCCTACTGGTTGGGGGCGGTGCCGGCGATCCTGTTCCTGGCCATCGTGATGATGCCCTTCTACTACATCTGCAACACGCACTCGGTCCCGGGGTATTTGAAGCTGAGGTTCGGGACGGGGACGAGCGCCCTGGCGGGGATCTCGTTTTCGTTCCTGACGGTCCTGGTCAGCGGCGCCAGCATGTTCGCGATGGCGAAGATCCTGAATTTGCTGCTGGGCTGGGACATGAACGTCAGCATCTGGGTCTCCTCGCTGACGGTCGCTCTTTACGTGGCGCTCGGGGGGTTGATCTCGGCGGTCTTCAACGAGGTCTTGCAGTACTTCCTGATCTGGTTCGGGTCGCTCTTGATTCCGATCCTCGGTTTGATCGACGCCGGGGGCTGGAGCGGTTTGGTGGAGAAGATCGAGCGGAACGTGCCGGTGATCCATCCATCGGTGGCGAACGCCAACTTCACGAGCCTGTGGCAGAATCTGGGTTCGTTCGACGCCAACCCGATGGGTGTGGACTGGATCGGGATCGTCTTCGGCCTGGCGGTGGGGGTGGGGTTCGGTTACTGGTGCACCGACTTTCTTCAGGTGCAGCGGGTGATCGTGGCGAAGGATCTCCGCTCGGCGCAGAACGGGACGATCATCGGGGCGGCGCTCAAGATGTGCGTCCCCCTGATCGTGACGCTTCCCGGGTTGCTGGGTCTGGCGGTCCTGCTCCACAGCGACGGCTCGCCCATGGTGCTGGTGTCGGAGACCGACCCTCGGGCGAACATCACGCACCGGACCTACAACGACGTGCTCCCGCTCTTGATGGGCCGTTATCTGGGTCCGGGCCTGCTGGGCCTGGGGGTGACGGCGATGATCGCCGGGTTCATGTCGGGGATGGCGGGGAATGCGAGCGCCTTCGCGACGGTCTGGACGTACGACGTCTACCGGACCTTGATCCGGAAGAACGCGACCGACGCCCATTATTTGTCGATGGGCCGCTGGTGCTCGCTGCTGGGGATTCTGATGTCGGTGGGGACGGCGTACTCGCTGTTCTACTTCTCGAACATCCTGGAGTTCCTCCAGGTGCTGATCTTCTTCTTCATCGTACCGTTGTTCGGGGTGGTGATCCTGGGAATGCTCTGGAAGCGGGCGACGCCGACGGGGGCGTTCGTCGGCTTCCTGACGGCCATCCTGTCGTCGATGGCGATGTGGGCGTTCGTCCACACGTTCCCTGAGGGGCATCGCCCGCGGCCGACGGCGTTCCTTGATCACGGCGCGGTGGTGAGCGTCGAGAAGGTCGGCGAGGGTGCATCCGAGGTCGTCAGCCGAGTGACGGTCGAGTCGGGACTCGTCCGCACGACCAACATTCCGATCGCGCCGTCGGGCGAGGCGTCGTGGGCCTCGGGCGATCGGACGCTGGATCGCGAGGCGACCACCCCTGCCGAGGTCGAGGAGAGAGGCCAAGCGATCCCCGTGAGGCTGATCGCGCCTGACGTGGTGCTGGCCGAAACGAACCAGCCCGACAAGTTCGGGGCCGAAGGAGCGGTGGTCGTCCTCAAACCGGGAGTGCGCGTGGTGGCGTCGGACGTGACCCAGACGTTCAACCCGGCCGAGTTCAATTCGGCCCACGCCAAGTACATCGCCCGTTCCGAGAAGGCCAAGCCGATGGCGGTGAACGTCTACAGCTCGATGTGGACGTTGCTCATCTGCGTGTCGGTCATCACCCTCGTGAGCCTCTTCACGACGCCCAAGCCGGAATCCGAGTTGCACAACCTGGTCCTGGGCCTGACGCCGATCCCCCACGACGGCCCCGTCCCCTGGTACCGGGCGCCGAAATTCTGGGCGCTCATCGTCCTGATCGTCCTCGTCGGGCTCAACATCCTCTTCTGGTGAGGTGGGCGTAACCTGCCCGTCGAGTTAGACGCCGAGGCCCCTGCCCTGCTTGATCGAATCGATTCGAGGGGGGGTCGTCCTTACACGTCATAATCATGAAACGCCGCCGGGGGTGAATCCGGAGGCGTTTCATGATGGCCGAGGGAGCACCGCCGGGGTCACCCCCGCGTTGCAATTAGGGGCCGGCTCCGACCTCGACCTAGGTCTTCAGCGATGCAGAAACCGCGCCGAATCGGAAAGAAAACTCGGGTATTCCGGCTGAGCACGCACTCCGTATTTGCTCTTCTTCGTCAAAGTTCCGGACAGGCAATCGTTTCGCTTGCGACCGAAACTCCAGTCGAAACCGAATCATTCTCTGGAGGGTCAGGCCGTGCTCATGTAGACTGGAAAGGACCTGGAAGGCTGGCGAACCGGTTTTTCGGGATTCTGCGAGGGAGTCAAGCATGAGTACGCAGTCGAATCGAGCGGCGTGGTTTCAGGGGGGCGAAGCGGAGTGCGACATCAAGCCCGGGGCCCGGGCGCGGGCATTCCGCCTGGTGTTGCTGGGTCCTCCGGGGGTGGGCAAGGGGACGCAGGCCGAGTTGCTCTGTCAATCGCTCGGGACGTGCCATCTCTCGACGGGCGACGTCTTCCGGGCGGCGTCCTGCCAGAACGAGCCGAGCCCGGCGTTGAAGTCGGCGCTGGACGCGATGCGGCGTGGGGAGTTGGTGTCGGACGGGTTGGTGGTCTCGATGGTCCAGGAGCGGTCGGGTTGCCTGTCGTGCTCCGGGGGATTCCTGCTGGACGGATTCCCGAGAACCGTCTCGCAGGCCGAGGCCCTCGACGAGTTGCTGGAGCGCGAGGGTGTGACGATCGACGCCGTGCTGGCCTACGAATTGCCGCTGACGGAAATCGTGGATCGGTTGAGTGGGCGCCGGACGTGCTCGAAGTGCAAGGCGGTCTATCACGTCTCGGCGCGTCCTTCTCTTAAGGAGGGCGTCTGCGACCTGTGCGGGGGAGAGTTGATCCAGCGCGAGGACGATCGGCCCGAATCGATCCGAGTTCGGATGCGAGCTTATGAGGAGAGCACCCGTCCCCTGGCCGATTATTATTCGAGGAACGGTCGATTGGTTTCGGTCTCGGCCGATGGCTCGCCGGAAGCGATTTTGGAACGTTCCCTGAAGGAGTTGCAAGCTCGCGCGACGCTGTCGAGATCTTAACCTCGACCGGCCTCCCATGGATGACGTCGAGGTGCGGCCGCGAGGAAGAAACGCCCGCGCCGCCGAGTTTGCCCATGTGATATAATCCCTGTATCAGACGTCGACTCAGGCGTCGCGAGCCGCCCCCCCAAATCGTCTTCGGGCGACCCGGGAAGGTCGAGGCGGTCCGATACTCCGGAGAGAGGCCCATCTATGCTTGGACTGCTGCTGCTCATCACCCCTTGGATGTTTAATCCTCCCGAAGAGCGGGAGATGACGGAGCGAATGGTCCCCAGCGAATATCAGGGGAAGAATTACTGGGGCCCCCAGGCCACCAACGATCGCAAGGATGGTCGGCTCCCCAAGATCTCGATCACGCCGAAGATGCAGCGTTGGGATGATTGGGGGCGGAAATACCTCCGCAGCGGAGACGTCGTCTTCCGCATGGGCGACGCCAGGGTGGGCAGGGGCTGGTTCCCGATGAGCCGCTTCCTCGCCAACGCCAGCAACAGCAAATTCTCCCATACGGGGGTGGTGGTCATCGAGGACGGCGACCCGGTCGTCTACGACACCACGCGGACGAGCGTGGCGCGGCAGCCCTTCTGCGTCTGGATTCTGGACAACGTGGGCAACTTCGGGGTGAAGCGGCTCCGGCCCGAGTATCGCTCCAAGATCCCCCAGGTCGTCGAGTACTGCCACAACGTCTTCGCCGAGCAGGTCCCGTTCGACTACGAGTTGGGGCTCGACGATGCGGCCCTGTACTGCGTCGAACTGACCGAGAAGGCGTTCCGCCACGCGGGGCTGAAGCTCTCCGACCCGATCAAGCTGGGCGACATGGAGCGAGCCCCGGAGTACCCTATCCAGATGATCGGGATCGCGACCGCCTCCAAGTGGGCGCTCGACAAACCCCTCACGTTCGAGCAGGAAGTCTTCTTCCCGGGCAATGAGCGGCACGGCATCTGGTCGTCGCCCAAGCTCGAAGTGGTCGTCCCGCCGACGTTTAAGCCGGGATACCCGTTCATGGACGATCACGGCGTCCCCGAGATCGTCTCCGCCACGAACTGACGTGGAAACAGGATGGCGCATCCCCAGGGGACGTCAACGAGAGAACGGCCCCGCCCCGGGAATCGTGTAACGCCGTGCGCCCGCTGATTCGTCGCGGGCGTCTCCCCGGCCGTCGCCTGACGCCCGGCGCGTCAACGTCAGGGCGACCAGGCCCAGGATCGTCAGCTCAATGATGGTGTTCCAACGCACCCCTGCGACGGTCGCGTAGAGCACGGCGTCGATGTCGTGAAAGGATGTCGCCCGGACGCCGAGGAATCCCAGCAGCAGGACGACCGGCGCCAGCGCGGACAGGTTCCGCCACGAGGTCTTCCGGGCCGCAAGCCAGACGAGGGCGACGGCCCCGATCACGGCCAGCGAACCGGCGACGAGGATGAAAGCGAACTGGTAGTCGCGTCGTACGGCGTACCAGTCGCCCTCCACCGCACGCTTCCTGATGGATTCCGTGAGCATCGCCTGGAGCGCGAACGGCTTGGCCAACCCCAGCGCGGCGAACAGGATCGCCAGGCCAAACCAGACGGGCGACCCCAAAGGACGTCGGGGTCGCCTCGTTGCCCGGTCCTGCCACCAGGTCCAGGTGCAGAGCATCGCCAGCCAGAGGTAGACCGCCGTCGTGATCCAGGCGGGGATGGTCGGATCCTCGCTCCTCGTCGTCGCGGCAAGCAGGCAGAGCGGTTGCAAGATTCGGGCTCCCGGGGCTTCGTCGGGGCGTGGCGTACGGGCCGCGCCAGGTCTATCCTATAGAGGATAGGTCCCCTTGGCCGCGACTCCAACCCTCTCGGGAGGCCCGCCGATGGCCGCCACCCTGACCGTCCGCGACGAGACGCCCGCCGGCGGCGTCACGAACGAGTGGTCGCTCGAATTCCTGAACGAGACGATCACCGTCCGTGAGTTGATCCGCGAGCGCGTCTACCAGGAAGTCCAGGACTACAACGTCAAGCGGCAAGCCTCCGGCCCCTACCGCGGCCTCGTCCAGCCCGAAGGGCTCGAACTGGCCCTCAACGGCCCTCGCACCGGGGCCAAGGCCCACCCCATCGACTGGAAGAAGCAGTACGAGAAGGCCGTCGAGGCCTTCGAGACCAACCGCGTCCTGATCCTGATCGACGACCGCCAGGCCGAGTCGCTCGACCAGACCTTCACCATCGCCCCGACGACCTCCGTCACCTTCCTGCGGCTGACCCTCCTCGTCGGCGGCTGAGCCCCGGCCGCGATTGGCTTCGTTCTCGCCCCCCGCGAACGAAGCCAATCGACCGAAACTCTTACACCCAAAACCTTTACTCGAAAATTCGCCCATCACGAATTGGGTTCGCTCGACGCTTTTCTCGCAATCTCCGAGGCTTCAGGGCCGGCCACGGCAGCTCCCCCGCGACGCAAATCCTCTCATCTCGGCACCTTACGACCGCGAGCCCGCAGACGGCTCCCCACGGCCCGCGAATGGGGCCGAAATTGGGTTCGTTCTCGCCACCCGAAAACGAAGCCATTCTCTGCAAACCCCTGAAATCTGAAGACTTAACCGAGATATAAGCCTTCCGAAATTGGCTTCGATCGGCGACTTTTCCCACTCGCCGGGCCTGGCCTGGGTTCCGGCTGCCGGCCGACGGCGGGACCTTCCGACGAATTGCCAGGGAGCGCGGTGTCTTGCCATCCCTCCAAGTGACGATGCGACCATTTCGGCGAACGCGAGCGAGGATGTCGATTTTCCGCATCACGCGACCTTGCCAGCCCTGGATCGCAGCCCAGCGCCCCCCTGCGTGGGAAGACCGACCTGGCCGGGAGATGCGACGACGGCGGCCCCTCGTCCGGCCTGCGGCCACCTTCCCCACGCGGTGCTCCGTCGAAAACCTCCGGCGTCGCTCCGCTCATCCGACCCGTGGGCCGGCCGGGTCATGACGCCATGCCGAAGTGTTCTCGACGGAGCACCACGCGGGCGGAAGGAGGCTCGTCCCCCTCTCCTCGCGCCTCGTCGACGAGCATCGCGACGGAAGCCAACGATCAGGAGGCTCGCGGGGGGCTCGCGCGCGTCCTATGATTTGTTGGCTTGGGTGTCGGTCGGATCGAGGCGGGACGAACGCCCGCCGCGTGGGAGGAATCCAACTCGTCCCGCCTGGGGGGGATCATGGCCAAGGTCGAGAAGCCGGCGTCGGTCGATGAGCTGGGCGAGTTGATCGACGCATTGGCGCAGGAGGAGCCCAAGGGCAAGTCCGGCGATTCATGGTACACCGCCCAACTCGGCGACCTGAAGTCCGGGAAGGCGCTGCTGGCCCTGGACGGCGCGAAGCAGATCGAGGTCGTCGACCGACTCGTCGCCCGGCTCCTGACCATCGAGGAGCGACGGCGCGAGTTGTCGAAGGCGCACCTCGGCTCCTCGGCCGAGGGGATCGGCCTCGGCGAGGCCGCCGTCCGATTCGGGCAGGTCGTGCGCGGGCTTCTTCGAAGGAAGCACGCCTTTCCCCCGGCGACCGTGGCCTCCCTCCTGAGGTGGGTGGACGTCAGCCACCATCCCGACCCCTACTCGCTCCCGCTCGCGGGCGTCGCGGCGGCCGTCGAGAACCTCGCGGCCGGCGGCCCCCTCGGCGAGGACGTGAAGTCCGCCCTCCACGCGGCCGTCGCCCGGCTGAGCCCCCTGACCCATTACGGCGACGCCGTCCGCAAGCCCCTCGGCCGCCTCATCAAGCTGGACGCCGTCGAGGCGGAGGCCCGCATCGACCCCGGCGAGGCGTGGTCCGACGTCGCGCTCGGCGATCTCGCCGCCATGCCCCCGGATCGGCGGTCGGCGTGGCAGGCGCTCCTGGTTTCCTGCCAGAAGGTGGGGACGGGCAAGCCGTCGGCGAAATGGCTCACCGCCGTCAAGCCTCTGATCGCCGCCGTCGGCCGCGAGGACTTCAAGGCGAACCTCCTGCGGTGGTTCCCGCTGGTGGACAGGCCGCGCACCCAGACGAGGCCGCGGGCGATTCAGTGGGAGGTGCTCCAGGTCGATTCGATCGATCCCCACCACGTTGACCTGCTCAAAGGGCTCGCCTGGTGCGCGGGGCTCCAAACCGATCGCGACCTGGCGCGGGCGCTGGCGGCGCTGGCGTTGTCGGCCTATCGCAAGATCCCCGGAAGGGGGCCTCGGCTGATCTCGCTCGGGAATGCCGTCGTCGCGGCGCTGGGGATGATGCCGGGGATGGACGCCGTCGGCCAGCTCGCGATCCTCAAGCTCAAGATCAAGTTCATCCCGGCCCAAAAGGAGGCCGAGAAAGCCCTCACGGCCGCCGCGAGCCGCGAGGGGCTCCCGCGCGAGGATATCGACGAACTGGCCGTCCCCTCCTACGGGATGGAGGAAGTCGGCCGCCGCGTCGAGGCCCTCGGCGACTACACGGCCGAACTCGTCGTCGACGGCCCCGACGCCCGCCTGACCTGGAGTAAGGCCGGCAAGCCGCTGAAATCGGCCCCCGCCGCCGTCAAGAAAGACCACGCCGCGGAGGTCAAGGAGCTTCAAGCCGCCGCCAAGGACGTCGGCAAGATGCTCACCGCCCAGCGCGAGCGGATCGACGGCCTCTTCCTGGCCCGCAAGACCTGGCCGCTCGAAGCCTGGAAAACCCGGTACCTCGACCACCCGCTCGTCGGCGCGATCGCCCGGCGGCTGATCTGGACCTTCGAGACGAACGGCCAGTCCGACGCCGGAATCTGGCTCGACGGCCGGATCGTCTGCGTGGACGACGTGCCGCTGGAGGGACTCGGCGAAGTGACGAAGGTCGCGCTCTGGCACCCGATCGACCGCCCCGTCGAGGAGGTCGCGGCCTGGCGCGACTGGTTCGACCGCCACAGGGTCCGCCAGCCGTTCAAGCAGGCGTATCGCGAAGTCTACGTCCTGACCGACGCCGAGCGGAGCACTCGCGTCTACTCCAACCGGTTCGCCGCCCACGTCTTGCGTCAGCACCAGTACCATGCCCTCTGCGCCGCCCGGGGATGGCGGAACAAGCTCCGGCTGATGGTCGACGACAGCTACCCCGCCACGTCGCGCGATCTCCCCGAGTGGAACCTCCGCGCCGAGTTCTGGGTGGAAGGGATCAGCGGCGAGTATGGCGCGGCGACCACCGAATCGGGCTCGTACCTCCACCTGGCCACCGACCAGGTCCGGTTCTACGAGATCGGCACCCCCCAGCGCGAGGCTCATGCAGGAGGCGGCGGCTACTCCCCCGGCTGGCGGCAGGCCGACGCCGAGCCGGTCCCGCTCGACCAGATCCCGCCCCTCGTGCTGAGCGAGGTCTTCCGCGACGTCGACCTGTTCGTCGGCGTGGCGAGCGTCGGCAACGACCCGAACTGGTCGGACGGCGGCCCCGAGGGCCGGTTCGTCGACTACTGGCGGACCTACAGCTTCGGCGACCTCTCGGCCAACGGCAAGACCCGCAAGGCCGTGCTGGAACGACTGATCCCACGCCTGAAGATCGCCCCCCGCTGCTCGTTCGCCGACAAGTTCCTGGTGGTGCGCGGCGACCTGCGCACCTACAAGATCCACCTGGGAAGCGGCAACATCCTGATGGAGCCGAACGACGAATACCTCTGCATCGTCCCCAAGCGAAGCGGCGAGCCGCAAGGCGACGGCGTCTTCCTCCCCTTCGAGGGGGACGCCACGCTCTCGATCGTCCTCAGCAAGGCCCTGA
This sequence comes from Planctomyces sp. SH-PL62, assembly GCF_001610895.1. Taxonomy (NCBI): domain Bacteria; kingdom Pseudomonadati; phylum Planctomycetota; class Planctomycetia; order Planctomycetales; family Planctomycetaceae; genus Planctomyces; species Planctomyces sp. SH-PL62. The sequence continues at coordinate 3,286,334 of NZ_CP011273.1, read as the reverse complement.
TGCTGGCCGAGGACAAGAAGATCACTGACCCCACCATCACCAGCCAGATCGGCCGGAGATGAAAGGCGTCGGCCCCGGAACGTCAGGCCCGATCGGTCGATCGATCGACCGAGCAAGCCCTAACATGAAGGACTTCAGGAAGATGGGCGCTTCAATCCTCATGCGGACCGCGACGGCGGTGCTCGGCGTCCTTCCCCTCGTCCCCTGCCCCACGGCGTCCGGCGAGGAGCCGAAGGAAGTCGTCAGGGCCGCGCTCGACGCGATTCGCGACAACTATGGACGGATCCACGACGGCTCGGCGACGATCCAGACCCGCATCACGGATCGATCCGTCTCCAAACCGGAAACGAAGCGATTCGAGAGCGACGGCCTCGTCATTGAGGTGAAGACCGCCCCGGAATCCCGCTCGACGGAATCCGTGATCTTCCGGGGCGACCACGTCCTGTCCCGCATCAAGGACCAGACGACGGGCGGCGAGGAGATCTTCCTGCGCCTCGGCGACGCCTGGAAGGTCTACTCGGGCCGGATGAATCGACTGCAAATCGTCGATCGCGAAGGTCTGCCGGACCGTTTCCCGATCGACCCGCGAGACGTCGGCGCGCCGTCGATCCGGACGAGCCTGATCGAAACCCTGAACTCGCCGGACGTCGCCGAAGCGGCGATGGCGGATTCCAGGGGCGTCCCCATCGGCCGAATCGTGCGGAGCCGCCGACTCGGTCCCGAAAGCCTTTTCAGCACGACCTACGAATTCAGCCCCAGGGACCGCTTCCTGCTCAAACGGCGCATCGAGACCCTGAACGGCGACGTCACGTCGATCCTGGACGTCGAATACCAGGACGTGCTCGACGGCGAAGCGAAGTTCCTCAAGACGGCGTCCTGGAAGTTCTACGACGCCAAGTTCCCCCTCGAGAACCTGATCACCGACGCCTGGCGGCAGGAGGTGCGCATCGAGGTCGAGGAACTCTCGCTCAATCAGGGCGTCGACGAGGCGCGGTTCGGCGAACTCTCCCTGCCGAAAGACGTCGAGGTCTTCGATTCGTCTTCCGCGAAGGAGGATCGACCGAGGTGAGGCGAGTCGCCTCTTCTCTCGCTGGGTGGGATGATGGCAGCTCTCCACCGCTCGATCCGACGGCAGGAGAGAAAGCGCGCCCGGTAGGAGTCGAACCTACAACCTTCGGATTCGAAGTCCGCGACTCTATCCAATTGAGCTACGGGCGCCTGGTCTCGGTTCGGCACGATAGCTGAACCGCGGGGATCAGTATAACCAAGCTGGACGGCAAGACAACAGTTGAGGTTCGGATTCGAAATCCGCGAGCGTCCCCGAGGCGGTCGATGCAGGGGGCCGGGCCGCCGTTTCCCGATCGCGAAGGCGCGTCGGACCGCCGCGAACGCGGCCGCGCACGGAATCTTCCGCGGATTGGGGGGCCACGAACGGCCGGGGGCGGGATATAATGAGGGCTCATCAGCCCGAGTTCCCCCGCGCGCCGAGCGAGAGTCACCACGAGCCCATGACGCCTGAACGCCCGACCGAACAGACCGATACCGATGTCCGGGGGACGATCTCGTTCGTCAGCCTCGGCTGTTCCAAGAATCTCGTCGACTCCGAGCGGATGCTCGGCCTGCTGGCGCAGGAGGGGTACGCGCTCGTGCCCGAGGGGCGGGATTCCGACCTCGTCATCGTCAACACCTGCGGGTTCATCGACGCCGCGCGCAAGGAATCGTGCGGGGTGATCGAGGAGATGCTGGAACGGAAGCGGGACGGCCGGGTCAAGGGGGTGATCGTCGCGGGTTGCCTCGCCGAGCGCCAGAAGGACTTGCTGCTGGACGAGTTCCCGGAAGTCGACCAGGTGGTCGGCGTCTTCGGCCGCGAGCAGATCGTCCACGTCTCCAACCGGATCCTCGGCGGCCTGCACGAGCAGCGGACGCTGTTCCGCCCGGCCCCGATCCAGGCCCAGGACGACCGGGCCCGGCTGCGGATCACCCCCCGGCACCTGGCGTACCTGAAGGTGTCCGAGGGCTGCGACCGGCTCTGCACCTTCTGCGCGATCCCGTACATGCGGGGCAAGCACGTCACCAAGCCGATCGAGCTGGTCGTCGACGAGGCCCGCGAGCTGGCCCGCGACGGCGTCCGCGAGCTGATCCTCGTCGCCCAGGACATGACCTACTACGGCATGGACCTCTACGGCGAGCCCCGCCTGGCCGACCTGCTCCGCGAGCTGGACCAGATTGAGGAGCTGACCTGGATCCGCATCCTCTATAACTATCCCCGGCACTTCACCGACGAGCTTTACGACGTCATCGCCGGGGCGAAGCGGATCGTCCCGTATCTCGACATGCCCTTGCAGCACATCAACGACCGGATGCTCAAGGTCATGAACCGCCGCCACACGCGGGCCGAGACCACGGCGATCGTCGACCGGCTGCGGTCGTCGATCCCCAACCTCGTGCTCCGCACCACGTTCATCGTCGGCTTCCCCGGCGAGACCGAGGCCGAGTTCCAGGAGATGGCCGACTACGTCGCCGAGGCGAAGTTCGAGCGCCTGGGGGTCTTCACCTACTCCCTGGAGCCCGACACGCCGGCGGCCAAGGTGCCCGGCCACCTGCCCGAGGACGTGAAGGAAGCCCGTCGCGAGACGATCATGCGGATCCAGCAGCCGATCGCCGAGGAGTTCAACCGGACCCTCGTCGGCCGCGAGCTCGACGTCCTGATCGACGGCCGGGCCCCCGGCCAGCCGGACGTCTGGGTCGGCCGCTCGTACGCCGACGCCCCGGACGTCGACGGCGTCGTGCTGGTGCCGGACGCAGGCCTCCAGCCGGGGGACGTGGTCCCCTGCGAGATCGTCGACACCCAGGGTTACGACTTCGTCGCCCGCTCGCTGGCCCTCCCGTCGCGACGGAAGCGGGCGCGGCCCCGACCTCGCAAGTCGCGCCCGGGGCCGTCGCTGAACATCCTCGACGGAATGTGAGATCCCCATGCCCCCCGAGAACCACTCCGTCCTGGACGCCCCCGCGCGGCCGGCCGGCACGTTCTGGAACGTGCCCAACACCCTGACCGTCTCGCGCCTGGGGCTGACGGTCCTGGTCTGCGCGGCGATGTCGCTGGAATGGTACGGCTGGGCCTTCGGCCTGTTCGTCGTCGCCGCCGTCTCCGACGCGCTCGACGGCTACTTCGCCCGGCTCCTGGATCAGGACACGCCCCTGGGCCGCCAGCTCGACCCGCTGATCGACAAGGTCATCGTCTCGAGCGCGTACATCTACCTGGCGGCGATCCCCGGCACGGGGGTCCTCCCCTGGATGGTGACGGCGATCGTCGTCCGCGAGCTGCTGATCCAGGGCCTGCGCAGCCTGCTGGAAGGCCAGGGCCAGGCGTTCGGCGCCAAGATGGCCGGCAAGCTCAAGACGCTGTTCCAGTGCCTGTCGGTCTCCGCCGCCCTGCTCTGCCTCTGGCTCGTCTCCCCCGCGCAGGAGCTGACGATCCTCCGCGACGCCTTCACCTGGATCGCCGTGGCGCTGACGCTCTACAGCGGCGCCAGCTACCTCTGGGGCGCGGGCCCCGCCCTCCGGGGCGAGGCCGCCCGACGACGCTGAGGGACGAGGCCCCCTCGCCCGTCCCTAGGCAACCGTCCCCGAACGTGGACGGGCCGGCCTTTCGACGCCTTCCCCCTGACGAGGGAAGGGCGTTAGGATTGCGGCCGGCTTCGCGCCGGACCTCGTACGCTTACTAACCCAAGATGGATCTTCGCATGCTGATCGAATGGATCGAGGCCCTCGCCCTCGGCATGGTCCAGGGCGTCACCGAGTTCCTGCCCGTCTCCAGCGACGGCCACCTGCTCATCACCCAGCAGTTCTTCGCCTGGCTGACGGGGACGCACCGGGGCGGGGAGGAGAACCTCTTCTTCGACGTGATGCTCCACCTGGGGACGATGGCCGCGATCCTCTACCACTACCGGGGCCCGATCCGGCTGGGCGTCCGCGGGCTCCTGACCGACGACCCCGACGTCGGCCCGGACTTCCGCCGGCCGACGGTCCTCCGCGTGGCGATGCTGGCGATCGTGGCGACCCTCCCGCTCGTCCCGTTCGCCCTCTTCTTCAAGAAGTGGGTGGACAGCCTGTTCCAGAGCCACACGGCGGCCCCGGTCGGCTTCCTGATCTCGGCGGTCTTCCTGGCCCTGGTCTCGCTCAAGATGCGGGGGCCGGACGGTCGCGGACGAGGCCCGTCGGAAACGACCTGGGTCGACGCCCTCCTGATTGGGCTGGCCCAGACGCTGGCCCCGCTGCCGGGAGTGAGCCGCAGCGGCGTGACGATCGTCGCCGCGCTGTTCCTGGGCCTCTCGCGGGTCTGGGCGGTGCGGTTCAGCCTGATGATCGCCATCCCGGCCATCGCCGGCGCCGTCGCCAACGAGCTGAAGGACGCGATCAAGGACCCGTCGCGACTGAACCTGACGCCCGACCGCGTGATGCAGACGATCGCGGCCATGATCCTCGCCGGACTGGTCGGCTACGCGGCGATCCTCTGGCTGATCCGCGTTGTCCGCTCGGGGAAGCTGTGGTATTGTTCTGTATACTTGGTCTTGCTGGCGGTGGTGGTCCTCGGGCTCGTCTCGTCGAGCGGAAATGGGAGCGACGTTGACGCCTCACCGAACGCTCTGGACGGGACCTCCCGGCGCGTCGATGCGGGGGCGTCTCCTGCAACTGGACCCGTCGCTCCGGGCGGCCCAGTGGATCGTGCCGACGCCCCTCTGCCGTGACCAGACGATCCGCGAACTGGCGTTGCATCCCTCGAAGTCGACCTGGCTCGCCGAGCCCCGCGTGCGGTGCTGGGCCGACCTCTGGCGCTGGGTCGCCTCGATCGTCCGGAAGGGGCCGACGCTGCTGTCGGACTCGGCCGCGACCGCCGTCCTCGACGAGGCCCTGCGCGACGAGACCGCCGGCGGCCGTCGCGGACCGCTCGCCGAGCTGACCTCGCGGGTCGGCTACCGCCGCCGCCTCCGACGCCGCGTCCGCGACTGGACGGTCGCCGAACGCCATCGCGAGCGGGACGACGAACGCCCGGAACCGGAAGACGACGGGGACGACGCGATCCGGGCCGCCGAGGTCTCGGTCTTCCGGCGCTACCGTCGGCTCCTGACCGACCTCGACGCCGAGGACGAGGCCGGGCTTTCGGTCTGGGCCTCCTTGCGGCTCCGAGACCGAAACGCGCGGGCGGGCTCCGGCGAGGGCGACCACCTCGTCTTCCTGGACTTCGAGGGGAAGTCGCCGGCGCAGTGGCGGATCCTCCGCGACATCCTGGAGCGCCCCCGGTCGGTCGACGTCACCCTCTGCCACCAGGACGCCCCCGAACGCGCCGAGCTGTACCTGGCGACCGCCCCGATCCGAGCCCGGCTGCTGGACCTGGGGATGGTCGAATCGCTCGTCCCTTCCGACTCCCATCGGCCGGCGGGGCTGCGGGCGGTCGACGCGCTCCTGTTCGCCGCGTCGGCCCCGAAGATCGAGACCGGCGAGGGGCTGTCGATCCGGGGCGGCCCGGCCGGGATGGACCTGGGCCGAATGGTCGCGCGCGAGGTCAAGGACCTGATCGGCCGCGGCGTCGAACCGGACGAGATCCTGATCGCCTTCCCCCGCTGGGACGATCAGGCGGAATCGGCCTGCCTCGCCCTCCGGCGGGCGGGCCTGCCGGTCCACGACGCCGGGCCGAGGACCCTGGACGTCGACCCGTCCGTCGCGGCGACCCTCCAGGCGGCGCGGATCCCGGTGGAAGAGTGGGAGGCCGAGCAGCTCGTCCGGTTTCTCCGCAACGGCCAGTTGCAGCCGAGCTGGGGCGAGGACGTCGACCGCCTGGCCCTCGCCGAAGCCGCCTCCACGCTCCACGAGTCGTCCGTCTTCCGGGGGGACCGCCAGATCCTCCAGGCCCTCGAACGCGCGATCGCCCGCAACGAGGACGCGCCCGACCCGATCGAACGCGACCGCCGCAGGCGCAAGGTCGAGCGGGCGCGGCGGGCGCACCCCATCATCAAGCGGGTGATCGACGTCCTGGCCCCGCTGGACCGTCCCCGCCCCTGGAGCGAGCACGCGATCGAACTTCGCCGCGCCGCGACGGAGCTGGGCCTGGGCTCGCGCGACGGCCGGGCGCTGGAGACGCTCTGGGACGCCCTGGAAGACCGCGCCGAGATCCTCGAACGCCTGGGCCGAGATGCGGTCGTCGTCCCCTGGGCGGAATTCGTGGACGTGCTGACCGACGTCACCGCCGAGGTCCAGGCGCCGAGGCCGACGGCCCCGGACGGCTCGATCCGCACGACCCTGGTGGACGACCTCGGCGGCTGCCGCGCGGGCCGCGTCCTCCTGGTCGGCCTGGTCGAGGGGAGCTTCCCGAGACGCCCGGCCGTCGAGCGATTCCTGGAGCTGAAGCCCGGCGAGGAGCCCAGCCCCGCCGGCCGCGCGGCGTATGCGGCCGAGACGCTCCGGTTCCTCCGGGCGCTCGGCGCGGCGGAGCGCGGGGCGCACCTGTTCTATCCGACGACCGACGCCAAGGGCCAACCCCTGCTCCGCGCGGGGTTCCTCGACGACCTGCTGGGCGCGATGTCGGCCCCCGCGGAGTCGGCCTGCCACGTCGCGCACGCGCGGTTCCACCCCGCCCTGCTCGACCGCGAGGACCTGGCCGTCGCGCCGGGCGACGCCCGGGTCCTGGCCGCGGCCCTGGCCGCCGAGCGCGGCCGCACGGCCAGGCTCCGCGATCTGGCCGCCGACCCGGGCCATCGGGCGCCGCTCGAGGGGGCGGCGGCCGCGCTCCAGGCGCTGGATCGCCGCCGCCGGGGGGCCCCGTTCGGCGAGTTCGAGGGGCTGCTCACCGATCCCGAGGCCCACTCCCGCCTGGCGCGGGACTTCGACGGGCTCACGCACACGTTCAGCCCCAGCCAGCTTGAGACCTACCTGAACTGCCCCTTCCAGTTCTTCAGCCGGCACGTCCTCCATCTCGATCCGATCGCCGAGCGCGACGAGCTGGACGAGGACGCCACCGAGCGCGGCAGCCGCCTGCACGACATCCTCGAGGAGTTCGAACGCCGACGCGCCGAGACCGACGCCGACACCCCCGACGAACGCCTCCTGGCCGCCGCCGTCGACAAGGTGCTGGCGAAAGAGCTGGACGAGTTGAGCGAGCTGGACCTGGGCCTCCGCGAGATCGAGCTGGGCCAGGTGCAGCGGATCACCGCCCAGTACGCCCAGCAGCGGGCCGAGTACACCTCGCAGACGCCGACCGCCCCCGCGCCCCGGATGTTCGAGTTCGGCTTCGGCGAGCCCGGGACCGACCATCCCGAATTCGAGCTGACCCTCGGCGCCGAGGTCGTCCGCCTCAAGGGCCGGATCGACCGCATCGACATGGTCGACGCCGGGGCCGAGTCCGGACCGCCCCGCTACCGGATCATCGACTACAAGAGCGGCAACCCGCCGAGTTCCAAGGACGTGACCGAAGGCCGGATGCTCCAGCTCCCGCTCTACGCGATGGCCGTCGAACGGCTCCTCTATCAGCGCGGAGAGGCCGAACTGCTGGACGTCGGCTACTGGGGCCTGAAGGATAAGGGGTATCGGCCGATCGTCTTCGCGCAGTGGCAAGACGTGCGCGAGGCCCTGATCGAACGCGTCTTCGCGATCATCCACCGTCTCCGCGACGGGGCGTTCCAGGTCGCGCCGAGGAAGGAAGGCTGCGAGGCCTACTGCGAGTATCGGGGCGTCTGCCGCATCCGCCAGGTCCGCGCGGCCGGGAAGACGATCGAGCCCGACGCGCAGCCCACGGCCTCGGCCGACAAGACGCTCGGGGGCCGCCCGGCCAGGGCCTCGAAGTCCGCGAAATCCACGGAACCGAAGGCGGAGCGGTCATGAGCGACGATCGGGTCTCGTTGACGCGCGAGCAGCAAGGTCCGCTGAAGGCGCGCGGGGTGAGCGTGGCCCTGGCGGCCGGCGCCGGCTGCGGCAAGACGACCGTGCTGACCGAGCGGTTCCTCCGCGAGATCGACGGCGCCGAGGGCCGCGCCCTGCGCTCGCTGGCCGTGATGACGTTCACCGACAAGGCGGCGCGGGAGCTTCGCCAGCGGATCCGCGAGCGATGCCGGTCCCGGCTCGCCGGCGGGTCAGACCCGGACTGGTGGACGACGGTCCTTCGCGCCCTGGAAGCCGCGCCGATCGGCACGTTCCACCAGTTCTGCGGCCGGGTGCTCCGGAGCCGGGCCGAGGCGATGGGCGTCGACCCGGAGTTCGTGGTCCTGGACGAGGTCGTCGCCGGGGCGCTCCGCGAGCAGGCCGTGGCCGCCGCGATCCGCCGCCTGCTCGCCGCCCGCGACCCCGACCTGCTCGAACTGGCCGTCCCCCACACCCTGCGCGGCCTCCGCGCGATGCTCGAAGACGCGCTGGCCCGCCGCACTCCCGACGAGATCGACCCGCTCTGCGACCTGGAGCCCGAGGAGATCGCGGCCCGCTGGCGAGACGTGTGGAAGGCCCGCGCCCGCCCCGCGATCCTGGCGAGGCTCGCCCCCGTCGCCCGCGCCTGCCGCCGCGTCCTGGAGCCGCTCCAGGACGTCGGCCCCAAGCTCGCGCTCGTTCGCCAGGACGTGCTCGACGCCCTGGTGGCGGTGGAAGCCCCAGGCTGTCGCGACGACGACCTGGACCGGCTCCGCGAGGCCGCCAAGGTCGCCGGCCTCCGGGGCAAGAACGACTGGCCCGACGCCGACGTGAAGGAACGGGTCGCTAACGCCTTCAAGGACCTCCGAGGCAAGGTCGGCGACGTCCGCGAGAAGCTCGTCTGGGACGACTCCGTCACCCGAGAGGCGGCCGCCGAAACGGCCCGCTTCGCTCGCGTCGCCCGCGAGGCCCGCGCCGAGTACGACGCGCTCAAGGTCCGCCGTCGCGGGCTCGACTTCTCCGACCTCATCGTCCTGGCCCGCGACGCCCTCCGCGACCTCGCCGGCGCGGCCCCCGAGGCGGGACCGCGACCGCGCCCGACCCCGACCTGACGTTCGAGCCCGACGCCGACCTCCAGGTCGAACCGTCGGCGATCGAGTTCGTCCTGGTCGACGAGTTCCAGGACACCGACCAGATCCAGAGCGACGTGCTCCGGCTGCTGGGAAGCGATGGGTTCCTGGGCGGCCGGATGTTCGTGGTCGGCGACGCCAAGCAGTCGATCTACCGCTTCCGGGGGGCCGAGCCCGCCATTTTCGGCCGCTGGCGCGACGAGTTCCCCGAACCCGGCCGGCTCCGGCTCTCGGAGAACTTCCGCACCGTCCCGCGCATCATCGACTTCGTCAACGCCCTGTTCGCCGAGTCGTTCCCCGACCCCGGCGCGGAGGTCGCCGATCCCCTGGCCGTACGCCTTTCCCCCGCGCGCCCCAACCACGCGGACGAGCCGGCCGTCCACTTCTTCTGGGTCGAGCCCCCCCCGCCCGAGGCGGAGTCCGAGACCGCCGCCGACGCTTCGAAGCCCTCGGCGCGGGACGGCCGGATCCGAGAGGCCGAGGCCCTGGCGCGCTGGCTCCGCCGCCGGCTCGACGAGGGCTGGATGATCGTCGACCGCAGGACCCGCAAGCCCCGCCGCGCGCACGCCGGCGACGTCGCGCTGCTGCTCCGCGCCATGACCGACGTCTGGCCGTACGAGACGGCGCTGGCCGACCAGGGCTTCGAGTACCACACGATCGGCGGCTCGGCGTTCTACTCGCAGCAGGAGATCCTCGACGTCGTCAACCTGCTCTCGGTGGTGGAAGACCCGCTCGACGAGGTGGCGCTGGCCGGCTGCCTGCGGAGCCCGTTCTTCGCCCTGAGCGACGAGGGCCTGTTCTGGCTGGCGAAGACCGGCGACCTGAGCCGGGGCCTGGAGCGGGCGGCCGACGCCCCCGGACTCTCCGACGCCGACCGCGCCCGGGCCTGCCGCGCCCGCATGCTCCTGGCGCGATGGCGGGCCTTGAAGGACCAGGTCCCGATGGCCGAGCTGCTCGCCGCGGCGCTGGACGAGTCCGGCTTCGAGGCGGCGCTGACGTGCGAGTTCCTCGGCGCGCGGAAGCTCGCCAACGTGCGGAAGCTGGTGGAGACGGCGCGCGGGTTCGACCGCCGGGGCGGGTTCGGCCTGGCGGACTTCGTCGGCCGGCTGCGGGCCTTCGCCGACGACCCCCCGCGCGAGGAGCAGGCGACCACGACCGAGGAAGGCAGCCCGAGCATCCGCATCATGACCGTCCACCAGGCCAAGGGCCTGGAGTTCCCGATCGTCGTCCTGCCCGACCTCAACAAGGACTCCGGCTCCAAGACCGGGGCCCAGGGCTTCGACCGCGAGTTGGGGCTGGTCCTCAAGCCCCGACCGGCGGCGACGGACCTCGACCCCGACCTGCCGGGGAGCGGCGAGAGCCTGGGCTGGCTCGCATATCGGGCCGTCGAGGATCGCGAGGAGCGTGAGGAAGCCCTGCGGCTGTTCTACGTCGCCGCCACCCGCGCCCGGGACGACCTCGTCCTCTCGGCCGGGTTCGCCAAGCCGCTCGACGAGATCGCCGCCTCGGTCGCCAAGCTCTCCCCCGCGCTCAACCTGCTGTGGGAGCGTTTCGACGGCCGGACCGGGCGTTGCCTCGCCCCCCTCCCCGACGGCTGGCCCGCGCCCGAGATCCGGGTCGTCGACGTCGCCGGGATCACGACCGCCGAGGAGACCTTCAACCGCTCCGACGGTACGAAGCTGGCGGAGATCGTCTCGGCGATCCTGGACGCGCCCCGCGAACGCCTCGCCCCGCCGGCCCCGCCGTCGCCGCTCCGCTTCCTCGACCTGGAGACGCCCCGGCTGGGGGCCTCGCGGACGGCCCGCCTCGGCGACCTGGTCCGCGCGGCGGCCGTCGATCCCGATCTCCTCGCCGGCGCGGACCCCGAGGAGGTCGCGACCCGGCTGGGGAGCCGCCGGACTCCCGCCGCGAACGCCTCGCTCCGGGCCGATGCCGTCGCCTGGCTCCGCGCCTGGGTCGCCAGCCCGTTCTTCGCCCGTCTCCGCAACGCCCCCCCGCCCGGCGTCCGCCCGTGCGAGAGCTGGATCCTTCAAGGCTCGACGACCGTCAGGGGCTCGTGCGACGCCCTCGTCCGGGGCGACGACGGCCGATGGCGCCCGCTGACCTTCCTCGCCCCCGGCGAGCCCGAATCCTGGGCCCAGCTCAGGGCGTCCCTCTCGATCCCGGCCCTCGATCGGAAGGGCCTCGGCCCGCTCGGCCCCTCCTGGCTGATCCGCGTCGCCCCGGACGGAAAGCTGCGCGCCGAGCGCCGCGATCCCATCGACGACGCCGAGCGCGAACGCCTCTCCCGCCTCTGGCGAACCGAATCCGCGAGCTGAGCGCGCCGCGCGAGCCGTCCGTCGGGATTCGCAGTCCATTCACCCGAAACGCCGTCGCCTTCCGTCCTCAACAACGGTCTTCCCCGACAGACCGCGAAGCGGTCAGATGAGGGGGTGACGAGCATAAGCGCCGTCGGGATTCGCAATCGGGCCGGACATTACGGCGGTGGCCTTCGATGCGATGAAAGTCTTCCCCCCTCGCGGGGGAAGACAGACCCCGGAGGGGTCAGATGAGGGGGAAGACGAGCACGAACGCCGGCGGGATTCGCAATCGGGCCGGACATTACGGCGGTGGCCTTCGATGCGATGAAAGTCTTCCCCCCTCGCGGGGGAAGACAGACCCCGGAGGGGTCAGATGAGGGGGAAGACGAGCACGAACGCCGGCGGGATTCGCAATCGGGCCGGACATTACGGCGGTGGCGTTCGTGCTCGTCCCCCCCTCATCCGGCCCTCCGGGCCACCTTCCCCCGCCAGGGGGGAAGGGCGTTATGGTTCCGGATGCGGAGACCGGCGGTCTTCCTCCGCGAGGGGGGAAGGCATGATTGCGCCGGCATTTGATTGCGCCGGAGTTGTGGGATCGTTACTTGGTCGTCGAGGCGTCGGAGGCGGTCGGGGCGACGGCCAGGCGCGAGGATTCGCGACGGGCGTAGTCGCGCCATCGGCGTTCGAGGTCGTCGAGACCGGCGATGCGGTAGGTGCCGCGAAGGGCTGCGTCGGTCCCGTCCTGCTGGGCGTTCTTCAGGAAGGCGACGAACTGGGCGGGGGTCCCCTCGGCCATCAGGAACTGGGTGAGCGAGACGCTCTGGGCGTAGTAGAGATTCCAGTCCTGGGACTCGGGATAGTCGATCGCCATCAGCTTTTCGAGCTGGAAGACGCGGTTCTCGGCGAGAGGGGCGTGGAGCTCGACGGCGCGGCCGACCTGCTCGGCGGCGGGTTCGGCGAGGACGGCCATCCCCTCGTCGGCCCAGCGGGGAATCTGCTGGTCGGCGAAGACGTCGGCGAGGACGACGTGGGTGACTTCGTGCGGAAGGATGGCCGAGATCAACTGCGGGTGATCGGCCCTCAGGTTCACGCGGCGGGCGACGACCTGGCCGCCGCCGATCCCCATCGTCGAGAAGCCGGGCGAGGTCTCGGGCTGGCCGGTCATGCGGGCGAAGTCGGACGCGGTGGGATAGAGGTAGATGTCGCATCGCGGCGACCAGGCCCCGCGCGCCGTGGGACTCCCCCAGCGCGTCCCCTGCGAGACCCTGACGGCCTCGGCCGCCGCGGCCGCCTTCGCGGCGAGCGCGGGGTCGACGTGGAAGATTCGGAAGCTCTCGGTCTCGTGGACCTGCCACGAGACGGGGGACGCCCCCAGCCCGGCGGCGGGAGCCGACGCGGGAGCGGCGTCCGGGATCGAGTCGGGGAGTTCGGCGGCCGGCGGGGCGAGCTCGGGAGCCGGGCTCGGGAGGGGATCGTCGGCGGGCGGAAGGTCGAGGGCTTCCCCGGCCGCGGCCCTGCGCGCCTGGGGGTCGGCCGTGGGGCGTCGTCGCGGAGTCGGGGCCGGGGCCGGAGCGGGAGCCGGCGTCGGATCGGATTCCGGTTCGGATTCGTCGGGCGAGGCGCCGCGGACGGCCAGCCCGCCGGGCCCCTTGCCGATGGGCCGCTCGCCGTTGCGCGCCGCGGCGACGCGGTCCTTGAGGTACTCGCCGTACCAGTTGCCGGGCGTCAGGCGCTGGATGCTGTCGATCTCGCGCTCGATGAGTTCCCATTCCTGGTTCGATCGCGGGCCGGCGTTGATCCGGGCGACGACCGCCGCCCACCGGCAGTAGGCCCAGACCTTGTTCCGGGCGGCGGGGAGCTGCCCCTTGCGGGCGAGGACCGCGTACCGCTGGCCCGCCTGGTCGTATTGCTTCTTGTTGAACAGGGCGTCGGCCTCCGCGAGCCCCTCGATCGGCTCCGCGGTTCCGGCCGAGGGCGCCGAAGACGCCTCGGGGCGGGATTCAGGGCTCGCGACGGCGGCCCGCCCCACCCGGTCGTCGAGCGACCTGGGCGGGGGGCGGTCTTCGCCGGGGCCGCCGACTGGGGCGCGGGCTCCGGTCCGCCCAGCGGAGGGAGCTGCGCGGGGGGATCGGCCGGGGCCGGCTCGGGCGCGGCGGCCGGAGCAGGCTCGACGTGGGGGATCGAGACCCGTTCCGCCGGTGCGGGCGCGGGGGCCGGTGCGGGCGTGGGAGCCGGTGCGGGCGCGGGAGCCGGCTCGGGCGCGGCGGCCGGTGGCGCCGTGGGGGCCGGAGACGGCGAGGGGGGCGTGGCAGCTGGAGCGGGAGCCGCCGGGGGGGGCGAGGCGGCTTCCAGGATGGCCAGGTCGTCCTCGAAAGAGGCGGCCTCCTGGGTGGCGCCGGCGGCCCTGGCGTCCCGGATCAGGCCCTTGTAAGTCTCTTTCAGCAGGTCGACGGCGGCCTTGCGGTCCTCGGCCGAGGGGGCGGCCCCGAGCGCGTCTTCGAGCACCCCGGCGGCGGCCTTCAGGTCCTTGGCGGCGATCAGCTGGCGAGCCTTGTCGATCGCCTCGCCGGCCAGGGCGGCCGGGGCGACCGCCACGGCGAACAGGAGGGTCCAGAGAGCCTGGCGCATGACGTCCATGTCCTGCTTGGGGGTGCGATCCGATCGTCGAGGCGGCCTGGCGAATCCTTGCGGCCGTGGGCCGGGCGAGCCCGCGCGGACCCGTTTCCGGGTCGAGAGGTCCGGCGGAGTATGGTCGAAATCCCCGAGGCCGTCAACCGAAACCCGGCCGCAAGGATTCGCCAGGCCCCCCGGACGATTCCCCGAGGGGAGGGCTTGCGGGGGCGTCCCGGATCTGGACATGATCGATGCGAGGAACCTTTCGGATACGGCACGCGAGGCGGAAGATCATGGCGGCCAGCTCGTCGAAATCGCCGGCGCCGGCGTCGCGAGATCGGGGGCCCGCGCCCTCGCCCGCGCGGACCCCCTCGGCCCGACGTCGTCGGATCGGCGTCGGAATCGGGATCGGAGTTGCGACGGCCCTGCTGATCGCGGCGTCGGCGTACGTGGTCCGGTCGCGGTCGGTCGAGCCCGAGGAACTCTGGCGGCAGGCCCAGCGCAGCCTGCAGGAAGACCGGATCGGCGACGCGGCCCGGCTCCTCGGCCGCCTGACCCGGGCGCGAGACCCGCAGCCCCAGGACTGGATGCTGCGAGGCCAGGTGGCCATCGCCCAGCAGCGCCCCGACGACGCGATCGCCGCCCTGGCGAAGATCCCCGACGACCACCCCGTCGCCCCCCAGGCCCGGCTGCTGACCGGCCAGATCGAATTGCGGCGGGACCGCGCACGGTTCGCCGAGGCCGCCTTGCTGGAGGCGGTTCGGCTCGACCCGACCCTCGTGCAGCCGCGTCGCGAGCTGATCTACATCTACGGGATGCAGCTCCGCCGTCGCGAACTGTCCGAGCAGTTCGCCGCCATGTCCGAGGTCACGGCCCTGCGCTACGAGAACCTGTTCCACTGGTGCCTGATGCGGAACTGCCTGTGGGAAGCCGGCGAGGTCGCCCAGACGCTGAGCCGCTACCTCGAAGCCGACCCCGACGACCGCGAGTCGCGGCTGGCCCTGGCCGACAACGACCGCCGGCTCGGCCTTTATGAAGAGGCCGAGGAGGTGCTCGCCCCCCTCCCCGCCGACGACCCTCGGGCCCTGGCCCATCGCGTCATGATCCTGATGGACCGCCGCGAGGAGGACCAGGCCGAGGCCCTGCTGGAAACGGGACCGGCCGACGACCCCGAGCTGGCCCGGCTGCGCGGCCGCGTCGCGCTCGCCCGCCGCGACGGCCCTGCGGCGCGGCGCTGGTACCAGATCGCCTACGAGGCCGACCCGGGCAACCGCGACGCCGCTTTCGGGCTGATCCATGCCTACGAGCTGTGCGGCGAGCCCGAGAAGGCCGCCCCCCTGCGCGGCGCCGCCGAGGCGCTGGAAGCCTTCAACTCGCTCGTCCAGCGAATGGCCACGCCGACCGGCCGCAGCGACCCCAACCTTATCAAACAGGCCGCCGAGGTCTGCGCCCAGGCCGGCTTCATCCCCGAGGCCCGCGCCTGGCTGAAGCTGGCGATCGGCCGCGATCCCCTCGACGCCACGTCTCAACAGGCGCTGTTCCGGTTCAACGAGAAACACCCGCCGTCGCCTCGGCTCCCCACCGCCCGGCCCGAATCTTAAAATTTGCAAAGACTTCGGGCAGCCGAGCATCTGGGATCGTACAAACTCCGGTATCGGCATGGCGATTGCGATAGCCAAATGCCAGGAGGGGAGTGCGATGAATTCCAGATCCACGGATCGGGTGCCGCCCGGTCGCTGCGTCCTTATTATTGATGACAACGAAGACCTGGCGCTGTCTCAGGCCAGTCTCTTGCAATATTACGGATGTCGCGTGGAGGTCGCCCATGACGGATGGGAGGGCCTTCGACTGGCGACCCAGAAACCCCATGACGTCGTCTTCATCGACATCGGCCTGCCGGGGATGTCGGGATACGAGGTCGTCCGAGCGATCCGATCGGCCCTGGACGATCCGCCGATCCTTTTGGCGCAAACGGCTTACGGCCAGCCCGAGGACGTGCGGAAGTCGCGAGAGGCGGGCTTCGACGCCCATCTCATCAAGCCCGTCGACCCCAGTGAGATCATCCGTCACGTCCTCGACGGTCGCGACGCGCTACATCGACCAGCTTCCGACCAGGGAGACCAGGGGCCCCCGACCCCGCTCCCCCCGAGGAACGTCCGCTCGTTCGGCCCGTCCTCGTCCTCGGGCTCGAACCGATCCGACGCCCAGCCCTGTCTCTGATCGCCGTCGGCGACCGATTTCGAGGTTCAAGGGCTGGCCGACCGCGAAGGTCGTTCGATCATTCGACCCGACCTCGAGCCCCGAACCGGAGTCAACGGCGAGAGAGAAACGGATTGCCCGCGATCGTGAAGCGGAGGGGTTCCAGCGCCCACTCCTTGGCGTAATCGACCCCGATCCGAGGGCTCGTCGCGATGGTGAAAGCCTCGCGCGGCCCTTCGGGTCGCGCGATCACCAATTCTCCCTCCGTTAAATCATGCCCGTACAGGCTCAGGTCGATCCCGAGGGCCCGGCACAACTTCCCGGGGCCGTTGGTCGCGGACTCGACGCCTGAAATCGGCTCCAACGCCCGGATCAGCACCGCCGACGAATGCTCCCCCGGCCCGGTCACCGCGTTGAGGCAGTGGTACATCCCGTAGATCAGGTAGACGTACGCGTAACCGGGCGGGCCGTACATGACCTTCGTCCGTCGGGTCAGCCCCTTCGTCGAATGCGCCGCCAGGTCGGGAGGGCCGAGATACGCCTCGACCTCGACGATCCGACCGATCCGAGGGACCCCGTCGAGTGTCCTGATCAGGTTCATCCCCAGGAGTTCCGGGGCCACGTCCTTCGCTAGCCTATCGTAAAAACTTCTGGGCAGGATGTTCATACGAACAGACTACCTGAAGCGGACCGTCGGCGGCAACATGGCCGGGAAATCCTGGCGATTCTTGAACATGTCTCCTCGCCGTCATAGTCTGGATCGCCCTCCGACGCGGGGGGATCGAGTTCTCGACTCCAGGCGGGGGGGCGATGATGCCTGACGTGAAGCTCCGGGCCGGCGTGGCGTTCTACCTGTTGACGGCGCTCTCGCTCTCGGTGGGCTGGGGCGTGAGGGGGAACTTCGGGCACGAGTACGGGGCCCTCATCCCGGGGGCCCTGGCGGCGATGGCCGCCGTGCTCCTCTCGGGGCGTCGCGACTGGTACGGCCGGCTGCCGTTCTTCGCCCTGTTCGGGGCGCTGGGATGGTCGTTCGGCGGCAGCATCTCGTACATGCACGTCATCGGCTACACCCATTCGGGGCACTCCGAATCGGTGCTTTACGGATTCGCCGCCCTGTTCACGATCGGATTCCTCTGGGCGGCGCCCGGCGGCGCGGGGACGGCGCTCCCCGCCGAGGCGGATCGCGAACGCCTGGTCGAGCTGCTCCCGCCGATCGCGGCCGTGTTCGCGGCCTGGCAGGTTCAGGGACGGCTGCTGGAGCCGTGGCTGCGAGACCTGGGATACAGCCTCGACTGGTACGATTCCGACTGGCTGGGGGTGGCGGCGGCGCTGGCAGCGGCCCTGATCTACGCCGGGGTCCGACGGCGGGTCGACCGGGCCGCGTCACTCATCCTGCACATGACGATCGGATGGTGGATCGGGTTCCTGGTGCTCGTGCCGGTGCTGGGACTTCGGATGACGCCCCCTCGCGGGGACAACTGGGCCGGTTGCCTGGGGATGGTCGTGGGGATGCTGACCTACTGCCTGCGCAACGGCTTGCCGCAGGTGGCGCGGGCCGCCGTCGTGACGGGGGTCGTGGGCGGGATCAGCTTCGCGGGGGCCTCGATGATCAAGCTGGTCGCGGTGACCAGCGGCTACGAGACGAACTGGCACAGCGTCCTCGAACAGACCACCGGGCTGATCAACGGCCTGGGCCTTGCGCTGGCCGTGGCGGGGTTGGCGAAGCGGGTCGGCAGGGTCGACCACGAGGCCGTCGCGCCGTCGCGGCGCTGGCCGGAGCGGCTGGCGATCGGCTTCACCCTGCTGGCGATCCCGCTGGTGAACTTCCGCAAGGGGGTCGGCCACTGGGTCGACTTCCAGGCGGTTCCGGCGGTCATGTACGGGCTCTCGGCCCAGGTCTGGTTCGACCTGGGGTTCGCCATCGCGACGGCGGCCCTGTTCGCGCTCATGATCCGCCACGACCGGCGGCCCCTCGCCGTGGTCCCGGAGGGCGCGCTCGGGCGTGGCCAGGCGCTGTACCTGATGCTGCTGGCGATCGTCGTCGTCGGCAATTTCGGGAAGGCGGTGGTCAAGTTCACGGACCAACGCCTGATCACGGAAGGGGTGGTGTATGCGAACGCCGTGGTCTGCGCGCTGATCCTGCTGCTGGCGTCCCCTTCGCGCGACGAATCGGCCGGTGCGTATGAGGTCCCGACGCCCCGCGAACGCCCGGTGCGCTGGGGGAGGCTGATCGCGGCGGGAGTGCTCGCGTCGGCCCTGGCGATCCTGGCGGACTGGGCGATCGTTCGCGCGATCTACGGCGACCGCTTCGCCGGCCACGCCGGGCTCCACATCCGGTTCGGTCCCGACGCCACGGTGAACGGCCCGAACCGGCCCTGAGGCGGCCCACTCATTCGCTCACGTCTTCATCCAGGAACGCGAGCGTCTGGGCGATCAGCCGCTCGCGGTCGCGGTCGAAGGCCGCGAGGTGGTCGCTGCTCGGCAGCATGACCAACCGCTTGCGGCGCGAGCCGAGGCGTTCGCGAAGCCGGGCCGCGCGGCAGGGCTCGACGACGGAGTCGAGGCTCCCCTGGAGGATCAGGGTCGGGGCGTCGATCGCCGGCAGGAGGGGCTCGACGATTTCGATCAGGTCCAAAGCGGAGACGGCCGCGGCGAGGCTGAAGGTCCGGAAACGGTCGAGCGCCGCGACCTGACGCCGCGCCTCGGGATCGCGCACGGCGGGGCCGCGCCGGGGGACGTCGGGCCGGAGCTTCGCGCAGATCCGGAGCAGCCGAGACGGCCGGAACGGGAGCAGCCGGGTATACCGGATCGCGAAGAACGGGGCGATCAAGACCAGGCGGTCGACCGGCCGCCGGCTCGCCAGGTGGAGCGCGACCAGGGCGCCCGTCGAGAACCCGACGACGCTCGTCGGCCCTCGCCGCGCGGCCGACTCGTCGTACCACGCCTCCGCGGCCCGGGTCCAGTCGGTCCAGGACGAGGCGGGCATGACGGGCCCCGGCCCCTCGTGCCCGGGGAGCGCGGGGGCCTCGACGCGGCGGCCCGTCGCGCGAACGGCGTCGATCAGCGGTTGCAGCTCATAAGGCCCGCCCCCCAGGCCGTGGATGGCGAGGCAGGCGGCGGGCTCGGCGGGTTCCATCGTCGTCCTCGGGCGGCGTTCGGCGAATCAAGGGCTACGCCCCAGTCTACCCGATCTCCGCGCGAGCGTCGGGCTGCCAGGCGTTCGGTCGGGACAGGTAGTGGGGCCGACGCGGCCCAGGCGCGGGTTCGATGGCGGGATCGCGGCTCGCCTGGGGGGTCGCGGATTCGAGGGCGTCCGCGAAGTCGCCGGCCGAGCGGTAGCGGGCCCTGGGATCCCGGGCGGTGGCGCGGAGGAGGACGGGCTCGAAGCTGGCGGGGAGGTTGGGGTCCACCGACCGGGGCGCCCGGGGCCGGGCCGCCGCGAGAACGGAGGCGAGCGCGGGGAGCGGGACGTTCCGGACCGGCTCGTACAGGCGGCCCAGGGTCAGGGCCTCGAACAGGGTCACGCCCATCGAGTAGACGTCGGAGAGGATCTCGTCGGCCGGGGCCTTCAGGAGCCGCTCCGGAGACATGTACATGGGGGTCCCGGCGCCGTCGCGCATCTGCTCGCTGGTGGCCCAGTCGAGGTCGCGGCCGAGGCCCAGGTCGCAGAGATAGACGCCGAACGGCCGCCGACGCTCCAGCAGGATGTTGGCCGGCTTGACGTCGCGGTGGACCACGCGATGGCGGTGGACGAGTTCGAGCGCCCGCGCGGCCTTGACCAGCGTCCGGGCGATCTCCACGTAGTACCGGGCGTCGTCCAGCTCGACGAGGGGGTGGACCAGGTCGGCGGGATCGCCGCCGCGACGGACCCGGCGCTCGTGGATCACGTCCTGGAGGGTCGCGGCCTCGACGAACGGCATCGCCATGTAGAAGCAGCCGTCGACCTCGCCGGCGTCGATCACCTGGAGCAGCGACGGACCGTCGAGCCGGGCCCCGCGCTCGGCCTCGCGGCGGAACTGCGCGAGCCGTCGGGGGTGGATCGAGAGCCCGGGGTTGAGGATCTTCAGCGCGACCACGCGGTCGCGACCTTCGCTCCGGACGGCCTTCCAGACCTCGCCCTGCGCCCCCCGTCCCAGCCGCACGAGCAGCCGATAGGCGCCGATCCGCTGGAACGGCCGGAGCCGATTTCCGCCGGCGGCCGTGGCGGATCGGTCCGGCTCGACGCCGGGCGGGGCCGAACTCGCCTCTCCCGCGTCGAGGGGGCTGGACATCAAGATGTGAGTCAGGGCCGAGGTGGCCGCCGAGGATGCGACGGCGTCGATCCTCAGGCGCGGCCCGCGGGCGGCCTCGCTCGTCGGCGAATCCTTTGCGACGATCATGGTTCTCGCTGCGCCTCCGGGTTGTGTCTGGCCCTGGCCGCGTCGCCCGCCGGCCCCAATCAACGCTAGGCCCGGTCTTGCGGTCCGGTCGCCGCGAATCGACGCTTGTTGCCCGAACGCCACGCCGGACGGCCGCCGGCTCGCATCGGACGGCTGGTACAAGTCGATGGCGTCGGGCCTCCGGGCCGCGTACGATGGCTCGCCTCGTCACAGGCCGAGGGTCGCCGAAACGTCGGGTCGCGGAGTGGATCGATGAGCGAGCAGGAGCATGAGGAGCACGACCTCTACGCCACGCCGGCCGACGCGGTGGAGGAGCCGCCGCGCACGCTGGTCAAGGCGCTGGGGCGGATCGGCCCCGGGTTGATCCTGGCCGCGGCGATCGTCGGCACGGGCGAGCTGATCAACACGACGGGCCTGGGGGCGAAGGCCGGATTCACGCTCCTCTGGCTGATCCTGGCGAGCTGCGTGGTCAAGGTGTTCGTCCAGATCGAGCTGGGGCGATACGCGATCGTCCACGGCAAGACGACGCTCGCGGCCTTCGACACCCTCCCCGGCCCGCGCGCGGGGGCCTCGTGGGTCTGCTGGCTCTGGCTGATCATGATGCTGGCGACCCAGGCGCAGATCGCCGCGATGGAGGGGACCGTCGGCCAGGCGGCGCACATGGCCTTCCCCGCCGCATCCGAGGCCATGGCCGACGCGGTGGCCAAGGTCTCGCCGTCGTGGGGTGCGTTCCTGCACACCCGCGAGGAGTACATCTGGGCGGGCCTGACGACGATCGCGGCGACGGTCCTGCTCCTCTCCGGCGGCTATCGACGGATCGAACGGATCACGACGATCCTGGTCGGCGCGGTGACTCTCTTCACGGTCGCCAGCGTGGTCGTCCTGCAATGGACGACGTTCCGCATCAGCATGCCGGACCTGGCCTCAGGGTTCACGTTCGCCCTGCCGGCCACGGCCGTGGGCCTGGCCTTCTCGGCGTTCGGGATCACCGGCGTGGGCGCGGCCGAGTTGGTGGCCTACCCTTACTGGTGCATCGAGAAGGGCTACGCCCGGTTCGTCGGCCCGAAGCCCGCCGGCGACGACTCCCGATGGGTCGACCGCGCCCGGGGCTGGACGCGGGTCATGCAGCTCGACGCCTGGGTGAGCATGATCGTCTTCACGATCGCGACGATCGCCTTCTATCTGCTAGGCGCGGCGGTCCTCCACCCGCAGGGGCTCGACCCCAAGGGCCCCGAGATGATCCCGACCCTCGCGCGGATGTACCTGGGGCCGCTGGAAGGGACGCCGCTGGCCCCGCTGCGGGGGGGCGTGCGGATCGCCTTCCTGCTGGGCGCCTGGGCCGTCCTCTTCAAGACCCTGTACGTCTCCACGGCCGCCAACAGCCGCCTGACCGTCGACTTCCTGAACCTCACCGGGATCTGGCGGCCCGAGGGCGACGCCGGCCGCGAGCGCGCGGTCAAGGCCTTCTGCATCGTCTATCCCGCCCTGGCCCTGGCCCTCTACTACGCCGTCCGCGAGCCCCTGGGGCTGGTCAAGGCGGGGGGCGTGGCCCAGGGGATGATGCTCCCGCTGATCGCCGGCGCGACCATCTACCTCCGGCATCGCGACGACGACCCCCGCGTCGGCCCCTCGCGCCTGAGCGACACCTTCACCTGGATCGCCTTCATCGCCATCGTGATCGTCGCCGGCTACAGCGCCTTCGACCTGGCGCGGAGCCTCGTCGCGGGGTGAGGACCGCCGGCTTCAGTCGGCTTCGATTTCAAGGGAACGGGGAGTCGAAGTCGTCTGCGACGGTCTTTTTTTTCGGGGACCAACCGAAGAGTTCCAGCTTCTCCTCGCGGGTGAGGCGGCGCCAGTTCCGGGTGTCGTGGTGGGCCTGGTCCCAGGTCACGCCCCGAAGCTCGCGATAGCGGCGGATCGCGGCCGACGGGCGCTCACGGTATCGGGCGTCGACGTCCGCGATCGCCGCGCCGATTTCGCGCGCGAGGTCCGTGTCCGGCAGGTCGCGGAACGGCCCCCGGTCGAACTCGTCGAGCTGCTGCCGGGCGATCTCCTCCCCGCTCCTCTGGATGAAGTCCCGGAGCGCCGCCGGGTCGATCGCCGTCCAGACGAAGCCGCACGAGACGCAGGTGGAGAACGGCGACCGGATCCCGACGCCGGAGCCCATCGCCCGGCAGTGACGCGGCCGGAGGATGAGCGAGCCATCCCCCTCGCCGGTCAGGACGTCGACGGTCAGGACGGACTCGCTTCGGCACGAAGGGCAGCGGGCGGTCTCCATCGCTCCTCCAGTCGTCTCGGAGGGTTTACCGGACCTCGGCCAGATCCAGGAAGACGACGTGCGACGGGTTGCCGACCGGGACGTAATGGCCGGTGAACGCCAGGCCGCCGGTCTGCGGATCGACGCGGAAGACGGCGATATTGTCGCCGCGCTGGTTGCAGCAGTAGAGGAATCGGCCGGTGGGGTCGAAGGAGAAGCTGCGGGGGTAGTCGCCCCGGGTCCACTCCTCGCCGACGTACGTCAGGGCGCCGTCGGCCCCCACCGCGAAGATGGCGATGCTGTCGTGCAGGCGGTTGCCGGCGTAGACGAACCGGCCGTCGGCCGAGACCAGGATCTCGGAGGTGAAGTTGCTGCCGGCGAATCCCGGGGGCAACGTCGAGATCGTCTGCCGCGGCGCCAGCCGGCCGTTCTCGGCGTCGTAGTCGAACAGGACGATCGTCGAGCCTTCCTCCTGGATGGAGTAGAACCAGCGCCCGTTGGGGTGGAAGTGGAAATGCCGGGGTCCGTCGCCCGGCGGCAGCGCGACCGCGTGGGGCTCGTTCGGGGTCAGCGTCCCGGTCTTCTCGTCGAACTTCCAGACGAAGATCCGGTCCAGGCCCAGGTCGACGTGGATCACGAACCGGCCCGAGGGGTCGGCCTGGATCATGTGCGCGTGGGTCCGGTCGTGCCCGCTGATCGCGAAGGAGCCCGGCGGGGCGTTCGTCGCCTTGCGAGGGCCGATCTCGCCCGCGTCGACCTTCACGTCCACCGGCTCGCCCAGGCGGCCGTCCTTGCGGATCGGCAGCACCGCTACGGAGCCGCCGAAGTAGTTCGCGACCAGCAGGAACCGCCCCGACGGATGGATGCTCACATAAGTCGGCCCAGCGCCGCCGGATCGGACGCTTCCGAGCGGCTTCAGCGAGCCGTCGGCCCGATCGACGGCGAAGGCGGCGACGGTCCCTTGCTTGTCGTCGCCCTGGCGATCGGTCTCGTTCGCGGAGTACAGCCGATCGCCGGCGGCGTTCAGCGCCAGGCAGCTCGGGCTGGTCCCCATCTCCTGCACGCCGACGGCCGTCATCGCCCCGGTGGCCCGATCCACCCGGAAGACGTGGATGCCCCGGCCGTTGCCGGGGGGGAGGTCCACCTGCGTCGGCAGGACGTCCTGGAGCGGCGAGCTGAACGTCCCGACGTAGGCGAGCAGGTCCCCCCCGCCCTCCCCCGCGCGGAGCGACCCGGCCAGGAGCGGCGCCGTCCCGGCCAGCGCCAGGGAGCCTTTCAGGAACGTACGGCGGGAACGGTCGGATGAAGTCATGGAGATGATGTCACCTGGGACGACGCGGTCGGTTGATCAAGGAAGCCGCGCGCCCGGATCGTCCTTCCGGCAGCCGGGCGGCGGTCATCCTGAGATTTTCGGGCCGGGAGGCACGCGATGCAAGACGATCGGGGGATTCGAGCTTCGCTGGCGACCGGCCTCGCAGGAATTTGACACGAGCCCGCCCCGGGCCGGGAGTCGCACGCAGCGCAGGCCCGAGCCGACCCGATGCGTGGGAACTTCGGAAATCCGCGGCCGGGCGACTCCGAATGGTCCACGCTCCGCTAATTCGTGTCCTATCTTCCCATTGGTTGAGCTTCCGTAGATCACTTCCTCCGAGTGCGAGGGCGTCTATGAAACGCAAGTCGTGCCGACCGGTGAGCGAGCAGCTTGAATCGCGGGCGCTGATGACGGTTTTCCTGGTCACCAGCGCGGCGGGCGCGGGGCCGGGGACGTTGAGAGCGGCGATCAATCAGGCCAACCAGACGCCGGGCGGCGACGTCATCGAGTTCCAACTCCCCAGCGACGCGCCCATCAGGCCGGGGGGCCAGGCGCTCCCTCCGATCACCGGCAAGGTCGTCATCGACGGCTACACGCAGGCTGGGGCCTCCCCGAACACGTCCACGGACCCCTCCGTCAACAACGCCCACCTGACGGTTCAGATCATCAAGAACGGGGGGAGCGGCCCAATCATGTCGGTCAACCCCCGCGGCGGCGGCTCGCGGATTCGAGGTATCTCCTTCATCAACGAGGGCGCGGGCGCCCCCTCAGGGATCGAGATCAATCAGGCCGACCTCGTCTCGGTCGACGGCAACGCCTTCGGGGCCGTGGGCCAGTCGCGGCTGGGGGCGGCCGTCAGGATCGTCGGCGGCAGCCGCAACACGATCGGCGGCGGCGTGTCGACGACGCCCGCCCTGCAGAACGTCCTGGGCACCTACAACGCCGGCGTGGAACTCGTGGGCCCCTCGAAGCACAACGCCGTCGTCGGCAACCTCATCGGACGTGACACCTACTCGTCGCGAGTCCAGCTGCAGGCCGTCGGCGTGTGGCTCCGTTCAGCCGCCACGAACAACACCGTCGTGAAGAACGTCCTCTACAAGAACGTCACGGCGATCAAGAACGAGGCCGCCGGCAACGTGATCGAAGACAACACCATCGTCACGGCCTGATCCCGGGCGCCCCCGGTTCGGGGGCTCGGGAGACTTCGCGACGGGGGTGCGGCGGCGCTGTCAAATGGGGGCCGGATCGGTAAACTGGTGAAATTATCGCGGCGGACCTGCCACGGAGACTGCCGGCGCGACCGATCGGAACCACCCCGAGAAGGATCTTGGCCCCCGTGATCGAACTCCTGCTGCGCTCCCGCTACGTCGTCGGCTCGGTCGTTCTCGCGCTGCTGGCCTACCTGATCGTCTTCGGCGAGCACGTCGGCTACGAGCAGTCGATCAGCTCGTTCTTCGCCGAGGACGACCCGGCGATGCTGGTCTACCAGGACGCCGCCGGGACTTTCGGCGACGACAACTTCGTGTTCCTCGTCTACGACGACCCCGAGGTCGTCAGCGCGGCCGGGGTGGACCGGGTCGCCGAGCTGGCGGCGGCGGTCGCGCCCGAGGCGATCCCGGGCGTCTTGCGGATCGAGTCGCTCGACGCCATGCCGCTGGTCTGGGCGCTCGACGACGCGCTGCTGGCGCTCGACAAGCTCCCCGGCTTCGCGCGCAAGATGGCGATGGACGCGGCCCGGCGGGCGGTCGGCAACATCGACCTGAAGGCGAACGCCATGACCGTCGGCGGGGCCGTCCGCGCCGGCGACGCCGCGCGGCGGGCCGCCATCCGGGAGCGGCTGATCAAGAACCCGCTGTTCGTCGGCACGCTGATCGATTCGACCGCGACGACGACGGCGGTCGTCGCCCGACTGCGGAAGACCAGCGATCACGACGTGATCGAGACCGTGCGTCTGCTCCGCGAAAAGGCCGACGCCTTCGCCGCGCGGCATGGGATCGCCAGGCCGGCGGTGGTCGGCCCGCCGGTCCTGCTGGCCGACGGCTTCGCCTCCATCGAGATCGACGGCCGACGGCTGGCGGCGGTGGGGATGATCCTGATCGCGCTGGTGACGCTCTCGGCCGTGCGGAGCATCTGGTGGGCGATCGTGCCGATCCTCGCCGGCTGGACGGTCTGGCTGGCGACCGAGACGCTGCTGCACGCGTTCGGCGTCCGGCTCTCGCTCTCGGGGGGCCCGCTGGTGGCCCAGATCATCGTCCTGACGATGCCCGCGGCGAGCCATCTGGCGATCCACTTCCGCGACGACCGCCGCAAGCACCCCGCCCCCACCGCGGCGCGGCTCACCCTCCGCAGGGTCTGGACGCCGATCTTCTGGACGGCCGTGACGGGGGCCGTCGGCTACCTCGCGCTGGTGACCAGCGACGTGATGCCGATCCGGCAGTTCGGGGCGATCCTGGGCGCCTGCACGCTGACGGCCGCGGTGCTCGTCATGGCGCTCTCGCCGATCGCCATGCTGCCGCCGTTCCCGCTGGAGATCCCCGTCCGGGAAGGCTCGCGATCGCGGGTCTCCGGCGCGATGAACCGGCTGACCTTGCTGGTCCACCGCCGCCCGGCGTATGTCGTCGCGGCGATCGCCCTGGCCACGATCCCGCCCGCCTTCGGCATGTTCCGGCTGACGTATGAAACCAACTACATCAACCTGTTCAAGCCCCAGACGCGGGTCGTCCGGGACTACCAGGCCGTGGAGTCGAAGCTGGGGGGGATCGGCCTGGTCGAGATCGTCGCGCCGATCGAGTCGGACCTGGACCCGGAGGTCCTCGCCAAGCTCGACCGGGTCGGCGACGCGATCGCGGACCTGGAACCGGACCGGCCGGGGGCCGTGGCCCAGGTGCTCTCGCTGGCGACGGTCCTGGACCCCGACGGCCGGATCGCCGAGCTCGCCCCGGACGCCCGCGCCCGGGTCCTGGCCGACAAGCTGGAGCTGATCGCGGCCTCTCCCCAGGCGTCGCTCCTGCAAAGCTTCTGGAACCCGGAGGCGAAGCGGGCCCGGATCCTCGTTCGCCTGCTGGAGCAGCAGCCGGCCGCGACCAAGGCGTCGATCTTCCGACGGGCCGAGGACGCCGCCCGCGCCGAGTTCGGCCCGGGGTCGTTCCTGACCGGCCTGTCGTACCTGATGACCAAGACGACCGAGGGGGTGGTGGCGACGCAGTGGGGGACCTTCGCCTGGTCGGCATTCGGCATCCTGGCCATGCTCACGCTGGCCTTCCGCAGCCCCACCCTGGCCGTCCTGGCCCTGCTGCCGACCTTGCTCTCGGTGGCGCTGGTCCTGGGCCTGATGGGCTGGCTCTCGATCAAGCTGGACATCGCCACGGCGCTGGTCGCCAGCGTGGCCCTGGGGCTCTCGGTGGACGACACCTTCCACTGCCTGATCCAGTACCACAAGCTGCGCCGGACGCGGGGATTCCGCCGCAGCCTGTTCGCCAGCTATTCGGTCTCCGGGCCGGGCGTTCTGCTCTCCAGCCTGGCCGTGGCGGTCGGCTTCCTGGCCTTGCGGACGAGCGAGTTCGAGCCGTTCGTGAACTTCGGGACGATGGTGGCCGTCGCCACGGCCGGGAGCACGCTGGGGAACCTCCTCCTCCTGCCCGCCTGCCTCACGCTGTTCGAACGCCGCCGCCGGCTCCCCCCCGGAAGGACCACGCCCCCCGCCCCGGCCTCGCTCGCGGCGGCGAAACGCCCCGGCCTCCCCTTCCGCCGCCCCTCGGAGCGAGGGTAATCTCGGGAGCGGCCGTCGCGGAACCAGACGCGGCGGCCGGATGGCATCGGATCGAGCGAAAGGGGAATCGCATGAGCATGGGTGGACGAATCCGAGGTCTGCGGTCCGCGCTGGGGATCGCCCTGGGGCTGGCCTGCTGGTTCGATCACGTCGCCGCGAGGGGGGCCGACGTGCCCCCCGCCGACGTCGTGCTCCAGGGGGGCGTGCTGGTCGACGGCACGGGCGCCCCCCGGCGCAAGGCCGACGTGGCGATCAAATGGGACCGCGTGATCGCCGTGGGCGACCTCGCCGGCATGGCCCGCGCGCGGACCATCGACGCCTCCGGACTGGTCGTCGCCCCCGGCTTCATCGACCTCCACACCCATTCCGACGACGGCATCATCGGCGCGAAGGGACGGCTCAACCTCAACTACATCACCCAGGGCGTCACCACGATCGTCACCGGCAACTGCGGCTCGGGGCCGATCGACGTCCATGCGTACTTCGGCAGGATCTACGCCCTCGGCGCGGGCTCGAACGTCGTCCACCTGATCCCCCACGGCTCGCTGCGCCGCGCCGTGATGGGCGTCGAGGACCGCGAGCCGACCGCCGAGGAGATGACCAGGCTGAAGGACCTGGCGAGGAAGGCCCTGGACGACGGCGCGTGGGGGATGTCGACGGGCCTGATCTACGTCCCCAGCCGGTACGGCCGCACCGCCGAGCTGGTCGAGCTGGCGAAACTCGTCCATAGCTACGGCGGGATCTACGCCAGCCACATCCGCAATGAGGAGAGCGGCCTGCTCGACGCCGTCGACGAGGCCCTGGCGATCGGCGAACAGTCCGGCGCCCCGGTGCACATCTCCCACCTCAAGGCTAGCGGCCGGCGGAACTGGGGGAAGACCGCCGAGGCCCTGGCCAAGATCGCCGACGCCCGCGCAAAGGGCCGCGTCGCGACCGCAGACCAGTCCCCCTACGTCGCCTCCAGCACGTCGCTCGGCGCGATGGTCGTCCCCCACTGGGCCGTCCGCGTGAGCAAGGAGGAGTTCGCGAAGCTGGCCGACGACCCCGTGCAGGGCCCCAAACTTCGCGAGGAGATCCTCCGCTCGCTCGACGAGCGCATGGGGGGCGCGGCGATCCGACTGACGACCTACCCCCCCAGGCCCAGCCGCGTCGGCAAGGACCTGGCGACCATCGCCAAGGAGGAAGGGACGACGCCGCTGGAGATCGTCCTGGACGTCCAGCGCAACGGCGGCACGCAGGCGATCAACTTC
Source organism: Planctomyces sp. SH-PL62 (assembly GCF_001610895.1). Classification (NCBI taxonomy): domain Bacteria; kingdom Pseudomonadati; phylum Planctomycetota; class Planctomycetia; order Planctomycetales; family Planctomycetaceae; genus Planctomyces; species Planctomyces sp. SH-PL62. Next base: position 3,257,235 of record NZ_CP011273.1, on the reverse strand, counting down.
AGCATGAGCGAGGACGAGGTCCGGGCCGTCATGCAGTCCGACTTCGTCGCCACGGCCTCCGACGGCGGAACCCGAGGCGAATTGAACGACGCCTCCCGCCCGCATCCCCGCTCGTTCGGCACCTTCCCCCGCAAGGTCCGATACGCCGAGGACGAGCACGTCATCACCCTTGAACACGCGATCCGCGCCAACTCCGGCCTCCCCGCCTCGATCCTGGGCCTGCGCGACCGAGGCGTCGTGAGGCCGGGCGCGTACGCCGACCTCGTCGTCTTCGACCCGAAGACCTTCCGCGACGCGGCGACGTTCGAGGACCCGCAGAAGTACGCCGAGGGCGCCCGCTTCGTCTTCGTCAACGGCCAGGCGGTCATCGCCGACGGCCAGCGGCCGGAATTCCCCGCCGCCGACCAGAGGCTCCCCGGCCGCGTCCTGCGTTTGAAGCACGACGGCCCGGCCGATCTGGTGCTCCTCCCCGGTCGGATCTGGACGGGCTACGCCGCGAACCCCTGGGCCGAGGGCCTCGCGGCGCGCGACGGCGAGATCGTCACCGTCGGCTCGCGCGACCAGGTCCTCGCCTGGAAGGGCCCGTCGACCCGCGTGATCGAGGCCCCCGGAACGCTCGCCACGCCCGGCCTGGTCGACGCCCACGGCCACATCGCGGCGCTCGGCGAGAGCCTGACCCAGCTCGACCTGCGGGGGGTGAAGTCGCTCGACGAGGTCTCGCGGAAGGTCAGGGAATACGCGGCGACGCTGCCGGCGGACGCCTGGGTCCTGGGGGCGAACTGGGACCAGAGCCTCTGGCCCGGCGGCGAGTTCCCCGACGCCTCCCCCCTCGACGCCGCCTCGCCCGACCGGCCGGTCTGGCTCTCGCGCGTCGACGGCCACGCGGGATGGGCCAACACCGAGGCCATGAAGCGGGCGAAGGTCGACGCGAGCACTCAGCCGCCCTCCGACGGCCAGATCCACCACCTCGCCGACGGTCGGCCTTCGGGCGTCTTCATCGACGGCGCGATGGGCCTGGTCGGCCGCGTCGTCCCGGCCGCCTCGCGCGAAGACGTTCGCAAACGAATCCTCGCGGCCCAGGATCGCATCCTCTCCCTCGGCCTGACCGGCGTCCACGACGCGGGGGTCTCCCGGCGCGAGGAAGAGGTCTTCCGCGAGCTGGACGAGGAAGGCTCGCTCAAACTCCGGGTCTACGCGATGGCCTCGCCCCCTGCGGGCGGGGAGGCCGTGTTCGTGAGCCAGGCCCCGCCGCCCGCCGGGAACCGCTTCGAGATGCGGGCGATCAAGCTGTTCATCGACGGCGCGATGGGCTCGCGCGGGGCGCTCCTGTTCGAGCCCTACGCCGACGACCCGCACAACAAGGGGCTCCTCCTCATCGACCCCAGGACGCTGGAGCAGACGACCGTCGCCGCCCTCAAGAACGGCTGGCAGGTGGCCGTCCACGCCATCGGCGACCGGGGGAACGCCCTGGTGCTCGACGCCTTCGACGCCGCGCGGAAGGCCGTCCCGGAGGCGGCCGATCCCAGGCTTCGGATCGAGCACGCGCAGGTGGTCCGCAAGGAAGACGTCCCCCGCTTCGCCGAACTCGGGGTGATCGCCTCGATGCAGCCCTCGCACGCCAGCACCGACAAGCGCTGGGCCGACGCCCGCCTCGGCCCCGGCCGCGTCGACGGCGCCTACGCCTGGCGATGGTTCCTCGACGCCAGGGTCCGGCTCGCCTTCGGCAGCGATTTCCCCGTCGAGATCGTCGACCCGCAATGGGGCCTCTTCGCCGCCCTCACCCGCCAGGACGCCGAGGGCCGTCCCGAAGGGGGTTGGCACCCCGACCAGCGCATGAGCCTCGAAGAGACCCTCCGGGCCTTCACCGCCGGCGCCGCCCACGCCGCCTTCGCCGAAGGCCGCCTCGGCGTCCTCAGGCTCGGCCTCCGCGCCGACGTCACGGTCTTCGACCGCGACCTCTTCCAGGTCCCGCCCCCCGACGTCCTCTCGGCCAGGGTACGCTACACCATCATCGACGGATCCGTCGCCTTTGAAGCGACCGGACCGTGAGCGCCTGATTCCGACCCTTAACGTCCTTCCCCCCTGGCGGGAGAAGGTGGCCCGAAGGGCCGGATGAGGGGGGGGCGAGCATGGAAACCGCCGGCGTTTCGTGCGGCCGGGCTGCGAATCCCGACGGCGCTTATGCTCGCCCCCCCTCATCTGACCGCTTCGCGGTCTGTCTTCCCCCGCGAGGGGGGAAGACCGTTTACAAGGGGACGACGAGCACGAGCGCCGTCGGCGTCTTGCGTTCGTCCGCGATGTCGATCAGGGCCGGGACGCCGCGCTGTCGCGTCGACGAGACGAGGCCGACCGCCGGGGCTCCCGGCGGCCGGTCGTTCTCGGATCGTCACCGCGTCAGCTTGTCGTAGCCGGGGGTGACCTGCTTGATGTTGGGGGCGACGTCGGCGTCGGCGAGGCCGGTGGACCAGGCGAGGGCGCCGAGGAGGAGGGACTGGTAGTTGGGGTTGGTCCAGACGTCCTCGCGGTGGCCCATCGAGGTGTAGAAGACGCGGCCGTCACCGTACTTGCGGGCCCAGGTGGCCGGGAAATCGGGGCGGTTGTACATGTGGCCGTCCATGCCCTCGGTCTTCTGCACGAGGATCACGTGCAGGTCGTCGGGCTGGTTCTTGAGGGCGTACCACTCGTCGTTGATCTGGAACGAAGACGCCTTGCCGAAGCCGTCGGCCAGGCCGGGGAACTTGGGGTCGACGACTTCCAGGGTCGCGACCTGCTGGGGGCCGTGCGAGACGAACTCGCCGCCGATCATCTGGATGAACGGATCCTCGGCCCCCTTGTTCCTCGCCCCGTGGTGGCCGAAGGTGTCGGTGGCGCTGTGCATGCCGATGAAGCCCTTGCCCTTGCGGATGGCGTCGTAGAGGGCCTTCTCGCCGTCGGCCGAGAGCGGGGGGGACTTGTCGGTCCCGGGGGTGGTGAGGTCGCCGGTGGTGTAGAAGACGAAGCCGTCCCACTCGCCGATCTTGTCGGGCTCGAAGAGGCGGCCGTCCTTGGAGGCGACGACCTCGAAGCCGTGCTCCTTGCCGATCTCGGTCAGGATCTTCTCGGCGTGCGCCGGGGTGCCGTCCTGCCGGGTGACGACCGAGTGCGGGAAGCCCGAACTCTTGGTGAAGAAGAGGACCTTCTTGGGGGCCCGGGCCGTCGCCCCGACGGACCGCGAGAGGACGCCCGCGCCCAGCCAGGCGGCGCCGGCGCCGGCCAGGAGCAGTTCGCGGCGGTTCAGGTTTCGGGACATGATAGGGTTCTCCTTCGGGCGAGAGGGATGGCGAGCGAGGCGGGCCCGGCCCGACCTCGCGTTCCGACGCTTCCTTGTACTACGCCCCGGATGCGGAAGGAACCCGGCGCCGGTCGAAGTGCCCAGGCGTCCACCGGGGGATGGCTTTCCGCTTGCAAGCGGCCGGGGGTCGGAGTAATCTCCAGGGGAATTTCGGTCCCCTGCGGATTTTGACTCAAGATCCCGGGCGACGACCCTCTACACCGCACGGACGCTGACGCCTCGCTCAGGTGTCCGGCCCTCGGCCCGGAGACACTTCCAGGATGTCCCAGCTCACAGCGCCACCGGAGGCCGCGGGAAGCGCCACGCTCTCCCGGCTCTCGGTCTCGATCCGCGGCAAGCTCCAGTTCATGGAC